>WXFH01000238.1 GCA_009881125.1 Acidaminobacter sp. | reverse complement strand
TCGGCAAAGTGAATAAAATTCAGCGAATTCCTGCTTATTCTTTATTAACTGCATACGAAGCGTCCAATTTAAGGTCTGACCGTCACAGTGACCGGACGACTTTTCATCATGATCTGCTCCGCGACACGAATCCCATCGATTGCAGAGGAGGTTATCCCGCCGGCATAACCCGCACCTTCACCACATGGGTACAGGCCAGGGTGTGAGATGGATTCCAGTGTCGTTTCGTTCCTAATAATGCGTACCGGGGACGAACTGCGTGTTTCGAATGCGGTGAGGATTCCGTCATCATCGGCAAAAGCTTTCATCTTTTGGCCCATTTTAGTCAAGCCATCCTGGAGAGCTTCCACCAGGAAGGGCGGCATCACCGTTCTGAAGTCCGCTTTGACCGGCTGGGGGCGATAAGTCGGTTTGATCTTCTCGGGTTCATGGGATGCGTCAAATGGCCGGCGCCCCAAAAATTCACCTACTGTCATATAAGGCGCGCCATAGGTTCTGCCTCCCAGTTCAAATGCCGACGTTTCCAAGGCACGCTGAAATTCAATGCCAGAGAGCAGATGCTTTGAGTCAAAATCCTCAGGTGTCACAGATACCAATAAGGCACTGTTAGCATTTTCCAAATCTCTCGCCCGTCTGCTCATACCATTGGTAACCACACCACACAACTCAGAGGATGCCGCGACGACTTCGCCGCCCGGACACATGCAAAAGGTGTACACACCACGTCCGCTGTCTGTCGTTGCCGTCAGCTTGTACTCCGACGCACCGTAGCGCTTCTTTAAGGCTTCAAGGTGCTCACCGTACTGCTGCAGGTCAATCTCTGTCTGCCGGTGTTCAATGCGGACCCCAACAGCAAATGGCTTCTGACGCAGCTCAACCCCCTGCTCGTGAAGCATGGCAAAAGTATCCCTGGCACTGTGGCCAACGGCAAGAATGACCACATCTGTCTTCATTTTCATGCCGTCTGACAGTTCCAGCTCAAAAATTCCATCAGGCAAACGTTTTATCATGCAGACCTTTGTATCAAACATGAATTGGCCGCCTTGGGCTTCAACTCTGAACCGCATGGCTTTTACCACATGCCTGAGAATATCTGTGCCTATGTGTGGTTTTTGCCGGTAACGAATATCTTCTGGCGCGCCAAGTGCTGCCAGCAGATCCAGCACCTGCTGACCCCTAGGGTCCTTGCTGCGCGATGTCAGCTTTCCATCCGAAAAAGTTCCTGCGCCACCCTCACCAAATTGAACATTGGATTCCGGGTTTAGATCGCCGGTGGACCAAAACGTTTCAATGTCTTCTACACGCTTTTCCACACGGCTCCCCCGTTCAATGACTACAGGGTTATACCCGTTGCGGCTGAGCATTTCTGCCGCAAACATCCCAGCCGGACCAAATCCTATTATTACAGGCGGATATTTGAGCATACTCTTCTCTTGTCCGGGATCGATCGCATGCTCATGATGCAGCACTTCCAGACGCTCGGCATCTTTCCCGAGCTTCTTAAGGAGCCTGGGTTCGCGGTCTCCGGCGGCTAGATCTATACTGTAAACTACCTTGGCAGGTTGCCCCTTTCTCAAATCGAGGGACTCCCGGGCTATACGCCAGGAAAGGGGCTCATTCGCCCCAATGCCCAACTTCTTTCTCAACTGCAGTTCAATTTCCCTGTCACTGTGCCCGATCTCCATTTTGATCTGATGAATTCGCAGCATGCCCTTTTACCCTCTTCTGAGTCGCAGGGATGCAGATAACGCCTTGATAAGAACAGGAACCACCAGAAGCTGCAGTGCCATGCCTGGAAGTCCTGTCAGCACTGCGCCTTTCATATACATGACAGGATTCAATTGAACTGCAAATAAAGAAGTCGTCACTACAGCGGCGATCCCAAGCACAATGCGGCCGACCAGCATGGAAATGACAAGCGCGGCATAAACATTCAAGTGGCGCTTGTTGATCAGCCACGACATGGTCCAGCCATAAGCAGCGAGTTCAAAGGCCATGAGAAATGCAATTGGAAAAAGAGGCGGCATCCCCGTAGCAACAGAGCTCGTCAGCGGCGTAAGCGCACCCGCAATTAGGGCAATCCAAGGGTTGACGAAGGCTGCACCCACGAGAATAGGCAAATGCATTGGCAGGAATATGGTTCCGCTGACAGAGGTGAGGTGAAAGACTGTTGGCACCAGAAGTCCCAGCGCAATGATCAGCGCACCGCGGATCAAAGATTTAGTTTGGTTCATTGTAAAATCCTCCAATTACTATTTTTTTGGCCATTGTCTGTTTAAATCATTTCCAAAATCTATGCATCAGTTCTTTATTCCTCTTCCGAATCCTCGTCTTTCCCGAACCAGAGCGCCAGCTCTTCCCTGGCTTCCTCAAGGCTTGATGATCCATGGACTGCATTGAACTGGACACTGTCCCCATAGAGATACCTGATCGTACAAACTCTGGCCTTTGCTGGATCCGTTGCGCCATTTATCTCTCTGACCACCTCAACAGCGTTTTCTCCAGTGAGTTTCATGACAAAAACCCGGTCAGAGGACATGAATCGCACGAGAGAGGCATAAAAACTCTTATCTTTATGGGCCTGGTAGTGCTTTTCGACCAGTCCCGGTTCAGGCACACACATATAGGCCTCTTCGAGAACCAAACCGTGAGCTTCGTAGAGCGACAAAATTGCACCTATTTTTTGTTTTTTGACTGCATCCGGTTTAATAATAACCAAGGTTGATTCTTTCATGAGTAACACCTCACATCTTAAATGATATCCTGCGCGATCTTAAATCGCACCAATGCGTGTCAGAAACTGACGAATTTCCTCCATCATAGCCTCAAACCAACGTGATTCCTCTGCCCTTGTATTTACGGCAATGGTCTCTACCGGGCAGAATCCTGTTCCTTCTCTGTTCTGGATGTGATCCACCAAAAGGTTGTGTTGAACCTCGATTCCTACGGACGTCAAATATGTTTTGGCAGGCTCACTCATGACGAGTGCCCACACTTTTGTAATGCCAATTTCTGCCGCAATTCTGGCGGCCCCCAGCCCAATCACTCTGTCGATGAGCAGCGCCCCACCCGCAAATCGGATACCGTCTGTGAAAATCACATACAGGGGTTTAATGCCTCTTTCTCTTGAGGAATGGGCGATTTCTCCATCCACATGGATCATCATGCTGAGGGCCTGATCCTTCAAATCTCGAACGCCTTCTTCAAACGTCATTTTCAAATCTCCCGTCATTCTTAACTTTAGACATGCCGTTCAACCGTAAATCTATGAATCCGATAAGCTTCATGTTCTTTTATTCCAGCTTTGTTTAAGGCAATTCTGATCTGATCCTCAACCGTATCGACACCCTCAAGGTCAGGTAAGAGAAGCCCGCGCCTGAAATCCGATTCCACTATGACACCGTATGTCTTCGGATCAAGTGCTTGAGTTCCGGATACCAGTTCACCTTTTGAAAGGACATCCACTGAAATAGTAAGGTGCTCCAGCTCCCAAGGCTCAATCTCCGGGAATCTCGGATCCTCGGTTGCTGCCTGGATTGCATTGTGAATAATTTCCTCAGCCAAAGAGTGCTTTGTGCCGATGGTCGTACCTATACAACCTCGCAGCCCTCCGGAACTCTTGATCGAGACAAACACACCTTTGGATGGTCCCTCAAGCTCCGGCACCTTAAGTTCCTCAGGCAGTTTAATTCGCTTTTGCTCTCTAACATAAGCTTCAACAGCAACTCTGGCTAGTCTCACAAAATTATCTTCTCTGTTGCGTCTTGTTAGTCTTCTGCTTAAAACACCTTGTACAACTTCGTCAAATCTTTTGGCTTCATCCGAAGGCTTTGGATCTGTCAATGAAACAACACCATAGCCCACACCAAACGGCCCTTCATAAGACAATACTTTTGAAGACACTTCAAGACCATCAAGGGCCCCAATCATAATATCCAAGGACTTTTTGCCGCATTCTCCGGCGCCTTCGCAAAGTGCTTCGTCTGCTGTTACGACTTTTACCAGGTCGTTCTTTTCAAAAGCATCCACAATCCACGCATCGAACTTCGGACCACGGACATCAAAGTGATACGGTCCGGAGTCTCTAAGTTTATGAGACAAATCCCCACTAGCAATGATGACAGCTCTTAATCCCAAGTTATCAATACAAGAGGAAAGCAATTGACCAAACCTGTACAATTCATCTGTAGACAACAATCCATAAGTGATTTCTACCAGCTCATAGTCTGAATAATGAGTTTCTACAAAGGACAACGGGACTATGACACCGTGGTCCAAGTCACCGGCCACATCAAATCTTCGCGCAAGGGCATGATCGAATATGACAGCAGGCAGGTTGTTGTCTGCAGACTGATCCGCCAGTGCCTGGATCAGCGAAAGCGCATTATTCTTTTTCAAGTGAATTTCAGGCGCGCCAAAAGCACTTAAATTCCCTTCGAGATTACGCTCCCCACGAATGGCTATAGCATCACTGAACAGAGGTCCATGCGGCGAAATTACTACTATAACGTCAGGTTTAAGATTGGCAATCTGGATACCAACCTCATCCATAGCTCTGGCTGTGGCTGCTACCGCCTTAGACTGTTCATGTCCAACCGCCGGTATCACAACAGGGGGATGCGGCATTAGATAACCTGCGAGTATCGTCATTTCGATCACTCCTTCGATCCTTTTAGATAACCTTTTCTCATCAGCTTTTCAATGTGCTCGGTTACTTTTTCATCAATATCAATCTGATAGGTCTCCTCAAGCACAAACATCATGGAAACAGCAACTTGCGCCACATCCAGCAGCTCTAGGCTGATCCTCTCCACAACTTCTTTGGGTTCCATGTCAACAGTCTCACCGTTGAGGCCTCTGAACTTCCCTATTAACTGCGCCAGTTCGCCGGCCTCCTCCATGAGCTTCAAGCATGTGGATTCGAGACCCGGCTGAAGATTGTTCAGCTTCGGGAGGCTGATTTGTTTGTATTCGTTCATGAATTTGCACCCTTTCAGACGACTTTTAATTATTATAGCACAAAATAGCGTCTTGGGATTTCATGTGATCCCGAAATGAAGAAAAGGGCAGGCCAGGCCTTCCCTTTTCTTCATTTCAAAAAAAAGACACCCCGAAAAGAGGTGTCTTTGATAGATCGAATTATCGCTTGGAGAACTGATTGGCGTTGCAAATACGTCATTATAGGCGTTTTTGTATGTTACGAGTGTATTTCATTTAAATTCTTTTAGATTCTCACACCACTTTCCTTCTATTATATATGCATGAATTTTGCTATAAAGTAAATCCCTATTCTTTAATTGTATCTACACGTTGGCAAAACAGGTTATATCTGATCATCTCTTAGTATCTTTTCTTTGCTTTCTGTCTCGAAATACTCTTCACTTATCTCTTTAAACAAATAAATCATAATTATGCCCAACCGGATGTTTGCGATAACAAATGAAATGATTAAAAACAAAAATATCTTAAACAACATCCCAGCTACGACCTTGTCGCACATAATCAAAGCAACAAAAGATAAAATGATAAGCAATGATCCGATAACAACTGGAACAAATAAATACTCTCTTAATAGATTCATCGACTTTTTTTCATGAATAATTTTCATTATTTGCTTGTCTAAGACACCTATTAAAATTGCTATGATTGCTATAATAAAGCCTACAATTGTAGCAACAGCACTTATTAATGATCCAATAAAAATATCCAATTTTGCTATTTCAACAGATGATATCTTTAAAACATTCAAAATAAAAAGAATTAGAATTGGTAGAATAACAACAATAAATCTTTCTAAAAATCGCATGTTATTCACCCTTTCTCCCTATTTTATCAAGTTTTTTTGCCCGCCAAATATTTTTCAACTAATTTATTTATTACTTTATCATAAGTAATTGGGTTTGATCTATCATAATTAAATGTATGGCCATCGTGTTTTCGTTCTTCAAGAAGATCCATTGTTTCTACCTGTGTGTCTTCACAATCTCTATATCGAATTACATATCTATTAAAATCATCAAGATACGGAACCGATTCCGAAATGACATCTCTAACCGTTGCGTTGTCCAAAGATTCATTTTTTCCTGCTTTTCCGACACTAAAAGATAGCTTGATTGTGTTGCTTTTAAATTTGTTTGCTAAGCTTACTATTTGAATAAGCGAATTATGGTTATCAATATCACAAAAACTATTCGAATCCAAGCTAATTTCGAAAGCTCTGTAATGCTTAGCTTTCATTATTTTCTCCAAATCCCTACCACTTATAATTGGTTTTAAGACTATCGTAGTATTTGGATCTTTCAATAGTGATGTCAAATAGCCACTTAATCCATTTGCATTAAACGCCTGGTTGTTTCTGTGGAATACAAATATTGATTTTTCTGCATCATACATAGCTGCAGTAAATACCCCTATATATTCATTGTCTTCAAGTTTAATAATTTCATACTCGCCATCATCATTTGCAATTCCTGGCGGAAGATCAATTCGCAATCTAAGAAATTGAATTTCATAAAGGCCGTTTTTATTTTTGGTAATGGATTGAATTCTTGCTTTTCCACCCCTGTATGACCGTACAGTTTCTTTCTGGATTTGTTCATATTTTATTATTTTCTCAAACAAGCTGGCAATATTAAGTTTTGTTTCTTCATACTCGTTAGATTCACCAGGAATTTTTTCTTGCGCCCATACCTCACAATGATCAAATATTACGTTTTTTTGCGCCACTTTTAACCAGCCCCCCACATACGATAATTAAATTATCCAATATTTTATATAATTGTAAAGTCTTTCGACAAAATTAGACAAATAAAAAAGACCCCTTTCGGGGTCTCAGTAATGATCCGGATCAGCGGCAGGTTCCGAAATCTCATCAAATGTCACAACAGTCTTTTTAACCGCAAAATCATACCCGCCTGTAGCGGTTAGCGTAAGGAGCAACGCATTGATCAGCGTGAGAGCAATCGCTTCCAACACTAACTCAGGCCGTACAAAGATCATGAGATGCACCAGAGCAATGATAAATACCAGGTACTTCGTCGGCAGCTTACTGATCAGCGGCAACTCTTTTACAAACTGCGTGATGAGCATGATCACAACTATGGATCCCAGGTACGAGGTGACATAGTCCACGCTTAGAAAATCGTTGAATTCCATTCTATTTTCCACCTTTCATATAGGTTGACAAAATCAATGGTTTTAGGCATTTTTGTTTCAACTCATTGTTGTCAACCTGTTTTGATATTTTTAATAACCGCCGCCAGCTCCGCCCAGGTCACAACGTCGTCAGGATCATGCCCGGATCCTATGACCTTATCATCCATCATCTGACGGATCAGTGGTTCTCCCCAGTGAGCGGTTTTGACGACTTCGGCGACGTATTTCACGCCTAACATCTGGCAAAGGATCGCCGCTTGAGCTTCTGCCAGCTTCTTTAGGTTCTCACTGGACTTAATCCAGGCTTCATCCTGAGGGTTCGAATGAAAGCCAGATTCGACCAAGAAGATATGCGGGCAACCTGCAGCAGCTGCCGCACGGATCACACCATAATAGTCTTGGCCAGGACTGGCCGCGGATCCTTTTGTGAGTGCGCCACGATTCGGATTACCCATGAGCTGCGCGGACTGGATCGCGATCTCAGCCGCCCATTTCTTGTCGTTTGGCCTGAGCGCTGAATAATAAACCTCGCACCCTCTGGCCGATACTGCGCCGGCGTTAGAATGCTGGCTGATGAAGCAATCATATCCTTTGGCCATAGCACCCCTTGCCGTTGTACCTGGATAAGCATCCTCCATCCTAGTGAGCGCTGCAGAGATGCCGCACCGGATCAGCGCCGCCTGAAGGTGCTTTGATAGGATCCACATACCGACATGTTCAAAATATCCGGTAGGACCTTTGTTCACGTTGCCTGGACCGTGGCCAGGGTCGATCAATACTTTTGGCATATCGTCACCTCGAAAAATTGCTAAGTACAAATCCGACAGCGCCGGACGTAAGTGATGTAATCACAACTGTAATGACAAGCTTTTGGCGCACGAGTGCATCGTTTGCCGGCATCTGCTCAACCACTTTTAACCTGGCATCGTGATCTTCCTGGCTTGTTTTAAGTGCTTCCAATATTTTTTCCTGATTCTTATTTGAAATTCTGATTTCTGTGGTGACCTCGTTGATTGCGTCAGTAAGATTCTCTGTTTTTTCGATGCGCTCAAATGATTTTTTTATAAGCTCGTCATGCTTAGCTAGAGTTTTGTCTAGGCCAGAAACGAACGAACTCATGTTACTCATTCCAGTTTCTAGCGCTACAACGTCCTCCTTGATATTTCTTATTTCAGCTTCAACCGCTTTGTGGTTTGCGCAATCCGGCACGTTATCACCTCGCTAATATAATCGCTTGATACTGCTATTTTGACCTTTCCCGCTGACTTTCTCAATCAAATCCCGCAGCTGTGGTTTTCCTATGACGCCAGCGCTATCGACAGTGAAACTCGTCGTAAATCCACCGGTCCCAAAGCTATGGCTGACTGTCGTGATCAGTCCAAGCAGATGCGTCCCATCATCCGCGACTATCTCAGCTTCATCCCCTGGGATGATATGCGGCCTGAATGGTCCTGAAAACTGCTCGATGATTCCGGAGTATGCCATCCTGGACGCCAGCGCGTCGGCCAGTACCTGAAGCTCAGCGAGCACAGTATCATCCGGTGCAGTGAGATAGAGCGTCTTATTTGGAGCATATGCCCACTCGAACGCATGGAGTACATTTGCATAGGCTCTTATAGTCGTCTCCGGAGTCGTCTCAGTGGCCGATTGTTTCGACTGATAGCAAACTCGGCTGTATACGTCATTGTCGTCACGGGTAACGCCACGGCTGAATAGGTCAGATCCACGGTTGAAGGTGTATTTGCTGTTAAGATCAATGATCGGCTGGTATGTCACTGTGGACCCGGCGATAATCTGACCATCCAGCGTCTCTCTGGCAACCCAGTTTACTGAGTTTTGAATCATACCAAAGAATGCTGTCAGCTTATCTATGTCCGGCATGAACTCAAAACCAGGCGACCACGGAGCTTCTCCCACCGATGGCTGCACATCATAATTAGTAATCCCAGCAGCTGTTAGATACGCTTCTAAGACATCGCTGAACGGCATTGGCAAGTAGGTGTTGTCTTCATCGAGCGTCTGATCTTTAAGCAGCTTCCCGCTGATGTTTCGACAATCTACCGTGATGGTTTCGCCAGCTGCTGTCATATCGATCCGGTCACAATAAAAAACGCCCATCGGATAGTCCGCGCTGTCACCCGCCGTGAAGAACAGCTCAATCTTATTGCCTGGCGTCATACGGCTGTTCGTCTCGCCTGATAAATGCTGAGATGGATTCTTAAAAGTGAAGCTTGCACTTGCCACGATGTTGTCTAGATCCATCCGGATCTCACCGGACCCAAGATAATTCGAGATATCATTGAGCGCGTCCCAGATCGCGAAGCGCTGACGCTCCGGCGTAATGACCGTCTCACCATCCATGACAGCGTCCTGATGCCAGGCACCAAACATGCCTACGCGTGGGACGTTTTTCATGCGGTAAAGGCTCAGCGACTTGTCCCTGGTGGCGATGAAAGCATCACCAAAGACCGGTGTCGCCCAGGGTACATCACCAGGATCCGGCGTCCATTTCTGTGCTTTAAGTCTGCCTTCATCCACTGCAAATAAATACACGCTGTTATCAGGCAAATGAATAGCAGCGGGATTGACCCCGCTGCCTAAGTTTGCGCTATGCTCAAAATGAAGTTCCACTATTCATCACTCCCTCGATGCATGCACGCTTATTCTTTTCCCCAATATGTGTATCCGCCGCCGCCTTTGTACCATCCTTGCCAGTGGATCTTACCGGTTCCTGTAACAGTTTTTACGTTAAATGATGTAATCTGAAATCCGAGCGGTGTCCATGTTGAAGCTGGTAGGAATATTTCCTTCTCTGAATCGTTTGCTTTGATGACACAATCCACTGTTGGATAGACGAGCATTTGACGGATCATATCGTCAGGCGTAACGGCTGCTTCGAGATATGTAGCAGTCACATCAACGCTACCTGCGTCATATTCATAAAAGAGTGTAGCGTGGTTAGCGTATGTTTTTGGCATTAATTCACCTCATTTCTTAAACTTGAGTCACAACAAATGTGACATCAGTAATACCAGCGGTTATATTTTCTTCAGCAAATGCTGATTTGTAATAGACTTTTGAAACCGAAAACGATGGAATAATTGATGCTAAAATTCTGTGGTAATTTCCTGTACCTTCCCATGGTTGCGGTTCAGTATTAAGTCGTTTATTTATTAAGTTTGAAAGCAGATGAAATGAAAACATCTATTCATCTCCTTCCAAAGCTTCCTCTACAATTTCTGGTTCAACGATTTCATATTTCGCCGCAACATACTCCATTTTGCATGATGGACAAGCGACCTTTTCCTGCGCGGTT
>WXFH01000237.1 GCA_009881125.1 Acidaminobacter sp. | reverse complement strand
TCACCCCCAAAATTGCATATTGTTCGAAAAGTTAATGATCGCTCATTATTATAAGGGCATAAAATCGCGTTGTTGTTTTTTGTGTTATGTAAACCGCGGTGTATTTATATACATTTTGTCGTTTTAATTGAAAACATTATTATACAAGTTAAAACATCTGATTTTAAACACAAATAGCATAAATTAAACAGCCTTAAATTTTGATTATTATTCAATTACATTTATATTTTTTATTATTTTGGGTATAATATAGACGACTTTCCAAGGCAAACAATTCCCTGCCAACGCATAAACGTCAAGTTTATGCATCCTTGAAAATTGAATTAATTGGCGGAAGCAATGAAAACCGAATCCTGAATGGACGCCCCTGATCCGGTTGGAGCCAAAGGCGTAACCGACCCCTTAGTTTTTGTGGGTCGTGTTTTGTTTTTTTGGGGCGCAAAAGGAGGTATGCCTATGAGAAGCCAGGTGGCATGCCAGCAGATCAGTGCACTACATAAATAACGGATCAGACAATTCAAGAAAGAGATAGGACATTCAGTTGATTGAGGGAGATATGTGTCTGAAGAAGATACCGCCCTTCGAATTATGGATAGAGTCAGAGCAAGGATGCATCCAATTTCACAAGGGCTCCCGGCCAACCACTGAGGCTGCTGGCGAAAACGAACCAATAGGGAATAACGGATCTTAAAAGGATCTGAAAAGGACCTGAAAAGGATCTGTGATTCTGATTTGCGTCGTGTTTTGAATGGGAGCGATGAAGTCCGGCTATCAGATGGACGCCTTATGCCGGGCTGAGCCAGTGGCGTAACCGACCTGTGAGGGTCGGTTTTTTGATTGACTCGACTTTGAAAATTATGTTTCTCTCCTAAATATTGAAAACAAAGGAGTGAGAACGATGTTAGGATACCCGACCGCTAGGAGGAGCGTGACAAGGCTTCTCTTGGCATCGATGTTGATTGCGATTATGATTATTATGGCGATACCGATGATGAGTAATGCAGTTGGTGAATCTTCTGATTTTTACGGATTCGCTGTTAAATATCAAGATGGCCCAAGAAAGATCGAACTCGCTTGGGATAAAGGTAACTTGCAGAATGGTTGGGCCGAAGGTGAATGGGTGCCTTACCAACTTTTGATTACCGGTGTTGACATGGCTGATCCAAGTGGCTATGTTGTCGAATACGACGTCTATAACCCTCAGAAAGGCGCCCAATTTGTAGACTTAGTACGTGGATTTCAACTTAAATTCACTTCAGAAAAACTAAATCCTACTCAGGCCAATCTATTTAGACTTCAAGACTCAAACCAAGGTTGGCCAAATTACACACTTCCAACCGCTACTTTTCCAACAGTCAATGCTTACAATTCTGGGATAGATCTTGTAGAAGCTGCGCAAAATTCCGAAATGGATATTCCAGGTTCATTAGGTCAAGGTGCTCTTAACAACGCACAACTTGTTGCGTTGGATGGCACTGGCGATATTTGGCCTGGTTTCAGATGGTTGGATATTCGATATGATCAAATCAATCTTGGTAAACCACTTTCAACCACACCGGATAATGAATCTGAATTCAGCGCTCTTCAGTCTACCGATTCATTTGGCTACTTTATCATTACAAAAGATGATTTTAGAAGAGCTGGCGTACCTGAAAACACCACAACTATTGTTCTTTATTTCCAATTCCACCTTTCCAGAACATCGCTTTGGTCCAGCGGACTCTATCATGGATATTCCAATCCAAGTGTACCCGCGTATGAGTGGGGTGGATATATTTATGGTAACGATCCTGAAGATCCTTTCAATGAAGTTACCCGATTAGGGTCAAAATATTACTCTGAAGGATCCGCAGGCCACGCAATGCTTCTTGGCGCCGCAAAAACTGTACCAATTCCTGTTCCTGGTCAAAACCTCGGTTCTGTAGAAGGCTTCAAAAGAGATGCAACAACCGGCTTAGGTCTCGAAGGCTGGCCAGTCTACGTGTCAGCTGAAATTGACTCTATGAACTTTATCCTTGGTACAATCACAGATGAAACTGGCCACTACAGTTTCCCAAGTTTAACCTATGGAATGCGCTACATCACTGAAGGTCAAACTAGAATTAATCCTGACACACTTCTTCCAGAAACTTGGATGCAAACCTCACCAGTTTCTGGAGATGGCGTCTTTGATATTGACTTACTAATGATGACCTCAAAAACATATAGGGAATATTTCAGAGACATTGTTGAAAGTGGCAACTTGATGTATATTCCTCCTGGGACTGAAGATTTCGTTCCAATATTTAATCCTCCTACTGATCTGGCTGATGATTTAGGCGACCTTGGATATGTAGTTGAAATTAAAGCTAGGTCATATGCATTCACTGAAAAGGATTTTGAGAATGAGTTTGTTGGCTGCATGAAGATCATCAAACTCTTTGACGGATATGAAAACGTCTTAGGATTTGCAGATTCTATGCTCCCTGGCTCCATTGATGTTACGATCTATGGTAACACCGACGGCCTGTCCTATCCTACCACCGGAACGACCGTCACCATCACTGGCGTCGAAGGTGTCTATGAATGGCAGCGCTGCGACTTGATTCCTGGCAGCTACACTATTGCCGAAAGCACTCTTGACGGTTGGTCTGTTGATATCGAGCCTGAAGACGGCATCCTCACCGTCGTCGCTGGCGCAGCTCCCGCTGAGTCTGCGGTCGCAACCATTACCAACACCTACCTCCCTGGCTGCATGAAGATCGTCAAACTCTTTGACGGATATGAAAACGTCTTAGGATTTAAAGATTCTATGCTCCCTGGCTCCATTGATGTTACGATCTATGGCAACACCGACGGCCTGTCCTATCCTACCACCGGAACGACCGTCACCATCACCGGCGTTGAAGGTGTCTATGAATGGCAGCGCTGCGACTTGATTCCTGGCAGCTACACCGTTGCTGAAAACACTCTTGACGGTTGGTCTGTTGATATCGAGCCTGAAGACGGCATCCTCACCGTCGTCGCTGGCGCAGCTCCTGCTGAGTCTGCGGTCGCAACCATTACCAACACCTACCTCCCTGGCTGCATGAAGATCGTCAAACTCTTTGACGGATATGAAAACGTCTTAGGATTTGCAGATTCTATGCTCCCTGGCTCCATTGATGTTACGATCTATGGTAACGCCGACGGCCTGTCCTATCCAACGACCGGAACTGTTATCACCATCACTGGCGTCGAAGGTGTCTATGAATGGCAGCGCTGCGACTTGATTCCTGGCAGCTACACCGTTGCTGAAAACACTCTTGACGGTTGGTCTGTTGATATCGAGCCTGAAGACGGCATCCT
>WXFH01000236.1 GCA_009881125.1 Acidaminobacter sp. | reverse complement strand
CTGAAAAAATTGTCTGAATCATTTTAAGCAGAGACATTATAAATGTGAGAAATCATTGAGGTGTGGGATCCAAAAGGGTTCTGCACCTTTTTTTACTACTGATATGACTCTAAAGTCACATGACTCTACGGTCATATTATACCCGAAAAACTGCAACAAAGTATTAAAAATGTATAAAGAGTGTCTGGTACAATTTCAAAC
>WXFH01000235.1 GCA_009881125.1 Acidaminobacter sp. | reverse complement strand
GAACACCACAAATGAATCATAGTAATTGAAAAGGGCCGGTAAGTCGCTGGAATACGCGACTTACCGGCCCTTTTGTGTGGTGCTTGAATGTGAGGAAAGTGATGAATAGTGTAAAATTACACCAAGCTCTGGCACCGTTTTTGAGTTAGTGCCTGTCACCGAGTCTAAGTTGGTGTCAGACACCAACTCAAACTCGGTGACAGGCACTGAATCAGTTTTTGTCCGCGTTGCCAATCTTCAGTTCTCAGAGATCCTGGGCGTTCGAGCCGTCATCTTCATTTCTCACGTCAGATATGATATCCTTGATTATGCAGTTCTTTATCCTATGAATGTGT
>WXFH01000234.1 GCA_009881125.1 Acidaminobacter sp. | reverse complement strand
GTGACCGAAGCGCAGCCTGTGACCGAGCGAAGCGAGGCGCAGGCGTAGCGAGGGGCATGTCGGTTGGCGTGAGATGTAGGTTTATTAGGGCGCAGCCCGTGACCGAAGCGCAGCCTGTAACCGAGCGAAGCGAGGCACAGGCGGAGCGAGGTGCATGTCGGTTGGTGTGAGATGCAGCTTACCCCATACGAAGAGGAGTGCGTGCTCTCGCAATGTTACAGAAATGTTACCACCCCT
>WXFH01000233.1 GCA_009881125.1 Acidaminobacter sp. | reverse complement strand
TCTATGGTGGAGTAAGAGGGTGGAGAAAGAGGGAGGAGTAAGAGGGTGGAGAAGATGCGGGGAACTTCAATGAATAAGGTGTCGGACCGTAAGCTTCCAGTGAAAGTCGGATCAAACACCATCTTCAACCTACCGTGTTATAAGTAATATATAAAAAGCGTAACATATAATGGAAAAAACGACATGGGCCATGTGATTTTGCCATTTATAAATGTAAAATAATGGGTGAAAAGGGCGGACTCATGATCAAAAATGACCAATTTAGCGAAGTGGGGGTGCAAAACGACAAAATTCGAGTTTTTTGGAAGGCGAGTGGGGTAATTGGCCATATAAACCGCTAAAAATGGGGAATGGCCGACAAAAATAGGATCTCCAAAAGACAATCTGCACAACGCAAAAACATACAT
>WXFH01000232.1 GCA_009881125.1 Acidaminobacter sp. | reverse complement strand
CGCCCGCCGCCGTCTTCTTACGTCACCCATCCCCCACTACAAGGAGGCTCGTTCACATTGAAAATCATCTTTGGCATGATCACCCGACAGCTTACAGACCCCGGGCCGATTGTCGCTTTTCTCAGCAACGCTGCCCGCCATCAGCAAAAGATTGAACGCGTCATAGTCTCCGTGTCGGGCGAGATCGACCCCGCGGCGGTCCGCGCCATTGAAGCCCATGCGCCTCTGGAGGTGATCGATCTGAACCGTCCGGAAGCCAGAATGGCGGAACTGGTCGAGCTTGGCTTGACAGAAGCAGAAGCGTCGGCTTTGTTCAGCCATTCCATTTTCGGCCTCAGCGGACGCATGCCTTACGGCCCAAACCGCAACGGCGTGATCCTCTCGGCCATCAAAGCGGGCGGAGACGTCCTCTTCTTCGCGGATTCGGATGTGTCGCCGGTGCTCCTCAGCGGGCGCCCGAGCTGTCATTATTTTGAAGAGGCAGATGTGTTTGGCTGCCATCTGTCAGCTCTGAAAGATTCAGGTCTGCCGATGGTTGGGGTCACCACCAGCGACTATTCAGGCTATTATATTATTCCGCCCATGTCATTTGAAGGCATCGACATTTTTCTGGAAGGCCTTCAAAAGGAAGGCACCTTGGACTTTGTCCGACACTCCAGTCAGCATCATGCACTGACTTTTGATGCCGGAGCGGCCAGACGGCCTTTTTCGACGGACAAAATCCTCGGGGGCAATGTCTGCATGCGGCTGGAGATTTTCAGGGAGTGTCTGCCTTTTTTTTCGACGGCCTATAACTTCGGGGGTGAGTGGTGGCTCACCCGCGGAGAGGATACGCTGCTTGGAAAATCCTTGGCGGCCAGTGGAAAATGGAAAGTTGTTGATATTGATCTGAGGCTGTTTCACGACACCTTTGACAATTTCCCAGAGGTGCCTGATCTATTAAGTGACGAAGGGATTCGGGATCGTTTTTATACGACTTGCCTGGGATGGATCGGACGGAATCCCATTCTCAATGCCCTGGACGGCAAGGATGCGGCGGCCATTTCCAACCGGCAAATTGAATGTCTGTCGCGCAGTGTTGACGCAGCGGCAGCCTATTTTGGCGATGACAGATTTTTAAACCTTCCTGAGGCTGCAAGAGCAGCAATAGAGCAGCTGCCATCCGCCCTGGAAGCTTACAAGTCCCTTCAGCGGCTCTGGCCCAAAGCAGTGGAGGGCGCCTGGCGGCTTGGGCATGGTGAAAGAGCAGAGTCGGGAGGCGTGATGTTATGACGTCCGGTTTAAAGACATGGAAGGCTATAAAGCTGCTTCTGATCAACCATTTTCCGCTGGAAGGATCCGGCAGCGGGGTCTATGCCCGAAATCTAGCGAAAGCGCTGGTCGAGAGGGGGCACGAGGTTCAGGTGTTGGTACCGGAATACAGGCCCGTCGATACCTCGAGCGAGGGGTTCGTCACCCATACGGTGCTGTTTGAGGCAACGGGGGCGGACGGAGAACCATCGGCAAAAGCGGAACTCAAATTTCCTTTTCCGTGCTTTACAACGCATCCCAGAAGCCACTTCACCTTTTACGACATGGACGAGGGGCAGATTGAAGCCTACAGAGATGTCTTCAGAGATAGGCTTTCTGAAATTTTGAAAACCTTCGAACCCGAACTGATTCACGTGGGACATATCTGGGCGTTGGCGGACCTGGTCCGGGAAATGGGCCGTCCTTATGTGGTGACCTCCCATGGGACCGATCTCATGGGCTACAGACGGGACCAGAGGTTCCGCAGCAGCGCTGTGAATGCCGCTGCGGGCGCTTGCCGGATCATCACCATTTCACGGCAGGCAGACGAGGACTTTCAAGCGGTCTTTGGTCTGACAGCAACGCGTCGGACACTGATCTACAGCGGTTGTGACACGGGGCTCTTTCACAGGAATGTGCTTTCCGGAGAAGACCTGTTTAAGGGACTTGGGTTTGAAACACCCCCCAAATACGTCGTGTGCTTCACCGGAAAGCTGGTGTCTTTCAAGGGCGCGGATGTCCTGCTGGATGCCGCGGCCTTGTATGAGCAGCGCCTTGGAGGCCAGGTGGCTACAATTATAGCCGGTGACGGGGTGCTGAAACCGGCACTGTTGGTTCAGGCGGAGGCATTAGGTTTGAAAGGGGTCCGGTTTGTGGGGCATCTGACTCAAGAAAAGCTGGCTGAGCTCTACAGTGTCTGCGACGTCTTTGCCATGCCCTCCAGGTCAGAGCCCTTTGGGCTCGCGGCTCTGGAAGCCATGGCTTGCGGACTGCCGGTGGTGGGAACCTCGGCCGGAGGATTGGACGATATAATTACGCCGGACGTAGGACGACTGGTTCCGGTGGACGACCCTATGGCTTTGGCGGAAGGGATTTTGGCGATTCTTGAGTTGGACGGGGCAGTAAAAAATGAGATGCGGCGGCGCTGCACCAGCCATGTTGAAACTCATTTCAGCTGGGCGGCGACCGCAGAACGCACAGAGCAGGTTTATCTGGAGTGTCTGGATTGGGAAGTTTGATCCGGTGCTGCGAACGATATCAGGTAAATTTAACCAAATGCTGTTGAAAACCGCCTTGAAATGGGTATACTTAGTATGACGAGCGCGCAGGTGTTATGAGGACGGCTTGCACTGCTGCATTTACCATCACATTTGTTGACGGAGGTAAGAACA
>WXFH01000231.1 GCA_009881125.1 Acidaminobacter sp. | reverse complement strand
TGTAATTGTAAAATTCATATAGCAATTTATATCGACCAACAGGAATAAAGCGTTATTAAATGATCAAGAAAATGAGGCACCCTCTAAGGTGCCTCACTAAGCTTCTTTGATATTCGAATAACATAATACTCAAGAATACTGAATAATCGCAATGAATATATACTGAGCGAAGAAAAAGATCAAGGCAGCAATTGCATATTTATCGAGTGAGAATGGCAGCAGCGAAACGCCATCCTCTTTTGTTGGCATACCGTTTGACATCATCTTTTCACGCATGCCTTTAGCAGTAAACTCCTTGTAATCCTCTGCTTTTTTAGTGCTCTTAAACATCGAACTCGCAAGGTAACCAACCATAAAGGTAATCAGGAAACCGATCAGAGGATTCCACAACCAGCTGGTTCCCAAAAGTTTTGCAATCCAAAATACTGCAGGTACTCCAACTACAAAACCGGTTGCGACCCCTTTATCATTTGCCTTGGTTGTAAACATTGCAAGAACGAATGAGGCAAACGCCGGACCGGAGAAGTATGATATGTATTTTCCTACGACATCGAGAACTGATTTTACTGTCCCGCTGAATCCAAAGAGCACAACAACTATAACCAATAAGCCTATCGCTGCGGAAATCTTCAATGTCAGCTACAAAGAGGTTTCGCCTTGGCCCTTGAAGAAATATCTTTCATACACGTCTTTAACAAACACTGTCGTCATTGAATTGATCAGGGAATCCACACTGGACATAGCGGCCGCAAAAGCACCGGATACAACAAGACCAATGATACCGACAGGCAGATTCTCAAGAATAAAACCAATCATAATTTGATTTGAAGTCTCAAACTCTTTTCCCTCATAAAAAATAAACAGGATGAGTCCGACGCCAAGCATAAGGAAATACATTACATTCATGATGACCGCGCTGCTCAGGAACGAACTCTTAACACCTTTCATTGACTTTGCAGTCAAGATCCGCTGCATTTGTGCTTGGTCAAAACAGAAGTAGCGAGTCCACATTACAGCGCCACCCAAGAGAGACGCCCAAAATGCATTTGTTTTTGAAATGCTCAATTCAAAATCCAGCATTGCAAATTTGCCTGCATCTTTAGCGGCTCCAAGCGTTTCAAAAAAGCCCATATCCAACTTGTCTAAAGCAACAAAGATCGCGAAAATGAGTCCACCCCAAATGACGACTGTTTGAGCCACATCTGTCCAAATTACCGCTTTGATTCCACCTAAAATTCTGTAGATTATTGCAGCTAAGACAACAAGAGGCACAATGACCTGCAGCGACCACCCTGTCATTGCTTGAAGGATCAGTGATGGTATAAACACCATGGAACTGATTTGGATCAAAGAATTTACAAAAAACTGAATCACAGTCAGCATGCGGCTGATTGGCCCAAGTCTATACTCCATATATTGATAGACAGATGTCACTTTAAGCTGATAAAACACAGGTGCCGTAACATACATAGCAATAAAAATTGCGAACGGAACAGTAATATTGACCATAAACGGCGCCATGCCAGACCCATAGGCCCAACCCGGACCACCGATAAAAGCATTCGCGCTAATCATAGTAGCCGCCACGGAAAGCGCAATAGCAAACCACGGCATTGAACGATTAGCTAAAAAGTAATCCTCTTGTGACTCATTGTCTTTTCCTACAAAGTATCCAATCCCAAGCATGCTTAAAATATAGACTATGATAATAATACTATCAATTGTTGAAATCACTTTTTTTCCCCCTTCAATATTAGGCTGAACAGAAGAGCAGATCATTTTGGAATTTTAAAGTATATCAAAACAGATTTATTTCGCTTATCGCGCGAACTCAGCAAAATATTCTGTCATTGATCACGTTCAACGATCTTTGCATTTCACTATTTCACTTCGTCTGATTCACAGCTTTCATCCTCTGCATAGATTTGCTTAAGAACATCCAAGCCATCAAACGTCATCCATTCTTCGACAACTTGTTTGCCTGAAAATGTGAAATGATTTATCCCAAGGATTTCCACCGGCTTGAAGCTCGGTTTTCCAAAATAACCAAGACCTTCATGTAAACCGGTCAGTCGCCATCTAACCGCTACAAATGTTTCATTTTGCGCCTTGTTTTCATTGCAAGTAACTCTGTCGACACTATACTTGGCGTTCGGAAAGGATGCAAAGAGACTAATTAACATGCCTTGTATTTGCGAATATCCAACAAGATCCTGATCGCATATGTAATGAATGACTGCTTGCTCTGTATAAAATTCCTTTACCAGGTTGAAGAGTCTATAATTATAGATTTTGCTCAGCATTTCAAGCACATACTCACCAATGCTGTCCTCTTTAGCCAAATGAATCTCCGGAATGATCTGCCCATTCATATTCTCATCCAAACCAAAGCGCTTCATTTTCGTCAAGCCTTTAACTTCAGAATTTTTAGCCATACATTTGGCAATTTCGTGCGGATCGTAACCCAATTGCTCACAAATCGTGAGATTATCTCTCACCAGCCACTCTTCATAAATCCTGTTGTTCTCAACCAAACAATCAACTGTAGTCCTGAACTTGATCTTTTTGTTTGTCGCAGGTCCAAAACTTGAGTCGTTCAAATTTGTAGCAATGGATTGAATTCTGTGTGAAGATAAATAACCATTTCCATGTTCAGACCAAATAACATTTTGAGCAATTAATCTTCGATCCGGAAATGAGTAAAGCGTCTGCAAAGTTCCCGAGATCACGGATTGAATGCCATAAGCCGAACATGATCCCAGGTGCATGGTTACATCGTTATGATAAGTATCGTAAATTAATCCAATGCTCTTCTCTTCCCAAATTCCATGAGTAATTTTTACAATATAATCAACAAGATCAGAATATTGCTCATCAAAGTTTTCTAAATTTTGAGTTTTTCTATCCTGCTTCAAAAAATCGTTGTAATCGGTTCTAACAATACGCTTTGCCGCATCAGCATCGCCGTAATAAACCGTTCGATCGATATCTGCTGCAACTTCATTCTCTTCATGATCACCCACCTTGATCACGATCTCTCTGTCCAAGCAATATCCCATCATTCATCACTCCAAATTTAATCTTGAGTTTATTTCAACTTTACAGAATCTTTTCTAACGCTTATGATTTGAGTACAGACACTTTTTTGATGTTTTTATAATACCTGAGCGGAAATTATCGTTTCTCACAAGACCATCATACAGTTTAGCTTTTAAGGGTACAACGAACACAATTTCCGTTTTTTACTATATCTATTAGTCACAATTTCAAATATTCTTTATTTTCTGTTATTTCGGCTGAAGTCCAGTGATTTCAATGATCTATTACTTTCATTTCTCAAAAAAATGAAACCACAAAATTTAATACCCCATACCTTTTTTTCTTGATATAGATCAAACCGTTGAAAAAACCAGATACTCGTTTAAATAAATCAATGTTAATATATTGAATTTCCATTAGTCAAAATTCGATTCTTCTTATCTGCAAAGGATGTAGTTAAATGCAAGATGAAACACGATATTC
>WXFH01000230.1 GCA_009881125.1 Acidaminobacter sp. | reverse complement strand
GGACAATAGGCCAAAAGCCGCGCGGACAGGTTTCAGTTTGGGGACGCGGACAAAAACACATTTGGTGACGCGGACAGGTTTTGATTTGGTGCCAGAGCTTGCGAGAATAATTCTCAATATGCAACAAAAACCATCGTCAAAGTCTTTAAGCTTTTAGGGCTTCAAGACTTTGCTGATGGTTTCACGAAAAGCATTCTAGAAATCAAACGTCCCAAACTTCCCATTATTAAAGTCTTCGTTAGCCTGTCTGAGCTCTTCTCTGGTATTCATAACAAACGGTCCGCCCGCGGCAATAGGTTCATCAATAGGTTCACCGCTAAGGACGAAAATCTTGACGTCATCACTGGCTGCTTCGATCACGACCCCGCCCTCTTCGTTCTTGAAGAGCACGAAATCCTTTTCCTTACCTGCTTCCCCGTTGACTTTAACTTCCCCGCTGAGGATCAGCATGCCCAAGTTGAAATTGGCAGGCTCGATCAACGTGACGGTGCCGCCTCGCTTCAACTCAATGGTGTAGATATTCATTGGAGTAAAGGTCTTTGCCGGGCCTTTTACCCCATCGAATTCACCAGCGACAATGGTGATGCTCCCCTTTTCATCCGGCAGGCTGACCTTCCCCATTTGTTCCTTGGTGATGGCCTGATAGCCTGGTTCAGCAAATTTGTCTTTCGCCGGGAGGTTCACCCACAGCTGGATCATGTGGAAGACGCCGCCAACCCTGCTGAATTCCTTTTCATGGTATTCTTTGTGCATGATGCCTGCGGCAGCGGTCATCCACTGGACATCCCCCGGGTAAATAATCCCATGGTTGCCCTGATTGTCATGGTGCTCTACGGCGCCCTCAAAGGCAAAGGTGACGGTTTCGAAGCCACGGTGGGGATGCTGGCCAACGCCTTTTGGAGTCAGGCTCGGCTTAATTTCCCGAGGCGCATTGTAGTCCAGCAAAATGAACGGGGTAAACCGCTCCAGCAAGTTCTGTCCAGACGGGAAGTAATTGTTGACGTAAAATCCATTGCCCACCCAATGTGGGCGCGGACCGGTGAAGATTAATTCTATGGGTCTTATTTGGGGCACAGAGATCACTCCTTACTGTAATTCGATGTTTGGAAGCGGTTGTCTGGCAACTCTTCCACACTAATATCCAAATTCTACAATTGGACTTGGTTAATTTTATACCCAGTTGCAGGAAGGGTTACCATCAGTAAAAGATGCTTTAATGCTGTCTTTATTTTAGAAACCACAGCGTTCCGCCTCGAAGTGCTTCGGCGCTTATCTTTCCAGCATTTGACTGTTCTTGAAGGATGGTTTCCATCTCAGACATTTCTGTTTCATAGATCTCAGCGAACTCACGCGTGGTTAGTGGACCATAAGAGGTCAATAGCGTTTCAACAGATTTTGGCGCGCGCTTCTGAATCTCAGGCGACAACAGTTTCAGCGCTTTTTCATAGGAACGCATGGTCTTGTAGCCGTTCAGCAGATAGGCCAGAGGCGTCTCCGCAGCCTCTGCCGACGCTGACGCTTCCAGCGCTGCCGTATTTTCAGTGTAGAACAACATTGAAGGAAAACCTGTGACGCCATAAGTCCGGCATAGGTCCAAATCGTCCTGAAAGGCTTGTTGTGCCTTCGGGCTGTTCAAATCATTCTTAAATTGTACCAGATCCATACCCTCAACGTCCTTGACAAGCTCCAGCAAAACCTCTTCATGTGAAACAATCTTGCGTTCCGTAAGCGCCGCGCGCCTGATTCTGCGAAGGAACTGTTCGCCAATTTCCTTTCCCTGAAAACCGGCGGCTTTTGCGGCGACGTTGGCTGGCCATGTTGAAAAGTGCGGATAATTTTCAATCTCCAGCCACAGGTTCTCATCAATGGGCTGCCCGCTGCGCTCTGATACCATACGCCAATGCGGCAAAACCGCTGACGCTGTGCTGATGTGGTTGTGTCCGTCCGAGAACGTGGACATATCCTTGACCAGACCACCCATGACATGCTGGATCTCAATCTGGTCACCGTAATGTTCTTTTAGAGTAAACAACATCGGATCCGTAGCCCAGCACCATGAGCAGTAGGGATCTGTGAAGTATAATATTTTAACTTTTGGATTATTCATTAGTTCTCTCTCCTTGTTTGGCAGACTGGCCCAGTGGGGTTCAAGCAGCTGCGTGTTTTTCTTCAGTGATAAGTTTGCCGATGGTCACTCATCCCCACAATCCTCTAATCGCAAAGTCCCGTAGTGAAGTCGCACATTGGCGCCGGTTCGTCTTGCCAGAGAATCACGCCTTTGGGCAGTTGAGGGATATTTTCTTCTTTTATTTTTTGTTCATCAGTTCTGGCAGTCATAACTATGCTCTCCTCTTCATTTTCAGTATTCTCAATAGTTATCTCAACATAGCCCGCATGAGTCAGCATGTATTGGGCAATTGAGGCCTCAATCTTGCCAGGTGCTGTGACAAAGATTTTTCCACCTGTCACGAGCCATCTAACACTTCTATTTAGGATGCGCTGCCATTGATCAGGTTGAACCGAAAGATCAGGGCGTCTGAATAACAAGACGTCGTAGGAGGCCTCATTTTCAGGATCGAATCGCAAGGCATCCATACAGATAAAGTTATTGTCCGGAAACCTGGATCGAGCTAATTTAGTTGAGCCTTCGTCCTGATCAATGCCGGTGAATTCAATGCCTGCTTTGTTAAGCGCTTCGCCTTCAAAACAGACACTGCAGCCGACATCCAGAAGCCTTAGTGGTCTTTTGGGGGGCAATTGGTCGATGAGCCATTGAAAGCCCATGTGATTTTTAGAGTGTCGCGTCAATGACAATCCCCTGCCTTATCAAGGTGTGAATGGTTGTTTCTTGTGTGATGTATTGTAAAATAGAATTGAGTTTCATATTACAACTAATTAGTAATATATGCGCAAAAAAATTTCTCTTGTTTCTAGCAGGCCACGTGAATACTATTATAAGATTACATATATCCTATTAAATTCTTTGTTACGTCATTTTATGTTATTTTATCACTAATTAGTATTACATTCAATAGCTTAATTAACTTCTCAAATTAGGGGGACGCGGACGATAAAATTTTGGTCTATCAAGTCCCCTGTTATTGCGCTGACCTACACCCTGTTGGGATGTGACTAACCTTTATTTCTCCTGATGTAATATAGTCCAACTATTTAAACTACCTATATCAGAATTTACGGGCAGGCATGGTCGAGTCATACAGGACGTGCAAATACATTATATTTTACATGATTGTCATCAGTTATCAATTTGAAAAAAAAATAAAGCCAGCACATTATGTACTGGCCTTTTGAATCACGTTGGCAATAATTACGGCTTATTTCTTCAATTTTTGCATTGAGCCATCTTGGCTTTTGTAGCCTTAAATTCATTTTTTATGTCATCCACCATTTGAGGTGTATGAATCAAATCACAAACAGTCCCTGCCAGAATTTTGGTTGCTGAAATGATAGCTTGGTGACCACGTTCAGACTTACCATTCTCAACGAACTCTTTAGAATGTGAAGATGCGTCTTCGTCTACAAAAGCTACCCTAATACATGCACCAGGCAAGTTATAGGTCACATTTCCGAAGTCAGTTGAACCCGTTTTTTCTCTGGAAGGTTTTCGCGTTGGTGCGTCAATTAGATCAGCATTTCTCATTAACAGGTCATTGAGTTTATGGACAGGGACCTTGCTTTCAAGACGTTTTTCAGTCTCAATCTTATATTCAGTCTCCGTCATTAAAGAAGCGCCCTTTACAATGTTTTCAAACCGCTCAACGACATGATCAAGATAAGCTGAATTATAGGATCTTAAACTAAACGATCCTTCCGCATATTCAGGCACGACATTATTGGGTCCGCCTGCATTTGTTACTGTATAATGCATTCTTGTGTCCTCTTTGACATGTTCTCTCAGAAACTCAACTGCCTGAAAGGTTAACAAGAGTGCATCGAAGGCACTGCGACCCATTTCCGGCTTTAAAGCTGCATGCGCGCTTTTTCCTTTGAAGGACACTTTTAAACTCACTGCTGCTAATGACTTGATATCTGTCTGTGTAGCCGGGCCGCCGTGCATCATGAGTGCTAAATCAATGTCTTTAAAACTCTCTTCTTTAAGCATAATGATTTTGCCGCCGCCCCCTTCTTCAGCAGGGGTACCATACACGACTAATTTATAAGGTTTATCTTGAATAAGTTCCTTAATGGCCGCTGCCGCACCAATAATGCTGGGACCTTGCATATGATGGCCACACGCGTGACCCAATCCCTCCAAGGCATCATATTCACACAACAAACCAATTGAAGGACCACCCACACCATTCTCATATACAGCTTTAAATGCTGTCGGCAGCGAACCTAGCCCGAGTTCAATTTTAAAACCTCTTTCTTCAAGAAAGTGAGTTAGTTTTTTTGATGCCAATTCTTCTTGAAATGCAATTTCCGGATGATCAAAAATGTAATCAGCGATCTGCACTAACTCTTCTTGCTGCTGATCAATTCTTGAAAAAAGCAACTCCTTCATGATTACCTCCATCTTAACGTTTTTGATGCTTTACATAGGGCCCAGATTAATGAATTGAGCAATCAAGACAAGGACTGAACCGGTCACGATCCAAATCAGAAACATCTTCCACATAAATTTCATCCACCGGTCATACGGAATATTGGCTGCGCCCAGGATTCCCATCAATGCTGTAGAAGTCGGCAAAATGTAATTGCTGAATCCATCTCCAAAATTATAAGCTAAAACTGATGTCTGACGTGTTAATCCCACCATATCGGAAATCGGAATAATAATTGGCATGGTTGCTGCAGCCTGACCACTGCCTGAGGTAATAAACACATTGATGATATTGTTTGCTATATACATCGCGATCCCTTGCACGAAATAAGGCAGTGATGCTAAAACGTTACCCAGCCCGAATACAATTGTATCGATGATCTTTCCTGTCGATAACACACCAGGAACCGCTCTGGCCAAACCAATTATCATGGCTGCAGATACCATCTTCTTTGCACCATCCACATAACATCCTGCAATTTTTGAAGGACCAAATCCGGCAAAAATGCCTGCTATGACACCAAGCCATAAGAATGCAGCAGAACTTTCTACCAATCCCCAGTCAAGCTTTATGCCGCCATAAACTATAACGGCCAGAGTGCCGACTAAGGTCCCCATTACTAACCAGTTTCGCGAATTCATCTCGCCAAAAGAGTTTAAATCACGATTGTTAAATGAAGTGTCTAATTGATCAAGATCGTACATTGGGCTAAGCTCAGGGTTTTTTCTAACCGATTTTGCATACTTTATCAAAAATATATTTGTAATAACCATGTAGACGATAAAACAGAATGCTCTGTATTCAATCCCTGAATAAAGCGGAAGGTCAGCAAGCTTTTGGGCTACAATCGTTGTACTTGGATTTAAAGTTCCGGTTGAAAATCCAACTGCACCACCAAGAAGAATGATTGCGACACCAACAATTGAATCAAAGCCCATCGCCCTGGCGATCATTACAGTAACCGGTGCAAAACCAATAAACATATTCACGCCCTGGGTCGTACAGATCAAACCAAATAACAGTGTCAGCAATGGAATGAATATCGACTCTTTAGTTGAAAATTTATTTGCTACTTTTCCAACCGCCGCCTGAAGTGCTCCGCTTGATGTTATAACATTGAAAGCACCGCCTGATAATAAAATCAGGAAAAACAAGTCTGCTGAATCAATTAAACCATTTAGTATGTACATTGGTATCTTTAACGGATTGACAGGTGCCTGTTCGATAATTTCAAAAGACTCAGGATTGACTACTTTGATTCCTAAAGCATTTTCAATTCTCTCGAATTGACCCGCAGGAACAAACCATGTTAAGAGTGTTGCAAACAATATGATAAATAAAATAATTACAAATGTATGAGGTACTTTGAAGAGTTTTTTCTTTTGATTATCCGATAGTCGCGGAGATTGTTTTTTAACCGATGCCGTTGACATAATAACCTCCCAAAACTTTTTTAAAACCATCGTACGCTGGTTTCAATGCCAATATTAATACAAATTCTTAACAATTAGAAATACCAAAAATAAATCATAGGGTATAGAAAAATTCTATGGCTTTTTCAATTTGCTATTTGACTTAGTTTTTTATTGAAGGTATGATCAGAAAAATGAGATCTGGTGGTGAGATAATTGAATTCCAATGATTGGATTATTCTTAAAACTATTGCTGAGGAACTCAGTATCACAAAAGCTGCCGAAAGATTATTCATCTCACAACCGTCATTGACCTATAGACTCAACAAACTTGAAAAAGAGTTCAATACAAAGATCTTGTTCAGACATTCAAACGGCGTCATCTTCACGCCACAGGGTGAGCATCTTTTGAAATATTCAAAAGATATGATCACACAGCTCAATCAGATTAAGCAAGATCTCGTGGATATGGATGATGCCTTTGATGGCACATTGAGGCTAGGCGTCAGCACAACATTTGCCAAATATAATATGGCGCCCATTATCAAGGCCTTTAAAGATCGATATCCCAATGCAAATATTGAATTTTTTACCGGGGCCAGCACAATGGAACTATCCGAAAAGAAAATCGGAGAAGACATTGATATCATCATTAGGCGTGGGGATATTGAGTGGACGGGAAAGAAGCATATTCTCACTGAAGAGCCTTATGGCATCATAACAAATCATTCATTCGAGTTCTCCGATTTGGCAAGCATGTCTTGGATTCTGGATGACTCCGCTACCATTACAAAATCAGAATCCGAGTTCTTGAAATGGTGGGATGAAGCAGTAAAATTACAAAGACCATCAAAAATTATTCGGGTTAACTCAATTGAAACCTGCATACAGCTCTCCTCACATGGTCTAGGTTGGACGGTAGTTCCAAAAATACATACCACAGGAAAAAGAAATCTATGTTTTACACCTATCATTTGGCCAAATGGTGACATGATGACACAAAAAACAGTGATGCTTTACAAAGAGGAACTTTTGAAATTTAAATTAGCAGAGACGTTCATAAATTTTATTCTTGATGAATTCTCAAACAAACAGTATAACATAGATCACATCTAATAACATTTGTGGTACTTACAACTGATCACAATCGACCATAATTCAAGAAATAATCTATTGCCGAATGACTTAAAAAAAGTCGCCAGAAAACTTTTTATCTACAAATTGCAAGCCAGAGCATCGTCGCTCTGGCTTTTAATTTTTTCTATTTATCTTGGGCTATTAGAGTCTAACTCCTGGTTAGCACTCTCCTTTCC
>WXFH01000229.1 GCA_009881125.1 Acidaminobacter sp. | reverse complement strand
TCGTCTATACTTGACACACCAGACAATATGATACTGAATGGAGTAGACATAACCTCGACCTTTTTTTACTTTTGACACTGCGCACCACCTCAATACAATTATAACATATGTCCATGCTGCAACAAAGCATTTTGAACGCTTTCAGTTTAATTCATAACTATACACAAGGCGCCGCTAACCCACGACTGAAGTCACGGGTGTGCGCGGATATTTAATAAAAGCCTATTGCAGCCATTGAACTGCAAACTTTCACAACTTGACGCTGG
>WXFH01000228.1 GCA_009881125.1 Acidaminobacter sp. | reverse complement strand
CAATACAGGCTCCAAGTGGTCAGCCAGCTGCAGCGCTTCCGACACCTTGGCAGCGCTGAAATTGCCTATCATGATGCCGCCGAGACCCAGATCAATTGACCCTAGCAGCATCGTTTGAGCGACAATGCCAACATCTTTCATAAATCGCTCAGGATTAGGCGCAATATTTTTGTCCGCACAAATGACAATAAAGGCTGTAGGATTATGGCCCTCACGAGGCAGATTCAAATGCGGCAGTCTTCTCGCCCATCCCGTCAGGGGCTGTATGACAGCATTCGTCTGGGCATCACACGAGAGATAAAACTTCAGAGGCTGGAAATTGATGCTTGAAGGGCAAAATCTTGCGAGCTCGACCAGAGACTCCAGCTCTTCACGCTTCACAAGTCTCTCTTGATCGAAGCCGCGGTAACTGCGGTTCAGTTTGACACGTTCCAAAAATTCCATAGAAAAGACGACCTCCCCTGACCTGGATTTATGCTTTGGCGAAGTAATATTTTACCCAACGACATT
>WXFH01000227.1 GCA_009881125.1 Acidaminobacter sp. | reverse complement strand
TGTGAAACTCGGTGTCAGACACCGGGTTTCATTTCAAAATCCAAATTTGAGTTCTATCAGAAAGGTGAGACTATGGGAAGAAAAATTCGCACATACTTTGAAGGTGCAATTTACCACGTGATTCAGCGAGGAAACAATAAAGCGTTTATTTTTCAAAAACAAGCAGATAAGATTAAGCTATTAGATTTGCTTCATGAAACGATGCAAACTGAAAATTACAACTATAAGCTTCTGTATTATGTGATTATGGATAATCACTATCATTTAATTGTAGAGACTCCTAGTATTGACGCTAATGTCAGTCGAATTTTCCAACGTGTAAATATGCTGTATGCGAAGTATTACAATAAAGCCTATGAGAGATGCGGAGGAATTTATGGAGGCAGGC
>WXFH01000226.1 GCA_009881125.1 Acidaminobacter sp. | reverse complement strand
TCAAGTTATTGCCGACCCGGGAGCGGGTGGCATCAGCACTTCGTAAAGCCATACTGACCCGGGAGCTGAAAGAAGGGGAGAACATCACCCTGGATGGGATCGCGACGCAGCTGGGCGTGTCCAATACGCCAGTGCGGGAGGCCTTTCAGATTCTGGCCAGTGAGGGCTTAATAAAGCTGACTCCTAATAAAGGGGCCGTGGTCACGGGTTTGACGGAGAAAATGATCCGGGACCATTATATAACCCGGGCTATTTTAGAGCGGGAAGCTATTGGTATGGTCTGTCAGAGTCGCGCGGACATCACGGACATTGTGGAAGCCTTTGAAGAAGGACAGCTGGCTCTGAAAGAGAACAGAGCCTATGAGTATTCCAACTTCAATCAGGCGTTCCATATGGCCA
>WXFH01000225.1 GCA_009881125.1 Acidaminobacter sp. | reverse complement strand
ATAGAAGAGGTAGTCATTTGGGGATTAATGTGAAAGAGCCAGGACCTGATCAAGGGTCTCGGCTCTTTTTAATATTGAATTATACTTGAAGCATTTCATTGATCATATTAATGATCTCGACAACTGGCTTATCCAAATGGTTGGTCAAGGTTGAAAGAAGCGTCTTCTGGTCATCCTCAGCAAGCATTGGCTTCGTGATTCGCATGAACTTTTCAGTGATCCACGCTAAGTCAATGTCATCAGTGTGTTCTCCGGGAGCCGCATAGACCGGAGATTTGAGAGTGCGTCCATCTGCCAGCGCTATTTCAACTCTGGCCAGGCGTTTTTCCGGAAACTGTTTGTTAAGATCAGGATCCATTACAAAGGTGAGTTTATTCATTGTGGTCAGGACTTCTTGATTTTCCAAAGCCTCTTCTGTTACCTGGAGGAATCCAACATCTCCAAAGACAAGGGCTGAGGCAACGGGCCAAGCTATGTTATATTGGGCTTCATCCGCTCTTTTTGGAACGATCTTGCTTAACCGGGCAGCAGAGTCAAAGGTATGAACGGTGACGTTTTCCACGTCCTTATGCGTGAAATGGTACTCGTCCATTAAGTCTATGATGGCTTTGATGGGTTGGTGTGACCATCGGCAGCAGGTGTAGGGTTTGAAGTAGAGACGAAGAACCTCAAATTCATTGCCGATGGTTTCAACAAGGTACTGATATTCAGGAAGTTCCAGCAGATTTCCATAGCCAGTGCTGCCGGCCAAAGTTTCGAGAACCGCCATGGTGCCGACTTGGGCACCAAAGGGGACACCATCCTTATTCATGGATGGGTATTCGACGGAGCGCATGACAGGTGTCATAGGGGCATGGAAATCCGCTATGGATAAGGCGTTGTTCAGGGCTTTCCGGTCAAGGCCATAAAGTCTGCCTATGCCGGCAGCGGTACCATAAGCGCCATAAGCGCCTGTGCTGTGTAGGAAGCCGTAGTGATGCTGCATGGCAAGCGCCCAGCGGATGGTGACTTCGTAGGCTGTGATCAGTGTAGTCAGAAATTCTCTGTAGGTCACCTTTTTTTCGACAGCAGCCGCGGCGATCCCTGCGACAAAGGAGGTGCCCGGATGTCCTTTGATCATATTGTGACCGTCATCAATGTCAAAGGAGTTGGAGGCATGAGCCATGGCAACTGTTGCGCCAAGCAGGTTGTATTGACCGGATGTGCCTAGGATGTCGATAGAGCCTGACAATCCTAGCGTGTTCGCGAGTTTAACGCCGGTCTGAAATTGCCTGCCTTTGCTTCCGACAATCAATGCCATGAGGAGATCTATACCACAGACAATGGCCCGGTCTTGAATGGGTTGGGGCAGATCTTCCCACTTTGAATTGAGAATATAATCTTCCACCTGATAGGTCGTTATGAATTCCATAGAATAGCCTCCTGTGATAAGTGCGGGCATCCTCTTAAGGATGTCCGCACTTGGAAGATTTAGCGATTATAGATGCCTTCGTTGAGGTAAGCGAGCAGGTCATCTTTACTCATATTGTCAATGCCAAGGTAGGCAAGGTTATATTTGCTTTCCTTGAAGAAATTCTTCTTATGCATGGAGCCTGCCAGGGTGATCATGGAGTCTATGACAGGCGTAGGGACGCCGTACTGAACGCCTAAGTCATGATAGATCTTGCATCCAACCGGGACATCTTCTGTGAGGTAGCGGTGGTGAATGCTGTTGGGGCCAGTGTTGCCTTCTGTAGAAGGTTGGTCAAGAGGGAAAACCACGTTGTCTTTGCCGTTCTCGTCCAGACCCATATATTCCTGAGTCAGCACACTGCGGCGTGAGAAGAAAGATTCATAGGCGTATTTAGGAACATCCACACCAATCGCTTCAGCCAAATCGATCTCTTCGTTATAAAATTGATATTGGACTTCACAGATGGAAGGGCACAGGCCGTGTGAGTACATGGAGTAGGTCGTTTTATCGTATCCGCCAAAGATGATGCCCCAGTTTTCCATAGTTGAAACGCCGAGGATTGTCGCTGGAACGTGAATAACTGGATTGATATTGGAGAAACCAATATCCAGAACTGTATTGCCCGCCTCAGGACCATTTCCTTGAGTGACAGCATCGAGGCATGGCAGGTATTTTGAGGATTCCATAAAATCATCAATATCTGACATTGGAAGGGAAGCGCCACGCAGCGTGATGGCGCGGTATTTGACCCCGACATGTGGGAACATGAAACCGTTGACGGCTTCGATTCGAGTGCCGTATGGGGCTGAAGACCAGCCGCCGACTATAATTTTCTTTGTACAGCCCATTTCACGCATGAGGCGCCTCAGGATGAGGGATGCATAGTTATCAGTAAAGATGTGGATGACCTGCCCATCCTCAAGGTGCGGAATCATGGCGCGGAAAAAGGGTTCGTGAGCCATAGCAGGTGCGGCAACTACAATTAAGCCTGCGCCTTTGACAGCTTCGCCCATATCACTCGTGACCAGATCGAAAAACGCTTTGCCGGAACGTTCGAAGCAGTAAAGGTTACGTTGTAAACCGTCTAGCAAAATGCCTGTCTTATCCAGGTTTGCTAAGGTTTGTTTCGCAAAAGGCATCATGTCGAACAAACGGACTTCGCGACCAGCCAGCTTCATGTCTGCTGCGCAGGTTTTTCCAACGGCGCCGCCGCCTATTACGGCGATTGGCATTTCCTTCAAGTACTCCATTTTGGACATTGTATTGACCTCCTCATTGGGTTTAAAGTGAACGCGTAATGTGTTTTTGAAATTCCTGTACTTTAGGATGTTCAACCTGTTTAATTTTCAGGCTTATACTCCATTTTTATTGAACAGTTATTTTATGAATGTACTGCTGGAAAACAAGAAGCATTGTTGCTTTTGTATTCTGATTGAAGATATTGTCCATTTCTTGTTCATAGTATATACTCAGAATTGAGAATTTGTAAAATGAATGGATTTCATAATGATGATGAAAAATAATGATAGAAGGATGGTCCTATGGAATTAAGAAATGTGACAGCATTTTTAAAAGTCGCCGAATCCGGAAGTTTCACAAAAGCGGCCGAGCAGTTAGGGTATGTCCAATCGACAGTGACAGTTCAAATTCATCAGCTTGAAAAGGAAATTGGGTTTCCTTTGTTTGACCGTATTGGAAAGAAAGTCTCGCTCACCCCAATGGGTCATGAATTTATTGTCTATGCGAATCAATTGGTCAGAATTGCGGAGGAATCCAAACAAATTGGCAAGAATCCTAAAAACTATACAGGACAGCTTAAAATTGGTGTACTTGAGTCATTATTTGTATGGTTGATGGATGATCTGTTAGTGGAATATCATAACGAGTTTCCCAATGTTTCTATAGAGACTAAAACAGCATCAGGCAGCGACCTTTTTGGAATGTTGAAACACAATCAGTTGGACCTAATCTTCTTATTAGATAAAAAAATTACCGAAAAAGATTGCGTGCGTTCATTTGCCTGGCCGGTCAAAATAGTTTTTGTCGCGCATCCGGATCATCCGTTGGCTAAAAGAAAGCGTGTTGCTTTTGAAGATCTCATCAAACACCCATTAATCCTGACTGAAAAGAATGGTATATATCGCAGAGTCTTGGAGGATTATGCTTCAGAAAAGAATATTGAGATTTCGCCTTATTGGGAAATTGACCATACTGGGTCCATAATTAAATTTATCAAGAATCGGATTGGAATTTCATTCCTTCCGGAATATACAGTGCATGAGAGTGTTGAAAACAATGAACTGGTTATTCTTGATGTAGAAGATTGCGATATTCAGTTTTGGTCTCAGTTGTTTCACAATAAGAACAAATGGGTAACGCCGCCCATGGAGGGTTTTATCAAGCTAATTCAGAACCATTATAGACTCTAAGATTTATAAATCTAAATTGAGGCTATGGCTGCTGATTAGTAAGAATGGAAAAAAACGCTGAAACGACTTGAAATGAGTCGCTTCAGCGTTTTTTTTTGATGAGTGAATGGATCATAACTGTTTTACCATAAGTTTATGATCAAGGTTGACCCTGTGTTAAGGTTTGTTTATTTACTAGACTTGTTTACGCTAATAGGAATCTGCATTTTTACCAGGGACAAGTGACTTTCATAATCAAAGACAGTCGATTCTGCAACAACCTCCGCTATGTAATCACCGCATATGGTATATCCTTTTTCTTCTATGTATTGAATCAAATTTCTGATCCCTGCAGCTTCGACACTACTGTCGCCGGACGGCCAGTTGTTATAGACACAGACATAAGTACCAGACTGAATTGTGTAGTGTTTAACTTCTGGATATTCAGGCTTATCATCAGCCAGTATAAATGCTGTGTTGCATAAAAGTTTTCCGGATGTCAACTGCTCCTGAGGAATGATTGCGCCAACATCACTGAAATAAGTTATAGGCATGCCATATTTGTGAAGCTCATTTCTTACTTTGATTAAAGCGTTTTTCCAGTGTTTAATGCTATCTTTGACATCTGCTTCGAAATCATAGGCTTCGATTTCAAAGTAAAACGCACGTCTGGCAGGTTGATATTCTATATAGATATTATTTAGCATGGGTGGATTGGAAAAATGTTTGCAGCTGTTCAGTTTCTTTCTGAGGATAGTCTGATTCATCATCAACTCTGATATTTGTGTTTCAATAGTATCTATTTGTTCGTGAAGTAAAGCTTCAAATATGGATAAGTCTTGGTTATCTAAAACATCTTTGATTTGCTTCAGGGATAGTCCAACGGATTTCATCTGAAGAATCATGTCTAACCGTTTGGACTGGTGACTGGAATAATAACGATAGGAGGAACTGTCATCAATATAGGCTGGCACCAGCAGACCATTTTCATGGTACAAACGCAGCGAACGTTCGGTTACGTTGTTGAGCTTCGCCATTTGTCCAATTGAAAGTTTGTCCTCTTCAAGTTTCATCATGTTGTGTCGCCTCCTTGTCGCAATGTGAATACTTAAAGAATATAACATGAAAGAGATGCAAAAACGTATTAATTTATGAACAAAATATAAATTTCAGAAAATTCTGTTGACTCTGACCTTACGTCAGACTTTACAGTGTCGTTAGGGAATTTAAATAGAAACTATTGCTGAATCTCAAAAAGGAGTGAATTCTTTAAAGAAAATCATTGGGGGCACAAGATTTTTCCAGAAAACCAAGTTAAGCATTTTGAGTACATTATTTATTTTAATTGATTTTTAATCAAGATTCAAATTTCCCGGGAGGTGCCATCATGAGAATCGAAAACCATCCAGTTCTTGATTTTGACAGAAGCAAGGTCTTATCTTTCACTTTTGAGGAAACTGTGCTCAAAGGATACGAGGGGGAAACTATCGCATCTGCACTGCACGCCAATGGTATTAAAGTGCTGAGACACGATCACAGACCCAGAGGTTTTTACTGCGCGATAGGGAATTGCTCGTCTTGTTTGATGGAAGTCAACGGAGAGCCTAACGTGCGCGTCTGTATTGAACCGCTGGTCGATGGTATGGTGGTCAAGCAACAAATTGGCAAAGGTGCATTTATAGGAGGTGAGAAATAATGCTGCATACTGAAGTCGCCGTTATAGGCGGAGGTCCTGCTGGAATGAGTGCTGCCATAGCCGCAGCAAAACAAGGTGCCAGAGTGGTTCTCTTTGAAAGAGGACTCGCACTCGGTGGTCAGTTGGTCAAGCAAACTCACAGATTTTTTGGCTCTGAAAACGAATATGCAGGTACAAGAGGCATTGAAATTGCTACAATCTTACAGAATATGATCGCTGATAATAAACTCATTGAAGTCAAGGCAGATACCACCGTTCTCGGAATATATAAAGATGGCGTTATTACATATGAAGAGCGATACGAGTACGGCAGAATGACGGCTGAAAAAATTATCATAACCACTGGCGCCGCTGAAAAAATGCTTCTTTTTCCTAACAATGACTTACCTGGTGTCTATGGCGCAGGCGCTGTTCAAACCTTTATGAATCAGTTTGGCGTCAAGCCTGGTGACAATGTGTTGATGGTAGGCGCAGGAAATATTGGTCTTATAGTCTCCTATCAATTGGTTCAAGCGGGTGTCAAAGTGGAAGCGATCATCGACGCAGCAACTAAGGTGGGCGGATATTTAGTACATGCTGCAAAGCTGCAGCGTCTGGGTGTTCCAATTTATACACAAACGACGATTAAAGAAGCCTTAGGTGATGAAGTCATCACAGGCGCCTTGATCCATGAGATTGACGCTAATTTTGCTCCAATTAAAGGGACTGAAAGAAAGCTGGATATTGATACGATCTGCCTCGCGGTCGGATTGACACCGCTATCAGAACTGCTTCGCCACATTGGTTGCAAGATGAAGTATGTGCCAATCTTAGGCGGTTACGTGCCAACAAAAAATGCCTACATGGAAACTTCCGCTCCAGGCGTTTATGTTGCAGGTGACGTCGCGTGTATTGAAGAAGCCAGCGCAGCCATGATTGAAGGCAGTATCGCCGGTCTGTCTGCATCGATAGAACTGGGATACGCTAAGGGCGCAGAAGAGGCTCGTCGTCTTTATATCGAAGAATTGAACGCTATGCGTTCCGGTCCGGTTGGAGAAAAAATCAGGCAAGGCCTGGAACAACTTTGTGGGTAGGAGGGTTTACATTGTTCAATAGATGCGGAATCGTCAGTAAAGAAATGTTTGAAAGTCTTCTCCCATCAAAAGAGAGAAGAGAACAAGGCCCATATGTCGTCATGGAATGTTTTCAAAGTATTCCATGTAATCCGTGCAATACTAGCTGCAGCTTTGGCGCCGTTAAGAATATGGAAGATATCAATGAAACTCCAACGGTCTATGCAGACAAATGCTCCGGATGCGGCATCTGTGTTACAGTGTGTCCGGGACTTGCGTGTTTCGTCATAGACGAAACCTACTCTGCGGATCAGGTCTCAATCAAAATACCTTATGAAATGAGCCCGCTCCCTGAAAAAGGCGCTGATGTCGATGCCTTGGACCGATTTGGAAATGTTGTTGCGCAAGCGAAGGTCGTCAATGTTCAGGCCAACAAGAAGTTTGATAAAACCAATATCGTGACAATCGCCATACCGAATGAACTCATTTACGATGTACGAAGCATTAAAGTGAGGAGGCAGCATAATGGATGAATCAAAAGTTTATCTTTGCAGATGTGAAAATTTGACGTTGGAAGATTTGCATAAAATGCTGGATGAGGGCTCTGTCTCAATGGAAGAGATTAAACGTTCCACAAGATGTACCATGGGCCCTTGCCAGGGGCGTACATGCAGGGAACTGATCGCCAAAGAGATAGCGAAATATCACGCTTTGAAAATGGAGCAAATTGACATGCCAACTTACAGAGCGCCTGTAAAGCCAATTAAAATGGGTAAGGTTGCCGGAGGTGCTAGAAATGCGTAAGAATGCGGATGTAGTCATTATTGGAGGCGGCTCAATCGGTTGTTCTGTAGCTTATAACCTGGCGCTGAAGGGTTTTAAGAATATTGTGCTTCTGGAAAAACGGTACATAACCAGTGGTTCTACAGGCAGGTGCGGCGCTGGTATTCGTCAGCAGTGGGGAACTGAAATCAATATCAATTTGTCACGTTTGGCATGCAATCTTTTCCTTGAGCTAGGTGAAAAAACTGGCTACGGTGACATTGAATTCAGGCAATCTGGCTATCTGATGATTACTTATGATAAAAAACAGGCTGAAAGACTAAGTAAAAACCTTGTGTTGCAGCAATCCCTCGGGGTGCCGGCAAAACGCCTGACAGGATCTGAGGCCAAAGATGTCGTGCCTTATCTGAACATTGATGGCATGGAAGCGGCGTTTTACTGCAAAGAAGATGGCTGCATCAATCCTTTTAAGGCAACCTTTGCTTTTGAGAAAGGTGCCAGAGATTTAGGCGTTGAATTCGAAAAATATACAGAAGTGCTAGACATTGAAACTGAAGCGGGAAAAATTAAAGCGGTTAAGACTGATAAGGGCACAATTAATACACCATTGGTGATCAACGCGACAGGTCCTTATGCCAAATTCATTGGTAAAATGGTTGGCGTTTCTCATCCAGTTGAACCTGAAAGGCACCAGATTTTAGTAACAGAACCGCTGGAGCACATGGTTGGGCCGTTGGTCATGTCCTTTAACCACGACTCCTATATCAATCAGCAGCATCATGGCGGATTTGTTATGGGTTATGGTATCCCAAATGAGCCAAAGCGCATTAACTACAACCACGACTGGTCTTTTATGGAAGAGATGGCGAAGAAGTCAGTATTCCAGATTCCGGCACTCAAAGATGTACGCATTGTACGTCAATGGGCTGGTCATTATGGCATTTCACCGGATGGTCAACCAATTATTGGGTCCATTCCGGAAGTAGAAGGCTACTATACTGCACTCGGCTGCGGCAAAGGATTTATGCTTTCTCCGGCAATTGGGTTGTTGCTTGCTGAACATTTAAGCGGAGAGAAAACGACTTTGGATTTGGAACCTATGAATGTCAGACGATTTGAAAAAGGTGAACTCATCTTCGAGACAGGTGTTGTCTAAGTCGTTGTTCCGTAAATAGAAGTTGGTTCAATAATTTTAATCTACAATTAAACGATCCAAAAGGAGTGGTAAGATGCCCCTTCAATACAGCAACGAAACTTGTTCTGGCTGCAAAACCTGCCAATTGGTTTGTGCTTTGTCCAAGTTTAGAACCTCAAATCCGTCACGTGCCTTTTTGAACGTCAAAGGCAAGTTTCCGGCACCGGGTAAATACTATGTAGAGTATTGCAATCAATGCGGCAATTGCATGGATGTCTGTCCGACAGGGGCAATTGAGCAAACGGACGGGGTTTACAATATCAATTCCGAACTATGTATTGGATGTAAGCTATGTATAGATGCCTGTCCGTATGATGTGATCCGGTTTATTGATGGGATCGCCCATAAGTGCAACGACTGCGGACAATGTGCTGAAATTTGTCCGAGGAATGCGCTCAGTTATTCAGCGGAAGGAGCGTCCGTATGATTTATGGTTATGCCGGAACTATTTTGAGAATTAATCTTTCAACGAATAAAATAGTAAAGACACCGTTAAAGAAAGAATTAGTTGAAGAGTACGTTGGCGGAAGAGGGTTTACTGCTAAAATTCTCTACGATGAAAATCCTCCTAATGTCCATCCCTTTAGCCCAGAGAATATTTTCATAGTAGCCATGGGACCTTTGAGTGGTCATATGCTGCCTTCCAGTGGTAAAACCCACTTCGCCACCAAGTCGCCTGCGACAGGTGGATACGGTGACAGCAATATGGGTGGTCACTTTGGGGTTACTATGAAATATGCGGGTTACGACGTTATGATTATCGACGGCAAGGCTGAGAAGCACAGTTACATCCTGATCAATGATGATGATGTTAAGATTGTCGACGCTGAAAAGTATTGGGGCAGAGGTTCGGCAGAAGTTGAAGAAGCGATGAAGAAAGACCTGGGGGAGGACTATCAGATTCTCACTATAGGTCCGGCTGGCGAAAATCTAGTCAACTTTGCCTGCATATCCCACGATTTTGGCCGACAAGCTGGGAGGATTGGGATAGGCGCAGTATTAGGTTCGAAAAACATCAAGGCGATAGCCGTAAAAGGCACGAAGGGTATTCCGGTTTTTGATCCAGAGCTGCTCCTTGAAAAAGGCAAAAAAATGTATGGTGATTTGAGGAAAAAACCTGGATTCACTGGTTGGACTCCTCAGGGTACTGCCGGAATCACGGACTGGTGCAATAATGTAGGGGCATTACCAACAAGGAATTTCCAAAAATCAAATTGCGACTACGCGGAAAAAATCAATGGGGAAGCCGTATTGAAAGAGTTAAAAATTACGGATAAAGGCTGCTTCTCCTGTCCGACACCTTGTGGAAAATACGGCCATGCTAAAACAAAAATTGGAGATGCCTATGTAGAAGGGCCGGAGTATGAGACCTTGTCACTGCTGGGCAGCAACTGTGATATCAGCAACATACACGATATTGCATATCTGAATTACATTTGTGATGAGCTAGGTCTCGATACCTGTTCAGCGGGAGTCGTCCTAAGTTTTGCCTTCGAATGCTTTGAGAAGGGACTTCTTACAAAAGAAGATGTCGGTATGGAAGTTTCCTTTGGAGACTTCGAGTCAGCGGTGTATCTTCTCAGGCAAATTGCTGAGAGAAAGGGCATTGGAAATGTATTGGCCGAAGGTGTCAGAGGCGCAGCAGCAACCATCGGCAAAGGCAGTGATCAGTTCGCAATCCATGTCAAAGGTCTGGAATGGACAGGATATGAAAGCCGAAACGCACCAGGGATGATGCTGGGTTACATGACCGCGGATATAGGCGCACACCATGGCAGATGCTGGGTTCTTGGAAACGATGTTGCTGGATCGGCAGTAGTTGGAAACGTCAATGATCTGATCTCCGGTGAGCAAAATGCGAACTTCTTGCCAAAGGCGAAGCATGAGAATGTCGTGCCGATCGTATTAAAAAGCCAGCATATCAGACCGGCCTTTGATATAATTGGTACCTGTAGACTGCAGTTCATGGAAATTGGACTTGAAACCTCATATTATGAAGAGGTGTTCTACGCGATCACCGGAAGAAAGTTTTCATGGGTGGAGCTTGAACGGTTATCTGAAAAGCTTTGGCATCTGAACAGAATGTACAATGTGCGTGAGATAGAGGGTTTTGGACGAAAGTTTGATTATCCTCCGAAGCGGTTTTATACCGAACCTATTCCGGATGGTCCAAACAAAGGACATTTTATTGAACTTGAAGCCATAGAGGAAATGCTGGATCATTATTACGATGGCCGGGGTTGGGATTGTAATGGGATCCCTACTAGTGATACTCTAGTTAAATTTGGATTGAATCTATGATATTCTAAGATTCAATTATATGTTTAGGAGGTGGGCGACAGCTATGCAGATTACAATAAAATTGTCAGAAAGCCTGCTTTCAATTTATAAGACTGCTGGGATAGACTTTAAGGAGACTTTTAACATTATGTCAGACACGCCTATGACCATCAGAGACATACTTATGAATGCTGAAATCAGCCCAATGTTGACGCCTATGATCATAGTGAATAACAAAAGTTGCAGTTCAATCAATGAGGTGATCGTTGAAGATTCAACGATCACACTCATTGGGCCTTTAGCGGGTGGATAAAAAATTGGAGGTAGTGACTATATGAGTAAAAATAAGGGCTTTGAAATCGAAAAAAGTACATTTTTACCTTCTGCGATCATTCTGGGAGTCGTCTTATTAATAGGTATTATTTTCCCGACTTTCTTTCACTCCTCTGTCAGTTTCTTGTTTGATTTTACAACCAAAGGCTTTGGTTGGTTTTATCTGATTGTATCTCTTGCACTGCTTTTCATATGCTTTTATGTTGCCGCGTCGCCATTTGGCAAAAAAATTATTGGTGGACCAGATGCTAAGCCAGAGCATAATGTATTCTCCTGGTGCGCCATGGCGGTTTGCAGCGGCATTGCCACAGCAATGGTATTTTACGCAGTGGGTGAACCACTCTCCTATTTTTACAATCCGCCGGCATTTACATATTTGGAGCCATTGACACCACAGGCAGCAGTCCGTGCCATTCAAATTTCCTCTTTCCACTGGTCGTTCTTGTACTATGGCATCTTCGCTTTCTGGGGTTTGGCTGTAGGCTATATGTCCATGAATCATAATCTCCCCTATCGTCCAAGTTCGGCGCTTTATCCTTTGATAAAAGAAAAAATCTACGGATGGCAAGGCAAGGTTGTGGACGTACTTTCAATTCTCGCGCTTGTAGGTGGTATTGTAACGTCACTGGGATTTGGTACAACTCAGTTCGCATCAGGCATGCAGTTCGTCTTCGGTATTGAGCCAAGCAATATGATCTACGCCTTAACTATTTTGGTGGTAACGCTTTCATACACAATTTCCAGTTCACGCGGACTCAATAAAGGCATGAAGATTATCAGTAATGCAAATGCTTACATCTACATCATCATCACTGCATTTCTCGTCATATTTGGTCCAACGGTCTTTCTCGCGAATCTCTTTACTGAAAGTGTCGCGTCCATGCTCAATAATTTCATCTCTACCGCACTAAATGCAGATGCGTTTAACGTAGGTGAAGGCTGGAGCCGAAATAATACTGTCTTCTTTATGGCTTGGATTATGGCTTATGCGCCTCTGGTAGGCATGTTTTTAGCTAAGATTTCAAGAGGCCGTTCCGTTAGAGCGTACCTGATGGTCAATATTTTTGTTCCTGGCATTTTCGTTTTCATTTGGTTTACTGCCTTTGGCGGCAATGCAATTTACCAGGATTTCTTCAATAATGCTGGCATCTACGAGACCATTCAAAACTTGGGGTTCCCAGTTGCCAACTTCGCCTTGCTGCAGAATATGCCGTTCTATTCCATCATGATTCCGCTATTAGTTGCGGTTCTGTTTTTCTCCTTCATAACTCTTGCGGACGCCATGACGGGTACAATTTCTGCGGTCACGTTAAAGCACTCTTCTGCGGATGAAGCGCCGCGACCAATCAAATTGTTCTGGGGTATTATGATTGGCGCAACGACGCTCATTTGTCTCTTCGCCTTAGGTGAAGTCGGGACAACCGCCCTTCAGACCATGAGTATAGTCTATGCGCTGCCAATCTTTATCTTTACGCTCCCGGTTATTGTCAGTGTCTTCCGGATGGTATCCGGCAGAGTGGACTCCGAGATGGCGTTGATTAAATTGGAAGTCGTTGAGGATGAGGCGGCTTGAAGTAAATAATAATTATAGTTAAATGAATGTTGCCAAGACCATCGGCTAAAGGTGGTCTTGGTTTTTGTTTTTGAGATCATGGTAATATTGAAATCAGTGAATATAAAATAATCTCAAGAAATTTCCACAATTCCTTGACTTGGAGTTAACTCCAGGGTTTATGATGGGTAGGAAGAGATGCGCTGCACATCTTGTCACGGGATTTTCAGAACTGATCCCATGGTGCTAATGCCAGTCAATTCTGTCGTTGCAATCACTTAATGGAGGTTTTATC
>WXFH01000224.1 GCA_009881125.1 Acidaminobacter sp. | reverse complement strand
CTGTTATAGAAATGCATCATACTTCTGTTTTGAACTAAAAATTCTTCTGATTTCAACTTTGTTTAATTCTTCCAAGACAACGCAAAAAACTAAAAAGGTCTCCACGACAAGAAAACGATAATTCATTTGTGCAATATAGGTGTCGCGTGGAATAGCGCCCATATATGGGAAGTTTGTTAAAAGATCAATTGTTTTATCAAATTGATCAAGGACTTTGACTGCGGTGTAGGGATCATCAATTATAATATAATCGAAAATATTCTTTATGTCTTCTTCGGCTAAGGGCAGATATTCAATGGTGAAGGAATTATTCATTAATGCGCTCCCGGAGCTCGGACATAAGTGCTTTATGGGATTTTCTTTCTTTGGTTGAGGCACTCTCCACCTCTGCTTCGAGTAGTTTTTTGTATAAGTCGAGCTGAGCTTGCTGTTGCTCGTAGAGTGCCAAACTCATGACCACCAGATCGCCTTGCCCGTTTTTTGTAATGAAGACGGGTTCGCCATATTTATGGCACGTTTCAGCGATGCTGTTGAAGTTATTTCGGAGGTCGGATATTGGTTTAATTGTGGGCATTATAATCACCGCCTATGAACTATTTATGATGTGATTATATCATAATTATGATATTTGCTAAAGCGCAGTTAAGATTAAAAGGATAGAATTTTATGTGGTGAGGAAAGTGTGTCTGAAGGTTAGCGGATCGGGTGACGGAATGAGTGATGGAAAGACTTTGTGAATGCTAAATGGA
>WXFH01000223.1 GCA_009881125.1 Acidaminobacter sp. | reverse complement strand
AAAAAGTGAAGCGCCAAGACCATGGGGGAATGTGGTCTTGGCGCCTTTTGTTTGTGTGGGGATGGTGGTTTAGGGGAAAGTGAAGGGGATTGAAAATAGTTGAGAATCGTTCTCGTAAGCTCTGGCACCGAGTTGAAAACTGTCCGCGTCACCACGTTAAAAGATTGACAAACTACCCCTCCAGGGCATCCAGCGCGGCTTGTGCAAATATGGCAGCGCCTCGATACAGGACGGTATCATCCAGCATGAATTTCGAATTGTGAATAGGGTAGAGCTGTCCGTTCTGCGGCATTGAAGCGTTCAGCAGGAAATAAGTGCCCGGAACCTTCTCGAAGAAAAAGGCCGCATCCTCACCGCCCATGAGAGATTCGTTCATGATCAGGATTTCTTCTTCCGGCAGAATTTTTTTGGCAGACTCAAGGAAGCGAGTGGTTACCGACGCATCATTGATCACTGGCGGGAAGGAGTCAAAGAATCTAAGCTCATAGTCCGCGCGGAAGCCCTTTGTGACCGCATCGACAATTTCCTCAATGCGCTTGAGCACGAAATCCCTGGTTTCATAGCTCAAAGTCCGAATGGTTCCCAACATTTCAGCGGCGTCGGAGATGATATTCGTGGTGCCGCGGCCTGCATTCAAGCTCGCGATTGTGATCACCGCCGGGCTGGACGGCTTGACTTCCCGGCTGATAATGTTTTGAAGCGCCAAAATAACATGGGCCGCTATGACGACAGGATCCACAGTTTCATTAGGCGCTGAACCGTGTCCGCCTTTCCCTTTGATCTTGAGGTAAACTTGGTCATCAGACGCAAACATGCCGCCGTAGCGCAAACCTATGGAACCGGTGGTTTTAGCCTCCTCAATGTTATAGACGTGCATGGCGAAAATGGCGTCAATCTTTGGATTCTCCAAGACACCGTCCTGAATCATAGGAACAGCGCCGCCAGGACCTTCTTCCGCAGGTTGAAAAATGAGTTTGACACAGCCCTTCAGATCAGCCTCGCGACTTTTTAAGAGCTTCGCCGCTCCGAGGAGCGTTGCGGTGTGAGCATCATGGCCGCAGGCGTGCATCTTGTCGTTTTCTGACTTGAATGGAACGTCGGTCTCTTCTTTGATCTCAAGGGCGTCCATATCCGCTCTTAAGCCGATGGTCTTGCCTCTCGCCGGGTCTCCAATCCATGCAAGGATGCCGGAATGACCATCAAAGGTTTTATAAGAGATGCCCATCTCAATGAGACGCTCAATGACGTAATTGGCCGTCATAGGCAGGTGAAGGCCGGTTTCTGGAATCTGATGCAGCGCTCTTCGCCACGTTATAATGTCGTTCTGGATATTCATTGCGTCGTTTAAAATCATCAAAGTAATGCCTCCGGTGTAAAATTTTTATGTTAGAAAGATGGCATAAAGAACAGAATGCTAGAATGGCCCGAACCCAATCTGAACCGCAATCACCAGCAGAATTGCACAAATGGCATACCACACAACGAGTAACGGCGCGAGCCATTTGATCCATTTTCCCCAAGAAATTCTGCATAAAGCGAGGGCTGCCATCAGAGTGCCAAAGGTTGGTGTCACCAAGTTTGTTATGCCATCTCCAAACTGAAATGCCAGAACCGCCGTCTGTCTAGTGATGCCGATTACGTCCGCTATGGGAGCCATAATAGGCATAGTTACAGCTGCCTGACCACTTCCCGAAGGGACTATGACATTTATCACACTTTGAACTAAAAACATTCCAATGGCGCTGACGCTGACAGGAAGCCCTGCGACCAGGGTAGCTGCACTATGTATGACGACATCCATTATTTTTCCATTGGTCAAAACAACTACAATCCCTCTGGCAAATCCAACGGCTAAGGCTGCGTAGAGCAGGTTGCCAGCCCCTTTAACAAAGTGATCAATGATAGTGTTAGGCTTCAATCCGCCAACAATGCCCGTTAAGACGCCAATAGCGACAAAAATTGCTGCAATTTCCGTCAGATAATAGCCCTTTTGTGTTACACCATAGACCATATAAGCAATCCCAAGAACAAAGACAAATAGCACGAACTTATGCTTTTGAGTAAAAGTGATCTGTTCCATAAGATTTGCATGTCTGTAAGGACTGGTTAGATCCTCTTCGTATACTGGGCTGAGTTTCGGATTTTTTTGAATTCTTCCCGCATACCAGTATAGGTAGATTATTGCAGCGCCCAGTAGGCAAGTAAATGCGACAATACGGAATGCCATACCTGAAAATAATGGAAGTTCAGCAATGCCTTGGGCAACGCCGACGTTAAATGGATTGATGATTGAACCCATATACCCGGACGCAACGCCCAGCAGCGCCATAGCCATACCTGTAACAGAGTCGAATCCTAAAGCAAGGCTGAGTGAGATTTGCAGCGGAATAAATGCCAAGGACTCTTCAAAGTTGCCTACTAAAGCACCTCCGAGTCCCCAAACAATCAAGACTGCAGGGATGATTAAACGCTCTTTGCCGGAAAGCTTTTTTACTGTAAAACCAATTAATGACATGAGGGCGCCGGTAGCCTCCAAAATTCCGAAAACGCCCCCGATGATCAGCAGGAAATTAATAACAGTGGCTGCTTGTCCCATGCCTTCCGGTATGGCTTTCAGAATTCCCCAAATGGACACCGGTGAACTTTCTACAGCGTGATAGGATGCCGGATCGACGACCATTCTTCCTGTTGCTGCATTTTCAACTCGGTTGTACTCCCCTGCCGGCAGCACATAAGACATTATTGCCGCGACTACCATTAAAATGACGATCAGTACGAGTGCATCTGGTGCTTTGAATCCTTTCATCTTGTCGGGTTTGTTGATTTCATTGTTCATGATATATCCCTCCCTCAAATGGTATGTAAATGATTCCGATTATTTAAAGAGCAAGAAGCGTGCCAATCTGAGTCAAGTCGTGGACTGTACTCAGAAATGCTTTAAGATTAAGGGTTAGAGCGTCGCGTGTTCGAAATTTTCAGATTTTATTGTCTAGAAAAGTTAAAAATAAAACCAAAAGCGGTATGATCTTTGTTATAGATCGCACCGCTTTTAGTTTATATGTGCTGCGTGAGCTGTTTTCGGCCCAACTCTGTCAGCTTTGAGGCTCTTCCGCTGGTGCTTTGCTCGATCCATCCCAATGATTTGAAGCGATCCAGCAATATTTTTACTTCATATTCCGTCGTTGGTGTGCCGTTTTGCCTAAGTGACTGGACAAGCGCTCTGCGTCCGGTACTCTTGACAGACAGAAGCTGGAGGAGGGCTTGTTCGAGTGAAACGACCATCGGCAAAGAATCGGTCTTTGAGGTGGAACCCTCCTCGGCAGCCAATGGCTGAGAACTCGGGCTGAGCAGTTCGCTGTACTTCTTTTGATAACGTTCCGGGAGATGATCCCGTCTAAGGACCTGACCGCCGAAGAAACGCAGGTATTCAGACAAGCCTTTCAGTTCCCTGACATTGCCTGGCCAGTCATAATGCACCATGAACCTGAGGAGCTCGCTGTCGAGGATCACGTCACTACCCAGGCAGCTTCTCAGGAGCGGCTCTATGTCCTCGCGGCGGTTTCTTAGTGGCGGCACATTCAGAGTGATTGGACTGATCCGGTAGAAAAGGTCTTCGCGGATGGTGCCACGGTGCATGGCGGCCTCCATATCAGTGTTGGCGGCACAGATGACCCGGACGTCGACACGTTTGACCAGGTTGGAGCCTATGGGTTGGACTTCTTTTTCCTGGAGAAATCTCAGTAGTCGTACCTGAGTTTTCAGAGTGGCTTCCGCAATTTCATCCAGGAAGATGGTGCCGCCGTGGGCAGCCTCTAGAAGGCCTTTTTTGCCTTCCTTTTTAGCGCCGGTGAAGGAGCCGCCCGCATATCCGAAGAGCTCGGATTCCAGGAGGCTTTCGGAAAAGGAGCCGCAGTTTACTGCGATAAAGGGTTTGTCCGACCTGGGAGATTCGGAGTGGATGGACTGTGCCAGGAGCTCTTTTCCGGTGCCGGACTCGCCTTCGATGAGTACGGTGACGTCTATAGCAGACAGTTTCCGAGCTTGGCTGATAACGGATTTCATGGCCTGGCTTTTGGCAATGATGTCGTTGAATCCGTAACGGGTTGTGTTGGCGGGCTTGTCGCCACGAAGCGGCACGATCTCCACCAGTTCGCGGTGAATGATGTCAACGCCGATGGTTTCGATACATTTGCGCTGTACGTTGTAGCTTTTCCCGCTTTTGGCATGCCAAATGCCGTTTCCTGTGGCTGGGTCACAGACGCTTAGGAGTTCTGAAATTAGGGCATTTGAATAAATTTTGTTTCCGATGATCGTTTCGTAATTGAAATGAAATTCATTCCTGAATGCATTATTGATCGCCGCGATGGTCTCCTGATTGGCCAGGATAACTGCGGGGAAGTCAAATAAATTCAGCATGGAAATTCTTTCTTCAGTGAATTCACTGGCGGTAGAAAGTGATATGCAGGTAGTGTAATCCATAACTTTATTCTCATTGGAGATGTACTCTTTAAGCTTCTTGTCCAAGTATTGCTTTGAAAGATTCGCGGCTTCACCGATTTTCCGGATCACGAAGGGGTGGATCATGCGACCGCCTATATCGATATAGCGTTCAATCTGTGGCAGGTCTACTGTTTTAATGCCCATATAGACAGCGGTTTTTACGTGGTTCACATGTTGGTTCGGACTGGAGTAAGGGATAAAATTGATGTTGTCAATGCCGTAGTGCTTCAGAGTGAGTTTGGAATCCCAGAGTATGGCTTTGCCTTCACCAATCAGCAGTACGTCGGTACCGCGCTCGATACTCTTGAGAACCTCAAGTTTTTCGGGATCAAAAGGCAGGCCAATGTTGTAAAATATTGCATTTGGATTGAGGCATTTTTCTCGGACAATGGGTTCAATAAAAGGGATGGTATAAAGGACGATATCGCAGCTGAAAGGGTCAATTTTTGAGTTCTGACTGACCTGAATAATTTCAAAGTTGAAGTTGTCCTCCATCAATCGATTCCAAATGGTTTTATAATGGTGGCCCGATTCTTCGAATAATACAAAAAGTTTGACGTGCAGCTTCATGGCGATCGTCTCCCTTATAGGATTATATTAGTGTGGTGAGAACATCCTTGATTTCAGTCATGGGATGATTCGCCGAAAAAAGCCAGTAAATCCGTGAACACTTTTTGCTTCTCAC
>WXFH01000222.1 GCA_009881125.1 Acidaminobacter sp. | reverse complement strand
TTGTTGGCTTCGAAGATGACCGCGGACAGCCTGAGGCCGTCGCTGGCAGTAATTTCAAGTGATTTCATGGGGGTCGCCTGCCTTTGTGAGCATTATTTTTTAATTAATTTTTGTGTATTTGTCGTTTGCTGGAAGGGTACTTGGTGCCGCGTTTGGCTTATTTTACTGAAGTGAATGTTACAGAAATATTACAAAGCTCTGGTACCGTTTTGAACTTGGTGTCAGTCACCAACTCAGAAGCTGTCCGCGTCACCTGGTTAAAC
>WXFH01000221.1 GCA_009881125.1 Acidaminobacter sp. | reverse complement strand
TCAAAGGACTTGGGAGCGTGTACAAGCACCACCGGTGCGGACGAATGCGATACCGGTGCAGAAGCTGCCGGCAGTGACGCCGTAGAAGAGACCATGACATTTGCCCAGGGTATGTGGATGGATCTGCCTTCAAAAATCAACGCCAGGGTGTTGTGGACCGAGAGATCTGGCGAAGCGCTGGATCCGGACCAGACCCCTGAGGGTGATAATAAGAAAGATGAAGATCAAGAACGTGA
>WXFH01000220.1 GCA_009881125.1 Acidaminobacter sp. | reverse complement strand
AAATATAATTTCATACAGTTTGTAAAGCAAAGAGCGCTGCCTAAGTGATAAGGCCAGCGCTCTTTGCTTGTTTGGTTTCTAAATCGCTATTGGGTATGTAGAAGCAGTTCGTTTTGCGCCGTGAGAATGTCCTGACATTCTGATGGCAGTATGGCCGTTTTCAGCTGCGAAACTCAATGGATCGATAACGTGTCCGTTTGATATTCCCTGCATCACGGAGGACTGACTTCAGTCAATTTTATAGTCGTCAGCAGCTTTGAACATAGCTTTGAGATTCTCTATTGGCACCTGATTGATGGAACCTCCGGCTGCCAGAACACAGCGGTTATTGCCGCCGAATGATTTTAATGTTTCGATGCATTTTTCGTAGGTTTCCTCTGCTGTCCATTTTTGCAGATCCAGTGGACTCAAACCGCCCAGCAGAGTAACTTCTCCTCTGGTCAGCTCAAGTGCATCCTGCGGAGCGATATCCGGAAGGTATTGCCAGGCAACCATGCCAGAATCAGCGATTGCGGTTGCGACGTGGCGCGCAGTTGAATCATTGTGCAGCCATCTTTGGGTGTTGGGAAACTCTTTAAATATTTGTTCGTATCTAGGCAAAATTATTTCTCTGAAGGATTGCTCATTCAGAAAAGCAGATAGATCATCCGCGACTAAAACATGATGAAGTGTACCAAGAATCTTTTCCTGCGCTTTTAAGAATCTTATTTGTGTCTCAACGACGACATCAAGAATTTTGTTCACTAAATCAGGTTCAGAAATTGTATCCGCGCAAAAGTCGCTGATTCCTCTCAACATTGCACCTACGGTAAAAGGGCCCATAAGCGGATGGGGATTCACTCGATAACCTTCCGGACAGTGAGCTACCATATATTGGAGTGTTGTCAATGCTTTTGCCATGTAATTGTCACCATACGGATCTGCGGGTTCCAGCCAATCTAAGTCGCTGGCATCAAATGCCTCTGCAATTTTGGGGTTAGGATGTGCAGAGATAAAGCCTTTTTTATCAAATAAGACAATACTTCCCAAACCACTGGCTTCTGCGACGGAACCCATGTCAGGCACCAGGTTGCCGATCCCGTCCAACAATTCCAAGGCTTCATACTGGCACTGCAGTGTCACTTCTGGTTTGTGAAAATAGTCATCAAGGTTAACGCCTGTTACAGATTGAAAAAAAGGAAAAGTATAAAAATGAAAAACAGCATGACCATCAGATTTCTTACCCGCAATACTTTCTTGAAGACGTCTTAAATTTCGTTCTCTTAAAGTTGACACTGTACGATCACCCTCGATTATTAAATTGTATTTTGAATATTATAAATATTCTAACATTCATTAATTGTCAAATCTATAATCAAAATATGCTTGAATATATAAATCTTGCTTTTTCATAAAAATATAAATTTGTTTTTTAGCTCTCTTATTTAAGAAAATTGAAGGGTTTTCAATGTGATTTTTGTTATTGCAAATAAAATATACTTTTTAATTCATATATCTTGCTGTATAATGACGTAAAGACGTGTTCGATTTGGAGGTCTTATGGAGAAAAATATGACAACCAGTGTTTTCTCATTGAATCCCTCTGCGTTTGCAAAGGAACATCTTTATTATGTTGAGCTTGCGGGTGAATATTTTGGGATCAGCGATTACAAAATTGAAAGAGATTATCTGGATAGTCTTTTATTGATGTACATAGAAAAAGGAGAGTTACAAGTCGAACAAGGTGAAAAAGTTATTAGTGTCGGTCGTGGTGAATGTGTTTTTTTAGACTGCAGAAAGCCTCACAAATATTCATCCAAAGAGTCAATAACATTTAAATGGGTTCACTTTCGAGGCAATTCGGTTTTTGCGTATAGTGAACTGCTGACGAAAGAATACGGTGAGCCCATTGTAATCAAAGACCCAACATTAATTGAACAGGAATTTAAATTCTTAATGGGATTGCTCAGAAGCGAGAGTTCATTGGAACATATGTTATCAGTTTCGATTCATAGACTTTTGGCAATGCTTTCGGAGAACGGATCGGCTCGGACAAAGTCTGCAGATCTTGCTGTTGCATCTGCTGAAGCGTATTTAAGACAAAATTTCGAGAAGCAGCTATCTATAACTGAGGTTGCCAGTGAGGTTGGGTTAAGTGTTTTCTATTTTACCAGGCAGTTTCAGAAACAATATGGAATTTCACCTTATGAGTATTTGATTACTCAAAGGATCAGCAACGCCAAGAGGCTGCTTCTTAACTCAGGTATGAGTATCAGGAATATTTCAGCGGCATGCGGCTACAACAATCCTTCTATTTTTATTGCATCATTCAAGTCGAGAGTCGGTATGACACCTACTCAGTTCAGAAGAAGCATAAATGGAAATATTGACCGGGAATAATTTAAACATGGCAATAGGCTGTGGGAAGAGTTCAGGTGAATTAAAAATATATAAGATGCTGATATTTTGATGATTGGCAGCTGTTTGGAGAAATAAGGAAACCGAACTTAACTCGTGATTATTCATTTTCTTCACAAAAGAAAACACCCCATAGATGAAAGTGCTATTAATGAGGTGACAACAAATTTTGTTGTAAAAATAATTATAAGAAAGGGGGGAGGGATTCGTTTTAGCTCGGCTATGCCTTGTCCGGATCAGAACGACTGACAAGTTATGCCGGACGACATGCAAATTTCTTTGTCTGGAATCTTTGATTAGGGCTGTGCGGAACGAAGTTCATGGATGATTTCCGGAACGATCTCAAAAATATCTCCAACAACAGCAATATCAGCCATTTGCATCATGGGTGTATTTGGATTTTTATCGATGGCAATAATCAGGTCGCATGACTGCATGCCCACCAGATGCTGGATCTGACCTGATATGCCACAAGCAATATAGACACTTGTTTGTACTGTTTGGCCGGTTTGACCTACCTGGTGAGAATAGGGAATCCACCCGGCGTCAACTGCAGCGCGGCTTGCACCAACTGCGCCACCAAAGTATTCATTCATCTGCTTCAACAGTTCAAAACCTTCAGCGCCTTTCATGCCCCTGCCACCCGCGATAATGATATTTGCATCTGCAATATTCGCAGAATATTCTAAATCTCGAACAACTTCGACAACTTGTTTGATGTTGCAGAGATCAGATTCTTGAATAGATTCTATGATTACATTACCTGTTCGGCTAAAGTCAGGTTCTGGTGAGATCATGACTCGAGGACGAACGCTTGCCATCTGGGGCCTATGGTTGGAGCTTCGGATCGTAGCCAGAATATTGCCTCCGAAAGCAGGACGGGTCTGGAGCAAGTCACCGTTTTCGGGATCGATGCTCAATTCCGTACAATCTGCAGTCAAACCACAATCGGTCATAACCGAGACGCGTGGAATCAAGGCACGGCCTCTGGCGGTAGCAGCACACAGTACAATTTCGGGCTTATACTTTTGGATTAGTCGTGTCAGCAGATTAGCTTCCAGTTCGTCGACAAAGTTTTTTAGGAGAGGATCATCAATTGCAACGACACAATCCGCGCCGTATGCGAATAATGATGATGCTTCAATGGACACGGCATCACCCATGACAATGACCCAAACTTCGGAGCCGCGAAGATCCGCCAAATTTCTAGCTGAACCAATTAATTCATGGGTGACAGATTGAATTTTCCCGACGAGTAAGTCGGCAACTACCCAGACATTTCTGAAGTCAAGTTTATCTGTTTCGTTAATTCTCATTAGGGGATCCTCCGATCACAATAAATTGCGAAGGCGTAATTCATTAATTAGAGACTGTGCGCAGATCTGAGGGGCACCTTCAATTATTTTTGTAATATTTTCTCTTGGTGCTGGGGGTTGTGTTTTAACAACGCGAGTAGGAGAACCATTTAGTCCCAGATTATCAATATTTGCATCCAGATCAGCCGGAGTCCAAACCGGAACCTCATAGCGGTCGGATGCAATTCTGCCTTTGAGTGTCGGAACTCGCGGCGTATTGATGCCCTTGACTACCGACAGAACGGCAGGTGTTTCAAGAAGGCATATATCATAACCCATTTCATTCATTCGTTTTACCCTCATTTGATGCGGGCTTAAAATATTAATTTCCATAACGTAGGTAGCTTGCATCCAATTCAGATGAGCAGCAATACCGGGTCCTACTTGTGCAGTGTCACCGTCGATTGCCTGTTTGCCGCAAAGCACTAAATCTACTTGACCAATTTTCTTAATGGCTTTTGCCAGTGCATAACTGGTCGCCCAAGTATCTGAACCCCCAAATGCTCTGTCGTTAAGAAGAACAGCGTGATCCGCCCCCATTGAAATAGCTTCGCGAAGCACGCGCACCGCTTTGTCCGGACCCATCGAAAGCGCAATGACTTCGCCGCCGAATTTATTTCTCAGTCGGATCGCTTCTTCTATGGCGTAATGGTCAAATGGATTTAATATAGCTTTAACATCTTCGCGTAAAATTCGTTTGGTTTCAGGATCAATTTTGGCTTCGTTGGTTGCAGGAACCTGTTTAATGCAGACCACTATTTTCATTGGTATTCCTCCTCGTGCATCAGATCCATGTTTCGCTGAGCAGATCAAACTGAGTTTTAAAGCTAAGAAGAGAAAGGTAGACGCCGCAGTTCGGATAAATTTTATGCAGCATTTTCAAAGTTTCAATGGGATCAAACTCAGTATTTTCCGGGATCTCGTAACCTACAGCTTCAGATAGAAGATGCAGCTTCTTGCTCATCCAGGCTTCAATAACAACCGGAATGGCAGGATAAAGATTCAATAATTGATTAATAATTTCATTTGATTCGATCACAGGTTGGGTCACAATAAATGCTGCACCAGCTTTCAATTTCCTTTCCAATTTATGAAATTCATGCTCAGCAGGTTCATAGGGATTGAAAGCAACGCCCAGTATAAACTCATTTGGATATTCACGGTGAATGTAGCTTAGCAATTCCACAGAAGTTACCGTTGTGGTGTCAGTTAAATTGAGATCTGCGGCTTGTAATTTTGGAAGTCGGTCAGAACCGTCACCACTGATGACTAAAAGATATTTGATACCTAAGGCTTTACATTTATTCAAAATATTTTTCAAGTCTTCGAGGGTATGAAAAGTGTTCAGATGGATCATGACTTGATCAGATTTTACCGGCAGCTCAAGTTCTTCTATGACTTCAGTGCCTTGAAACGCCAAATTCCCCATAGCGTTGTCCGTCAGACAGATGCATGAACCAATTTCTAAGGCTTTGTTGTATTTATCCGCGAAAAGGGCAAGATCTGCTGTTAGTTTTTCGGTATCCTGTTTAGGCGGAAGAATTTCAACATGATAGATTCTATTTTCAATATGATGCAGCATTTCGGATATCAGTCCTTTCGACCTAAGAAGTAAAGATCACTCGGAATAACTTGGCCGGGTTTCGCTAGCGGATCCTTTTGCATAATCAATGAAATTGACGGCTAGAATTCGAGTTCACCCTGGCGGAATTTATCGAGGTAATTCAGGCAGTACTCATCTCTACCGAGAAGAGCTTCAGTTGCGTACAAATAAGCCATGAGTTTTTTGTCAAGCGGATCCAAAATAGCGCCATCCATACCGGCTGCCATTGCAGCGACCAGAAAGGTTTGATTCATTATTTTTCGAGCAGGAATACCAAACGATACGTTACTCAGACCGCAGGCAATATGTACTTCGGGATAGGCGTTCTTTACATTTCGGATCGTTTCAATAGCAAGCATCCCATAATGAGAACCGGTTCCGATTGGTCTGACAAGTGGATCAATGTAGATATCATCCAGCGGAATGCCTTCTCTGGTCAAATTTTTAATCAGGGTTTCTGCAACCTCGAATCGCTCGTGAACAGTTTCCGGCATTCCACGATCGTCCATGCATAATGCCACAACACCTGTTTTATATTCAGCCACGAGCGGCAGGATGGTATTAAATCTGTCCTTTTCCCCAGTGATTGAATTAATAATGGGTTTCGAATTTCGATTTGCTTTCAGACCTGATAAAATACCGTTTGCGCTTGGAGAATCAATTGAAAATGGAGTATCACAGACTTCCTGTATTGTATGAATCAGCCATTCCAGAACTTCTGGTTCATTGTTGTGGAACATGCCGGCGTTTACGTCAATATAGGCGGCGCCCGCATCTCTCTGGCGTATGGCAAGTTCCTGAATGGTTGAATGATCGCGAGATTCCATGGCAGGTCGAATGGCTTTTAAAGTACTATTGATTTTTTCTCCAATAATGATCATGTCAGTCCTCCTCGATTTTTCCAATAATAGTCTGTTATGTCATGTCGATGACTTTAAGCGATAACTTTCTGACTGCCTGGAGTGCTATAACAGGTTAAGCCCATTTTACTGATACGCCGGCAATCCATCTTTTAAAAAGTGATAAATAATGTTAAAAATTTTCGGAATACATAAATGATTCGAAATAATCAAACGGTGAACGCTTTGAAAAGTTTGTCAGGAGGAAGATTATGGGGAGTTCAATAGCAGCGCTGAAGTGTAAACAGGTATTGACTGAGAAAACCAGACAATTTTCAATGGCGACGGGCGTTGGGTGCCGAGCGATTTTTTTGGATGAATCGGAACAGTCAATAAGTCCTGCATGTAATCTTTGCGAGATTTTGTCTGAAATCACCCAGATTAATGTTGAATGCGGAAAGTCGCTGTTATATAGCGGGCGGCAGTCTGAAAGATTTGACGGCGAATATGTCTTTTACTGCCCTGTGGGACTAGTGAATTTTGCTTCTCCTGTTTATAGTGAAGGGGGACTGTTTGCAGTGGTCGTCGGTGGACCGGTTTTGTTGAACAGCCATGAGGAATTTGTTTTTGAGGAGTTAATAGATAAATTTCTAATAAAAAGCAAACAAATCCCACTTATAAACAATGGGATTCAGCATATTCCTCAGATTCCGGCTGAACGCGTTACAGCGCTCAGTCATATGTTGTCCGCTGTCTGCGTTTCTATAAACGGAATGGATCAGGTCCATTATGTAAAAGACGAAACTGCACTTGGCCGAGATATTTCAAAATACCTCAAATATCTCAATACGATGGGTGGGGGAGAAGAAGCGGAAGCTTACCCTATTGAAAAAGAACGTCAGCTTCTTGCCTTCATTTCATCTGGCAATAAAGTCCAGGCACAGCGTCTTTTGGATGAGATTCTGCTGTATATTGCGTCCTATTCAAATCACGATTTTGAAATTGCTAAAGGCCGAGTGCTTGAGCTGGTGGTCCTATTATCAAGGGCTGCTTTGGAAGGCGGTGCCGGGCTTGAAAAAATATTCGGTTTAAAATATAAATACCTGAGTCAAATCAATGACTTCAAAACTGTCGCAGAGTTGTCCGCTTGGCTATTTCATATCATGCTTCATTTTATTGAACAAGTTTTTGATCAGAATGATCTTAAGCATCCTCAAGTCATATTGAAAGCAGTTGATTTTCTGCAAAAGAATTTTCAAAAGAAGATTACTCTGGAAGAGGTCGCTGCCTATGTAAACCATAGTTCGTCATATTTTTCCACGATTTTCAAATCTGAATTGAAGGTGAGTTTCAACGCCTACCTCAATCACTTGCGAATCGAACAGGCGAAAAAATTGCTCTTGGAGAATGAATTTACGATTGTTGAAATAAGTGAGCTGGTGGGGTATGAAGATCAAAGTTATTTCTCGAGGGTATTCAAAAAAAATACCGGTACCTCACCCGGAAAATATCGCTTGAGGCACGGAAAAATAATGTAAGAATTTAAAAACATCAAATATTATTGTGATAAATTAAAAAATAATGCAAAACAGATTTGACGAGATTTGATACAGTGTGAACAAATAGATGAAAATTCAGACAATATAATAAGCTGACAATAATCAAGGTGGAGCCTCGGTCTGATGCTATTCGGCTTCCGGTTTGATCATGTCGCTGAGGCCATGCGTACTTAAATAAAAAAGACTTTAAGGGAGTGAAGGACATGTTGTTGGAAAATATTTCTGAAATGGTTCAAAAGGGAAATGCTAAAAAGGTTCAGGAACTGGTTTCACAAGCTGTAGCAGAGAAATTGACGGCAAGTGAAATTTTGAATGATGGATTGCTGGCAGGTATGAACGTCATTGGCGTCAAGTTCAAAAACAATGATGTTTACGTACCAGAAGTATTGGTTGCAGCGCGAGCCATGAATGTTGGGATGAAGGTGCTCGAACCATTGCTTGCGGAATCAGGTGTAAAGCCAATAGGCAAAGTGGTGGTGGGCACAGTTCAGGGAGACTTGCATGACATTGGAAAGAATCTTGTAATTATGATGATGAAAGGCGCTGGCCTGGAGGTCATCGATATTGGAATTGACGTCGCACCTGAAGTATTTGGAGACAAAGCTGAAGAGTATGGCGCGGATGTTATTGCAATGTCAGCACTATTGACATCGACTATGGGCAATATGAAAGATGTACTCAGTGACCTGGAAAACAGAAATCTAAGAAACAAATACATAGTTATGGTTGGTGGTGCGCCACTTAACAATAATTTTGCCAAAGAGATTGGTGCCGATTGCTACGCGCCGGATGCTTCGACTGCCGCTGAAGCTGCGAAGAAAATGATTCTAGAAAAAATAAGCTAAACTGCAATTCTCCAGGAATGTGGCAATGAACATCCATGTGGCTCTTCGGATCGAAGCTGCGTGGATGTTCGCATTTAGGTGTGAGATGGTTTTGCGTTCACACTGTGTTAGTTGAAGCGGAAAAACGAAAAGCTTTTGCTCCTTGCGATTAAGTATTAACAAAAGACGTATTTTAGCCCGTTATCCGCATGTCAGAAAACACCAATTGTATTTAACACCATTTGAGTTTTAATTATCCAGATAGATTCTTGGATCAAACCCCGTCCATTCAATCATTTTAAGGATTCTTGGATTAATGTTG
>WXFH01000219.1 GCA_009881125.1 Acidaminobacter sp. | reverse complement strand
GATACGTAATGAGTAAGGTGAAAAACGTGTGACTGCTTTGGCAATCACACGTTTTTTCTTTAGAAGTGCTGCCATCATACACAAGAATTGTGCCGGAATTGTGTGAAGCTCTGGCACTGTTTTTAACTTGGTGCCTGTCACTCAACTAAAACCCGTCCGCGTCACCAACACCAATTCCAAAGGCAAACGGAAATATGGTACAATGTAACAGGGCCTGAGGGCCTGAAATTATTATTGCTGA
>WXFH01000218.1 GCA_009881125.1 Acidaminobacter sp. | reverse complement strand
AGACGCGCGCCGGGTGAAAACAGGGGCTACGGCAGCAGCAATAATGCCGGAAGCAGACGCGAAGAAGAAACCTTCGACCCTGTAGCCGGGGCGAAACCCGAAGCGAAGCCGGAAGTCAAACCGGAAGTCAAACCGGAAGACCCTCCTGCAGGGTACTCAAAATCTGAAATAATCACGGAACCTGAGATTTCCGGCAGCGAAACACAGGACGCAGCGAATTCGGTCCTTGAGCAAATTGAACCAACAACTAAGTCTAACGAGGAGGTCCAATCATGAAACGACTTTATCGATCCAACAATGATGTCGTTATAGCCGGTGTATGCAGCGGCGTGGCGGAATATTTCAACATAGACCCTGTGATTGTGAGAATACTGTGGGCGGTCATGGTCATTTTCGGCGGTACAGGACTTCTGGCGTATATCATATGCGCCATAGTCATCCCAAAGCGCCCGGTGGGTGATGTCGGCTATGAATTCGTTCAGGAGGATCAAGGTTATGACGGCGTTGATCCGGCTTCAACAGGCGGCAGAAAAACCCACGAATTCAACAATGACAATGCCCGGCTCATCATAGGCCTCGGTTTTATAGGACTTGGCGGACTGCTGTTTTTCAGACAAATCCTGCCGTGGTTTGATTTTTCTCTGATTTTGCCGGTGGTACTCATCCTTATAGGCGGATTGATTGTTATGAAAGGCAGAGGTGACTGAACATGGACGATCAGCAACAAACTAATCCATCTGAGCAGCAGGAACAACCCAAAACGGAGCCCCGGCAAGGTGCTTATTCAAAAAACGGTGCAGCGCTGACCGGCGCTGAGATCGAAGAGCGGGACAAAGCGCTTCGAAGAAGACGCCATAAACAGATTGCAGACGGGATAGGCGTCGGTCTGACCTTCATTGCCATAGGTGTTGTCTGGCTTCTGGTTAAGTTTGGGTATATCAACATCTCCATAGTCAGTGCCCTCTTCGATCTGTGGCCGTTGATCTTTGTCGTCGTAGGCATCAATATTATTTTCAGAAGGTTTCCTTACATTAGCCTCATAACCTGGGTGCTGTTCATTGCGGCAATTCTTCTCTATGGCACAATGGTGGGCAGCCGGAACCGCGATTTTGATTTCTTTGGAATGACGTTGCCATGGACTATTGTTGAGCGTGGGGACAGAAACGCGTCGGATTGGGTCTCGGGTGTTACCAGCGGCAGTTTTGATATTGCTGATTTGGATGGCATAGAAAAAGCGAGTGTCGATATTGCCCTGCCGGCAGGAACCTTCAAGGTTGGCGTTACAGACCAAAACGCCATGTCGTATGTCGTACCAGGCAAGCTGTATCAGGTAGGCAGCCGAAGAAATGACAACGATATTGCCTATAGCTTTAAACCTGAAGAAGGTCTGCGCTTTGATAATGTTCATGAAAAATTGGATTATGATCTGTACTTGAATCCAAAGGTCAAGTGGGACCTGAAAATTGATGCCGGTGCCATGGAGAGTGACATGAGTCTGGAAAAAATCCCGGTTGAGAGACTGCAAATCAATATGGGTGCCGGAGACCTTGACCTCAGAATGGGGAGCCTCGTCGAGCGTTCAACTGTTGAAATCAACTGCGGTGCGACCTCCATCCGCCTTGTGGTGCCGGAGGGTGTCGGCGTCAGCGTCGATTATAAAGGTGTCGTGGGGGATCAGTCCCTTTCTAGAAATGGCTTCGTCAAAGAGGACGGGATTTATTATTCAGAGGGCTACGACCAGTCGCAGGAACGGATTGACCTGGTGATCAAATCCGCTGTGGCGGAGATTGATGTCCTATTTAATTGAACCGCTCAGAACAGTCATCTTTTAAACGCAGGGATTCAGTGAGATTGATAAACATCTAAGATTGTACTTTTCAACGGAAAAGGCCGCTTCGATCAAC
>WXFH01000217.1 GCA_009881125.1 Acidaminobacter sp. | reverse complement strand
GTCGCTTTTTTGTCTTCAATATATACCCAATACCCCGATCCAATTACCCCCTCAATTGGTATGAATGATGCAAAATCGCATAAATAATTGCAAAAAGACCGCTGCTGTAAATGAGAATGGGGACAGGTACAAAGTTTCTTTTTGTACCTGTTCCCACATTTATGTCGGTGTCTGACACCGAGTTTGACTCAGTACCTGTCACCGAGTTCAACTCAGTACCTGTCACCAAGTTCATCTCAGTGCCAGAGCTTCAAACAATTCACTACAATTCCACTTAACTTACTTCACCG
>WXFH01000216.1 GCA_009881125.1 Acidaminobacter sp. | reverse complement strand
GATTTCCCGGCTCAATACGAGCAATTACGTTTAATGCACTCAAGCGATTGAACCGCCGTATACCGAACGGTACGTACGGTGGTGTGAGAGGACGGCTACTCAACTAATGGGTAGCCTCCTACTCGATCATATTTCACCGAACGCATCAGATGGACAGCAGAGTCACAGTGCATAGACTGCGAGGTTCGCAGAGAACCTTAATTTCTCAGAGTTTCAGCGT
>WXFH01000215.1 GCA_009881125.1 Acidaminobacter sp. | reverse complement strand
TTTCCCGGCTCAATACGAGCAATTACGTTTAATGCACTCAAGCGATTGAACCGCCGTATACCGAACGGTACGTACGGTGGTGTGAGAGGACGGCTACTCAACTAATGGGTAGCCTCCTACTCGATTGCAATTTATAAATCATTTGAACTGAACGTGTCTCCGCCGCTTAGGTCTCCGGATTCAAAACCCTTGTAAAACCAGCTCCGACGCTGCTCCGAAGTGCCATGGGTGAAGCTGTCAGGCACGACGTATCCTTGGCTCTGCATCTGAATCCGGTCGTCACCTACCGCGCTTGCGGCGTTCATGGCTTCCTCCAGATCACCCTCCTCAAGGTAACCCATCCCTTTGACGTGATTGGCCCATACACCTGCGAGATAGTCCGCCTGCAGTTCCAGGCGAACCTGATATTCGTTGTATTCTGTCTCGCTTACTTTGGTACGAAGCTCCTGAACCTGATCGAGGATCCCCAGCTGATACTGCACGTGATGGCCTACCTCATGGGCTATGACATAAGCCATGGCAAAATCACCCGGGGCTTTGAATCTGGACCTCAACTCTTCATAAAAAATCAGGTCAATATAGATTTTATTGTCTGCAGGACAATAGAATGGTCCGGTTGATGATCCCGCTGTTCCACAGGCTGATTCCACAATGTCTGTGTAGAGGACCAAGCCTGGCTCCTGGTAATCCATACCTTCGGCTTCAAAGATTTGACTCCAGACGACCTCGGTATCCGCCATGACGACAGAGACAAAATCAGCCAATTCCTGTTCCTCCTGAGTTGCCTCATAAGGTTGTTCTGTGCCCTGCCCCAGATTATTTGCCGCATCCAGGATTTTGCCAGGGTCGCCACCCAACAGCGCCACAATAATAATCAGGAGAATGCCAAAACCGCCGCCTATTACTTTGCCGCCGCCACGTGCGCCGCGCCTGTCATCTACATTGCTGCTGCCCTTTCTGCCTTGCCAACGCATAACAACCCCTCCAGATCCCGACCTGTCCTATACTGATTAAGCGACCAACCTCTTTACGGG
>WXFH01000214.1 GCA_009881125.1 Acidaminobacter sp. | reverse complement strand
TTCCAACTATCTTCAACCATCTTCAACTTGCTGCCGGTTTCTTCAAAATTCAGGTTTCTTCAAAGTTCCACCTACGCGAATTTCTACAAAATAAAAATAGCGAAGCGGGGCACCCCAAAAGATCCCCCACCCCGAATTATGTCATTTATATCCTTTATAGCACTTCCGTAAACAGATTGTGGCGGTAATCAAGATATAGCGCCTTCAGCTGCGTCATCTTGGCCATCATTTCCACCTGCAGCTCACTCGCTGCCTCATAGTCCGCCGCAGACATAGCTTGTTTGATTCTGGAAAACAACGCTCTTTTGTCGAGACTGTTTTTCATCAGTTCATTCCTCAGCGATCGAATTTTTTCCCAGTTGACAATATCGAGATCCGTGACTTCCTCAATGTCATGCAGCTTGACATATTTGCGGATGAGATCTTCATTCGCCGGAATGACGCGGTTCGTCAGCTCAGAGACCCACTGACTCAGAATCGTGGCTTGGTAGGATTCGATAATCGCCGCCGGGAAAACATCCCCCCGCGTCAACACTTTCACTTTTCCATTGCTGCGTTCAAAAGCGCCGAGATTCTCCCACACTGTCCTCGGCGGAATCCCGAAGAGTTTGCTGCGTTCTTCTGCGGAGTAGTGTTCAAAGACATCCTCTTCGCTTCTGTAGGCTCTGTCTTTTTCGAGATATCCCGCCTCTTCTCCGTACGCCTTCGACATTTCTTTTTCGAGATCCGCTTCAGACAACTTCGCGTTCAGGACGTACAGCACGCCGTCAAGCATTGCCTGATAGGCCGCAGCACCTAACAAGTAGGTGTTGGACAAAGGATTTGGCGCCCTGAGCTCAAAGCGCGTCGCGAACGGATTCTCGGTATCCCGCACCAATCCAATCAGGACCGTTCTGTTCCTTGCCGGCATTTCAGGGGTGTGGCCTACGGATGCCACGGTACAGACCGGCGCTTCAAAGCCCGGCTTAAGTCGGTTGAAGGCATCGTTGGATGAGGTAACAAACGGATTGACGACCTCATAATTCTTCAAAACGCCCATCAGCGCACCCCAGCCAAAGGCATTCATATAGGATTTTTTCATGTCCTTTGGCGCAAAGAGATTAAGACGCCTTCCCGAAGTCAGCTTCACCGCGATCCCAAGGTGATGGTGCTCGCCATTGCCCGCGACGCCCTCAATAGGCTTCGCTCTGAAGGTCACCTTGAGGCCATGTCGGAAAAAGACTTCCTGAATAATTTCACGGGCGAACAATTCGTTGTCCGCAGATTGAAGGGCCTCATCATATTTCCAGTCGATTTCAAGCTGCTCCATGATGTGGGAAAATTGTCCCTCGCCGGCGAGCTGAGCCGGTATGCCCCCGACCTCTTTGTGGCCCATTTCAGCACCAAAACCCATTCTGTCAAGACTGATCAGCGCCTGCTCCATGGCAGTTCTCACCGGTCCGACCGTTCGCTTCCAGTATTGCTCTTTCAGCGTCTGGGAAGCGCTGAGTTTTTCAGTGTCCGACTTCTGATTTGGTGTTTTGACCCAAAATTCGAGCTCCGTCGCCATGGTCATAATGACTTCCGCCACCTGCTCCTCCGCCTTGATATTAAGAACTTCACGGGCATAGGCGTTCGAGTTCAGCTCGTTTTTAAGGGTTTCCTTGAAATAGTCCGTTGAGCGCTTCAAAATTGACCGTGAGCAGACCGCAATGCCGTCGTGATAGAGGTAAGCCGGAATCACCAGGGTGCCCACGGGCTTTTGTGTTTCAGGGTCACGGTGAGACACGTTGTAATCGACAATCCATTTGACGGATAAGTCCGGAATCAGATCGACTTTAGCATTGTTGATTTCCGCAATTTTGGGCAAATAGACACTGGAGCCGTCCGTCTGGGCGCCCGTCTTCAGGAAGCCTTCGACGTCTTCCAGCATCAGCTGTATCGGAATTTTCTCGTCTGTACTGTTGTTTCCAAGATCCACTGCCATCAGGGAAACAAATTTGATCTGCGGATTGCTTTCCAGCAGCTGCTTGATGGCAGCCGCATCATGCTGGTCATCGGGAATCACGTGAAGTAAGTTGTACATAAGACACCTCCAAAAGTTTTTGAGTTTCATGCCTGCAGGAACCGTACATTGTCTGCCTCGCAGGCCCTAAAAAGAAAGACTATTTTTGCCGATGGTCGCGGTTTCAGACCCTTTGTCGCAAATACGACCATCGGCCAACTCGCTTAAAATCTTTACAAATTGCTGGAGCCCATCAGATAACGGTCGACTTCTGCCGCGACCTGACGGCCTTCGCTGATCGCCCAAACCACCAGGGACTGTCCCCGGCGCATATCCCCCGCTGCGAAGATTCCTTCCACATTCGTGGCGTAGGAATCACCGGCAGTCTTGACATTAGTTCTTGGATCCCGCAAGATCCCCAGCTGATTGAGCAGTTGATCCTCAGGACCAAGGAATCCCATAGCCAGCAGCACTAAATCCGCCGGCCAAATTTTTTCACTGCCGGTCACCTCCCGGGCCACCACTCTGCCGTGATCGTCCTGAACCCATTCCACGGCGACAGTATGAACCTCTTTAACATGACCTTGGTCGTCCCCGACGAATTTTTTCGCGGTAATATTGTAACAGCGGGGGTCGGACCCGTATAACGCAATGGCTTCTTCCTGGCCATAGTCCGTCTTCAGGACTCTGGGAAACTGCGGCCAAGGATTCTCAGGCAACCGCTCAGTCGGCGGTTTTGGCATAATCTCGAGCTGATGGACACTGGTGCAGCCATGGCGAATGGACGTGCCAACGCAATCCGTACCGGTATCACCACCGCCTATGACAATGACTTTTTTACCCTCTGCGGAGATTGGCGCGCCACTGCCGTCCAGCAGATATTTGGTGTTGGCACCCAGAAACTCAATGGCAAAATGCACGCCTTTCAAAGCTCTGTTTTCCGCCATGATGTCTCGAGGCTTGGTCGCGCCGCCGCAAAGGACTATGGCATCAAATTCAGACTTAAGCTTGCCGGCAGAGTAATCTTTGCCCACTTCACAGCTTGTGACAAATTCCACCCCTTCGGCCGTCATCAGATCCACGCGCGCCTGTACTACTTTCTTGTCCAGTTTCATATTTGGGATGCCATACATCAAAAGACCGCCAACTCTGTCCGACCGTTCAAAGAGTGTCACACTGTGTCCCGCCTGGTTCAGTTGGTCTGCGGCAGCCAGACCCGCCGGTCCGGAACCCACCACAGCGACTTTATAGCCTGTCCGCTTTGACGGCGGATTGGGCCTCAGCCAGCCGGCCTCAACTGCCTTATCAGCGATCGCGCACTCAATGGTCTTAATCGCGACCGGTTCAATGGCCAGCCCGGCTGTACAAGCACCCTCACACGGTGACGGACAGACGCGGCCTGTAAATTCAGGAAAATTGTTTGTTTTTCTCAGTCGGCTCCAAGCGGCTTTCCAAAGCCCTCTGTAGATCAAATCATTCCATTCCGGCATCAGGTTGTGAAGCGGACATCCCGATACCATACCCGCCAGCATCATGCCGGTATGACAGAATGGCACGCCGCAGTCCATACACCTTGATCCCTGTCGTTTCAATTCCTCTTCCGGCAAATGGAGGTGAAACTCCCCCCAGTCCTTGATGCGCTCCAGCGGCTCCCGGTCTGCGGGAAGCTGACGCGCGCAGTCTATAAATCCAGTCGGCTTGCCCATGCTCATCCTCCTCTAGTGTTTGCCATTTGTCGCGTGACTGTCCCTGTTCTGCTCAAAGGCTGCCATGATTGCTTCTTCACCGGTGTGACCATCGTCAACAGCGTTCTTGATGGCCTCCTGCATCCGCTTATAATCCACCGGGATGACTTTAATGATTTGCCCAAGAGTATCAGCCCAATCTCGGATTGCACGCTGCCCAACCCGGCTTCCGGTATAAGCAACATGCTTTTCAATCATATTTCTCACATCGCGAATTTCCTCTTCGGATTCAAGGCGTTCCAGCAGTACCATGTCCTGATTCACGCAGCTTATAAACGCGCCATCCCGATCCCATACATACGCAATACCGCCGGACATGCCTGCAGCGAAATTTCGACCGGTTTTTCCAAGTACGACGACCCTTCCGCCCGTCATGTATTCACAGCCGTGGTCACCAACGCCTTCGACCACCGCCTTGACGCCGGAATTTCGCACACAGAACCGTTCGCCCGCTATCCCGCTGATGTACGCTTCCCCGGCCGTACCGCCATATAAATTGACATTTCCGGTAATAATATTTTTCTCCGCTTCAAACACGGACTTCGAAGGCGGATACACAATGAGTTTGCCTCCGGACAGTCCCTTGCCAAAATAATCGTTCGCGTCACCCTCCAGCATGAGCGTCATACCTTTCGGTACAAAAGCACCGAAGCTTTGACCGGCAGAACCTTCGAACTTCAGGACTATGGTATCCTCTTTCAGCCCGCCCTCGCCGTATCTGCGGGTGACTTCGCTTCCGAGCATGGTGCCGACGACACGGTCTGTGTTCTTGACCTTCAGTTTAGCCTCGACACTTTCGCCCCGTTCCAGGGCCCGCCGACTCATTGGAATGAGTTCACGGGCGTCCAGTGACTTTTCTAGACCGTGATCTTGCTTTCTGGTGCAGTAACGGTCCACAGAGTCAGGCACATCCGGCTTATAAAGAAGCGGCTGCAGATCTATTTGCTTTGATTTCCAGTGTTTTACAGCCTCATTGACTTCCAGCAGATCTGTGCGTCCCACCATTTCATTTATGGTTTTAAAGCCCAGCTCCGCCATATACTCGCGCATCTCTTGAGCGATAAAGCGCATAAAGTTGACCACATATTCCGGCTTACCCGAAAATTTCTTTCTCAGCTCCGGATTCTGTGTCGCGACCCCCGTTGGACAGGTATCCAGGTTGCAGACCCGCATCATGACACAGCCCACAACCACCAGCGGACCTGTGGCAAAGGTGTATTCTTCCGCACCCAGCAGTGCCGCAATGACGACGTCGCGACCGGTAAGGAGCTTTCCGTCGGTTTCGACGACGATTCGGTCCCGAAGGCGGTTCAGCAGCAGTGTCTGGTGGGCTTCCGCGACGCCCAGCTCCCACGGCAGTCCCGCATGACGAATGCTGGTTTTTGGCGACGCACCCGTGCCGCCATCATAACCCGAGATGACGACGACATCCGCGTGGCCTTTGGCAACACCCGCCGCAATAGTGCCAACGCCGACCTCCGAGACCAGTTTGACATTGATTCTGGCTTTCGGATTGGCGTTCTT
>WXFH01000213.1 GCA_009881125.1 Acidaminobacter sp. | reverse complement strand
GTAACTCAACAAAATGTTCAATAAATAAACGGTCAAATGGGCACAGTAATTTCACTGTGTCCATTTGACCGTTTATATTGCATTGTATTACTAAACGTATTACGACAAGAAATTTACTCAATTAGTTTCAGAAAAACAGGTGGATCGCGATTGCTGCAAGAGGCAGTGCAATCAGCGTTCGTTCAATGAAGCATATAACAATTTCTCTGACTTTAATTGGAGATTTTGTGGCAAGCATAACCGTAGCAGTTTCAGAAAAGAAGATAATCTGAACCATTGAGACTATTGTAACAAAAGCTCGAGCCTCAATCGAAAGAATCTCAACATCATTTTGGATCAATAATACCGGGAGAAACATCTCCGCTATTCCTATTGGTATAGATGCCGCAATTCTAGCTGCATCAGGGATCTGGAGAAGATTAAGTATTGGCTGAAACACGTAACCAATCCATGTGAAAACAGGCGTGTATTCTGCCAAAATTAAAGCTGAAACGCCAATAGCAGAGAGCATAGTCAAAACTTGCGGAATAATTAAAACGCCATCCTTTAAGCTTAACTTCAAATTCGTCATAAGGCTTTTTGCAATAAACGCGCGTTTGACGGCTCTTTGAAATCCTGTAGGAATCGTCGTTATGTTGTACCTGGTTTCTTCTATACGCTCTTCAGGTGTCTGTAGGTGCCCATTGAAGAAGACATCTTTCTTTTTTGATATTGGCGGAATGCGTACCATGATTGGCGCAATAATAAATGCCAACACAAAACTGATCGCATAAACTTTTAGAAATACCTCAGACAACCCAGCTGTTTCAATAACCAAATATGCGAATCCAATGCTTACCGCACTAAAGCCTGTCATAATCGTGACCATTTCTTTTTCAGTATAAACATTCATTTTCCAAAGCCTATTCGTAATAAGAACACCCAGAGACGATGAACTGACAAATGAAGCGGTAGCATCAAGCGCAGCTTTTCCTGGAACTTTAAAAATTGGCCTCATCAAAGGTTCTAGAAGCACGCCAATGATTTCAAGTACTCCATAGTTTAACAAAAGTGGCATAAAGACCGCACCTACGATTATGATTCCAAGAACGCCTAAAACAATCGGCGGGAAAACGCTTCCACCAGTAGAAGTACCAGTAATAATCTCAAAACCTTCGAAACCTGGAACATTAACTTTTAAGGCATATAACAATGTATAAAATGCTCCGACAGCGTACAAGACAGTATGTATACTTGTGTCATTATCATAGACTTTTGACAAGGCAGACTCATTCGAGGTGTTTTTGTAATACTTATATTTCACATGAAAAATCAGATTGGCAAAAATGATTGCCAGCAGGACCCAATAGGCGTAATTACCTAATAGATTGATGAGACTATTATAAATCACAGCAAAAACAATTTTGCTTTCTCCGTTAATAGGCACCGAAAAAAAGAAGACAAAAATCCCAATTGCACTTAGAACTAACATTCGAATAAGTCCTGTTGCAAATTCAACTCTATTCAGCTTAATTAAATCCAGGTCTGCAGATTGCATGTCACTATCATATTCAACTTTGCCAATTTGAATATTATCGTTTATCATAAATTCGCTCCTTTGCAATCTTGTCATTTTAGTCTTAACGTCTGATAGCTCATCCGAACTTTTGTTTATAATGTTCTTTCTTTTTTCTTTAGCGCCAGCATTGAAATATATTCAAAACATATATTTGCAGCCATATAGGATGTAATTTCACCATGATCATATGCAGGTGCAACTTCTACAACATCAAAAGCTACAAAGTTCAAATCTTTAAGTGCTCTGAGCAATGATAAAGTCTCTCGGGATGTAAAGCCTCCAACCTCAGGCGTACCCGTTCCCGGCGCATAAGCAGGATCCACAAAATCAATATCAAAGGTAAGAAATACAGGATGGTTGCCTACTCTGTCCTTGATTTCCTTTACAACTGCGTCAAAGCCCATATCGAAAACCTTATGAGCCGGGATCAGTCTGTAACCCAACTCATCCTCTGCGATTCTGTGTTCATTTGGGTCATATAATGAACCACGCATACCTATTTGAATAGAACGTGACGGATCCACAATACCCTCTTCAATCGATCGCCTGAACGGTGTGCCGTGATTGTATTTCTGACCAAAGACCTCATCATTGATATCAGCGTGTGAATCAAAGTGAACCATTGAAAGTGGTCCATATTTTTTTGCAACTGCCCGCATTTCTGCCAAAGTGACACTATGGTCACCACCCAAACCAATTGGGATGATTCCGGCATCGACAATTGGCTGCAATTCTCTTTCGATCGCATCATAGGTAGGTAAAATATAACCCGGCGTCACATTGACATCACCATAATCGGCACCTTTTAATTCTTCAAGAATATTGACGCCCATTATTACATTATTGGGTTTCATCATAGCTGAGATACTTCGAATTCCTGAAGGACCAAAACGTGCACCGCTTCGGTAAGAGGATGCCGTATCAAATGGAATTCCAAAGATTACAAAATCGGGATTATCAACATCATTCATTCTTGGCATGCGCATAAATGTTCCTGTGTTGCAGAATCTTGGAGTAGACAACGCACTTGATGATTTACTGTTATTCATTCTTAACCCCTCCAATTAGTATTAGTTGATTCAACTTGGTTTATGCAATAATATCACAATATTCTGAAAATGAATTATACCAAAATCGACAATATCATATGCTATTTCATATAGTCTGCCCCATCAAAACTCTGATAATCGATAGCTGAATGTTGATATTTCAAATTTTTCGCAAATAACGCCTTCATAAGATTTTACAAATATATAATTTTTCATATGTCAATTATCAACTACATATAGCAGGCCTCTTTACTAATTCCACAATTCGTTATCTGAATTTGACTGTCGACAATCAAAAAAACTCCCAATATTTTGAGAGTTTATAATTACTGTATAGGATGATCCCGTTGTATAGACTTTAACTTTTGCATGCCGATCCTGTTTAATCAAACGTAATTTTTGCTTCCTATTAGAATTTTTTGATAAATCTGAGAAATCCCTGTTCTACTTCATTAAGTTCATAGGAATTCGATTTGACCCAATATTGATTCAATTGATGCTGAATCCCATGTATTGGTATCGAAACCAAAGACATATCCTCTTTAATAAAACTGATTGGCCTACCGACGCTGATCCCAATATAATGTCCGTTTTTTACTGTTTCAATCATACCGCCTCGGTCAAAAATATACAAAACATCTTTCTCAGCAAGTATACCCATTGCGCCTAACCAATCATCATTTTCAAAATCCTCAAAAGTTACGATTGGATAAGATTGTAAAGTCTCAGGGGTTAAGGCAGCTTCATTTGACAAAGGATGTTTTACAGAGATCAGAGCGGTCACAGGGATACTGGTAGACAGCAGATTAATATCAAGAAAATATTTTTCAGCTAACTCCCAGCGTTTATGTATGTTATTATCGAAATCATAAAAAAATCCAACTCGGTAGGTTTTTGCGATAATATCCTGCATAGCTTGATTAAGTCCGGTCTCCTTAAAACTATCTTTTGTATTTCCCAGAAAATAGTTTTTTCTAAATTCAATAAACTTCTGAAAAATAAACGATGAGTAAACACAGACTATCGAAAGATTACTATCCTTTGCTTTGTAGATTTTTTCAATTTTTTCGATGTTTCTAAGTTCTGCATAAATGATTTTTGCGGATTTAAGGAACAACTTTCCTTCAGGTGTGATTGTTACACCTTGGCTAGATCGAGTAAATATTGAATATCCCAGTTCATTTTCGAGAGATTTTATACTGGTACTCAAATTAGATTGTGAGAGAAAGAGGTTTTGGGCAGCTCTACTGATAGACCCACATTTCTCAACTTCTAAAACTTGAATAAAAATTGATGTATTAAAATTCTTCATTTATCCACCTTCTACACTGTCTCAAAAAGAGAATTGTAAAGTCAATTTGACTAAAGAAAAACAGCGGCCCAATTTTTTAAAACAATAATTCTTTTCAAATAACAGAATTCGAAATATGCCTCATTATATCATAGTTCTCCTGCCTCTCGGATACCCACCCTGGCATCATATCGCTCCAAGACCAGCATGGACACTACGGCAAACACCAACAACACAGAAATCAGCAGCCAGCCTGTCTGAGGCGCAAAAATTAACAAACCGCGGCTCATAACTATAGGCCCCGCCGTATACCCGACACCCATGAGCAGAGGGAGCACCGCGTTCATTCTGCCTCTGTGGCTCACTGGCGTCCGGTTTGCTACATAAGGCATATAGCTGATGGTAATCGTAATTTCTCCCAGAGTAAAGATGACACAGCCCAGCGCGAACAGTAATCGACTTTCCGCAAAGGCAAAAGTACCAAATCCAATCAGATAGAGCAACCCACCCAGCGCAACGCGGCGCAGTGCCGGGTACTGCCTTAGACCAGATGTCAGAAGCGGTGTGCAAATCAAAACTACAAGTCCGTTCAGACTTGCAAGCAGCCCAAATGTAGATGCTCCTTTCAGTGGAAAAAGGTCCTCCAGTTGGATGGGAAGCAGATAATGCCACTGCGCGTAGGAGAAGTTGTAAAACAGCAAAATTGATGAAAATACCAACAAAATTGGACGCTGCAGGAGCACTTTTAATACGGAGCCGCTCACCGCCGCCTCCATGGCGTCCCCTGCCGGCTCTGCCGACTCTGCCGTCTTTTGGTCTATTTGCGGAAAGCTTATGGCTTCTGAATCAATCCTGGTCTTGAGGTACGTCTCCTTAATAAAAACCTGTACCAACGCTACTGAAACGAACAGCGTCAGAGCATCGCCCCAAAAAATCCAGGCATAAAAGTTATTAAACAGCAGCCCACCAATAGTCGGACCAATTGCAAAACCGAGATTAAATCCCATGTATGATAACGCATAGGCCGCTTCACGCTGATCTTTAGTCGTCAAGTCAGCTATGATGGACAGGTTCGCCGGATCAGAAAGTCCAAAGAAAAAGCAGGCGCTCAAAATCAAATAGATCTGAGTCATTCCCGGTTCCAAAAAACCACAGATCATAAAAAGAATTCCGCCGATTGTCTGTCCAAGGAGGATCATAGGCTTTCTGCCTACCCAGTCAGTCAGCTTGCCGCCAAGTAAATTGGCCGGCACAATGACAATGCCCATGAGTGTCAGCCAGATCCCGGCTTCGGAGGCGGAAAGACCAATTTTGCTCGTCAGGATCAGCGTAAATAAAGGAAAAATGAACAAGCCAGCCGCGTTTATCATTCGCGAAAAGAAAATAACATAAATCTCCCGCGGCAACCCACGGTATGGTTTCAAAAAGTGTCGCAGCATTCCGAAAATTCACTTCCCCCAATAATTCAGTCTGGAAAAAATTTAGTGTTTACAGGGTACTAGCTATGCTCCTCATCCTCACGACTTCTGCGTCGGGCGTAACTTCCCCTGATCATAAAAATGACAATATTGATAATCAGCATGACTGGAATGATCCATAGAATTGCGCGGACACCATAAGCCACAGAGATCCAGGCACCAAACATAGGAGACAAGACCATGCCAATACTCCCAAGAAGACCGTGAAATCCAAACAAGGTTCCCCGGCGGTCCGCTGGCGTAAGTTCGGCTGCCATGGACATGGCTATAGGTTCTATCCCACCTAAGGTAAAAAACATAACCCCGTACAACAAGGTGAATGAAAGGATTGAATTTGTCCTCAGAACCAACATGGACAGCCCCAATGTGATGGCCGCCAGGACAAACATCAAACGTCGCTTGTCATAGCGGTCTGCAATTCTGCTGATAATGATTGCGGCCATAGCTGTGGAAAATCCGGCTAATCCGTTAATGTAGCCCGTCCACTTCGCGGCGCTTTTTCCTGCTGGGATGACCTCCGCTACATAAATTGGTATATAAGGTGTAAAGACTGTTCGGGTAACGCGATTGATCAACAGAACCACCAGCAGAACCATAATAACTGGCGTAAAAATCCTGTACCATGGCAAGTCCGCCTTTTGCCTTTCTTTGATCTGTCCATAGCTGTTTGGATCCTCGTCTATAATGAATAAGACCATCAAAAAGGCGACCAGCATCAAGCCGGCGCCCACAAAAAAACTGACTCTGTATCCAAACCATTCCGCTACTATCCCGCCAATAATTGGTCCGATGGCGTAGCCCAGGAAAGTTGAGGACGACAAAAATCCTATGGCGTAAGAGAGATTTTTGGTGGGGGTATTGCTCGCCACAAACGCCAGCGCTGCAGTAACCGTACCTGTAAAAATCCCCTGAAGCCCTCTCAGCACAACGATTTGCCACATAGCCGTCACCATGCCGATTAGTCCTATAATCATGACACCACCGCCCATGGCTCTCAGGAGCATCATCTTTCTGCCATATCGGTCTGAAACCATGCCCCAAATAGGCGACATAACCGCCATAGTCAAGGCAGGCAGCGCATTGAGAAGACCGGTGTACCACTTCACCACCTCAGGACTCATAGGCGATATCTCCTGTATGTAAAACGGGAGAAACGGCATACCAAGACCAAAGCTTGTCAAAGACAGCACTTGGGTCAGCCATAAAGCGTAGAGATTTATTTTCCAGCGTTCCATTCCATCACCACTTTGTCTATCTTAATTGTCGGTTTTTTATGGCTGCACACAGCTATCTCAAACCAGCCTGTTAAATATAATAGGCATAGGCCACTGCCATACCCATGGAAATTACCATGCCTGCTGCGATCATAACAAAGCTTTTAACCGCGTTGATAAACGTCTCCTTTTTATCAGGGTTTGAAGTGAAGCCGCGAGTAAGTTTGTATACAGGCAGCCCCGTGGCCACAGCCAACACAGAAAAAACCGGCAGCCAGCCTACAGCAATTGAAATCACCATTACACCATATGCGGCCACTATCAAATGCTGATAAAGGGCCAATGCATGCGTCCGATCAATATATGCCACCAAGGTGTACCTGCGGTTCGCAAGGTCGTCCTCAAGGTCACAAATATTATTGGCGAGCATGATATTGGCAATGCCTACGGCAAAAGGCAAACTGACGACGATCAGCCCCAGCAAAGGAAAGTAATCTATGCCGATGGTCACCCAATCCGCCAACCAGCGCACCTCAATCAGTGTTCCAATTGGAAATTGAATATAAAACGCCAGAAACGGAATCAAGATCCCCATAAACCCACCCGAAAACACTTCACCCAGTGGTGTTCTCGAAATGGGTACGGGACCATAGGAATAAAACACACCAATTCCAGCTGAAATGACACCGACCACAAGTACGATCCAATCGGTCATCCACACAAGGATCAAACCCAAAATTAACCCGAGTCCCAGCAATGTGATAATAACCATTTTTACCCGTTCAATTTCGACCTGATCTTTAACAATGGCATTGTGTTCCTCATAACCATAGCCTTCTCTTTTGATCGCGCGTTTGAAATCCATGTAATTATTGACGGCTGTCGTAGCCATATCAATGCATATTAACGACAGGAACATGATCACCGCCGGCTGCCAGCGAAATGAGTCACGGATCCATACACCGTATAAGGTTCCGAACAGGAACGGAAACACGCTGGCGACTTTCGTCTGAATTTCTACCAATTTCAAAAAACTACTGATTTTCAATTTGCTGCCACTCCTTAAATGCCTTCTTCAGATGATACCGACGGTATTTCAATAATGACAGTGGTCCCGGCACCAAGCACGCTTTCAAATCCGAGTTGTCCTCCAAGTTCCGAAATGATCTGATTTGAAACGGGGATCCCCATTCCGGATCCATTTTCCTTGGTTGTATAATAGGGTTCAACTAAACGCTCCAATTGATCCTGAGTCATTCCGCTGCCATTGTCATGAACCAGAAGCACAACACGGTTTCCCACCTGCTTGGTACTTATTTCGATGATCCCTCCCGCCGGCATGGCCTCAACCGCATTGAACAACATATTGATAAGTACTTGCCGGATCCCGTTGACACTGGAAAATACCAAGGTATCCTCGAGTTCCGTCTTTAGCTGAATGCGGTGTGAAGACATTTCTATCTTGAAGAACCGACTGACATCTTCAACCAACTTTTTCAAGTCGAAGATTTCCTTTTTTAAAGCATTTGGTTTGGCGTAATTCAGCATGCTTTCCACCATGATAATCAGACGATCAATTTCTGCCGGTAATACTGACATGGCTAACTTGACGAAACTTGGATCCTCCAGCCGGCGATCCAGCATTTGAATATAGCCCTTAATGGAGCTCAGCGGATTCTTTAGCTCATGGACTACGCCCGCTGACAATTGATTCATCTTCTCAATTTTGTCCTGTTGCTGCAGCAAAGCACTCATTGACTTTTCCTTTGTTTGATCCTGAATTAAAACATAGGCGGATGGCAGATCCGGATCTTGGTCAAAAGGGACATTGACGCTGATCAGCAGCATTTTTATACCAGTTGTCGTCTTGATCTGCACTTGCATCTCCCTATTGGGACCAGGCTGCTTAATCTGTTGGATCAGCCACTCCAATTGAGATTCTGTAAAGCAGTTCATATCCTTGATATCTTTCAGGCCCTGTATTTCAATACCTGTCAGAAGTTTGACCGAATAATTTCTAAGTAAAATTTCACCGCTTTGACTGAGTCCCAGTATGCCCACAGGAAGCACGTCAAGAAACTGATAGTAATGGTTCTTGAAGGTCTCCTGCTTTGATTCAATTTTCCTCAGTTTTGAAGTTGCGGCAATGTAGCGGCGAACCATTAATATAACTGCAATGATAATGATCCCAATCACTATACCCAGAATAAAAGACTGCGAGGGTTTAAATGTCAGAGTCGCGCTCAAAAAATAAGGCATTTTCAGGCCAATGTCATGCATAGTGCCCCTCCTAATATGGATCTCTACTTCATTATAAGTCATTGGAAGCCTTATGACAGCAAAGAATCAAGAATTTTTCCTGAACATAGAAAATTTCTTATCCATTTTTCCAGAGATCCAAAACTCACTTGATGTTCCCATTAGGATTTCAATAGTTCTAAAGCCTGCTCAACAAGTCCTTAAATTGAAGCAATTTCTCATTTTATTGAGATGAATATTGGATGAA
>WXFH01000212.1 GCA_009881125.1 Acidaminobacter sp. | reverse complement strand
ACTCTGAACATGACATTATTAAGGTCACAACCTACTAATCGCTTTCTGTTTCAAATTTGCTATTCGTCAATTTCTTTGAAATGAACATCCTCAGCAGCACTATACTCTGAACGGTCAACGCCGTCTTCACTGTTAGTATTCCCGCTTTGATCCGTATATGGTTTGCCTTCCGGCCTGGTTTCACCCGCATTGTAGCCACCGCTGGCTCCAAAAGGTCCAAAACCTGAACTCCCAGAGGTTTGCTGCCACTCAGCTTCTGCTTGATGCATGGCCTTAAGATATTGACTTCTTCGCCAATAATGTCTCACAATCAGCATGACCAGGATCGCCAAACCTATTGGTGTCCCCAGCAAAAAACTTCCAGCTGCAAAGATCAGCCAAAATACAACAAACACAATGGCCAATATTATGAGCAGACCTGTAAATCCAGAATATGATTGGTACATGGTTTTCACTCCCTTGAAGCCATTGTAATATGGTAATCATGACGATTCAATAAAAAAAGCATTAAGTTTTAAAAAAGATCGCATGACAATCATGCGATCTTCCTTAAGAATTATGAAATCAATAGATTGAATTGCTGTCTTCATTTAAGACAATAGCAACTGAAGCACTTGCGCCAATCCTGTCCGCTCCTGCACCAATCATTTCAAGTGCGATCTCCCTGCTTCTGATGCCACCGGATGCTTTGACACCCATCTGTGGGCCTACAACGCTTCTCATGAGCAGAATATCCTCCGCAGTCGCACCGCCTGAACTGAATCCGGTCGAAGTCTTGACAAAATGAGCACCGGCTGCTTTTGACAACTCACAGGCACGGATCTTTTCTTCCTTCGTCAAGAGACAAGTTTCCAGAATTACCTTAAGGATCGCTTTACCTTCAAGAGCAGCCACGACGCCTTCAATATCCTGTCTGACATAGCTGTCATCACCGTTTTTGAGGGCAGCTATGTTGATCACCATGTCTATTTCCCCGGCGCCATCTGCAATAGCCTGACGCGTCTCAGCGGCTTTGACGGCAGTCACACTGGCACCAAGCGGAAAGCCTATGACTGAGCATACTTTGACTGTTGAGCCTTTCAGAGCCTCAGCCACGACCGAGACATAATACGGATTGACACAGACTGACCAGAAGCCATGAATTTTCGCTTCTTCGCAGACCTGCAGAACTTGTTCACGTGTCGCGTCTGGTTTTAAGATTGTGTGATCAATATAGCCTGCAAGGTTCACGATCAACCCTCCTTAAAGTACTAACAGTTTATCCCCGTTCTTGATGCCGGCAGCGTTGCCCTCATCAATATCCAAATGCATTTCGAGCGCATAGCTCTTATGAACTCTGACAAGCACGTTGTCGAAAACCAAGCCACGCTTGCCTTCGACTTTAACGGATACAATCTCCTTGTCCTGAACACCGAATTGCTCAGCATCACTTGTATGCATGTGAATATGGCGTGCGGCTGCAATGATGCCTTTATCTATGACCACTTCACCCTTTGGTCCGACGATTTTAGCACCGGGGCTGTCAGCAAGGTCACTTGAATCTCTGACCGGAGGTACAACGCCAAGGGTAAATCCATCCGCAAGTGAAACCTCGATTTGAGTTTCATTTCTGGCAGGTCCGAGGACGCGCATAGTAAACGAACCCTTAGGCCCAACAACTTCGATCTTCTCATGGCAAGCGAATTGGCCCGGCTGGGAGAGATCCTTGAAAACAGTCAGCTCATACCCTTCACCGAAAAGAATGTCGATGTGCTCTTTGCTCAAATGGACGTGACGGTTTGATAACCCTACTGGTACATATCCTTTAGACATTTATAGACCTCCTATTTTGTATACACTATACATAACATTATCATGGATTATGTCTATTTTGTCAAATCTGAATGCAGCCGCTGGCTATACTTCATTTTGGACAGATTCCAGAATAACATTGGCAAATTCTGCGCCTGCAGTCTTAAGATTTCCATGTCGTTCCTGGTGTTCCGCTACCGGCTTTTCATCCGTTCCCTCAATAAAAATAAAGTTCTCAAAGGAGGCCCTGATTGATTTAAAGAACAACTCTGCGACAAGTCTTGCGCCGTCGCTTTCATTTTTTTTCTGAACTGCACCTGCCGTTACCAGAAGCAACCCTTTTTTTGCTTTAGAAATGGCCTGATCTTTCAACATAAACTTTCTGGTCCATTTAACTTGAAAGCGGTCGATCATAGTTTTCGTCAAAGCACTCACCGAATTGAAATAGAACGGCGTCGCCAATATGACGCCATCCGCCTCATCCACTGACTTTAAAACGCGATCCATGTCGTCCCTGAAAACACAGCATCCCGTTTCAGCGCATTGATAGCAGCCTGTGCAGGGATGAATTTTCATTTTTCTAAGATCAAAACGCATCAGCTCGAACTGATCAAGGGCCATTCCCGACAATAGCAGATCCAGTGCTTGATCCGTGTTCTTTCCCGGCCTTGGACCGCCAAATATTACGACGAGTCTTGGCTTCACTTTGAATAGACCTCTGGTTTCAGCGTCGCAACAAATGGCAAATTACGATATTTTTCAGCATAATCAATACCATAGCCAACTATGAATTCATCAGGAATGACAAAGCCGGTATAATCGACTTTTATGTCCGCTTTACGTCTCTCAGGCTTGTCCAGAAGCGAGATGATGGAAAGGCTGGCAGGTCCACGGGCAGAAAAATTGTCATAAAGATATTTCAGGGTCAATCCGGTATCAATAATATCCTCGACGATCATGACGTGCTTGCCCTCAATACTGTAGTCCAGGTCTTTGACAATCCGGACGACACCTGAGCTTTCCGTCGAACTGCCATAACTGCTTGCGGCAATGAAGTCGATCTGGATTGGAACGCTCACTGCCCGCATCAAATCGCTCATGAATACATTTGCGCCTTTCAAAACGCCAATCATCAACAGCTCTTTGCCTTTATACTTTTCAGAGATCTCTTGTCCAAGCTCTCGCACTCTCGCATCAAGTGCTTCCTGACTGATTAAAATTTCCTTAATATCATGATTCAAAGGATCACCTCATTTTGGATTGTAGAGTTGTACTGTTATTATAACCTGATCGCGACTAAAGTGCCACCCCGGTACTTCGAAATCCAATCGGTACTAATCATTAGACGCCTTCAACCGATCCAGATCCTCTTTAATTTTCTGGGCTTCCTGAGTCATTTGATCATTGTCCCGGTGAGTCCATAAGTAAACCATCGGAATAATTATCAGGGTCAGCAAGGTTGAAACCATCAATCCTGACATCAGGGCCACCGACATGGGCACAAATAAGGCACTGCCTGAAAGTGCCAGCGGCACCAGTCCAATGACTGTTGTGATTGTAGTCAGCATAATTGGGCGAAATCGTTTTTCCACTGCGTCAACACATGCTGTTTTCACCGATTTACCTTCTGCGCGCTCAGTATTAATAAAGTCAATCAGCACAATCGCATTATTGACAACAATCCCCAGCAAACTCACGATTCCCAGCATTGCCACAAAAGAAAGCTCAAACCCCAGGAAGTATAACCCTAAAAAAGATCCAATCGCTGACAATGGAATAGTGAGCAGGATGATCAATGGCTGCGTGAAGGATCTGAACTGAAACAGAAGGACAGAATAGACCAGCATCACTGCAAGAACTGCTGATGAACCTATATTGCCAAAGTTCTCGACGATCTTTTCATTTTCGCCGTCGAATTTGAAAGCTATCCCAGGATAATCCGCCGGGTCAATCTGTTCGACAATTGCCTTTTGAATATCGACTGCGTTGTAACCTGGCGCTGTGTCTGACATGACAACTGTCGCCAAATCGCCTTTGTATGACTTAATGACTGCATACTCGCTGGTCAACACAATTTCTGAAACGGCTGACAACGGCACTTTCAGTTCAGATGCCGTCGCTTTGATTTTCAGATTTCTGAGATCATCCAGACTGACCACATTGCTTCTTAAAACAACATCATAATCCCCGTCCTCAAGGCGAATGGTCGTGGCCGCCTGACCTCTGAGCGCCAGATTTATCTCACTCTGAAGATCATATTGAGTCATACCAAGGTTGCCAACGAGCTCCAGATCCGGCTTGACCACATATTCGAAAACGCGGTTTTCAAAATCTGTGTCAACTTTTGCCGTCCCCTCCACCTGAGAAATCAGCTTTTGAAGCCGCTCAGAGGCCATTCCCAATTGATCCAGGTCACTGCCCAGCAATCTGAGCTGCACCGGCGCCCCAATTGGCTCCGCTTGTTCCAGCAATTTAACAGTTGCCCGTCCTCCCGTCACGATTTGGTCCATTTTTTGCTGAAGCTGGGCCACATAGGTTTCCAGGGTCATTCCGCGCTCGCTGGACTCCAGGGCTTCCAGATCCACTCTGATCATCATTTGAGCCTTGTCATTTGAATTAGGAACGATTGGCAGCGTATTGTAGAACTTTGGAAGGCCACCGCCCACAGCAGTCGTATTGGAAAGGATCAGCGGGTCATCACTTAAAACCTCGTGCACGTCCTTAACCAGCGCCTCTGTCGTTTCAATGGAGGACGCATTTTCCGACCGTACATCAATATAGATTTTATCCGTATCCGCATATGGAAAGAATTTCAGATTCAGCGAGAGTCCGGCATAAATCGTGAAACCCAGGGTCGCCAAGACAAGCACCAGTGTCAGCACTCTGAATCTGAAAGCCGCCAGCAGCGCTCTTTCAAAAAATAGCCTGATCACGCCCTTACCCCTGCCTGTTGCCTTGGACGGCCCTAAGAACATGTAACCCAGCGGCGGTATGACCAGAATAGCGACCAAATAGGACACTGACAGTGAAATCATGATGATGCTGGGCAGACTGGCAATGTATTCACCAGCGATCGAAGGCAGCAACATAAAGGGCAGGAATGCGCCGATGGTCGTGAGCGTAGACGTCAGCACAGGCACAGCCACCTCTCTGGCCCCACTGATGCAGGCTTCTGCGCGCTCAATTCCAATGTCGAGTTTTACCTGAATCGAGTCAATAATCACGATAGCATTGTCTACGAGCATCCCCAGCGCCACAATCAGAGCCGCAATCGAGATCTGGTGAAGCTCAATGCCCAAATATCCCATAAAAATGAACGAGATCATTATTGAAGCCGGAATCGCTGTTGAGACGATCAAAGCATTCTTTAATCCCATTCCCAGCAACACTACCACCAAAACAAAAACGACACCCTGCAGCAGATTCATCATAAAGTCATTGACGGACTGTTTGACATTCTCAGGCTGATTCAGGACACGCTCAACCTTTAGATCACCTGGCAGTGTTTCTTGAAAACGACCAATAACTTGGTCGATCTCATCACCCACTAAGACGACATTTTCATTTTTCTGAAAATAGCCCGTCAGCAGTATGGCGTTTTCGCCATTCTGCAATATCTTATAAGAGACGTCCGCATCCTGAAAGGAGACCTCTGCAATTTCACGCAAAAAAACTGTTTGACCCGTCAGCGGTGATACCCCAACCACTAGAGAGCGAATTTGATCAAGGCTGGTTAAACGTCCGGAAGTCCTTAAATTGACACTTGCGCCATGCTGAACAATTTGACCAGATGGTATTTCAACATTTTGTGCCCGCAGCATGCCGTAGAGGTCTCTTAAGGAGATCCCAAGCAGGTTGAGTTTCTGGTAATTCACCTCAACAACGACTTCGCGCTCCTGCTTGCCCAATATTTCAAACCGTTTGACGCCCTGAATGCCCTTTAACTCATCTTTTAGCTGGAGTGCCAGATCATTGAGCTCATTATACGTATAGTTTTCACCAGAAAGCGTGACCATCAGTCCTGCTGTTTCCACGAGGTCTGTATTGGTCTGAATCGTTTGACATTCCGGCGGAAGTTCTGACTGCAGCACATCCATTCTGTCTTCGAGATCGTTCCATGCCGACTCAACCTCAGTTCCATAAACCAATCTCAAAAAGGTGACGGACGCGCTGTTGTAGGAATAGGTATAGGCATAATCGTACCCTTCAATTTCCTCTAGCTCACTGACAATTTTTGAGGTTACCCGTTCTTCCACTTCAGCAGGTGATGCGCCTGGATAGACAACCGAAATCATTGCGACAGGGGCATTGATCTCTGGATATTCCTGTCTTGGACTAATGTAAAAACTGTAAGCGCCTGCTGCTATAAGCAGCGACAGCAGAAAAAGTGTGATCTTTCTGTTCTGAATCGCGATTTCAATCCATCTTCTCATTCCGGTCACCTCGTGACGCTGACGATCTCGACATCATCCAGCGGCTTCACAAGCTTCATGCCTTTTACTATGACCTGATCGCCTTCATCAAGGCCTTCGACAAACAATTCGTTATTCTGTACCGCCAGGATGACGACAGTCTTCTTAATTGCTTTGCCCTCTTCCACAATATAAACAAAGTCATTTTCCCCTGATAATACAATATCGATCGGAAGCTTAGCCGCTTTCACTTCACCCTGGCGCACGTAGATCTCTGCCATGGCTCCAATCAGGTAATCGCCGGCCGGCAGCGTTACTTCAACCTCATAGGTTTGAGTCGCCGGGTCAGGAAGTTTATCAATATTTGAAATTAAGGCGCTGAAAGTTTGACCGTCATAGACAACTTCCACCTCGCGCTCAAAAACATCTTTCATCAGGGTCTCAGAGGAGACGCCAAACACAGCTGTCATAGTCTGACCCTCCAGCATCAAAACTGGGTACCCTGCTGATACCAGATCGCCCTTCTCATAGAACACATCAAAAATAACGCCGCTTCTAGGCGCATAAAGTTTAGTATCCTTCAGGTAGCTGCTGCTCAGGCTATACCCAGCCCTCGCCTGTTGAACCTGGGCTTCAGCCGCCTTGAGTTCTGCTTTTGTCACGGAAACCTGAAGCTCAATCCCCTCCAGCTCCGCTTTTGAAATAGCGCCTTGTTCATAGAGAACTTTGAAGTCCTCAAGAGTTTTCTCGAGGTGCTCGAGAGAAAATCTTGCCTTTGAAGCTACCTCTTCAGCGGCCTTAATCCCTGCAGCACTGCTGCTGACACTGCTGCTTTGTGCCTGGTTGTCCAGACGCGCCAACAACTGCCCTTTCTTGACCGAATCCCCTGTTTTCACTGTCAACTCAGCGATTTTTCCGGCAGTCATAAAACTAAGGGACTCTGTGGAATCCGCGCTGATTCGGCCAGTGTACATTTGGGTCAGTGCATGGGTTTCGAGATGGACCTCAGTCACTTCTACGGGTTGTTTGACAGGCTCAGAACTCGTAATTTCAATCTTGTTGCACCCAGTACCCATCAGCCCCAACAGCAGGGACAGCATTACAGGAACAATTCTCAGCTTAAACATGCCAACATCCCTTCTTTCAACTCCGGCTCCATGATTATATTGGATTATGCCCGCACGAACCTATCCGGTGACTTCGCGGCTAATCAGTCAAACCTCGTCACCAGATCTCTGAAATAAAAATCAATAATCATCCTCAGCTCATTCTCAACCGCGTCACGTTCAAACGTCACCGTTCTGGACACAAGATCGTTAATGGCTTCAACGATGCCTTTGGAGATCAATCTGCCCAGCGCTCTAAGATTTTGAACTGATTTTCGACTGGCAATGGTTTCGAGAACATACTTTTCCAGCACTGAAAAAATCATTCCGGACAAATCATTCAAGGTATCGGAAAAAACTGTTCCCTCTGACCCATTGAACAAAATTAGAATTTCGTCACGGTTCACCTCAATGACATTGGCAATTTCGTGGACAAACTGCTCTCTGAAACGGGTATAATCCTCCGGCGGCAAAGGCATTGCCTCTTGGATCTGTACGGAATCAAGAAGTGACTTCAGAACGACGTAAGTCGGACTGACTACTTCTTCGAACAGCGACTGTTTTGAGCTGAAATATCTGTAAATATTTCCAACAGTGATTTCGGAGCTCTCAGCAACTATTCTCATTGACGCTTGAGCGTAGCCCCTTTTTAGAAATTCAGACCGTGCCGAAGACACTATGCGACTTCTGACTTGTTCTTTTAATACCTGCATATGATAAACTCCTGTTCATTTTTAGTTAAATTATACCCTCAAAATTACATTTCAACAACATTGGATTGGCTTTAACCGCAAATACATGCATGATCGTTTAACTGCACAAAAAAGTCCGCTTCTCTAAAGCCCTTCTTCTGGTTCGAAGAGCCCTTTCGATCACGGACTTGATGTTGAATAAATCAACAGATAGGTAAACTGCACCCTAAATGTCTCGAGCGAATTCATAATCCAAAACAAACTTTCCTCAAACAAATAGGATTTCCTGCTCAGACAGCCTGAGGAGGTCGCTGCCCTTCAATTTGTACAATGTTTGACTGTCCAGCCTTTGCTCATTGAGATAGGTTCCATTCAGAGAGTCCAGATCCTTCACAAAATAACCTTGATCCAAACGGTGCACCTCAGCATGAAGTCTGCCGATGGTTATGTCACCATCAATAATTACATCACAGAGGGCTGCATTCCTTCCAATGCGTGTTATTGGCTTAGTTAGTTCAAAAATCTTGCACGCCTGCTGATTTTGCAGTACGAGTTTACCCTGAAGTATCTCTTGTTCAGACAACAGAGTTGTGCCTTCGAACTCAGGTCTGTATAAAGCTATTTTGCGTTGTACTGAGGTGTCAGGATGATTCTTGTCCTTTGTTTCCTGACCCATTTCAGAGTTTGAACCTGCTGACTCATTCATCAACACTTTACTATTTCTCTTGTATAGTCGTTTAAAATACCGGATCAGTTCTTTTATGTCATACCGTGAGTTTCCGACTTTTTGATTTGGGATCAAGAGTGTTTTGCCACCATCTGACCCCTTGGTTATCTGTTTTGATCGACTGTCAACAGGCAGACGCGATGCTTCAGTCTCTGCATTCATTGAACTTGCAGGTTGAGTTGTGCTTGAAGAAAGAACATCGCGATCTGTTTGATCGAAAACCAAGGAATTTGACTCAGAAGCGAACCAGTGACGAATGACATTTAAAAGAGCACTCTGGCGCTCATGTCTATGAACCGTAAAATCTGTCAATGACTTAAAGAGCTCATGTCCCTTAGGTTGTAAACTCATAGCAGCAACAGAAGTCAGGCTGCTTAGAAGCTGCTGCCATTGGTGTTCAAAGGCGAACTCCGCAGACCTTGTAGGCATATAAATTAATTCAATGCGTTTTCTTAAGGTATGATAACAGATCTGAGAAGGCGTCATGCAGAAATGATCGAGCCTTAGACAGTGCTTTGCCGCATGATCCAGGACATTTACAATTTCTTCAAGTATGGACAATAAGTCATGATAATCCACTGCTGTTCTGCGAAGCCATTGCTCGAGTGTCAAATGACTTTGTAACGAGTAGACCAGTTGAACGTCATCATCCCTCTCCCTCAATAATGGAATCAGGTAAGGACGCTCAGGATAATGGGTCAGGACTTTCAACTCAAACATATTGATGTCCGGTAATGTGACTGCCACTCTGAAGATTCTCTCCTGCCCTTCAAAACCATTCTGTTGCATCATAAATAAGTGCCAACCAAAATCAAACGCGTTTGAATGGTGATATTTTCTGTATCTATATTATCCAGTATGCCCATCATAATTTCGGTAATCTGGGTTCTGAACAGTAAAGCTAGTCCAATAAGCACGACAACGAGAACGACGAGTTCAACCGTGCCCAGCCCATGCGTGTCCATGACAGAAAAATGTATTCTCTCAATGATCTTTTTCATGTGTTGATCCCTCCCAAGAATATTGGACTGATCAGCAGAAGCATCAAGACGCCAAATTGAAGCATCGCAGGCAACATCAGCCCTAATTGCCCTTTGACCAGACTTGTGGCTTCAGTCTGCTCAACATTCATTTGAAAATCTTCCATCCAGTCATGAAGCAAAGCAACCAGGTCCGACTCTGTCTTTCTTTCACCAAAAAGGCAGCACCTCACCCAACTTCTTGTCCCTGAATGATTTAGCGCCTGAAGTCTGAGCAGTGCCGCTTCATAATCCCCGCCACGCATAAGTCTGACGCGGGCTTCCTGCCAGACAGGAAAGGTCTTCCAGATCAATGCATCAGCTTCCATAGCTATTAACAGTGCTTTTCTGAGGCTATGTCCGCTTTGAATGAGAAGTCCATACCTGTATGACATTGAAAACAAGGCTTTGTCCAACTGTTTGCTTCTGGCTTCCTTTCGTTCACTCAAACTTTTCAACAGGATCAGTGGTACCAGCATGAAACCCATAAACAAACACAACAGCGAATTAATCAAAGACAAATTGAACGCCTGACGTATTCCCAGCACCAACACAACCAGTGCCGGCATCAACAAGCCTGCATCTTTCAACAAGCTCGTCCTTGCAGTTGAGATGCCAAATAATCCGTATGAATATGACAGTTCGTTCCATTTTAATAGCGCAGACCTGCAGATTCTTTCAAAAACTGCCCTAATTATTATATCAACCCCTTTGTCTTCAACTGAATCAATCTGGTGCGTTCAAACATAACTGTTCCGCTTTCCAGCGCAAGCGCAGCTCCCATCATCAGACCCCTGCCGCCTGATGTAGTATAGAGCGTGATCAGATAATCCGAATACGCTGTATTGAGCACCAGCAATACTAACAGAGGCATTTTTGATGTCAGCCTGAACTCGAGTACTTGATCTGTCATTTTTCGAATGAGCTGCTGTTTGTGGAGAATATGTCCGCCAATCCATATCGACGAGCGCTTTAAAACCATGGTCAGATCATGACCGCAGCTTTCTGCGTAAAGGAGTTGCCGCGAAAGATCCGTTGCTTCCTCAAGGTCAAATTGTCGCGCCATCCGGTCAAGTCCTGATGTCAGCGGGGTGCCGAGTCGCATCAATCGGCTGAGCTTTTTCAGTTCGAGCGCTAGGTGCTCACAACTGGTGGAAAACTCATCAACAGTTTGATCAAATGCACTTTGAAGAGATTTTCCTGTCGACGTTGTGGAAGCGATCAAGGACAGAAAGCGTGCAAAATCTGATAAAAATTCGTCTTTTGTCAGAACCGCAGTCATTTGAGCCTGATAATTGAGCGCCGGAAGTTTGATTAATAACACGAAGGGGAAAAATACAGGGTGATCAAATAAGATCCAAGTGGAAAGGACGATATCGACAGCTAAAAGAACCCATAATCGCACTCGTCTCACAAGTGGTGTCACGCGGTACCAGACCGGATGGATCATTTTAAAGCCCCTAAGCATAGCTGGATACTTGAGCGATGACTTCTGTCCTTAAGACTCTGCAGCCGTCCGTGATCACCGTTTCAAAGTCGAGTTTGCCTTGCCGGTACCCCAGCACCTGAATTATTTCTTGAATTCTTCTCGAATTATCTGCATCCTTTTTTAGATGTACAATCCACTGAATGCCTGAGCCAATTTGCCGTCTGATCCCTTCAGAAGTTCCGTGACCTGCCATCAAGGCCATAGCTTCTATGCGGTCTAGCATGTCAGCACCTGAATTGGAGTGGCCTGTGGACATGGAGCCATCATGACCGGTGTTAAGTGCCTGCAGCATATCCAATGCTTCGGCACCCCTGATTTCTCCGACGACCATTCTATCCGGACGCATTCTCAGCGCCGTACGAATCAAATCTGACATGGTTACTTCCAGCGTTTCACCAGCAGCTGAAGGTCGCGTTTCAAGGCGTACAAGATTATCAATGCCGATCAAATTGAGCTCTGCGCTGTCCTCAATGGATATGACCCTCTCGCCTTTTGGGATACAGCGGCTGAGACAATTTAAGAGTGTCGTTTTTCCGGAACTTGTGCCTCCACTTATCATTAGATTTTGTCTGGATCTGACAGCACCAATCAGGAAGATCATGACCTGTTCGGTCATCATTCCCCTGTCCCTTAATGCTTCCAGGGTCAGCAGGTCTTTTCTGAATTTCCTTATTGTCAGATAAGGACCTTCCAGTCCAACAGGCTGCATGACGACATTGAGTCGAGCCCCATCTTTCAGCCTTGCGTCAACTATGGGATCTCTGTAGTTGACGCGCCGGTCTACCTCGGATACCATTTTTTGAATCAACTGACGCAGCCTTTCACTCGAAATGGAAATACTGAGGCATTCCATCCTATTCTTTCTTTCTACAAAAATTTTTGTTGGTCCATTGACCATGATTTCGGTCACCTCAGGGATCTTTCAAATAGGGATCCAGAAAATCATAACCTTGAATACGCCTAAGCCAGCTTTGAGACAAATTGATCTTCTCCATAGTACTCATCTGGCTCAAGGCATCGTTTCTTCTGATGAAGGCTTCAATTTTTTGTTTCAGATCACCCGAATCTTCAAGCCTCTCGCTTGCCACAGCCGCCAATTCTCCACAAAGCAAGTCGTATAAAATGTCCTCATGCGCCCCCATCTGAAAAATCATCCTCGACCTCCTGTCCCAATAAAGCCAACACAGGCCATGAGGTTTTCAAATTGGCCGTCAAAGGCACCTTCCAAATGAATGGCCGATGGTTGGCGGCTGCCTCTGCCAGAGACCAAGAAACTTCCAACGCCGGAATGACGACTTTTAATCATTTCAGTCCACGCCATGGCTGAATCTACTTCTCTGGGATGATCACAGATCCAAGTGAGGCTCTTCACCATTGTGCTGAGTTTTATATGAATTTCTTTCCAATCCGTTCCACACCAACACCAAATTGGGTGAGACATACTCATAACAGCATTCATAAGTTTTTCCTGCCACTTCGGCATGGAAAGTGCACCGACATCTTGAGGTGTATGACACATACTGTAGCAGCTGCCTTCTCTAAAAGTTGCATCCTCCCCATCCCACAACCATTCCGTTAACGTTTTGTCACTCTTCCCTGAAACATTGGCTATGGTTGTCATATCTATAACTACAGCCAAGGGATTCTGCTGATGAATCTGAGCTTTGAACCCTTCAAAAGCTTGACGCTGCTGATAACAAGACTGAAAAGAAAAAACGTAGTGAAGTCCACCGGACTCACCCATAGCATTGACAGTCCCCATCTGCCTACGTATAGCTCTGTTGAACGCATCGATGGGCTCAAAAATCGAGAGCTCATTTTCTGCCGGTGTGAAGGCTTCAGTCAACACGAGCGTTTTAGCACCCTTGCCCAGCGCGGCATTTTCAAGAGCGGTACGCGGTCCGGCCGCTACACCCGAAAAATCTTCAGCCTGCACGGCTGCCCGCCAGAGTATTTCCTCAGTAAACAGCCTGATTCTCCAGGAAACCAGGCCAGACGAAAGACAGGCCTGTTCTATTGCAGCCAGATAATCCTCGTCCGGAAAAAATAGGCACACCACCATATAGACCACCCCTTGCATTGTTCTTTGATTTTAGTCTACCATAATTTTCTATTTCGTCAACCATATTTTTCCATTATAGTTATAAATTAAAAGGAAGCTGTTGACATGGCGCCTATAACGACTTCCACGACAACAGCTTCCCAGATCTATTGAGATTATTTCTTGCCTTTTTTCAGTGTTCTGAGACGTTCCTTTTCCGCTAAATGACGTTTGTATCGCGACTCCGAAAGATACCAGGTGGCAGTGCCAAACAGCACCCCGCCTATAGCGAAGAAAAAAACAGCCATTCCAACTTGAAGCAGGATCTCTGAAGTAAATTTAAATTTTAATGATACACCAAGAAGCAGAATATAGATGAGGCTGGTCATCAAGGTCCAGGTAATCAGACCTTGTTTGATAACGTAATGGCGCATACCCTTTTGCCGCATGACAGCCCATCTTTCCATAGCCATAGCCTCGCGCTCTGCACGACGCGCCCGAGTTTCCTGCGCTCTGGCTTGGGCACGCCTGGCCTTCTTTTCCTGCGGTGTCAGATCCGATTTTTTCTCTCCTGCCATATGATCCCCCATGCTTTCAATAAATTTCTAAAATACGCCGTCTGCGACCAGATCGCGATCCGGCAAATCTGATGCGTAATCTGCCATTTTGATCATAACGTGATCTGAAAGTTCGAGGGTTGTATCAAACCAAATAGTTATCCCCTCAGTTTCGATTGCTTCAAACAGTTCTGCTTCACCTTGACGCAGTCCGCCAACCCTGACCAGGGTCAGATCGTGAATAGCTCAGCAGCTGCCTTCAGTCGTTCTGTATACGACCAGCTCTTTCTTGCCAGCTGTCTTAATATACGAAAGAGCTTGAGGATGGATTTCGATCACAGCGCTCACCTCCTGCCTTCATTATACACTTAAGTCCTTCGAAACGCTTCAGTAAAAATGTCCAATAAAACGAATCGTTGAAATTGATACGAGTCAAAAACGAAAAAGAAAATTGGTGTCAACGTCAGTCAGGAGTTCCAACTTCTGCTTTACCAATTTTCTTTTCACTTCTCATTTAGATAGGGTAAACATTTTGTTCACTGTCAACCAACGTATTATCTATACTATATTTCTCTGCCATGCGAAGCTTGAAGAAGTCAAGGGCAACCTGAGGAAACAGAACATAGGTCAGGACATCTTCAGGACTTTCAATATACATGCCTATTTCCTTTTCTTTGGCTTCCAAAACTGGCTCGAGCAAGTCCGCCGGCCTGCAGGTGATCACTTCTTCATTCCCGATGATCTTGCGTATGATCTCTTCTTTGATAGGGACTGCCGGTCTGCCGTACATCCCTTTGACATAGGCTTTAACTTCATTTGGCACCATTTTATAGCGCTCTCCGGTGATGACATTAAGTACGGCTTGAGTGCCAATAATCTGGCTCGTTGGCGTCACCAAAGGCGGATAACCCAAATCCTCTCTGACGCGCGGCACTTCTTTTAAAACATCATTATATTTATGAAGTGCATTTTGAAGTTTCAATTGTGAAACGAGGTTGGACAGCATGCCTCCCGGTACCTGGTAAACCAAAGTATTGATGTCCATGCCCAAGATTTTGGGATCCATAAGACCTGTCTCAAGGGCTTTTTCACGCATTGGCGCAAAGTGCTCCGCCACGTCATTCAGGATCTTGAGATCCAGTCCTGTCTTGCGGTCAGTTTCGTTCAGCATGGCGACCATAGCCTCAGTCGCAGGCTGAGATGTCCCCAGAGCAAAAGGAGAAATTGCAGTGTCAATGATGTCAACACCTGCTTCAATAGCCTTCATATAGGTCATATCAGCCAAGCCGCTGGTGCAATGGGAATGAACTTCAATTGGGACATCCACACTGCTTTTCAGTCCCTTGACAAGGTCAAATGCAGTGTATGGTGTCAGCAAACCGCTCATATCCTTGATACAAATGGAATCTGCGCCCATTGAAACCATATCTTTTGCCAGTACGATGAAAGACTCAATGGTATGCACAGGTGAAACCGTGAATGAAATTGCCGCTTGCGCGTGAGCGCCTTCAGCTTTGGTGGCAAGAATCGCGGTTTCAATATTTCTCAAATCATTGAGCGCGTCAAAAGTACGAATGATGTCAATTCCATTAAAAACGGCAAGCTTAACAAACTCTTTGACAACATCATCCGGATAGTTTTTGTAGCCAAGTAAGTTCTGACCGCGAAGCAGCATTTGAAGCTTCGTGTTTTTAACACGCTTACGAATCAGTCTCAAACGATCCCAAGGGTTCTCGTTGAGGAATCGAAGTGATGCGTCAAAAGTGGCGCCACCCCAAACTTCCATGGCGTGATAGCCTACGGTATCCATTTTTTCAAGTATAGGCTCCATTTCACTCGTTTTCATGCGCGTCGCTATGAGGGATTGGTGTCCGTCTCGCAATACAGTTTCAGTTATTTTAACGGGGGTCATAACATTATTGCCTCCTCAACAAAATCAAAAACACTCTTCTACTAGATATTATCACCCGATTTGCCTAATGTACATTTGATTTGAAAAGTGATAATATAGTGATGACTTTTATTAATTAGGTAATTTCAAATATTCCTTCGTTTTTTAAGGAGGCACAACATGGACTCAACTGACATTAAAATTCTTGAAATTTTGCAGACTGACGGCCGCATTTCCATGAAAGAACTCGGCAATCTCGTCGCACTGTCGCCGCCAGCTGTAAGCGAACGGGTCAAACGCCTTGAAGAGTCTGGTATCATTCAAGGGTATGCTGCCGTCGTGGATCCAAAATTACTGGGAAAACGCGTTTTCGCGATCATCAATGTTCAAATGATGGTCAATCAGCACAAAGCATTTCTGCATCTTGTCAAGAATGATCCTGCAATTGTAGAGTGTCATCATCTGACTGGCGAGGATTGCATGACAATCAAAGTCTTTCTGTCTGACACTATTGAGCTCGAAAAATTGCTTGATCGCATTCAACAGCTCGGCAACACCCGAACCACCATTGTACTGTCAAGCCCGCTTGATCGAAAACCAATCTTGCCCTAGGAGCGTCGCAAATTCATGAAAAGAAATCACCTCATCCTTTTAGCTTTAATTCTTGTTTCAGCCATATCGGTAAATCTTTATTACTATTTAAACCGTACAGTGACACTGCAATTTTATGCTCACCCTGACAAACTTGGGGTTATGGAGGAAGTCATCACTGCTTTTGAAGAAGTCCATCCACGTATTAAAATCAACTATGTGCAGCTTCCGGATGACACGAATGACAAGTACGACATAATCAGCAACAAGTTGTCTACGCAGCAAGACTCTATTGATGTCTTTGATGCAGATGTCACCTGGCCTTCAATTTTTGTCAAATCTGAATGGGTGGCGAATCTGGATCCATTCTTCAGTGATGATGAGCTTCAGGGATACCTCAGCAGCGCTATTGATGCCGCTACTGTGGATGGCATGCTATACGGCATCCCCTACAGAATTGATTCCGGTGTCTTGTTTTACAGAAAAGACTTGTTGGAGAAGTATAATTATAAGGTTCCGAAAACCTACTCCGAATTGAGCGAAACTGCACTTGCCATAAAAACTCAAGAACCAGAACTGAACGGTTTTGCTGCATCGTGGAAAAATTTTGAAGGTTTAACATGCAGTTTCTTTGAAATTTTGTGGTCCGGCGGATATGATCTTGATACCAATCAAACCCCCTATCGCTTCGACACAGATGGTGTGGATGAAACACTAACGCTCATGCAGTCCATGCTTCACAAAGACAAGATCGTTTCTGCAGATACACTGAACTATTCAAGCGGAGATCTCAGGGCGGCATTTATTGAAGGGAACCTGCTTTTCATGAGAGATTGGCCAACAGGTTGGCGCAAACTGTCTGAAGCGCCGGAATTGAAAGACAAAATCGCAGTGGCTCCACTTCCCAGCCTGAAACCCGGCCAACCGTCCTATGGTGCTTTTGGCGGATGGATGTATATGGTCTCCAAGGAATCCAAACATAAGAAAGAAGCTGTCGAGTGGATCAAGTTCCTGACAACTTATGAAAATGAAAAACTAATGAATTTAAAGTATAACTACATCCCATCCAGAGTCGCACTGTACTCAGACGAAGAGGTCTTGGGACGCATGCCTTTTCTGGATGACATGTTTGACTATTTCAACCAGTCCAGACCAAGACCAAAGGTAGCAAATTACGACGAGCTCTCTCTTCTGCTCCAATCTCAGGTGCATCTGACACTTCAAAACGGTCAGTCGCCAGAAGAAGCCATCATAATGCTGAATGAACTTTTACCGAGACTGCTTTATTAACAGATCGTTATGTTCAAGAAATCTATGAGTCACAAGAAATCAATGAGTCACAAGAGTTATAAGAGTAAGAGAGGAAGTGAGGGGCAGATTGAGAATCCTCACACGCTGTTTATTATTCCTCGTCATTTTCGCCGCTGTTAACTATGAAGGATCATGGGCTGATATCAATAACGAGAAAGTTGTTTTTCTAACCGCAGCGGCTCAGTTGCCCACACAGATGGGACCC
>WXFH01000211.1 GCA_009881125.1 Acidaminobacter sp. | reverse complement strand
CGAAGGTAAGACAAGAATACTTTTGGAGTTGAAATGCGAGGATCAGACCGCTGTGTTGGATTATGCAGACAATAGTATTGGTATCCCAAAAGCATCTGTGCAAAATGCATTTCTCAAGTATCACCAGCTGACTTCAGAGTTTGCAAAAAAGTCAGAGGGGGCAGGATTTGGCCTGTATCTTTCAAAACAGTTGATAGAACTACATCGCGGCACATTAAGCCCAATCTACGCCGCTCAACAAGACGGCATGCATTACCGACTGCAATTCCCATTAAAATTATCTGATGAACACAACAAACTTTCCAGTGGAAAAAGCCTTTTTTATGATCGCGGTCGACTGGTCAGGCTCGAACTTTCCGAAATTAAAACCTTTAATAAGTAGAATAAGAATGAGCTGCTGCAAAATCCGAAAGTTGGATTTTGCAGCAGCTCATTTATTTAGATCACCATATGATTGTAAATATGCGCCTCTTTATATTTGTCTATCTCAATGACCTGGCCTTTGCGCACCATTCTGGCCGGGATCCCCACTGCCGTCGAGAATGACTCCACGTTGTGCAGCACGACTGAATTGGCTCCAATTTTACTCCCGGAAGACACGGTGATTGGCCCCAAAATTTTAGCCCCTGAGCCAATAACAACATCATCCCCAATAGTCGGATGCCGCTTTCCCTTATCCTTACCGGTTCCGCCCAGTGTCACGCCTTGGTATAGCGTCACATAATTGCCAATCTCAGTGGTTTCGCCAATAACGACACCCATGCCATGATCAATAAACAGGCCTTTGCCGATGGTCGCTCCCGGATGAATTTCGATTCCGGTGATAAATCTGGCAAACTGAGAAATGAATCGTGCTGAGAAAAACCTTTTATGGCGGAATAACCAATTGGCAATCCGGTATAATCCAACTGCATGGACGCTCGGATAAAGAAAAATGACTTCCAAATAGGAACGCGCTGCCGGATCACGATCTCTTACTGTATCAAGATAGGACTTAATCTTTCTAAACATGTCTCATCACCCCTGAAATACATTCATAGACAGGTATTTGTCGCCACTGTCAGGTGCTACGGTCAGCACTTTTGCGTCCGGTCCGAGCTCTGCTGCAATTTTAAGTGCCGCAACGATGTTGGCCGCTGCAGAGATCCCTAGGAACAAGCCTTCTTCTCTGGCGAGTCTGTTGGCAAATTCAAATGCTTCTTCATCCTCGACTGTCATGATTTGATCGACGACACTTTGATTGTATAAATCTGTCACAAACCCCGCGCCAATGCCCTGAATTTTATGCGGTCCTGGTTGTCCGCCACTGATGACAGGGGATTTGGCAGGTTCTACGCCTACAATTCTGATTCCGGGGCGCTCTTCTTTTAAGCGTTTTCCCACACCGCTGATGGTTCCGCCAGTCCCAACACCTGCAACAAATACGTCCAAACGCTCAAAATCACTCATGATCTCTTGTGCTGTAGTTCTATAGTGCATTTCGGCATTTGCAGGATTGGAAAATTGGCTGGGAATAAACACCCCTTGGTCTTCCTCTCTCAATGAAACTGCTTTTTCAATGGCGCCTTTCATGCCTTTTGAACCTTCTGTCAAAATTATTTCTGCGCCATAGGCCTTCATAATGGTTCTTCTCTCTACACTCATGGTCTCAGGCATAATGATGACGACCCGGTACCCCTTTAGTGCACCTATCATGGCTATAGCAATTCCGGTATTGCCGCTGGTAGGTTCGACAATAGTCATTCCCGATTTAAGAGCGCCCTTCGCTTCCGCATCCTCAATCATTCCGAGGGCAGCTCTGTCTTTTATGCTCCCGCCAGGATTCTTTCCCTCGAGTTTGACATAGACCTCAGCACCGCTTGATGCGGGCAGAGTGTTCAATTTAATAACAGGTGTGTGACCAATCATGTCAATTAGCGACTTGTAAATCATTTATAAAACTCCTCTCATCTGTAAAATAATCGAGTAGGAGGCTACCCATTAGTTGAGTAGCCGTCCTCTCACACCACCGTACGTACCGTTCGGTATACGGCGGTTCAATCGCTTGAGTGCATTAAACGTAATTGCTCGTATTGAGCCGGGAA
>WXFH01000210.1 GCA_009881125.1 Acidaminobacter sp. | reverse complement strand
TAGAGACTGAACCCCAACACGCCAGGAAAGAACTGTCGCCCGAATTGAAAGCGGCACTTTCAGAACTTGCGGCAGCTAACAAGCAGAATTCTATGGAAGAATTCAATGAAGGGCTGCATGGATCAGAAAACGCACCGAATGTTCCTGAATTCACGATTCACTCTGAATTGGCTGAGGAGTCAGGTGTGCACGAAGGAGCTCCTGGAAATAGAGCGGCACAGTCACAATCGACAAAAATGGACAAAGCAGTTTCAAAGGGGGAGCCTGTTGAAGCGCAAGCGAGTGCAGCCGGGCAAAGAGCCGCTGAGGCTGGGGTAAAGCCTCAAGTGCCGCCAAAGCCAC
>WXFH01000209.1 GCA_009881125.1 Acidaminobacter sp. | reverse complement strand
ATCATGGTATTCTATCTTGTACTTGCCCTCTCTGCTATTGGCAGCTTAACAGTGAAGTTGGCCGGTTGTGTTCCAAACCAACACGGGACAGGAGTGGAAAAATGCGACGGATAGTCCTGGGGTTCAAATCTTGGAAATAAATATGAGTTTGTTTTGTCCGGCCAATGTGGCCGGATTTTTTTTGGCTTAGTCCAAAAAAGATATAATTAATT
>WXFH01000208.1 GCA_009881125.1 Acidaminobacter sp. | reverse complement strand
GGATTTTGAAAACCGGGGACGCGGACGGATCTCAACTTGGGGACGCGGACGGTAATGAAATTTCAATAGATATGTCTGTTTCTGTTTATTATTCTTTAAAAAAAGTCTCGGTTATTAAGAAGTCTGCTGACATCTATTCGCATTTCCGAAAGCGAGGTGTGTCATGAAAACACCTGAATATGTTTATGGGCCGGTCCCTTCGAGAAGGCTTGGGTTGTCGCTGGGTGTCAGCCCTATTCCAAAGAAAACATGCAATTACTCATGTGTTTACTGCCAGTTGGGCCGGACGGACCACATGACAAACGCGAGGCAGAATTTCTTCCCGGTGGAGGTCATGTTGGACGAGGCGAAGGCTGTAATTGAAAGTGGTACTGTGTTTGACGTCATCACCATTGTGGGTGAGGGAGAGCCAACACTTTATTCGGATTTGGATAACTTGATACGCGGGCTGAAGCAAATGAGCGATAAGCCGGTTGCGGTGATTACCAATGGTGCGCTGCTATATGATGAGGTCGTCCAAGAGGCACTTATGACAGCAGATCTGGTCTTGCCGACACTGGATGCGTCAAATGAATCCA
>WXFH01000207.1 GCA_009881125.1 Acidaminobacter sp. | reverse complement strand
GGGGAAATTCACAGGTTGGGGGCTGGGATAATAATGTATTTGTAACATGGGGACAAAAGTTCCGGAATAATTTTTACGAATGAACAGAAGCAGCCCGAACTCTAACAGGGCTGCTTTTTCTTCCGATGCTTGTGGGTATAAATGAAAAGTCTCAGACTTATGGTGCCGTGCGAGGAGGAAAAAAGTTGAAAGCGAACAGGACAAATCAAGCAGCACAAGCAACTCAGGAGGTTGAGGCGTTCTTTTCTGAAGATCCATGCGTCATTCCCCTC
>WXFH01000206.1 GCA_009881125.1 Acidaminobacter sp. | reverse complement strand
TAGTTTTTTTTGGTGACGCGGACAACTTCAGAGTTGGTGACGCGGACAACTTTAAAGTTGGTGACGCAGACAACTTTAGAGTTGGTGACGCGGACAACTTTGAAATCAGTGCCAGAGCTTGCGAGAATGGTTCTCATCCATAAATTCAACAAAATTTCAGCGAAGCCTTATTAAAACCCCAAAAACTATCATATAATAAGGGCTGTGGGAGATTTCTCAACAAGACGTCAATGAGACTGTCATCTCAAAGATTGGAGGGTATGGGCTTGAAGAGGTTATGCATAGTTCTCGTGCTTATTATATTTATTCTCATAACCCCCGGGACCAGATCAGATGCAGCGCTGTCCGCAGATGATAATGCCTCAGACAGAATCAGAATAGCCTTCGATCCCAGTCTGCCGCCTTATCAATTTTTCGAAGAGGGGGTCTACAAAGGCTTCAATCTCGACTTAATCCAGACTCTGTCTGAGAATGCCGAACTCAAGATCGACCTGATTCCAATGCCCTATAACGAAAGCGTTGAAAGATTTAAACTAAAAGAAATTGACGGAATCCTGGGGATCCGCTACTCCAGCCAATTTGAAGAGCAAATGGAGTTCAGTGATAGCCTTGTCAATTCAACCATATCCATTATTGCCCTGGACGAAAAAATTGAGCAATACAAGACCGCACTCGGCATCGAGCCAGTGCTGATCGCTGTGGAACGAGATTCAGTGGAGTTTGAATTTGTCAAAAACGTCAAGAAGGCCAATTTCAACCAAGCCTTCAGCCAGCAGGCCGTCTTTGAGCTTCTGATCATGAATCGAGCAGACATGATGATTGGCGTGCGCCATGTCGCTGAGTACATGCTGGACAAATACAACATTGAGCACCTGTATACCATCAGCAACAGCTTTGAAACGCCGGTGGACTTTTATTTAGGAATGGATGCCTCCAAGAGAAGCGTCCTGCAAAAACTCAACGCTTCACTGAGGGATCTCAAACTGAGCGGCGCCTATGAAGAAATTTATAATGCCTGGATTAATGACAAAGCAATCGAAAACCAGAGACGCATTGAAAGAAACCTATTGATTATGGCCCTGCTCATAGTCTCAGTGTTCTTTATCGCTGCCGCAGCCGGTTATATCAGCATCCAACTCAAAAGAAAAGTCAATGACAAAACCCGCGAACTCAGCAGCGCCAACGAGGCGCTTGAGCGCAAGATCATCGAAATCCGAAACGCCACCGAATTGAAAGACCTTATGTTTGAGAGCAGCCCCCGCAGCATCACTATTGTGGACAGGGACGGCCGCATATCGACAATGAATGAGCCCGCATTGGCGCTCTGCGGCCTGAGCCAGATTCCCGTAGGAGAGAAGGTCTTCACCCTGACGCCCTTCGACAAAATGCTCGAAGGCAACCTGGAAAACGTCCTGAACGAAGGCGAAAGCCTGATGGGCAAGGAAATGGACTATTCCGCCGCAGGCAGACGCTGGGCACTGCGCTATTTCATCTATCCGCTGAAGGATGATGAGCAGCAGCTGCGCGGCGCGATCCTCACCATCGAGGATTACACCCAGGAAAAAATCCTTCGCGAGCAGATTGCCGAAGAAGAGAAAAACAGAGCGCTGATCCAGATGATTTCAGGCATTGCCCACGAGATCCGAAACCCGTTGACGTCCATAAAGGCCTACGTCGATCTGCTGCCCAGAAAAAAGGACAACGAAGCGTTCCAGAAGCAGCTCGTCCAGGTGGTCCCCAATGAAGTGGAGCGCGTCAGCAGGCTGATCGAAAACCTGATCGACTACGTCAGGCCAAAAAGTCGCAACCCGCAGCGCGTCCAGGTCCACGAGCTCCTGGAATCCTGCATGCTCCTGTTTCGTCATACGGCGACGAGCAAGGGGATCGATTTCGACATGAGCGCGGACGCAAACCTCTATATTCACGTGGACAAGGACCAGATCAAGCAAGTGATCATCAACCTGCTCCTCAACGCTATTGACGCCATTAACGAGAAGCGTGAAAAAACTCAGGCGGCCGATGGTCACTGGATCCGACTCCACGCCACAAACGGCGTCGGTCACGTAAAAATCTCAATCGAGGATAACGGCATTGGCATGTCACCTGATGAACTGGAAAACGTTTACGAACTCTTCTATACGACAAAGACAAAAGGCAGCGGCATTGGACTTCCACTCTCGAAACAGATTATCGAAGACAATCGGGGCACCATTCAGATTGTGAGCACAAAACATGTGGGAACCACCATAGCGCTTGAATTTGGGAGTGATGCGAGTTGAAAGAGAAGATCCTGATCATTGATGACGAAGCGGACATCTGCTCATCGCTGTGTTTCTTATTGGAGGACAAGTATGAAGTCAAATCCACTGTAAACCCTGCCCTCGGTCTCTCGATGATTCAGCGGGAGAGCTTTCATGTGGTCCTGCTGGACCTGAAAATTGGCTTGGTTGACGGGATTGACGTCCTGAACGAGATCAAAAAAATTGACGCATCCATTCAGGTCATTATTATGACGGCCTTCGGTTCGATTGTCTCTTCGGTGGATGCCATCAAAAAAGGCGCCTTTACCTATCTGACCAAGCCGCTCAATTTGGATGTGCTGGAGGAATCCGTTGTTCAGGCCCTTGAGTTTCGCAAATCACGAGAGACTGTCGATTATGGCGGAGCGCCGGATGCTCGGTTTGTGTATCAGGGAATCATCGGCCAAAGTTCTGCCATGAAGAGAGTATTTGAACTGATCGATAAACTGAAGGACGTGGACTCCAGCGTGGTGATCAGCGGAGAAAGCGGTACGGGCAAGGAGCTCGTGGCGAAAGCCATCCATGACGCCGGGAAGCGCCGGCAGGGCAACTTTGTGGAAATCAACTGCGCCGCGATTCCTGAGACGCTGCTGGAAGAGGAGCTTTTTGGACACAAAAAAGGTACCTTTACGGGCGCGGTGGCTGATAAAACGGGAAAATTCGAATACGCCAACCAAGGTACAATTTTTTTGGACGAAATAGGCGACATGCCGTTCTCTTTACAGGCCAAACTGTTGCGCGTGCTTCAGCAGAAGGAATACACGCCACTGGGCGGGCATCAGAAGGTAAAATTAAACATTCGGGTCATTGCAGCGACACATCAGGACCTCAAGAAAATGGTGGAATCCGGCAGGTTCAGGCAGGACCTGTATTTCAGGCTGAATGTCATTGAGATCAACCTGCCGCCCCTCAGGGAACGAAGACAGGATCTGCCGCTGCTATTCCGGCATTTCCTGAGACAGTACAATTCGGAAATGGGGAAGACGGTCAGGGGATTTTCCAAGGAGGCCGAAACCTGCCTGTTGAATTATGATTATCCCGGAAACGTCAGGGAACTGTCCAATATCATTGAATGCGCTGTCCTGCTGGCCAGAGAAGAGGTCATAGAGGTGGAAAATCTGCCGATTGAAGTCAGATCCAACAAACTCGACGTCACAGACACCCTGGACCTGGCGCTCGGAGCGCGTCTGGGCACAGAAAGCCTGGTGGGGCTGACGCTCCAGGAAGCGGAACGAAAACTGATCAGCGCGGCACTTGTTTTAAACAAAGGGCATAAAAAAGCAACTGCAGCGATGCTCGGGATCAGTGAACGCGGACTCAGAAATAAAATCAATGATTATGGATTGAACGATAAAGAATGATTCTTAGCCGTTGAAAGAGCGGCAAAAAATACCATGCGGCATTTTTTGCCGCTTTTTTTGATGGCTTTTAGTGCAATTATTGCCTTATTCATAAGCTTCATAAGATTCTTTTAAACTTGACATTGCTTTGAAATCATTGAAAGTATTGCAGGGCAAGGATTCTGGAAAAAATAGTGAAGAATTGATTTTATTATTTTGAACGCAAGCACTTGGCATGACACTTGCGAATTAAGAGTGCATCAAGAAAATTGGGAGGCGTATTGAATGTCAATGAAAAAATGGTCTTTGATCTTATCCCTTGTTCTTCTTTCTGCTTCACTCCTGGCTGGATGCAGCGGCAACGAGGCTGCAGCTCCGGCGACAACAGAGCAGCCTGCTGCCGAAACCACTGAACTCGACCGCAGTCAATATTTCGTCACAGTTGCGACTGGCCCAACCAGCGGATTGTATTATCCAATTGGCGGCGCGTTTTCAAGCGTCTTCCAAAACAAGCTGGAGTACAAGTCCTCTGTACAGTCCACTGGGGCATCGGTTGAAAATATTAACTTAATATTGACCGGCGGCGCAGAGCTCGCGATTACTATGTCAGACTCTGTAGCCCAAGCCTATGGCGCGTTTGGCGCTTTTGAAGGCAAGCCTGCCGCGGAAGACCTCAGATGCCTGATGGGACTTTATCCAAACTACGTTCAGCTGATCACAACCGATAAGACCGGTATTACGAAGTTCGAAGACCTGAAAGGAAAGCGTGTCGGTGTTGGCGCGCCAAACTCAGGCGTTGAACTCAACGCAAGAATGATGTATGAAGCTCATGGCATGACTTATGAAGACAGCAAAGTGGATTACTTAAACTATGGCGAAGCCATTGATCAAATGAAGAACAATCAAGTGGATGCTGTCTTTGTCACCAGCGGCATTCCGAATGCAACCGTTATGGAGCTGGGCACTGCGGCTAATATCGTCGTCGTTCCTATTGAAGGCGAAGGCCTTAAAAATCTGATTGAAAAATATCCGTTCTTTGTCGAAGCGACAATACCTGCCGATGTTTACGGAACGTCTTCTGACGTCACAACAGCAACCGTGCGCAACATCATGCTGGTGTCAAAGGATCTTCCGGATGAAGTGGTCTACGATCTGACAAAAGGCATCTTTGAAAATATTGATGATATCAAGGCTTCTCACGCAACCGCTGCGGAACATATCTCCCTTGAAAACTCACACATCGGCGTCGATATTCCTTTCCACCCGGGAGCGCTGAAATATTATGAAGAACAAGGAATCAAGTAATGCAATAGTATGGTCGATCGAGTCCGATGCAGGGAAGTCACACCTGACTTCCTTGCATCGCAAGGGCTTGATCATCCTTGGTGCGATAGTCTCACTGCTGCTTTTGATTGGAGCCTTACTCTATCTCAATCAGCCTGTACTCATCATATATAACCAGCAGACAGGCGAAAAATTTGCAACACTCCCTGTGGAAGCGGGTGATGTGCTTGAGTATAACTGGATTCATTCCTTTGAACACATTCCGTGGAATGAGCGTTACAGGATTCAAGCAGATCACGGGCTCTTGTTGGTTGAAATTCATGTAGCCGGCTTTGGGGCCGGTATACCGGAGAATAAAGGGATTACCTCTGTCGAAAATGGGATCGTAGTCATGCGTGATCTTGACGAACGGTTTGAATACATTTCTTGGATCCATTCCAACACCGCACTATCCTCGATTGTTTTGAATGGGCAAAAGGTCGCATCCGGGCCGGATTTGCCCCATCATCAACCCTTAAAACTGGAAGTAAAAAGGAGGTTGAATACATGGCTAGTGAATCGCTGACTCATATAGATGGTCAAGTAGAGGAACTTCAAACAAATTTGCTCGAGAAATTTGACAAAGAGTCGAAAACAAGAAAGTTTGGAAATAAGTCCTTTGAGAAATTAGTGTATTGGGTCGCCATCGGCATAGCACTTTATCATTTTATTACTTCGTTCATAGGTTATCCTGCGACGCACCTGCACCGTTCGCTCCACGTGGGCATGATGTTGGTCATGGCCTTTGTGCTGTATCCGGCTACGAAAAAATCCAGCAGATCAAAGATGGCCTGGTATGATTATGTGTTTTCTGTTTTGTCCATGGCGGTAGTGGTTTATATTTGGACCGACTATGCCGGCTTTATAAACCGAATGGGTATGCCGAACACCATGGATGTCATCATGGGGACCATGCTTATACTTCTGGTCATGGAGGCTTCCAGACGGATTTCCGGGCTGCCGCTGGTCATTTTGAGCGGTCTGTTTCTGGCCTACGGCTTGTTTGGGCAATCCATGCCAAGCATCTTTATGCATCGCGGTTATACCTGGGCAAATCTGGTCAATCATGCGTTCATTAACACCGAAGGCATTTACGGCACTTCTGTCAATGTCGCAGCGAGCTACATATTCCTGTTTATTCTCTTTGGCGCCATTATGAACAAATCCGGAATGGGCCAGTTTTTCAATGACATAGCCCTTGCACTTGCCGGGCATACAAAAGGTGGTCCTGCAAAAGTAGCGGTTATTGCCAGCGGTTTTCTGGGAAGTATCAACGGATCCGCTGTGGCCAATGTCGTTACGACGGGTGCGTTTACAATTCCGCTTATGAAGAAAACCGGCTATACAAAGGAATTTGCAGGCGCAGTTGAAGCGTCTTCGTCTGTAGGCGGACAGCTTTTGCCGCCAATCATGGGTGCGGCTGCGTTCATTATGGCCGAAATGCTGGGTGTCCGATACAGCGTTATTGTAGTCAGTGCCGCAATTCCGGCGCTCTTATACTACCTTGGCATACTCGTTCAGGTGCAGCTCCGGGCTTCAAAGGATCAGTTGATGGGGATCCCAAAAGCGGATCTGCCGAGAGTGAAAGACGTCATGAAGGTCCGTGGTCACTTGCTGCTCCCAATAGTGTTCCTCCTCTATATGCTTCTCTTTAGTGGGACAACCGTCATCTTTGGAGCATTCTGCACTATAGTCGTCACCATTGTGGTCAGCATGTTCCGACCTGAAACCAGGATGAGTGTCAAAGATATTCTTGACGCCTTTGAAGAGGGCACGCGTTCTGTAGTCTCCGTTGCAGTCGCTTGTGCGGTCGTAGGCATAATTATTGCGGTTGTGAGCTTGACTGGCTTTGGCTTAAATATGGCGAATGCCATTATCCAGCTTGGCAGCACAAATCTTCTGGCAACGCTGGTATTGACTATGGTGACCTGCATGATTCTGGGCATGGGACTCCCGTCCATTCCTGCCTACCTGATTACGGCTACAATGGCTGCGCCGGCTCTGGTTCAGCTTGGTGTGCCTGACCTCGCTGCGCACATGTTTGTTTTCTATTTCGCTATGTTCGCAAATATCACGCCTCCGGTGGCGCTTGCGTCTTTTGCGGCAGCCGGCATTTCCGGCGGAGATCCAATGAAGACCGGGCTGCAGTCAGTCAAACTTTCCTTAGCGGGATTCATAGTCCCATACATGTTCGTTTTCAATACGGCTTTACTGTTGATTGATACATCGCCGCTGGTGGCACTTCGCGTCACTTTAACTGCAGTCATTGGCGTTTTCCTGATAGGTATTGCGGCGGAAGGCTTCCTGTTGGCAAAGCTCAACATTTTGTTCAGAGGGCTGGCCCTTGTTGGCGCCGTGATGCTGATTACCGAAAACGTTTATCAGGATGCGGTTGGATTTGGAATCTTAATTGCATTGATTCTAATTCAGAAAGTAAAGGCAAGGCGTGTCAGCGCGGTCGTGAGTTAGGGTTTGATG
>WXFH01000205.1 GCA_009881125.1 Acidaminobacter sp. | reverse complement strand
AGTAATGAGACTGTGAAGCGGGCGCTGGGGTCGTATGGGCATGACTTTCCTTGCGGCGCCTGCTTCACAGCTTTTAATTGTGGAAAAAGGAAGGGAAATGGCGCTGCGGCCTCCGTAAACTTCGGCCTATCGCGCCATTTCCCTTTTTTGAAGTGCGCCCGTGCCGGGCGCGAATGGATCGTTATTCTTTACAATGTGAGAATCGTTATCGCATGCTCTGGAACCAAATTTGAAGTTGTCCGCGTCACCAAAGTAAAACCTGTCCGCGTCACCAAGCTAAAACCTGTCCGCGTCACCAATGTAAAACCTGTCCGCGTCACCTATAGTCAACCCAAAGTCAGCGAACTGCCACCATCCCAATTTATCTTTTGACGAATTGTTGACAGCTGTCTGTTAGAGTATCTCCAAAGGATTATCTTCACATAGACTGGAGGAAACTGTAAATGTACAAGGGGCTGAATCGATACAAGCCACTCGAAAACCTTGATCAGTGGCACGGCAGAGTGGACAGCGAGGACAACTATTACGCCTTCAGATGGCATCAGTGTGTGAGGCTTCTGGATCTGAATGACGACACTGTTAGAGCCTGCGACGGTGCCCTTGGCATAGCCTTTCTTGGATTCAAATCTGACGAGGGCATCCGCAGAAACAAAGGGCGGGGCGGCGCGGTCAACGGACCGGAGAGTATTCGCCATGAACTGGCGAATTTGCCGTGTTATTTCGATCCGTCGGTTACGCTGCTTGATGCGGGGGACGTGGTATGTGAGGACGGGAATCTGGAGGAAAGTCAGAGACAGCTGGGTATGATGGTCGAGCGACTCCTCAGGCTGAATCTGTTTCCCATTCTCCTGGGCGGCGGACACGAGATCGCTTATGGGCATTACCAAGGGCTGCAGAAATTTCTGACATCCGGAGAATCGCGCCCTGGGATAGGCATTTTCAATTTCGATGCCCACTTTGATCTGAGACCCTACCCAAGCGGCGGAAACTCCGGGACTATGTTCCGGCAGATCGCGGATCTGAACGCCGCCAGCGGATTGCCTTTTCTGTATTATTGCGCTGGTGTTCAGCGCTGCAGCAATACCATTGAACTGTTCAGAACGGCTGATGCGCTGGGCGTCAAATACAAGCTGGCCAAAGACCTCATTCAGGAGGATCACTGGCAGCTGAGTGAGTCTATAGGTGCTTTTGTAAGTCAGACAGACCACTTGTATGTGACGGTATGCACTGATGTTTTTTCATCTGCCTTTGCACCCGGGGTCAGCGCACCGCAGCCCCTTGGTCTGGATCCGGAGCTTGCGCTGAAGATTTTGAAGCGTCTCATCAGATCCGGAAAAGTCATCAGCTTTGATATTGCAGAAGTATCGCCGCGGTTCGACAAGGACAACATCACTGCGAGTCTGGCTAAGGTCATTATTTTTACCGTGGTGAACACCTTGTGTCAAAACAAGAATTTGCTTTTGAATGCCGAATAAAAAAAGCGGGATCTGAAATGAATGACCACGGAAGCTTAACTAAGCTTCGTGTCGACTTTCATTTCATCCCGCTTTTTTCTATTCTATTCTTTTCTATTCGGATCCCTTTAGCGGCAGCTCAAACCAAAAGGTCGTGCCTTTTTTCTTCTCAGAAATAAACTGAAGGGTTGAGCCATGGGCCTGCAAAAATGATCTTGCGATAAAGAGACCCAGCCCGTAGCCTTGTTTTCGGTTGTGCTGCCCGGAGAAAAACATGTCGAATATTTTTGCCTGATCCTCTTCGGGGATACCGATTCCGTGATCCTCGATACTGAAAACCACGTGGCTGTCTGAGCCGTACAGCTTGATGCGGATGACACCGCCGGCTTCGGAGTATTTGACCGCGTTGCTCATTAAATTATTCCAAACCCGCGAGATTTTGACCGGATCTATGGAAAGTAGTCCCTCGGTGTTCTCGCAGACACCTTCGAATATCAGCCCAGCCTCCTCGATATAGCGTTTGGAGTTCTCAAAAATCCTTGCTGCATACTGAGCAGCGTCGACTTCTATGACGTGAAGCCTTGGCTCGGCCTGCGCCTCATAGGCGGAGTCCAGGATATCTGAGGTGATGCGCTCCAGATCTTCGGCACCTTCGACGATCTCGAGCAAAAACTTTTGGCGAATGTCTTCATCCACACTGAGGCCTGAAGTCAGCGCCTTGCTGTAGCCTTTGATCAGCGTCAGCGTCGTTCTCAAATCGTGGGATAGGACAGAAACAAACTGGGCGGTTTGATCATTGCGTTTTTCAATTGCGGAAGTTAAGGACTGGGTCTGCTTTAACAACTGTTCATTTTCCAGGCTGAAGTTCTTGATCATGGCACTCAGTGTGGCTTTAAAATTCAAATAGGCACCGGATAAATTTCTGATTTCACTCGAAGCGGCTTCGGAATTTGAAATCCTTGCAGAACCCTCCGAGTCGAAGAGCTTTTCAGAGGATCCCAGATGTTGAGCGGCACTGGCGACGGACTGAGTCAAACGCTGGCTGCTCCTAGCCGCAGAGTCTATGGACTCGGTGATGGCGACTATGGGCGCGGTAATTTTTCCGGAAATATAAAAAGCAGCCAGAACTGCGAGGAGTGTCGTAATCAGTCCAATTAAGATGACGTCGGAAAGCAGGCTGATAGATTTGCCAAGGAGCTCGGTTTCGGGCAGCACTGCGATCAAAATCCATTGATTGCTGGCCATACGCTTAAACATCATCAGATTGCTGTCACCCTCGGCGGATTTCATGACCGGGAGGTCAGAAGCGGAAGCCGCATCGTTTTCAAGGTCGTCTGTACGCAATTTCTCAGGAAGCTCAAAGTCTGCTTCGGTTGCAATGAGACTGACATCCGGATGTGAGAGGATCCTGTTTTCCGAATCTAGAATTATATAATACCCGTTCTGTCCCATTTCGAAGGTTTTGACCACATTTGAAAGGTATTTCGCATAAATCGCAATACCTGCGTGGGCCAGCAGCGTGCCGTTCTCATCATAGATTGGGCTGACGGTATTGACGACGAGTGAGCCGTCTGATCTGGCAATTAAAATATCGCTGGTCACTGTGGTTCCGGTACGTCTTGAGTTCAAATAATAGTCCCGGCTTGAAAGATCCAGATTCATGAATTCCGCCCTGGTCGCGGCTGAAATGTGTCCGCTGAGATCGAGTATAAACAGATCCATATACTGCACGTGAGCAGGATCGCGCTGCACCATCAGGTCGTACAGATAAGCATTTATTTCTGCGCTGGACAGGGTTCCTTTTAAAAATCCCCGCACCTGGAGGTCATTTGCAAGATTTTCAGTTTCCAGCTGTGTGATTTCCAGTAATAGATCGATATTCTCCTTGGTCCTTTCGAGCTGGGCCGCCATGTAATGTTTTGCGTCCTGATTGATGATGGCGGCGGATTTATGGTATAAAAAGTAACTGACGGAGAGCATCAAAAAGATGATCAACGCGCATAAGATCAGCGCAAGTCGACGCTTCAAGCTCATAGGGACCCCTCACTTTGCAGATGATCTTTTTCAAATGGAAAAAGTGTCTGGACTGCGGTCGTACCCGCAGCTCCAGACACTTATATTGTATCACAAAGCAACAAATCTGAATTTATTGAATTGGTTCCATGACCGTACAGGCGAAATTGCTTGATTTGTGATCGAGCTTAGTCTGCCTGAGGCTTTAAAACAACAGGAACGCGACCGGCGTTGCCAGGATCAGCGTCAATACCGTTCTTTCGAACCAGATGATGAGAATGTCCTTCAGCGACAGTGGGATTTCCGTGGAAAGAATGCAGGGGATCGACGCGGAGAAGAAGAGAATTGATGAAACGGACACAATGGCAATGATAAACTTGGTGATAATTGGTGCATCGACCACAAGGAGCGCCGGGAGAAACATTTCGGCGATTTCGAGGGCGGAGGCTTTTGCTGCAAGCATCGGCTCAGGAATTTGAAGTGCCCAGGTAAAAGGATAGAAGATGTAGCCGATGATATCGAAAATCGGCGTATACTTCGCAAGGATCAGCCCGAATAAACCTACAGAGAGGATCGTTGGCAGAATGCCCATGGCCATGATGAAACCGTCCTTGAGGTTGTCCACTATGTTTTTGCCTATTGGCACGGAATGGCTAGTCGCTTTGAGTCCTTCAGAAACCGCGTTTTTCACAAGGTTGCCATGAAGTTCCGGCTCCGGATCGCCAACTTCAGTGATGTACTCATCACTCTTTTTGTTGAGCGGGTAAATGCGCACAGTGATGGCAGTAACAATAAAAGTGATGACCAGGGTCGCCCAGAAGTAAGTATTCCAGTAGTCCATGATGCCCAAAGTTTTGGCGACGATAATCATGAAGGTCGCAGAGACCGTTGAGAAACCGGTGGCAATAATAGACGCTTCTTTAATAGTATATTTGCCTTCTTTGAAAACGCGGTTGGTGATCAGGAGGCCAATGGAGTAGCTGCCCACGAAGGAAGCGACGGCGTCGACCGCGGAACGGCCCGGGGTTTTCCAGATCGGGCGCATGACGGGTCTGACTATGACACCAATGAATTCGAGAAGACCATAGCCTACCAGAAACGCGAGGAATACCGAACCAATTGGCACGATCAAGCCAACCGGGATGACCAGCTTGTTGAGCAGGAACGGCACCATGTCGGGTTCGAACATAAACGCCGGTCCGAAGTTGAACACCGCCATAAACGCGACGCCTATGCCAATGAGCTTGAAAATGGAGAACACCAGGGTGACTGCATCCTTGTTCCAGGTTTTGACGATAAATGGACGAAGGCCCCCCATAATGATGACAGCGAGCGCATAGAACTTTGCGCTGCTTCCCAGAGCTGCCGTGATGTAGGTGACTAAATGATCGAGAGGGATGGTGGTTTTTTCGCCGATGGTGATTGGAATAAAAAACATAAAAATGCCGATAGCGCTGTAAACGACCAATTTCATGAGATTGAGCGGTGTAATGCTTGACTGCTGCTGGATAACGCTTTTTTCCATGATGGGGCCTCCCTTGAGTATGAAGTTTGATAACTGTGATAAGATAGGGTTAATATACACCGAAAAATCGAATTTTCTTAAAAAGTCATGAAAGCATCATTGCTTTGTCACCAATTTGTCACCAAAGGGTATGAATTAAACGATTTTGAAGGAAGAAGGTGATGTCATGCCAAAAATATTGGTTGTAGATGATGATAGGCGGATCGTCAAAATGGTCGAACAATTTCTCCTGCTCAACAATATGAGCGTCATCACCGCCTATGATGGCAAGGATGCCATTGCGCTGATGGATGAACGCGTCGACTTGGTGCTCCTGGATGTCAATATGAGTGAGATGGGAGGCATGGAAACGTGCCAGTGGATTCGACAGCGCTACAAAGTGCCTATTTTGTTTCTGAGTGCGAACACATCATCATCGGATAAAATCCTTGGTCTTGGATATGGCGCTGACGACTACATCACAAAACCTTTTGATCCCATGGAGCTGATCGCCCGAATTCAGGCACAATTAAGAAGACATCAAGTCTATAACGAGACGGTTCGAGTGGGCAGCCAGGTGAAGTTTGGTGACTTTATCTTTAACAAAAGCGCGCATCGCCTCTTAAAAGGGGATCAGGAGCTTGTGCTGTCATCCACCGAGTTCAGACTCTTGAGTTTTTTGATTGACCACCCCAACGTGGTGTTCACGCGAAAAACGCTCTTGGCCGAAGTGTGGGAAAGCGAGCATTATGATGAGAATACGGTGACCGCTTATATCAAACGGCTGAGGCAAAAGATCAGGTTGGGAGACGATGACCAGGCATACATTAAGTCCGTTCGGGGTGTGGGATATATCTTTGAAGCGGAACTTGAGGGCGTCGAATAAATTTCGGTTGGTTTTTACATTCGGGAGTATGTTTTTTACATGAGTAAAACTAATTTTACATTCGAAAAGCGGCTGGTGTTGAGCGGAAAGGCC
>WXFH01000204.1 GCA_009881125.1 Acidaminobacter sp. | reverse complement strand
CCCCGTGTTTAAGGGCGAAGCGAGGTGCACGCCTTAAGTTACAGATTGGTTACCGTCCGCGCGGCTTGTGGCCTATTGTCCCCAAGTTGAGAGTTGTCCGCGTCACCAAAACGAAACCTGTCCGCGTCACCAACCCTTACGCGTTACCAACCCTTGTAAGATAGAGATAGGTTAGATAAGCACTTGATGACCGAACGTTCCTTGAAAAATAAGTATATATTGTTCAGATGAATCAGAGGCTCAATTGTTGATGAAAGCCAGTCTACATGATGT
>WXFH01000203.1 GCA_009881125.1 Acidaminobacter sp. | reverse complement strand
TGTTCTGACACTTGGAGAAACAGAAGTCGTTGTCAATGATGGTACTATTCAACTTGACGTTCCCGCTCAAGCCATGAACGGCAGAACCGTAGTCCCACTCAGATTTATTGCAGAGCAAATGGGTTTTAAAGTGGATTATGAGGATGGGGACATCACGATAGAAGAAGTCGAAGTGGATCAAACGGTTCAAATGACTGAAACGACTGTAGAGTCTGATGTGCCTGAAGAAGCAGATGATAACGCTGTGGCAGAA
>WXFH01000202.1 GCA_009881125.1 Acidaminobacter sp. | reverse complement strand
TCTTCTGGATCTTCGGGATGAGGTCAGAATTGACACCCTGTTTGACAATTATATAGAGAAATTTGAGGATGAGTACAGAACCCTCCTTCAAAAAGTTCTGGAGATCAGTCCGGACCTCGAGTCACTCTCTGAGAAGAATATCGGGCTCATCAAAGCGCAGATGAACTATCTGAAAGAAAAAGCCCACCGTTTTCACAGAAGAAATCACAAGCAAGTCACCCAAGACCTGACCGCTGTAGAAGCTCAGCTTATGCCGGGCGGACACCTTCAGGAACGGACTTTGTCCATCCTCCAGTACTACGCGCAGAGCGGCGATTCCTTGATTGATTTTCTGATCAATGAGGTACCGCTCGACCCGGATCATCGGATTATCATGC
>WXFH01000201.1 GCA_009881125.1 Acidaminobacter sp. | reverse complement strand
TGTGACACAAAACTTTCCCGGTCAATCATGACTCTGCCTAATCTGCGCTAAGTCTTCTTCCCTGAGAATCACATCCTGCGTCCCCAGGACCCCCCAGTCAAAGCGGTCCACCAGTTCGCGCGCTTTGACGGGCTCCATCTCATCCAGGAAGCCGGCCTGGTGAGCCAGAAATCCTATAATGCCATCAGCTGTCCAGCCACTGGCGATCAAAGCACCCAAATCCAAAGATTTTTGTCGCTTGGAGAGGCGGTGCCCATGAACATCCACCAAAAGCGGGACGTGACCGTACTGCGGACGCTTGTACCCCAACAAATCCATCAAATAAAGCTGAACAGGGGTCGAGGTCAGCAAATCCGCCCCCCTCACCACCTGGTTGACTTCCATTTCCCCATCATCCGCTACCACGGCGAGCGGGTAGGCATAAACACCATCAGACCGCCTGAGTACCACATGATCCTGAGCCATGTTCAACCGGTGCCGGAACTCACCGTAATTCAGATCTAAAAAGTTAATCTCTTCTCCATGATTTTGCAGCCGCCAGGTATGGCGTCTGGTGTCCATGGCAATTTGCCGCTGATAGGAACCCATCTTCAGACACGGATCAGAGATAATCCCGGTTTGCTCACCTCTATGGGGCGCACTCGCAGCATTTCGTTCTTCACGGCTGCAGAAGCAGGGATAGGCATGACCGTTTTCAACGAGCCTCCGGAATGCAGCATCATATCGTTCAAAACGCTCGCTCTGATAATAGGGCACGAAGAGACCCCCACAGTCCGGTCCTTCGTCCCAGTCCAGGCCTAGCCAGTCCAAGTCTTTCATCAACTGCTGTGAATAAGATTTTTTCGATCTTTCAGGATCCAGGTCTTCCACCCTGAGAATCATCACCCCGTCAGCGGACCGGACTGCAAGCCAAGCCAGCAGCGCCGCCCAAATATTCCCCAGGTGCATTCTTCCCGTGGGACTCGGCGCGAACCGCCCCACCAATTTTGAACGTCTCTGCATAGACCGCCCACCTTTTAATCCTTTATGTCGTAGACCACACTGTCAATGGTGCCATTCCAGTATTCGAACTCGCCCTCAGGCAAGCTCCAAACCGCCCGAACGGTAGACGGAAACCGAACGCCGTCCTTTTCTATGTAATTCTCACAGTAAGCTGTCCAGGTTTGGCGCTCGTTGTCGCCCTTTGGATTCGCATAGAATCGGTCGTGAGAGACAAAGGATGTCATTTCGCCCAGGTCGTTGAAGGTAAAGATACCTTCTCCGACTAGACTGTGATTTGTGAGCCTCGCCTTGGCAGTATGCTCATCTATTGCTTCCCAGGTTAAGTATGACTCTGTCAGATAGCCCGGTACCAGGAAAATTTCAGCGAGTACAGTCACAACGCCGGACATTGAAATTTCCTTGGTCCGGTCGTCGAACACAGGGATCATGCCCGCAATTTTCCCGAGCATGTGCCCCTGACCATCGGCAAAAAGATCTCTGCCTTCAAAAGGAAGAACGCCAAACATCTTGGTCGTCATGTAGGCCATTCGAACCGGTGAGGGTGTCGCGTTAAACTGCAGGGTCTTCAGACTTGTCCAAGGCTTGTCCGGTCCAAACTTGATCCTGCTCTCTTTCCAGATGACCTCGCCCGCTTTGGGCAGTGGCCGGTCCGCAAAACCTGCCATTTTCAAGTAGCGCTGAACCGGATCCGGCAGAGATGCGGCCTGATGGGCAGACTCTGCCTGTACACCATGTGCGCTTGGATCTGCTGTTTCCGCCCGCCTGACAATTTCCAGCCAATGACGCTTTTCATTCAGATAAAGCTGGTACATTTTACTCATGGATTCCACCCTCGGTTAGATGATTTGTCCGATTCTTCCTACTTGTACTTTCTTGGATTTTACACTAATTACGAATCAGGATATATGCCATGTACCCAGCATACATCAACATAAACGCTGCACCTTCACCCCGCGTAATTTTTGAGTGTGTATGCGAAAAGATAAACAAAATTATGGTGGACGCAATCATGAAAAGTGCGTCAACCAAAATGGCACTGTCAACGACGATGGGATGAATGATTGAAGAGGCACCCAAGACAAAAAAGATATTGAAGATATTGCTGCCAATAATGTTGCCCACTGCAATTTCACTTTTATTTTTGAGGGCGGCTGTCACAGAGGTGATCAGCTCTGGCAGCGAGGTGCCCACCGCGACTATGGTGAGACCTACAAGAGTTTCGCTCATGCCTAAAGCCATAGCGATCACAATGGCATTCTTGACTACCAGGTCACCGCCAAAGATGATGGCGGCGAGGCCGCCTACTGTGTACATCACATATTTGGGGACGTTTACCGGTGCCGGGTCCAGATCATCAAGCTCAAATTGCTCACGGCTGTTTTTTGCCACCTCAAAGATGTAATAGAGAAATATGGTGAAATAGGTCAGGAGGATCACCCCGTCGCCGCGAGACAACAGCGCACTCGACTGAATTAAATAGCGATCCGCAATCAGAACAAGCAAGACTACGCTGCCGAGAAGCGCGAACGGGATCTCCTTGATGACCGTCTGGCGCTCAACGACCAGCGGCTGGATCATTGCAGTGATCCCCAGGATAAAAATGACGTTGAACAGGTTGCTGCCCACGACATTGCCCACAGCGATATCCCCAGTGCCCTTAAGGGCTGCAGATATACTGACTGCGGCTTCCGGCGCACTGGTTCCAAACGCAACAATGGTAAGACCAATCAGCAGCGGCGGAATTCTAAGAACCGTCGCGATCTCAGAGGATCCCTCAACAAAAAAATCCGCACCTTTAACCAGAATTAAGAAACCTATCAATAGCAATACATATTCCATACTCGTTCTCCATTCGTCAATAAATTCGTACTAAATCATACCACATTTTTTCTTTGAAAGTATAAACAAATCCATAACAAAATGGCGGCAAAAAAAGAAGAGGGCATTTTTTACACACCTTCTTCTCTGCAGCATTCTTTAATCTTATGGTCAAAAAAACACACTCGGTTCACTCCAA
>WXFH01000200.1 GCA_009881125.1 Acidaminobacter sp. | reverse complement strand
TGCAGCACTAAAGTACTGACTCTGAATGCCATTGCAGCAGCAGTAAAGCGCTTAAACACCGTTGACTCAAGTGTGAGGTGGTGTTCTCAAAACCATCGGCAAATTTCACGCCTGACTTAAAGATCAGTACCACTTGCCTTGTTCAACCTGTTATAATTATAGTATCTCTGAAGATGGAGGGGTAGAATGAACCAGTCTAGATTAGACCGTGTCATAGGCTATATGCTTCAAACTCAAATGGAACAACTCATCATCTCTGATCCTGCCACCATTTTTTATCTGACGGGAGAATGGATCCACCCCGGTGAGAGAATGCTCGTACTTTACCTGAACCTAGGTGGAGAAAAGCATTTATTTATAAACGCGCTCTTCCCGGTTCAGCTTCAAGAGGCTGACGGCGTTCAGGCACACTATTTCAGCGACACCGAGGACAGCATTTCTCTGTTGTCAGAGTTCATAAGCGACGAAGGTGACATTGGTGTAGATAAGACATGGCCGGCGCGCTTTCTTCTTCCGCTTATGGAAAAGCTACCTCATGCGACCTTTATCAATGGCTCATTGGCGGCAGATTCTGTTCGGCTGATCAAAGATCTCGACGAGCAGGCCGCAATGAGAAAAGCCTCTGAGCTGAATGATCAAGCTATGAAATTTTTGGCGGCATCTGTCGAGGACGAATGCACCGAACTGTCACTCAGTCGGCTTCTGAAGAAAACCTACCGCATTATGGGAACAGATGGCGTCTCTTTTTCCCCAATAATTGCCTTTGGCGCTAACGCCGCGCTGCCCCACCACGATCCTGGGAATTCACAGCTTCAGCCCGGCGATTCGATTATTTGCGACATTGGCTGTATCAAGGACAGCTACTGCTCGGATATGACCCGAACGTTTTTCTACAAAACCATCTCAGATAAAGCACGACGGGTGTATGACCTGGTGCATCAAGCCAACCTGGCAGCCATAGCTGCTGTTCGCCCAGGAGCCAGGTTCTGTGATGTGGATGCGGCTGCACGCCAGGTTATTGAGGCCGGCGGTTATGGGCCATACTTCACCCATCGCACAGGCCACGCCATTGGCATTGAAGTCCATGAGTTCGGGGACGTCTCCTCCGTTAATACGGCATTACTCGAGCCAGGTATGGTATTCTCCATTGAGCCCGGCATCTATCTCCAAAATGAATTTGGCGTTCGAATCGAGGACCTGGTCCTCGTCACGGAAACCGGCTGCGAAGTCCTGAATCAATTCTCAAAAGCACTGACAATCATTGGTTAACATCAGATCAGCGCTTTTCCCAGACCACAAAACCATTTATGGAGGCGTCTCTCATGAATCAGATCAAACATTATGCCCCGCTGGCGGGCGGAATAGCTTTAGTGATCTTCGGTATTATCTATCTGTTCCAAGGCGATTACTTAAAGGCGGGGGCCGGAATTCTGGTTGGCTTTATTCTCGCCTCCCCATTCTTTTTTGGCCGCCCTCGCTAAATGTTTCGGGGCTGAATCGACACTGCCCTCTTGGAGGGCTTAGCCCTTTTGCTGAACCCAAAGACCTTACATATTTTCACAAAACTTGCAAAGCACAAAAAAGGATGCCCAGTTTTCTCGGAAAACCGTGCATCCTTTTTAATTGGGCAGATCAAGCATGAATTTTTGCTTTATAGTGTCATTTCTGACCCTGAACCAACAGACCGATTTAGCATAATCTTTTAGAAATCTCTGTTCAAAAGAAAGTTTAACCTGCAAGCAAATTTCAGGCTTAAAATCCATTTTTATATTTCACAGTTATTTTGGGAATGTACTACTACGACTGAAAAACCCTTTCGCGAAGCTGTCCAGGCACGATCAGCGCTATGACCGTATAGAGCTCAAGGCGGCCTATTAACATGAGGAAGGATAAAAGCATTTTGGATGGCATGCTAAAGTTGGCATACGTTTGTGTTGGTCCAACGAAGTCAAACCCAGGACCAATATTGCCGATGGTCGCTGCAACCGCACTCGCGGCACTGACCAAACCATGGCCTTCAAGGGAAATTAAAATAGTGCCCCCTACAAAAGTTACAATGTAAAGCGCAAAAAAGCTCGCAATACTCACATTTATGTCGCCCGACAAGGCTTTGCCCCCAATGCGAATTGGGATCATGGCTCTTGGATGATAGATCTTGGAAATTTCCCGCCTGATCAGTTTGAACAAAAATAGAATCCGGATGATCTTGATGCCGCCGCCCGTGGAACCTGCACTAGCGCCGGTAAACATCAATAAAAACAATATGCTTTTGCTGAAATCCGGCCACACATCAAAGTTTGCTGTGGCATAACCCGTTGTTGTAATAATTGAGTTTACCTGGAAGAAAGAATCCCTGAGCGCCGTCCAGGTGTCATCGTAGACACTGAACCTCAGATTGAGGGTTATTGCCAGAGTTGCCATCAGGATGATGCCCAGATATAATCTCAGTTCTTCGTTTTGGAAAATCTCATGCCACTTGCCTTTAAATGCCTTGTAATATAAGGAGAAGTTCACGCCGCTGAACATCATGAAAACGGCGATGACGAGGTGGATATAGGTGCTGTTGAAAGCGCCTATGCTGGCATTTCTGGTCGAGAAGCCCCCTGTACCGACAGTCCCAAAAGTATGGAGTGCGGCTTCATATAAGGACATGCCGCCCAGTTTCAGAAGAATGATCTCTATGAGTGTGATCACAATATAGGTCGTATAGAGGATGACTGCTGTATCCTTCATTCGAGGCGCAATTTTATCCGCCGTTGGACCCGGGGATTCCGCTTTAAACAAATGAAAGGTTCCGGAGCCGAGGGTTGGCATAAAAGCCACTGTAAAGATCAGAATTCCCATACCACCGATCCAGTGGGTCAGTGAACGCCAGAACAGCAGTCCCTTTGGCAAAATCTCAATGTCCGTCACGACCGTGGCACCTGTTGTAGTAAAACCAGACACGACTTCGAAAAAGGCATCAACAAAGCTCAGGGAATCCGACAATACAAAAGGCAGCGCGCCGAACACCGAGAAAACCACCCAACCCAGTGTGACTATGGATAGACCTTCACGAACTTTCATTTTCTGTTTCTCTACCTGGATTCTGCCCATGACAAAACCCGCAGTCGCAGTGATCGCCACGGTTATGACAAAAGCGCGAAGATCGCGCTCGCCAAGGCCGAGAGCGATGAGCAGCGACGGCATCATGAGCGCCGATTCAAGAAACAGCAGTTTTCCGAGGACCTTTAGTACGATTCCATAGTTCACGGAGAAGACCTCCATCATTTGGTCGAATAAATTGTTGAAGCGCTTCCACAGAGGAATTCAGGCTGAAGATGACAAGCCTGTCACCCGAGTGAATCACCGTCTCGCCATTTGGAATGATCACCTGATGATTATGCAGGATCGCGCCAATAATAATACCTTTTGGTAATCTCAAATCCTTAATTTTCTCGTTCACGCAATCGAGATTGTCATTGACGATGACTTCAACGACCTCTGCCTGACGTTCCAATAGCATGGTCACAGAGACGATCAAACCGCCCCGGACATATTTGAGCACTTCACTGACCGTGATATCAATAGGGTTTAATGAAAAATCGATATTCAGCTTGTCTATAAGATTGACATAACTTGAGCGGGAGATCTTCGCGATAGTTTTGTCAACACCTTCTTGCTTCGCCATGATCGCCATGAGCAGGTTCTGTTCATCATAACCCGTCGCACCGACAAAAGCATCCATTTGAGCCAATGATTCCTCTTCAAGCAGCTGAAGATCAGTGCCGTCGCCATGGATCACCACTGCTTCAGGCAGCTTGTTGCTCAAATAAAAACAGCGGTCGCGATCCTGCTCGACTATAACGACGTTGACATTATTGTGAAGCAGCTGGCTGCCGAGATAGAACCCAATATTGCCGCCGCCGAAAATCATGACATCCTTTACAGGCCGGACATCCAGACAAAGTTTGAAACGCTTGACAAATTCATTCAAGCGGTGGGTTTTACCTATAATATAGAGCAAATCATCCGTCTTCAGCGTTGTGGATCCGTCCGGAATTAAAATTACGCCCTCTCTCTTGATGGCTGTGATGAGCAATCCTTCAAAATTTACGAGTTCCATTATTTTCTTGCCGACCAGATCAGGAAGCTGATTGACTTTGATATCCATCATGGTGACTTTGCCCTTGGCATAGTCACCCGTATGGAAATGGTAGCCCTTCATTAAAAACCTAAGCATTTCATGGGCTGTTGCCAGGTCAGGATTGACAATGTGATCAATCCCCATGTCCTCTGTCAAATACTCTTTTTGTCGAATATATTCAGGATTTCGGATCCTGGCTATAGTCCGCTTAACCCCAAGCTTTTTCGCAATTGAGCAAATAATAGTATTGGCTTCATCAATCCCCGTCACAGCAATCAACATGTCGTAGGTTTGAATGCTGAGTTCTCTTAAAGTTTCCATGTCGAGGCCGTTTCCAAGGATCGCCAGGACATCCAGATGATCCTGTACACGTTCGACGGTTTTGGGGTTAGTGTCGACCAGGGTAACGTCGATCTGTTCGTTCATCATGGTTTCGGCAAGCCGGTAACCTAACTTTCCGGCACCTATGATCATGATTTTCATGAGAGCCCTCACCTTTCCGGATTATGCTTGAAGGCTGCAGAACAAAATTTCTGCAGCCTGAGTCAATACCAATATTAAACTGATGCTGATAAATCGATGTCATCATTTTACCATACTGCCATACCAGTGTCCAATGATTACAGTGCCATTTTATAAATTGCCTTGATATCCGCTGCTTCGAGCTTTCTGTATCCTCCGAGAGCACCAAAGAGGGTGGCTTTATCTGTCATGAGGTCAAGCTGATCCTCAGGCAAATCTGCTTCTTTAAAGGATTTTGGCAAACCCATGTCTGTCAGGAATGCTTCAAATCTTCGAATCCCTTCGTTGGCAATCTCTGCCGGATCAGCAAACGCCTCTTGAGAGACCCCAAAAACGCGCTGGGCAAATTGAACGAACTTTTCAGGCCGCTCAGCAGACACGTATTTCATCCATGCAGGGAAGATGATTGAAAGCGTCACACCGTGGGTCGTTCCATATAAGGCAGTGATTTCATGGGCAATTCTGTGACTTGCCCAGTCCTCTAAACGGCCAACACCCAGGATGCCATTGTGGGCCACTGTTCCCGCAAGCATAATTTCAGCCCGAGCATCATAATCATCCGGATTTTTTCGAAGCTTGTAGGCGTTTTCTATAGTCGCCTTCATGACGCCTTCACACATCAGGTCCGTCACATCCACGGGTGTGGTTGTTGTAAAGTAGCGTTCGAAAACGTGGGATAAAATATCCATGATCCCGGCGAAGGTCTGTTCCTCCGGCAGGGTCAGCGTCAACTCCGGATTCAAAATTGCGAATGCCGGCCGAATCAAGTCCGACTTCAAACCACGCTTCATCAGACCTTCCTCTTTTGTCACAACGGAATTGGGACTGGTCTCACTGCCGGTTGCCGGAATTGTTAATATGACGCCCAGAGGCACACACGATTCAGGTTTGGCTTTTCCCATAAAAAAGTCCCAAACATCTCCCTCGTAATTCACGCCAACACCAATAGCCTTCGCAGAATCAATGACACTTCCGCCGCCAACCGCCAGGATCAGATCCACCTGGTGCTGTCGACACAGTGCAATACCCTCCCTGACCAGAGACAGCTTTGGATTCGGCTCTACACCGCCAAGCTCTACAATCTTTACTTTCTTTTCCTTGAGGATGCCCACGACCTGGTCATAAAGGCCACTCCTCTTGATGCTTCCGCCACCAAAATGAAACAGGACAGTCTTGACATCAGAAGCTATTTGCGCTCCAAGATTCTCGACGGAATTTTTACCGAAAATGATAGATGTTGGACTATAGTATTTGAAATTCAACATGGATTCTGTCGCTCCTTTGCTTTTGTGTTGGTCCAGCGGACACTATGTCTCGAATCATCACTGTATTGTGTTGAAATTGTATTGAAATGGAATTCCATTTCAAATCTGCTTCAATCTTACCACGAACTGTTTTAAATAATCAACGCTTCAAAAAAGAGGAAGAGAAGACCATATACTGTTGGCCTCCTCATCTATCTCTTTTTTACAAATACAAATTAGTCAAAACTATAAACCATCAGGAACTTTTCCACCATGACCGCCTTACCGGCTTCATCCATGACTTCCACTTCTCCAAAAACCCAGGTCTCGAGTTTCGCCGGGTCAACACCTGCCTGGATGAGAGGTTCCGGGTTCAGGACAAAGACAAGGTCTTTGTTCT
>WXFH01000199.1 GCA_009881125.1 Acidaminobacter sp. | reverse complement strand
AAAGTGTTTACAACCATGATCCCCAGGAAACCAGGATATCTGATGATCCATACCGGCAGGGCTCAATTCTATCAAAGACCTGTGGAGATTATGTGGAGGCATCGCTTAGGCAACAAATGTCAGTTCAGGCAGCTAGTACGAGATGCCAACAGGATGCTTTCACCGAGAACACGAGTAGTCGATTTCGGCCTGGTCATTAAAATTCAAAAATTTGGTATTCATGGTCAAGCAAATTTAAGGTAAGCAGTCTGCCTACCAGCGGCTCACCTTTTTCCAGCAACAATTTCAGAGTTTCGCTGACCTGAATGGAAGCCACCAGGGCAGGCGTAAAGGAAGGATTCCCCAATTCAGTTTCTATGCCCTTTTCAGCCGTTTCCGGGTAAAGTTTTGAAAAGACGCCGGATCCGGGCATGATGGTTGTCACCTGACCATACCATCCCGCTATTGCACCGTGGATCAATGGGATCTCACATGCTGAACAGGCTTTCTCCAGTATTCTGCGCGTCGAAATGTTATCCAGGGCATCCACGACCACATCATGGCCGGCAATCAACGTCTCTGCATTGTCTTCTCTTAAAAAGACGGCTTTGGCGACGACCTCCACTTCTGAATTCACTCTTTGAATTCGGGTCTTTGCAGCCTCTGCTTTTGAGGACCCTATCAGCGCTTCTTCAGACAACAACTGACGGTTTAGGTTTGTTTCGTCAAAAACATCTCCATCAATGGCCGTTATTTTTCCTACGCCCATGCGAGACAGCATTTCGACAATATACCCACCCAGGCCTCCGCAGCCCACGACGCAGACCCGTTTCTCCTTCAAAGCTGCAATCTCATCTTGTGTCATCAGTTTCATATTTCTTTGATAGCGCTTCTCCATATCTGTCCATGCCTCCCAGTTTCAATAGTCCGCTTTTATAGGTTAACCTCCGGCCAGCATATGAATGGCCTTAACGTCATCTCCGTCATGAATGGACGTCGTTTCGTATTTTTCTGCCGGTATAAACACACCATTAATTTTGACTACTATTTTCGCAAAGATATAATTTTTTTCTTTAAGCATGCTTGACACAGTCATGCCCTCCGACCATACCATAGGCTTGCCGTTCACTTGAATCATTACTCTCACCTCTCTACCCTTTTTAGTGTACCTTTGAATAATCGATCCTACAATAGCAGTTCCACGCATTTAAGACAAAAAGAGGCGATCGCTCGCCTCTTTAAGAGTTTGGATAAATGGTGACACTAGTGTCCAGTAAACACTAAATCTAGC
>WXFH01000198.1 GCA_009881125.1 Acidaminobacter sp. | reverse complement strand
ACGTCATGAAGGGCCGGGTACCGCCCCACAAATCCCTCTCAGGAGTGGTACCCGACCATAGCGGTTTACTCTTCAGTCTTGGTTTTTTCTTTACTGCCGGCCAGCATGGCAAAATAGATAAACGGTCCTAAGATCGCGCCGAGCATCAGGATCATCCAGATTAAAGTCGTCGTCTCCATTTCCTATGCCTCCTCGACTGCTTCGACAAATTTGCCTTCAGTCATTAGTTTATCAGATGTGACCCAGTTTGAAAGCCAATTGTTTGCCATGTAGAACACGCCTATAGTAAGTCCCACCTGGAATACAACCGTACCTAAGCTTTCTGTAAGGAATGGATTCCACCAGCTGTCCGGATACCAACCGACGGACTGGTAGAACCACCAGCCCACGACGATAGTCAACAGGACCGGGAAGAACATAACAGCATAATTGAACCATTTTCCGACTTGAATGTCGCTGCAGGAATTGATGATTTCTCTTCTGAATTTGTCCACACCAAATTTGTAGAGCGCGAGAGCGTAGAATAAACCGCAAAGCAGGAGGCCAATGCCCCATACCCAATCCTGATTATTCAGGAAGGTGATGTTGATGGCCGATGGCAGCCCAAGCACGAAGCAGCCCCCACATACCAGAATAGTCGCCTTCTTTCTCTCGTAACCAGCGTTCACAAAATTTCGGATGACCACTTCAGTCTGGGGAATGATGGAGGTCAGTGCTGCTAAGGACAGAGCGAAAAAGAAGATCATGGCAATGAAGTTTCCACCCGGGATCGTCGGGAATAACTTCGCCAAGTAAATGAAGGTCAGTCCAACATTGCCGGCGCCAAGGGCGCTCATAGCTTCACCTTCAGAGGCTGCGACTGCGAAGACAGCAGGCAGTACGGCCAGTGCGCCGAGCATTGCGCCCAGCATGTCGCCAAAGCTGATCATAAATGCGTTTGCAGCTATATCTTCATTCTTTTTGAAATAGTTTGCATATGTAAGCATCATACCCCACCCTGCACCAGCAGACCAAGCAGCTTGAGTCAAGGCGTTAAGCCACACCTTAGGTGTGAAGAATGCATTCCAGTCAGGTACAAAGAGAAACTTCAGGCCAACTGCTGCACCAGGCTGCATAACAGCCCAGATGGAAGTGCCTATCAGACATATGAAGAGGAGTGGAATTGCGATTTTCCCAACAGCTTCCAGTCCGCCCTGAACTCCTCTGTAGAGGACAAAGCCCATGATCGCCACCGCAATAAACTGGAAAGAAATCGTCTGTACCGGATCGCTGACGAACCCATCCCAGAGTGCCTGTGAATCCATGCCCACCTTGAGGGAACCCTGAACCGCGAAGACGAAATAACGCATGGCTTGCGCGAAGACGATCGCGTAGTAAAAGGTAATGGCCGCGCAGACCCATGTGATCCATCCGCCCATCCAGGCTTTCTTTTTGCCGTAAAAATCCCTGAAGGCACCAATAGCGCCCAGTCTCGTCGATTTCCCAATGCCCATTTCCATCATAAGCAGCGGAACGACCCAAATCATGTTGCAAATAATATAAGCGATAATAAATGCGCCACCATGGTTGCTGCCCACGATTCTCGGAAAGCGCCAGATGTTGCCTGTACCTACAGCCATACCAAGCGCTGCGAAGATAAAGCCCATCCGACTTCCCCATTGTTCTGTTTTTGCAGTTTGCTTGCTCAAGATACGTATCCTCCTTCAAATTAAACTTTTAAATCAAGAACGTCTGGACGATCCCCCTTATTGATCAATTTGTTCTGAAGGTCAACGGATCTGCTTTTAACTACAGGATCCTGACAAATATATAAGCAACTTGTGTGCCAATCATAAATGATATCCTCAAATAATTATTATCAGATTTTTCAAGCATTTCAGAAGTTACCATTGTATTCATTTGTGTTGTGATATCAAATAGTCCGAAATTTCATAAGAAGATTTACGAAATATCATAAATTATACAAAAACCACACAAAACGCTCTGAAATTTAAGAGAGCATTTTGTGTGGTTTTTATAAATTGCTGATGGAAGGGGCTAAAAAGCAATAGCCACAGCCTCCCTCATTTTTCCCATTTCATATATTCAACACTTTACTAATTCCCTGAAACCACAATCTCCAAGGAGATCCCATGCTTCTGGACTTTGCTGTAAAGGGTCTGCACCGGCAGCTTCAGGTTTCTGGCAGCTTGGGATATATTGCCTCTGGTCTGCCGCAGCTCATTGAGAATCAGTTCTTTTTCAATCCAGTCAACTTTGGACTTCAAAGAACTTGGTCCGTCCTGAGAAGATTGGTTCCACTGTGCCATCTGTTTAAAAAGTCTATCCAGATAAAGGTCATCCGGCAAGCAGCTTTCTTCCATAACTTGTTTTGACCTGCATGCGCCGGAACCTCCCTCCAGTATATATTTCGGGAGGTCATTCAAAGTGATTTTCTTACCATCACTGAAGTGAACGGCGCTTTCAAGCACAGACTTCAGCTCTCTGACGTTGCCTGGCCAGTCATATTGCTTCAGGATTTCCAAAGCCTCTTCAGAAATTGTTTCCTTTAGTGAAACAAATTGAGGGGCACACCCTTTAAGAAAATGCTGAATTAAATCAGGCAAATCCTCCATATGGGATCTTAATGATTCAACTTGAATTTGAATGCTGTTGAGCCTGTAATAAAGATCCGCCCTTAGAATCCCTTGCTCAACGGCCTTCTGAGGATCAATATTGCAAGCCGCAATAATTCTCACATCGACCTGCTTCGTCTCTGCACCACCGACGCGACGAATCACGCCATCCTGAAGCACTCTCAAAAGCTTTGCTTGAAGTGTCAGGTCCATGGAGTTGATTTCATCCAGGAACAGTGTCCCACCATGAGCTTGTTCCAAAAGGCCCGCCATCTCTCTGGATCCCGTAAAACTTCCGGCCGACGTACCAAAGACTATGCTTTCCAAAAGCGCCTCTGGGATTGCAGCGCAGTTTTGAGCGACAAAAGGCTTTTCTCTTCTTGTTAAACTTGCATTATGAATGCTTTGAACCACCATTTCCTTTCCAGTCCCGGTTTCGCCGATCACCAGAACAGGTGCACCGGAATCAGCGACTTTATAGATTTTTTCTTTAAGTGCTCTCATAGCCTTACCATTTCCAATCATATGATCAACAGTAAAAATCGTCCCGTTCTTTCTGAGATCATTTTGTTTTCGATAGAGACAATTTAACTCATTCTGCAGGGCTCTAATCTTATCTGACAGCTTTTTGACCTGATCCACGCCCCGGTAAATCTCCAGCGCACCCATCAGCTTTCCATCCTTGATAATCGGAATTGTCGACGTCACAGTGGTGACCTGCTGGCCTCGGAAGTTCAAGTAAGATTGTATATGCTCAATCAGCGGTTTTCCGGTTCTAAGAACATGATAAAAGGTGCTTGTATCAGGTGTAAGTCCCGGAAAAATCTCTAAAATATTCTTGCCTACAGCATCTTTCATCTCAACGCCTGCAATGTTTGCCGTAGGTTCATTGAAGAACACAATTTCCGCGTTTGGATCTACGACTAAGACGCCTTCATTTAGATTTTCAAGGATGATGCCTAAAAGCAAATCATGATCCATAGCCGTATCCCCCTTTGTCTTTTTGATTCTACCTGAATTCTTTAAAATTGAAAAGCGCAATCACTAAATTGTCCAACGCGCTCTTCAATCTGGACTTTTTCGCCGGATCACAGTATGATAGAAGTCAGCCGTTCCATCCCTCAAGTCTCCATACACCTGAAAAACTTTACGCCGGCAGAACTTAAGCT
>WXFH01000197.1 GCA_009881125.1 Acidaminobacter sp. | reverse complement strand
ATGGAAGAAGGTGTCTGACGGTGTCTGACACCGTCTTTCAACCATTATCTTCCATTCAAAAGACGTCTATCTCTCTTTGCAGCCAAACAGCCTCTATCCCCTGGCAAAGGTCTCCTGAATATCCAGCACCACCGCATCAGCCAACTGCATACCTTGACGGCTTAACCGTCCCAAATTGGAAATCGTATCTTCTATTGTCCGACCCACCAAACCATTTCCGGCCGGAACCCGTATACCGTCTCCCGCCAGCGCTGCAGTCTCAACCGCAGTCGAAGCCGCTGTCGCCAGCTTCAGTGCGCAGCCCAGCTTCGCGCCGTCACACACCATACCGCTGAGGTTTGCCATCATATTCGTCATGGTGCTCTCCACAATTTCCGGATCCCGGGTGTCAAGCCACGCTATCGCCGCAGACGCGCCGGTAGCAGCCGCAATCCCGCAGCTGCACAGCGCTGACAGCCGGCCTATCTCGGCTTTGATGTAGCTGTTGATCAGATGGCTGAGTGCCAGAGCTCTGATCTGATCCGACCTGCCTGTGCCCTTTAACTCAAAATAGGCGACCAGCGGCATTATAGCAGTAATGCCATTATTCCCACTGCCATTCGAACTCATGACCGGCAAATCCACACCAGCCATGCGAGCGTCAGAGGCGCCTGCAGTCATTGTCATGGCCAGTCTGGCCAGATCTTTCATCTGTCCATTCTTTGAAAACCTCTGTTTTAGAGCAAACGCCGTGCCAAGGCCGACCGGCGACGTCATGCCCACCTCCGCCATAGTCTGGTTCATAATGACACCCTCCAATAGAAATGCTAAAGGTTCAGTATCAATTTCATCAATCATCAACACCAAGTCCCGAACTTTCATGGTGTAGAAGCCTTCGAAACCTGTGATCGATTTCTCTGTCGCTGGACTCTTTTCCTCAATTTTCTCGAGGCAAATCCCATCCTTGATCACCTCGACAATCCGGTCATGTTTTCCGCGAAGAGTTAATCTGGCATGGTGGGCTCTGTCCTCCGACCACTGCTCAGCCTGAATCAATACTTTTTCTGTAGTATCGATCAGCTCAATCCGAATTTTCCCCTCTGCCAGCCTTTCTCTGGCTGTCCTGATCTCCGCTTCAGACAAATGATTCAGAACGTCGAGGCCCCTCTCCGCGCTGGCACGGGCAGAACCTAACGCAGCAGCAAGATCCAGTCCGGCTTCCATAACCCCTGGCAGCATGACAGCAAAGCCGTTCTTATATATATTAGGGCTCACGCCTATGACAAGCTCACTCATGGAATTGTTTAAAACCTCTGAAACCTTGGCTGCAGCCAGCGCCACTGCCACAGGCTCTGTACAGCCCGCAGCGGGTTTGACCTCTTCACGCAGCAGCTCAACCACCCAGCGGTTTGTTTCTTCATTAACCAATACTATTTTATCATTTTCATTTTCTGTTATTGGAACATTCATGTTGCATCCCCCTCATCATTAGCGACACTTCAGCTTTAATTCACTATTTAACTATGGTAAGACGCAAGAGTCATGCCAATAAAAAAAACCGCTGTTTCCAACGGTTTAAAATGCTTCAATTAAATTATTCTCATTTTGAGATTAAAATCCCAAGTATCAATTCTCATTTTGAGATTTTCCGATCTCAATTACAACTTATAATCTTTAAACTTCCTGTAAAGCGTCGCTCTGCTGATCCCCAGACGCGCGGTCATAGCTTCAATCCCGGCTTTAGACTTTCCATACACCTGAATCGCTCTTCGAATCTCTTCCGCCTCAAGTGCATTCAAGGATCGAATAACGGCCGTCTCCGCCTCGCTGCGCTCTGCGTCGAGGGTTACGCGCACCGCGGCCTCAAGGGACTCTGAAGGCACTGTATCCCCATAGAAAACACCTGCCCTGAGACGCTTTGGCAGATCTCCTGAACACAGAAATTTTCCTGCAGAAACATGCACCGCATACTCAATGGCATTTTCGAGTTCTCTTACATTTCCCGGCCACTCGTAACACTTCATTGCCTTCAAAGCATCCGGCTCAATCCCGTCTACTTTTTTGCCAATCCGCTGACTGTGCTTTTTCAGGAACATCCCTGCAAGGCTTTCCAAATCGCCAATTCTTTCTCTCAGCGGCGGTATATGGATGGGAATCACGTTTATGCGATAGTATAAGTCTTCTCTAAACTCACCGTCCCGGACCATTTCCTCAAGAGGCTTATTGGTGGCGGCGATCAGCCTGACATCTACCGGGATCGCCCCACGACCTCCAACCTTGTAAATCTGCTGGTCCTGGAGCACCCTCAATAGCTTTGCCTGAAGGTGCAGCGGCAAGTCGCCAATTTCATCAAGAAAAAGCGTACCGCGGTGGGCTTGCTCGAAACGCCCAATGCGCCCGCCGGTAACTGCCCCTGTAAAGGCACCTTCCTCATATCCAAAGAGCTCACTTTCCAGCAGCGCTTCAGGTATAGCCGCGCAGTTTACAGGGATAAACCCCCGGTCTTTTCTGTCACTTTCACTGTGAATGGAACGAGCAAACAGCTCTTTTCCCGTACCGCTTTCCCCTAAAATCAAAACTGTCGATTTGCTCTTTGACACCCTTCTCGCCAAATCTATCGCTTCATTCAGGATTGGATCTTTGCCAAAAATATCTTCAAACTTCGTGGGCTGTTGTTCAGCGAACATTTTATTGAACCGGCGGATCACGTCTTTCAAAGGACTTAACTGCAGGACGTATCTGACAGTCTTGTCCGCATGCGTCACTGGGTGGACCTGAATGGAGAACCTGCGCTTTTGACCTGCTTCGAGCTGTGTTCTGCCACTGTGAATGGCTTCCAAAACACCACTGCCCAAAATGTCATCAATGCCGGCACCTTCTGTCAACCCGTCCATCCATCTGCGTGCAGCATCATTCGCGCTGACCAGGATCCCCTCAGACGTCATGGATAAAATAGGCGTCTCTATGGCGTCTATCAAGACCTCCAGTTCCTTATTCCTTCGATTCTCAGCAACTTTCGAGGCGATCAGATTGCCCATCTTTTCAAGAAAATCCAGCAGCGCGCCACGGTGATTCAGCAGTTTGAGTTTTTCTTCTGAATCAAATGCAATCAGACCTATGACGCCAACAACAGTCCCCTCAACCAAAATGGGTGAGCAGACCTCCGCACTTTCTCTGCAGCGTTCCCGATCCGCACAGGACAGACATACTGCATCGCTGCCCGGGGACTCCACAATGTAGGGAATGCCATTTTGGACCGCTCTTTCAAAGACGGATCCTGCTGCAATTTTTTTGCCCACTTCCAGGCCATACTGACCGGTCCCCGCGACGCGAAGCCTCTGACGGTCGACTATAGTCGCCTCGACACCCAGCACACTGTGAATCGCCTGTACGACGTCCTGAAGCATTGGAGCAATTTCTGAGATCTCTGAATGCAAGGTACGCCCTCCTACTCGCCCATCTCCCGGTCCAGGGCATCGAAAAAGTCTTTCATGACAGCAGCCCGTTCACGGGCCAACGCCCTTCCCACTTCAGTTATAAGACGGTCAGGGATGTGTTTAAGTTTGATCATATATTCAACGTTGGGAGTGTGGGCTTCCTGATTCAGGATTCTGCCGTTCTCGGTCAAATTTTCGGCGGTGTAGACTTCAAGATCGACCTTTCTGTACAGCCTCGCGCCTTCCTGTCCAGCCATCATAAACGTCCTTGCAATGCCAACTGCACCAATTGCATCCAGCTTGTCCGCATCATAGAGAATCGCCGCCTCCAGAGACGCGGGACCTTGTCCGCTTCGGTAGCGATGCGTCACTATGGCCTTTTGAATCTCACCTATGATCTCCTCGCGAATCTCCATATGCTCAAGAATCTCTCTGGCCTTAACAGCACCCACAATGGCGTGATCCGTCTTTCCGGTCAGATCCAGGTCTTCCTCTCGCCTCCCAATATCATGCAGCAACACGGCGGGAATCAGCACCTCATAATTGACCTCCGGATAATTTGCGGCAATCTGGAGCGCCAACTTGTAAACACGTCTGACATGGTCAATATCATGGGCAGAACAGGATAAAGCCTCTTCCACCATCATCCACAGTAAGTCTTCGTATTGCTGTTCGGTAATGCCTTTAATCTCGGCAGCAGGCAGCTGCGCCGTTTTTCTCTGTAAGGCTGTCATTTGGTTCATGCCGATGGTCTCCTAACTCACAATTGACAAGATGATGGCACTGCTGTTAAAAAGCTGGATGCGCCCTTATTTTAAATACGCCTCTTCCACAGCATCAAATATAGCTTTCCGAGCGGCGTCGACGCGATCTGACTGTTTATAGCCATCGTCACCGGCGACTTTCTTAAAAGCTTCAAACGCGTCATAAATCGGGCTCTCCGGATTAAAAGCGTGAGATTCATAAAATGCAATGCGCTCTTCACTCATAGCCTTTGTGTCATAGGCATAGACGGGTGTATTATTGCCGCCGTATACCAACGCGTTCATCATCATGACAAAATACTGCTGAAGTCTTTGATGCGAACCGTCCAGTTCAGCGGACAACGCTTCATCTTGAGCGTCGTACAACAGTGATTCTGCGGTTGTCACTCTTTCCCACATTTCATCCAGAGGAATCACCATGGCAGCATCACTGAAGGTTTTCGCGGACAACTCTCTCGCCATGAGTTTCAGATAAGCTAAATACCACTCACCAATTTGAGACTCATAGGCCAAATACCGGTCGTAATCGACCACCAGATAATACATGCCTTCTTGAGTCTCAATGGTATAAAAGGCGTCAATGTAACCCTGAATTTCTTCCGCAAGGGCTTCATCACCTATACTGACCGGATCACCCATGAGTTTGGTCAGATCAGCTTTAGTAAAGATCTTGTCCTCATAGAGTTTTGACGCCAAGGCATCACTTACGCCTCCAAACCGGTCATCCTGTTCCAGTGCTTTCAACTGCGCAGTTTCAAAAGAACTCAGCAGACGCTCTGCATAAACAGGTGACAAGGCATCAATCTTGTCCGCCAGAATTGCGGCAAGTTCATCTACCCCTTCTCTGCCTGGATATTCAGAAATGGATTGATTAAAGGCTTCAAGAATTTGCTGCTGCTCAGTTTCACTCAAACCTGACGGCGTTTCAACCGCTGGCGACTCGACTTCATTTGGCGGTGTCTCAACCGGCGGCGTTTCTGTAGTGTTCCCGCAGCCCGTTAGCGCCGCCAAAGAAAGCAGTGACACTGCCATAACAGTTATCATTTTTCGGTTCTTGTATTTTTTAAAAGTCAACATTGTAAAACCTCCTTATAACCAAAGTCTACCATGTGAATCTTAAGCAGACCTTGATTAAAGATTACAAAAGGACGCCAAATAATTCCTGTCCAATTAGTATGACTCGTCCTCGTCTTCTTCCATTTCAAAT
>WXFH01000196.1 GCA_009881125.1 Acidaminobacter sp. | reverse complement strand
TGACTATTTTTTGTCAAATTCTGCTTTGTATTGAACATAACCCTCCTCCTCCAATCGATCATAGGGTATAAACCTGAGTGCTGCAGAGTTGATGCAGTACCTTGTGCCCAAAGGCGGCGGCCCGTCATTGAAGACGTGTCCAAGATGAGAATCTGCGTGTTTGCTCCTGACTTCAGTGCGTACCATAAAATGTGTACGGTCAATTTTTTCAAGAACATTCTCCGGCTCCAGCGGCTTTGTAAAACTAGGCCACCCACAGCTGGATTCAAATTTGTCCCGTGAACTAAACAGTGGCTCGCCAGAGACGATATCAACATAAATCCCCTCCTCAAAGAAATTCCAGAATTCATTTTGAAAAGGGCTCTCCGTACCATTTTTTTGAGTGACTTGAAAGACGTGCGGCTCCAAAGACTTTTTCTTACTTTCTATTTCGACCGGATCAAAGATTAAACTATTTTTCTCCAAGACAGTTCAACTCCTTCATTTAAATTTTAAGTCTCAAAAATCCTCTCTTGCTGATAATGCACTCTGAAGTTTACTGATTTAGTATATGCCCAAAATTCAACATTCAAAAACATGTACATTCTATTCTCAAAGTCAACATTTCCAGCAAAAATGTTATACTGAGATCAGACTTACTGCATGGAGGGATCCTATTGAAACCGCTCGAAAGCATTGAATTTCAAACCAAAAAACAAATGTATGACTTTATGGCCGTCAGGCTTAAAGCCTATCTGGAGGAAGCGCCGGACTGGTGCTCAGCGCTTGGAAACGCTTCAGCACTTTTCAATGCCTTGCTCAAGGATCTTAATTGGGCCGGGTTTTACCTTATGAAAGACCACGAACTGATTCTTGGACCTTTTCAAGGCAAACCTGCTTGTGTGCGCATTGCCCTGGGCAAAGGCGTCTGCGGCACTGCCGCTCTCCATAAAACGACACAGCTGGTGCCGGACGTGCACGCTTTTGAAGGTCATATCGCCTGTGACAGCGCATCCAACTCAGAGCTGGTGGTTCCTGTTCTGTTTGGTGAAAACACGGTTGCCGTCATAGATCTTGACAGCCCTCTCTTAAACCGTTTTGACGAAGAAGATGCTCTGGGCTTTGAAAAAATCGCGAAAATTCTATCCGGTCAAATAGACTGGCAGACGGTGTTGAATCGCTGATAGTTCTTACGAGGAGGAAATGATATGTCTGAACCATTAGTCAATGTGATCCGCGGCGGACGCGTAGAATCCATTCACCGGGGCGACTGGGTCCTGGTGGATGTCAATGGCCGGATCTTGGCCCACAAAGGCAATCCCATGAAGCGGACGTTCTGGAGATCATCGGCAAAGCCTTTCCAAGCCATGCCAACCCTTGAAGCCGGCGCTGCAGAAAAATTTTCCATGACCACTGAGGAAATTTCACTGCTGTGCGCCAGCCACAATGGTGAGCCGCGCCACGTTGAGACAGCCTTGGGGCTTCTGCATAAAATGGGGCTTGACGAATCCGCGCTCGACTGCGGCACTGCCCAGCCTATGCTTCTGGAAGCAGCTTTTGAGACAATACGCAAAGACGAGTCCTTCAGCCAGCTTCAAAACCCATGTTCAGGCAAACACAGCGGCATGCTGGCACTTTGTCTGTTGAAGGGGTGGCCGCTGGAAAACTACATTTCAAAAGATCACCCAGTCCAGAAGGCCATGCTGAAATCGATCGCGCATGCCGTCTCCATGGATGAGAAGGATATTGGCATTGCTATTGACGGCTGCGGTGTTCCTGTATTTGAAATGCCGCTCTATAATATGGCCCTGGCCTACGCCCGCCTCAGTCTCCCTGAGGCCTATTTCGAAGGCGACGGACTGATCGCCGCCAAATCCGTAGCCCATGCCATGACGACCGCGCCTTTCTTTGTAGCAGGGACTAAACGCCTGGATACTAATCTCATGGAGGCCACAGACGGGCGCATCCTCGCCAAGCTTGGCGCTGAGTCTGTCTATTGTGTCAGCCTGATGTCCAAAGGCATTGCCCTTGTCCTGAAAATCGAAGACGGGGCCTATAGGGCCATTGATCCCATTGTCATTGATTTGCTGTCGCGCATGGGCGCATTAACGGCTTCAGAACTTGAGGCGCTGTCTTATCACAGGAAGCCCTTGCTTCGCAATCAGCGAAAAGAAATCATAGGCCATCTGGAATGCATTGACCCCGAAGTTGATTTTCAATTTGACGCCACCTGGTCGGAAAAAGCCTAAAAATGCATCCATAGCATGAGTCCCTGTAATACATCATCCACCACTTTTTGCGAGCAAAAGACCGCACCCGGAAGCGGACAGCAGATTAAACACTCTGTCGTCACACTTCCAAGGTGCGGTCTTTTTAAGTTTCCATATAAAGGAGCAGAAGACTGCTGTCGAACGCCAGCGCCAACTGTACCTCTTTCAGAGCTTTTACAGCGCCGCTGAGCCGGAGGTAATCCCCCCGGTTCAGCAGGACTTCGTCGTTTTCCACTAAAATGCGCAGCGCAGTCTCCTGAGTTGCCGGAGTGGCCGAAGATCCCTGAGCGGCAGAATGAGTCTCCGGCCAATAGACCGCAAGATGCCCTTGGATTTCAGGACTGCGCTCAGCCAGCCACCTGGCAATCCACCGGGAATCTGCTTCAGGGCCAATAGAAAATGCTGTCATATTTCCGACTAGTCCCTTGCGCAGCATTAAGTTGAAGTCTTTTGCCTCACCAACGGACGACGTAGGCGTACCCCCGTCAAAGCGGTACACCTGAAGGGGCTGAAGTTCATGTTGGTCTATTTCGCTTTCCAGCTCATGTCGAAGTACT
>WXFH01000195.1 GCA_009881125.1 Acidaminobacter sp. | reverse complement strand
TCAGTAACGGAGGGTTCCCACTTGAAAAAATTTAACCCCAATCATTTGCATAAACTTGATTCCCCAAAGAGAAGAGAAATTTTACCGCCTGATCTCCCCGTGAAGCTCTTCGGATTTGAGCCAGACTCCCATATAGTTGATTTTGGATGCGGCAGTGGTTATTTTAGTGTTGAACTTGCCAAAGCCATCGGCCCAAATGGATTACTTTATGCCCTGGATCAGCGCATAGAAATGCTGGATGCGCTTACCGAACGTATGGAATCCCAGGGCCTTGAAAATTTCCGTAGGCTTCAGAACCACGAACACGAAATTCCACTTGGGAGGTCCTCTGTTCACGGCGTTTTCATGGCAACCGTCTATCACGAGCTGATCTCTCCCCCTTTGATCCTCAGAGAGGTCACACGGGTCCTGAAGCCCGGCGGAAGGCTGATGGTCATTGACTGGCGCCCAATTGAAGAAGAGATGGGACCAGAACTCCACCACAGGATCGCACCTGAAAGCGTCATTCAGGCCGCTCAGGAAGCCGGTTTGGAATTTTGCGGTGAGATTGGCCTGCACAACAGTTTTTT
>WXFH01000194.1 GCA_009881125.1 Acidaminobacter sp. | reverse complement strand
AGTAGAGAGCTTGCTCTCGGATGAATAGGATCACCTTTCTTTATATAGGGCGCAGCCCGCGACCGAAGCGCAGCGGTACTCCGAACGAAGTGAGGGGTATCGCTGCGCGAGGGGCATGTCTGGCAGCGTAAAGTGTAAATTTTGACACTGTTCAGTAGAGAGCTTGCTCTCGGATGAATAGGATCACCTTTCTTTATATAGGGCGCAGCCCGCGACCGAAGCGCAGCGGTACTCCGAACGAAGTGAGGGGTATCGCTGCGCGAGGGGCATGTCTGGCAGCGTAAAGTGTAAATTTTGACACTGTTCAGTAGAGAGCTTGCTCGCTGATGCATGGGATCACTTTTGTTTATATAGGGCGCAGCCCGCGGCCGAAGCGCAGCGGAAGCGGAGCGAGGCGCACGTCTGGTATAGCGAAATGAAACTTTTTTGACAAAGCGCAGCCTTTAATCGCGCGAAGTGG
>WXFH01000193.1 GCA_009881125.1 Acidaminobacter sp. | reverse complement strand
GAACTGATTGTCTTATGCGTAAGTGAAACTGATTGAAAGAGACCGGTAAAGGCTGGGGCAACTCGGAGCTCAGAATTGTTTCGATCCACACAGCGCCCCTTCAGCAATTTAATTCTATACGAAAAAATTGGACGTGAAAAGATGTTTTTGGTAGATCCAAGCAGACGATTTAATGTTCCAGCAGTACTTTACCACAACCTTTTATGCGGTTTTTTACCACCGCCGGAATCACACCTGCCACAAACCCTGAATTCTCAATGTCTTCGA
>WXFH01000192.1 GCA_009881125.1 Acidaminobacter sp. | reverse complement strand
GACGCCCTCTTGCCATAATCTCTGATCATGTAAATAAAAAATGGGAAGCAGATCCAGTGCCCTGTCGATGAGATCGTCAGACACTGAAATTGCTTCCCTATTTTGATGATAATTAAAAAACCTAAACACTGGCACCGCAGCGCCACACGCCAAACTCGCTGAAACCGTAAACTTCAGCTTTTGTATATTTGCCATTCGCGACTTTGACGACCTCTTCAAAGACCTCTCGCCCAAGCTCATCCACTGATTTTAGTCCTTCAAGGATGACCCCTGCGTTGATATCAATGTTGTCCTTCATCTTTTCATAAGTAATCGAATTGCCCGTCAGCTTAATGACCGGCACGAGGCCATTGCCTACCGGTGTTCCTCTCCCCGTCGTAAAGACGCAAATTTGAGCACCACCGGCTACCATGCCTACAACAGAATCCACGTCAAAGCCAGGCGTATCCATGACGACGAGACCTTTTCTGGATGGTTTGACCCCATAATCCACGACCTCCACAGTAGGCGAAGTCCCGCCTTTAAAAATGCAGCCAAGAGATTTTTCTTCAATAGTTGTAATTCCACCTTCAATATTACCCGGAGACGGGTTGCCGCCTCTGAGGCTGCCGCCCCATTCCTCGACTGAGACTTCAAGACGGTGAACGATGTGGAAAATATCCTCCGAAACCTTAGGATCAATAGCCCGAGCTGCCAGCACATGCTCAGCCCCAATAAACTCAGTGGTCTCACTCAAAATTGTCGTCCCGCCTGCTGCCACAATTAAATCCGAGGCGTAGCCCATGCTTGGATTGGAAGCCAGGCCGGAAGTCGGATCCGAGCCGCCACACTCCAAAGCAACGACAAGTTCAGACAGATCACAAGCGACCTTTTCCTCCAAAGACATCTGAATACTCATGTCTGTGGCATAACGGATCCCTTTCATAATGGCATTCAGCGTTCCGCCCTCTTCTTGAATGACAACCGCCTCAACCGGCTTCCCGGATTTGGCGATTTCGGCAGCGATCATCTTAGGCTGCGCGGTTTCGCAGCCAAGACCTACTACGACGACGCCATAAACGTTTGGATTGACACCCAGTCCAATAAGAATATCAATGGTGCGCTTCGCATCTGCCCCCATCTGGCCGCAGCCCTGTTGGTTCTGGAATGTCACTGCCCCTTGAACCTGCCCGGCAATAATTCGTGCCGTCTCTGCAGAACAGGAGACGGTGGGCAGGACCAGAATCTTGTTGCGGATTCCAACGCTCCCGTTCGCTCGTCTGTACCCCAAAAAACTTCTCTTGCTATCTTGAACTGTCATCTGATCACCCCCGAAGCGTCATAATGTTGTGAATGTGGGCATAAGCGCCTGGCAGGATCCTTGAAGTGGCTTTTCCTATGACCTCACCGTATTTATAGACCAAATCACCTTCCTCAGTCTCGACCAAAGCAATTTTATGAAACACCGGTATTGGCTCTAAAACCTCAAGCTCGTATTCTTTACCAAATCCTTTGACAATAATTCGCTCACCAAAAGCCAGGTTTCGAAGCGCTGTAGCAACAGTATCCTTTTCGTGGATCAAAAGTGCATCTGATAATGCCATATTTACACCTCCCTACTCCCACACCGCACCATTTTTAGCCTGAGGCTTCACTTTGCCATATAACCCAAGCACACCCCTGACTTTCTTTTCGTGCGGCACCCAGCCTTCCCGCCGTGCATTGAGTTCTGACTCAGAAACTTCAAGCACCAGTCTGCCTGCCGGGATATCGATCTCAATAAGATCCCCATCCCTAACCAGACCAATAGTGCCTCCAAGCGCAGCCTCCGGCGAAACGTGCCCTATACACGGTCCCCGAGTCGAACCTGAGAAACGGCCATCAGTGACCAGCGCAGTTGAATCTGCCAAGCCTGTGCCCATCAGCATAGCTGTGATCTGCTGCATTTCGCGCATCCCCGGTCCGCCTGTCGGACCCTCATAGCGAATTACAATGACAGATCCGGGAACAATTTTACCGGCCTTGACCGCATCAATAGCTGCCTCCATTGCGTCAAACACCACTGCCGGTCCCTTGTGAACGCGCATGTGTTCCGCCACCGCGGATTTTTTGACTATGGCACCATCCGGTGCCAGATTGCCCCACAACACCTTGAGCGCGCTGCTGTCCGCAATGGGATTCTCTGCAGGGCGGATCATGTCCTGATCTGGCCATTCTGCCCCTTCAATGATTTGGCCGATGGTCATGCCGCTCACCGTCATCAATGCCTTCTCCATGTAGTCTTTTAGCGACTTGAAAACAGCAGGAACGCCGCCCGCACTGTGAAAATCCTCAACGGGACGAGGACCCGAGGGATTGATTTTAGCAATATACGGTATCTTTTGATAGCGGTCAAAAATTTCATGATTGAGTTTAATGTCAAGTTCGTTCGCAATGGCTGGGATATGCAGAACTGCATTGGTTGACCCACCAATAGCCATGACAAATTTGACTGCATTTTCAAACGCGGACGGCGTCATGATATCAGAAGGTTTGAGATCCGCTTCAAAGAGGCGCATGATTTCTTTGCCGGCACGCTCACCATCGGCAAGCTTCTCTTCAGAGGCGGCGAATTGAGTTGCCGAGCGCGGAAATGCCATACCAAGGGCTTCGCAGAGGCAGTTCATGGTGTTGGCCGTCCCCATCATGGCGCAGCTGCCCACCCCCGGACAAGCCTTCTCCTCGATTTCATGAAGTTCCTCCAGCGTGATTTGGCCAGACTGCTCTTTGCCTATGAACTCGCGCATCAGAGACAAGGTGAGCTTTTGGCCTTTGTGCTCGCCCGCATGCATGATCCCAGGCGTCACGAAAATGGAGGGAATGTTCACTCTGGCCGCAGCCATCAACATCCCCGGCGTAATCTTGTCGCAGCTGGACAGAAACACAGCTGCATCAAAGCGGTGCGCTTGAAGCATAATTTCAATGGAGTAGGCAATAATTTCCCTGCTGGGCAAGGAATACTTCATGCCCTCATGGCCTTGGGCTATGCCATCACAGACGCCTATAGTGTTAAATTCAAGCGGGGTTCCACCGGCTTCCCTGATGCCTTTTTTGACATGTTCTGCGACCTCTCGCTGAGGGACACACCCGGGAACAACTTCGTTAAAGCAGTTGACGACGGCTATAATGGGCTTATTGAGCTGATCCCGCTTGAGTCCCATGGAAAACAACAGTGCCCGGCTCGCTGCCCTGTCTGAACCCTCTGTTATTTCATGGCTGCGAATTTTATCTGACTTCATCATGTTGGTCACACTCCCTGTCCGTACATATGCCTGACAAAGGTTCGAAAGCGATATTGGCATGTTCAAATTGAATCCTGTCTCAAATCGAATAATCCATTAAAACAAGTTGCCCTTGTCGTTAAACTGCAGCGCATAAGGCTCGCTGATCACGCGCATATAGGGGCTGCGCTCCACTTCTTCAAGCAGATTTTCTGATACTTCAATTTCCTTGACTGCAACTGTATTTTTTATCCTGACAAATCTGACTTTGGTCTTATCCAAGATATTGCAGGTTTTTATTGCCGCTTGAAGCGCATGCTTGTCGTTCTTGAGGACCATTGGCAATTTGACGCTCATTGGGACGGTTGAGGTCAAAGAGTTAGGATAAGTCATTTCAAAATTGAATTTGTCATAAGCTCTTCGCGTCGTGAAGTCGAGTATACCCAGTCCATTGCCATTGCCATGAGACCGATCTGTGATGTCCAGAACTGAGACCCGAGTGATCTGAGGACCACCGCTGGCATAAGGAGTGTGGTACCGCCCCACCATATTGGTGTCAAACCCCGTACCGCTGATATCTTTGCCAATTTCATCAATGATCAGGACGTCCAGCTGGTCAAAATAAAGCCGAGGTGACAGTCGTTTGGCTTCTTCCTGAAGTCCTGGCTCAACTTTCTCAATTTCATCTTTCATCAGGACTTCGAGTCTGCATACTTCATGATAGGCATTTTCGAGGATTCCGACAGCAAACAGCAGGTTGGTTTTTTCAATAACGACTCGACCTATGGCAGGAATGTTGTGGGCCATTTTTCCAAAGCCCAGTTCATGGCAGATATCTGCGCCCTTTTGCTTTCCGAGGCCTATAGTGACCATTTTCATAAGACCACTCTCAAAAGGTCCGCGAAATGCCACGTGGGGTTTGACCCGGTTGATGATGACTATACCATCAGCTTCATAAGCGAACTTATCAATATTGCACGGCAGCCCATCCTCAGACTCGCCTACGACGACCGTCTCCATGGTTGCACGTATGGGTGCGCCAATGTAATCTTCGCGCATCCCCATGCCAATCAGCATGTCCCTTTGACCTTCAGCCGTTGCGCCGCCGTGACTGCCCATAGCCGGGACAATGAAGGGATTTCCGCCAGCCTCTTTAATGGCATTAACGACAATCTTTACCATAAGGGGAAGGTCAGTGATCCCCCGACTGCCTACAGCAAGCGCCACGGACATACCTGGGGTTATCTTGGAAGCAATCTTTCCAGCCAATAATTTTGCTTTGAGCTCACCTTCGACATCTTTTACAATCGGCCTTTCAAAAGTCTGCTCAATGCGAACTACTCTGGGTATTGGAATTGGATCAAGTAAGCGGTCTATTGTTTCCTGACTCATGTTTAGCCCCCCTCGGACTTGACCAGCAAAGCCTCAGCCGCAAAATAACAGCGTCTGAGGCTTTGCCGGCGTTTCTTTATGAAAGTTGCGATGCTATCAGTTTCATGAATGCTATGGCTTAATAGCTACCCTCAGACATTCAGGACTGGCAGCGGCCAAGTCAAAGCCAGCCTCCCAATCGTCGAGATCAAAGACGTGGGTGACAAGAGGTTTCAACTTCACTGCACCAGTACCAAGCAGATGGAGCGCAGTATGCCAATCATACGGAATTTGGGATATTTCACCATAGACTGTAATTTCCTTGACAATAATCTTATAAGTATCTACAGGCGCCACAATACCGCCGCGTATTCCGCCGCCGGCCCAGAGGACCTTTCCGCCTTTTCGGACTATATCCAGAGACTCGTCAATAGGTTCAACCGAACCTGTGTTTTCCAGTACGTTATCTACACCAATGCCATTGGTTTTTTCCATGATGATACTTCTCAGATCCTCTTTTTCGACATTTATGACCGTATCCACGCCCATACTTTTTGCCATTTCAAGCCTGAAAGCTTCATCCCGCTCAAGACCGGACATGAAGATTGGTCCAGCGCCAATAGCCTGACAAACCTGTGCCATCAATATGCCTCTCGCTCCAGGACCAAGAATGGCAACGGATTCACCTGCTCTGATCCCCATTCTTGAAATAACGCTGTGTATGGACCCGGCTGTAGGCTCAACCAAAACAGCTTCAACATCTGAAATATTTTCAGGCAGGATATGGAGCTGCCATTCTGGCCATACTGTGTATTTGGCAAAACCGCCGCCTGTCATGAAATGCGCGCGGCCTTCCATGGGCGGAATGGTATTGCATATGTTGAACTTCCCTTCCAGACAATTCGGGCAGTGCCCGCAATAGAATGTCACAATTTCGTGTACGACTCGGTCACCAGGTTTGACTCGGGTGACTGCCGGGCCCACTTCTTTAACGACGGAGACGATCTCATGACCGACGACTACTTTTTTGGGAGATGTCTTAACACCTTTTTTGTCTGCTTTCCATTTGTGGATATCGCTTCCACAAATACCGCAATATAAGACTTCACACAATACGTCATGTGGCGCATAGGGATTATTGCCGAGCTCAGGCACCGGGACTTCTTCCAACATTATGTCTCCATTCGGGTAGGCGACGAGACCTTTCATCATTTCCATAGAATCACTCCTCGTTTTTATTAGGATTTAGATAATGCAGCTTTTACGGACTTGACCAAACGCGCTGAAAAAGGTGTCGCCTGGAACACTGAGATCGCTGCAATTATAAGCAGAACAGTGGAAATTGGGTTGCTGAAAAAGATTAACCAGCTCCCGCCGCTGATCATCAGCGACTGGTGAAGACTCACATTAAGCATTTGACCTAAGATCAGACCCACAACCATAGGCGCAGTCGGCATACCAATCTTGTCCATAAAATAACCAAGCAGACCAAAGATCAACATCATATAGACATCGAAAAAACTGTTGTTGATGGCAAAAGCACCAATGACACAAAGAATGATGATAATTGGCGCCAGAACTTTGTTGGGCACACGTGTAACGTGAATAGCTGCTTTTGTAAATAATAAGCCTTCCAGAAACATGGCGAAATTTGAGATCAGCAGTGCCCAAATCAACGTATAGGTGACATCCGCATATTCTGTCATCAGTGTAGGTCCCGGCATAATACCGTGGACCATGAGGGCACCCATGATAATTGCTGTTGCCGAACTACCCGGAATGCCAAGAGTCAATGTCGGAATCAAGGCGCCGCCAACGACGGCATTATTGGCAGCTTCAGATGCTGCGACACCTTCAATGTCGCCCTTCCCAAAGTTATCCCTGTTTTTCGAGAACCGCTTCGCTTCGTTATATCCAAACCAGCAAGCTGTATCTCCGCCTGTTCCCGGAATGATCCCGGTAAAAATCCCAATGAAGCTGGATCGGATGACTGTGACGCCAATCTGCTTGATTTCAGCCAGAGTCGGCAGCATCTTGTCTTTAAAGGAATTTATGACTGCTTTTGCCTTTTCGTCTTTTTCAATGAGCCGGATGGCCTGCGGGATGGAAAAAAGTCCTATCAGCGCAACTGTAAACGAAACGCCGGAGTAAAGATTCAAAATGCCAAATGTGAATCTGGCACTGCCTGTGATGGGATCCATGCCTATCATAGCCAGCAGCAAACCCACAACCCCTGACAGCAGTCCTTTTATTGCAGAGCCTTGTGATAATGAGCCAATAATTGTAATGCCGAGTACCGCAACGGCGAATAGCTCTACCGGCCCAAACTGAAGTGCGACACCTCCCAGGATCGGCGCAATGGTCAAGAGCGCAATGGAACTCAGCAATCCGCCGACCAATGAAGCAAAGAGCGAGATTCCAAGTGCTTTACCGGCTCTGCCTTGTTGCGCCATTGGATAACCGTCAAGAACTGTAGCCGCTGCTGCAGGTGTTCCGGGGGTGTTGATCAGAATGGCTGCGATAGAACCGCCATACATGGCGCCCATATAAAGCGAAGCGAGCATGCTTAGTCCTGTTGCTGGCGGCATATTAAAGGTCAACGGGAGCAATATTGCGATCGCCATAGTCGCGGACAACCCCGGCATGGCGCCTACAAAAAGACCGAGTGCTGTGCCGACAATAATTGCCGTTAAATTTGTAAAGGTCAATACATTAGTGAGCCCTATCGCGAGATAGTCAAACATGTCGGTGCACCCCCTAAAACATTGTGATTGGAATTGGCAGATGGAGAAACTGAATGAACAGCATATAGACAAAAATGGTGAAGAACGCCGCTATGATGAGCGCAGATTTCAATTTTAAGGCTTTCAGGTACATAAAAATTCCAACTATAAAGATTGGCGTCACAATGAAATATCCTAAGATTTTAATGGTAAAGATGTAGGTGGCAATGGCCAGTATAAAGATAATAACTCTATCATAATGAAGTTTGTCATTATTTTCTTCTTTGTGGGCGGAGTCTTGAGGTGCTTCTTTTCTTGCTTTTGATCGGCTTTCCAAATACATGCCGATTGCCAGCAAAATTATGATCCCAATCAAGATGCGGGGCAGCTGATATGAGGTCTTGGACATCTTGAAGGTCTGTATGTAAAACACGACTGCGAATACAATAGTTATGATGGATGCTATAGCTATTTTTGTGGTTTTTTTCATCAGTTTCAACCCCCTGAAACGTCTCAGCGATCCATTTGATAATTGCTGCAGTCGGGACTGATGTCAGACCAGCCCCGGCTGCAGCAAAAGGTATGAATTACTGAACGTATTCGCCTTTTACTTCTTCCCAAATTTCGGTAAAGATCGCTTCTTGTTCTTCGAGGTAGGTCATGTAATCATCGCCAACCTTAATATCCACAGGAAGTGCGCGGTCTGCTGCTGCCTGAAGGAACGCAGGATCTTTCGCCATTTCTTCAAAAGCTGCAATCAGTTTAAGTCTGACTTCTTCAGGAATGCCGGCAGGTGCGCTGTAGCCACGTGATGAACCGTTGACTACGTCATAGCCAAGTTCTTTAAGCGTTGGAACATCCGGAATGGATGGGTCGCGCTCTTCTGCAAAGATCGCAAGCGGAATCAAAGTTCCAGCCTCTATTTGAGGGAAAGTAATACCAAGATTGTTGAAGGAAGCGTCAATTTTGCCGCCCGCTGCAGCCTGCCAGGACGGACCGTCACCTTCAAAAGGAATCATATTGAATCGGATGCCGGACATTTTTTGGAACATGAGAACGGTAAAGAAGTCATCTCCGCCGACTCCTGAGTTGCCTACGGTCACTGTGTCAGGATTTTCATTAGCAGCGGCAATGAGTTCCTCTGCAGTTTTATATTTGCTGTCCTTGCCAACGACAATGATGCCTGGGTCTGTTACAACGTTGGCAATAGGCGTCAATTCAGTGATGTTGTAAGTAATGTCTGAATTCATGATGTAGTTGGTTTGAAGCATAGGTGTGTTCGTAATGCTGATCGTGTAGCCGTCTGCATCCGTCTGTTTGGCCAACTGCGTCCAGGCAATGGCACCGGTAGCGCCAGGAATGTATTGATTCACAAAGGTCTGTCCGAGAATCTCTGTAAGGAAAGGCTGTGTCAACTGTGCCAATGCGTCACTTCCGCCGCCGGCTTTGAAGCCTTGAAGGACAGTGATCGGTTTTTCAGGATATTTGGTCTCAGTCGCTGCAGGTGTCTCTGCCGGAGTTTCAGCAGGCGCTGCAGGAGCGGCAGGCTCAGGTGAACAGGCTGCCAGTGAGAAAATCAACACTACGGCCAGCATTAACATCAGGATTTGTTTGAATTTCATCTACATTTCCTCCTTTTAAGTTTAAATCTGGACAATTCACGAAGTGCTAAGGATTACTGATCACCCCCGGAACTGTAAAATCGGTTTTTCGCCATGGTTATTGCAAGTCGCATGGCAGCTTCCATACTGTTGGCGGATGCCCTCCCCTGACCGGCTCTGCCAAAAGCAGTCCCGTGATCAACAGAGGTGCGAATAATTGGGAGTCCAAGTGTGACGTTGACACCCTCATCGAAATTCACAATTTTCATTGGAATATGTCCCTGATCGTGATACATGACCACCATAACCTGATATTCGCCGGCCTTTGCTCTTATAAAGAGACTGTCCGGCGGCACCGGTCCTACTATGGTGACATCCGAGTATTTGGTCTTGGCTTCTTCAATGGCCGGTATGATGTCGGTGATTTCTTCCGAACCAAAAGCACCGTTTTCTCCGCTGTGAGGATTTAATCCAGCGACGGCAATTTTTCTGTTGTTCAAACCACTTAGAGCGATCACCTCCCTCGCCAGTTTAATGACAGTTCCAACCCTGTCTTTCGTTGCTCTGTCGCAGGCTTGCCTCAGCGAACAATGGGTACTGACATGAATTGTATGAAACCCATCTGCGAACAACATCATGGCATAATCCTCAGTGTCCGTCATCTGAGCGAAAATTTCAGTATGTCCCGGAAAATGGTGACCCGCCAGGTGGATGGCTTCTTTATTGAGCGGACCGGTGACCACAGCGTCGACGTCACGTGCTTTTGCCAATTCTATTGCTTTTAATACATAGGCGACTGCGGCCTCACCGGCAACGGCTTCGACTTTTCCATATCCCAGTCCTTGAACACCTTCAATTTCCAAGTGAAGAACATCAATAGTGCCAAACTCATATTTACCTTGATCCGGTGACTTAATCTGATTTAACTGAAGCGGAGCAGAGACGAATTTCAAACAGTACTCAATGCGTGACAGATCTCCAATGATGAATGGCTGAGCATGTTCATAAAATTCTCTGTTTGCCAGCGCTTTTACCGCTATTTCAGCGCCGACGCCACACGGGTCACCCATGGTCAGTGCTAGTATTGGTCTGATCTTCATAGGCCACCTCGATCTTTCAGATACTTGTTTTTAAGATAGGCAATGCCATCAATGAATGCACATTCAGTGCCAAACCCCCCGGCTTTTGTTATGATCCCCAGTCCGTTCAACGGTCCTCCAATAACTGTTCCATAGGGGAGTCCCACCTCCATTTCCTCAACCATCTTAACTCCGGCGCCTTCTATCCCTCTCAGCACATGAAGTGCTGTAGAGCCACCGGTAACTATGATTCCTGAGAACAGATGCTCCCTTAACAATAAAGCCGCGAAATCCTGGAGACTTCTACTGATCCTCGCCGGAATATCCGTTTCCTCATTCAGGTTTTGTTTTATGCGTTCACGGCTCGCCCTGCGGTCATCCGCACACTGGTAAGTATGTAAAATAATATTTTTACCTTCACGCAGCAGCCGTTCTACATGATCGCGGATCACAGTGCGTTCCTCCTTGTCATTCATACGATCCGGATCAATAAAAACTTCGCCGGCGACATGTGCTTTAATGGCCGCATCCATCATTATGCGGTTGTGAGGGTGAACGCTCCCTACAATGATTAAGACCGGAGGTGCTTTGGGCTTGGTAAAAACCTTGCTGCTCGAAAGCATCACACTTGACATCCCGGCTGAACCACAAAAGAGAATGGGCGGCAGTTGATCACGGTTAATTGAAACCAGAGTTTCCAGATCTTCGTTTGTGACTGCATCTGCAACCACCATGCAATTGCCAAGCTGTCCGAATTCCGTCAAAGCTGCAGTCACCGCCTGTATGCCTTGTCGCACAGTATTTAGACTGAGCCTTTCAACCCTGAGTGAGGTTTGTTTGCTTAAAAGATCAGGCAGATAGGAGTCGATGACCGGACATCCCGGATCTTGAGCAAAAGGTGTCTCTTCAAGCAATGTCCCTTCAATATACAGGCTCCCTCCGCTGACGGTGCGTTTTAGATTTGGAAATGTAGGGCATATCAAAGCCAGAGGGATTTGCATGACGTCCATAACTGCCTCAACTTCAGCCCCAATGTTTCCGCGAAAGGTGGAATCTATTTTTTTGTAAATGTTGTCGATGCCGTGCCGGATTAGATATTTAGACACCTCTCTCGCGACTTCAGAGGCTTCATGCGGGTTTGAATCCCGGGTATTGGTGGAAATGGCCAGCACCTCGCAGAACCCTGACTCTAACAGAAACCCTTCCGGATAGTTTATAACACAGCTTGAAAATCCATATTTGCTAAAATAGACCGCTGTGTCATTTGACCCGCTCAGGTCATCTCCTATAATGGCGATGCTCATATCTGCAATCCCTCCTTCAGGGATAGTCTGTGTTGATTCTAATTAAAGCAAGGAGCATGCCAAAATCCAATTTTGTAATTTATTCCGTCTAGCCATTGCTATTTGGATAAGTTAATTTTTTCGCAATATTCAGAATTGTTGCACACTAAAAATGCAACGTTGCTTTTGCAACGTTGCAACATAAAGTAATTAATAAAATGCGCATTCATCTTTTTTATGCTTACAAGTTTATAAACACAATATTTACAATCTATTTCAATCTGCACTCATTTTTTTGAGCCGTCTCCAAAGTGTCGTTCGATCCACCCCAAGCAGGTTCGCTGCCATCATTTGATTTCCACCGCATTCTGCAAGGGTTTCCAGAATCATCTCATCTGTCAGCCTTGACTTGGGCTGGAAGGTGCTATGATTTAAGGATTGAGTTTTGATCAGCTTCTCAATGTGCTGATCCACAGAAGCTTTACGAATTAGATTCCCTTCACTGAAGATAATCATCTGCTGCATAAAATTGAAAAGCTGTCTGACATTGCCCGGCCAATCATAAAGTTTTAAATTCTCAAAACAGAAGGGCTCCACTTTTATTAGCGGCGCATGGGTGTTTAAGTAATAAGCAGCCAGAATCTGAATATCCTCCTTGCGATCAACTAAAGTCGGAATTTCAAGACTTATAACGTTGACTCTATAAAAAAGGTCTTCTCTGAATTTTTTTTGTTGAACGGCAGTCCATAAGTCGAAGTTTGTCGCTGCAAGGATTCTTATATCTACCGGAATGATCCGGTCATCACCCAGTCTCATTACTTCTCTCTCTTGCATGACTCTTAGAACTTTAGCCTGAACGGACAAACTCATTTCGCTTATTTCATCCAGAAAAATTGTACCTCTGTGCGCCAGCTCAAACAGTCCTTGTTTACCGCTTTTTCTTGCGTCCGTAAAACTGCCCTCAACGTATCCAAACAGCTCGCTTTCCAATAGATTTTCAGAGAACGCTGCACAATTGACAGCTACAAAAGGTCTCTCTCTTCGACCACTCAGGTTATGGATGCTTTGAGCGATCATTTCTTTCCCAACGCCTGTACGACCAATGATCAATACAGTCGCACCGGTTTCACTGATTTTCAGGAGTTGCTGTTTAACAGATTTGACTGCATGACTTATTCCGACAATATCATCAATAGTATGCTTTGCGATCAGTCCTTGACTATGCAGTTTTTTTCTGACCAGGGTCTCTGCTTCCTGAATGGCGCGGAGTGCCTTTAAAACAATGACATAGCCATCCTCAAGACTGCCGTCAAAGCCCAATTGCCGTGTGGTAACAAGATATTGACTGCCCAAAAGGGATAAAATTTCCTCTGATCCATTATAGTCGGGAAGCCAATCATGCAAAGCTCGGCCTACCATGGTCCCTCCTGTCACGCCAAAAAATTCCATTGCCACTTGGTTGCAGTGGGTAATTCTGCCTTCTTGATCTGTAGCGATGATCCCCTCTTCAACAGAATTCACTATGGTCTCAATTCTGGCCTTGCTTAAAGCGTCCTTTTTTCTCACAAGTGCAATGTCCTCAGCTCGAACCAGTGCTTCATAAACCGCCCGTTTGCCGGAAGAAATCAAAATACCATGAAGACCCAATTCCAAAGCGACCTTTACAGAAATGGTATCTCCAACAATAACTTTCAGGCCACTTTGGGACAAATCCTTTAATTGCTGATAGAGCTGCTCGGGATTTTCTACTAATATTTCTACGATTTCGTAGTCCAGACTGGCACCCAGGGAAGCGGCATCATAAATCGTATTAGAATAACCTACGACGCCTATTCTATGGTCTTCTTTTGCTGCAAGCTGAATGGCATTGAACAAATCAATAGTTGAAACGTTGATAGGCACACAAGGGACAGGATCTACCATTTGGCATATGTCCAAATAAGTGCCCCCGCGACTGATCAACACTTCTGAACCCTCGTCTGCAGAAGCCTTAGCGAGCTGAGCCCCCAACGCCAGGTTTCCAATTATGACATCGCAGTTGAAGCCTTCTTCTTTTACAACTTGCACGCCAACTTCATAGATATCTTCATTTGGCGCTATGAGCGTCATCTTGGGTCTCATGGCATAACACCTCTTACCTAAAGGGTATTGAGAAATTAACTCTTTGGAAAGTTTCTGTTTTCATCTGTAAAAACCCTTTAAAAAACTCATTTACTTAATGATCATATCTAAAAACGACCACTTCTCCGCTCCATCAGCACCACGTCATGCCAGGTGCCGTCATCCATTCTGCCCAGGCGCTCTCGAACGCCGACTTCACGAAAACCGCATTTTTTATGAAGCCCGCGACTCGCCGCATTATCACTTAAAATGCCCGCCCAGAGGGTCCAATAACCAGCCTGTTCTGATGCTTCGATTAAGGCTGTCAGAAGGGCTGTTCCGACTCCAAGTCCTTTGCTTTTCGAAGCAACATAAATACTGAGCTCAGCCACACCCGCGTAACTGTGCCTCCGTGAGGTTTGACTCAGCGCTGTCCAGCCCAAAATACTGTCTCCGTGCCTGGCCACCAGACGACATATTTCAGTGTGATCTGAATCCCACTCCTCCCATGTAGGTACTTGCGAAGCGAAGGTCGCAATACCGGTCTCTATGCCCTCCAGATAAATCTCAGAAATCTGCGGCCAATCCTCAGGTTTCATTGAATCTATTACAAAATTCATAAATCTCCTCCATTCAAATAGAGGAAGGAAACAAATTGCAAAAAGAGACTAAGACCCTATCTCTTTTGCAGTTTCTTCCTCCCTCGTTTTACAAACTTCTATATACGCCCTACTTCACTGCATTTTGAATCTTGATCAGGTCCTCATCAATCAGTGTAACCAAGCCTGCCTTGACGTTCTCAGCCACTTGCTCCGGACGCTTGCCGCCCGGAATCACAGCGTCGACGCCCTTTTGATGCAGCAGCCAGGCTAGTGCCAGGTTGGGGAGGATGGTATTCTTTTCATCGGCAATCATCTTTAGCCTCGAAACGCGGTGTAAATTCTCTTTAAACTGAGTCTCGTTAAAAAGCGCTACCTTATTTCTCCAGTCTTCAGGGGACAGTTTGAAGTCCAGGCTGTACTTGCCGCCAAGGATCCCAAAGGCCAGCGGACCATAGGGTATGAAAGCGATGCCCGCCTCGACACAATAAGGCAGGAGTTCGGCCTCCGCCTCACGCTGAAGCAAGTTGTACGCACCTTGGTAAGCGCTGAGTGCCCCGCTTTGATTGGCTTCTTTCAATTGTTCCGGTGTTGCATTGGACAGCCCTATCGCTCTGATTTTCCCTTCTTCTCGAAGCCGCTCCAGTGCGCCTACGGACTCCGCCAAAGGCACTTCAGGGTCCACATAGTGAATGTAATACAAGTCTACATAATCAGTCGACAGACGTTTCAGGCTCGCTTCAAGCGCCGCTCTTAAATATTCCGGCCGATTGTTGATCTTCCGACTTCCATCCGCACCATTCTGAATAGCGCCTTTTGTCGCAATGATGACATCCTGCCGCTTTCCGCGCAGTTCTTCACCGAGCAGCTCTTCGGAGCGCCCCAGACCGTAGGCATCTGCCGTATCAAAAAAGGTAATCCCCTGAGAAAGAGCTTCTCTGACGAGGGCTCCTCCCTGTTCTTCATCTAATGCGCTGTACAGATTGTGGCCACCCACAGCATTGGTTCCCAGACCAATCCTGGAGATCTCAAGATCCGTTTTTTTAAGTTTGATTTTTTGCATAGGTTTTCCTCCTCAGATGTCATTG
>WXFH01000191.1 GCA_009881125.1 Acidaminobacter sp. | reverse complement strand
TTTAAATGCCTTGCGAATTTCCCTTGTTCAGGAGCAGCGGCTGAATTTATAGTGTCAATGGCAGGATCCCCCAAAAAAACTGATGATATCATAGCTTGGACACCTCTTTCAGATGACCTGCCAGATCCTCATAACTCACTCTGACATACCGATCGACTTCAACTTCAACCGGAACTTCCTGTAATCCATGACGCATCATTTCTGAGAGAATCTCTTTGAGACTGGAGTCCATCCGCAGCAGCCGTCTTCCTGACTCGGGCATTGCGCCGCGCCACGCCGGCAAAAGTGCCAGTCCAATATCCTTGGCACTATAGCGTCTCAAAAGTTTCAAGGGATATTCACTGCCCAAAAAACTTTTAACGAAGGGCTCCTCGACTTCACCTGCAAATTTTCCCGGAGCTCCGGCATCCAGGATCTGACCCTGATTCATGACAACCACCCGATCTGCCAGCAAAATAGCCTCTTCCACGTCATGAGTCACAAATACCACGGTTTTTTTCAGGGCTCTTTGAATCTCCATAAAAGCAAGCTGGAGACGCTCCCTGGTCAGCGGATCCACCGCACCGAAAGGTTCATCCATGAGCAGCACAGGCGGATCCGCGGCCAGCGCCCGACACACACCAACCCGCTGAGCCTCGCCGCCGGAAAGTTCTTTCGGTTTTTTAAAGCGATAAGCATCTGGCAACCCGCTCATCTCCATCAGCGCCTTTACCCGCACTTCAATTTGTGATTCCGGCCATTTCAACAGTCGTGGTACGACTGCAATATTGTCCTGAACAGTAAAATGAGGAAACAAACCCACCCCTTGAATACAATATCCAATCTGCCGCCTCAGCAGCTCAGGCTGGTAACCGGCAATATCCTGTTCATTGACTTCAATGCGCCCTGAATCGATGCCCACCATTCGGTTTATGGTTTTAAGCAGCGTGGATTTTCCACATCCAGAAGGGCCAATCAATACTGCGCATTCTCCTTCAGGCACCTCCAGGTCGACGCCTTTCAATGCTTCCTGAGCCCCATAGGCTTTAAATACCTGCGTCAAGCGTATCATGCGTCACCCCCGCTCGCTGCGTCATTCGCTCCTCGACAAGTTTAAAAACTGCGTCCAAGATCAATGCCATCAAGACGACAGGAATCGTCCCTAAAATCACCAGATCAGTAGCGGATTGTGACAATCCAAGAAAAATGAGCGCGCCCATTCCCCCGCCGCCAATTAGACCTGCGAGAATGGTATTTCCCACGTTTTGCGTCACTGCAGTCCGAATCCCTGAAAAAATCACGGGTAATGCGAGAGGGAAAAGGACTTGCCTGAAGATCTGCCGTCTTGTCATCCCCATAGCAAGCGCACTGTCAACCACAGCGGTTTCCACTTGATCGAATCCCGAAAAAGCGTTTGCAGTGATTGGAAGCAGACAGTAAAGCGTCAGTATGATAAATGCCGGCGCAAAGCCAACACCGCGAATCCCCAACTCTGCAACTAAAGGGATGTTTCTGGATAAAAAAGTAAGAGGAATCATTATCAGACCCAAAAGTGACAACGTCGGTGCCACCTGAAACAGATTGACAGTGCCCAGGATCCATTCCCGCAGCCGCTGATGCCTGTGGCAGATATACCCGAGCAGGATGCCCGGAAGCAGAGCGACGACAACTGAGGCCAGAGAAAGCGTCAAATGACGTCGCAGTTCCGCATAGAAAGCGACTTCAATGTTCATAAATTCTTTATAGAGTGCCAGGTGAGGTGCAAGACCAAATCCAAGCACAGCAAGTGAGATCAAGACGGTCAGTGACATCAGAACTCCGCCTCGCGGCGCACCGCTTTGCAGCATGAGGATGCCGGCAAACACCAGCCAGTATCCCGAGCTCAGTGACATCCTGGCAACTTCCAGGTCAAAATTTCCCCCTACTGGCCTTGCTGATGAAAGAATCAGCATCAGGAGTCCGGGGACGAAGCTCAGCATCCAAGGTACCCCATTTAGTAAAAACAATTTCCCTTCCCGCTCTCTGAGAGCGTAAATCACAGCAGCCGTCACTAAACCCGTCGCAGCCAATGCAAGTAAAATTCTGCCTTCCAACAGAGCCTCACCATCAAGCGGAATGCCCCTGACCACTCGGTTGGGTCTGAAAGTACCGAGTGGCAGAAAAACGATGCCCAGAACACCCAGGGTCAGACCCACTCGGGCTTTTAAAAATGTTTCTTTCATTACTTCAGGAATCCATTTTCTTTGAGATAAGCATCCGCAACCGCTGCGGCATCTTTCCCGTCATAAGCCACCTGAGCGTTGAGCTTCTGAAGGGTTTCAAGATCCATGGATTCAAAGACAGGCTTCAAAAGACCTTCAATTTGAGGGTAAACCTCAGCGACCTCACCTCTGAGTACCGGTGCCGGCAGATACACCGGCGGCACCTGCGCCGGATCTTCGACAACGATGAGATTCATTTTGTCAAGAGCACCATCTGTGCCATAAACCAGCGACGCATTGACCTCATTAGTCCCTTCCGAGAGCGCTTTAAGCATTTCGGCTGTATTGCCGGACGACAGAATTATGAGTTGGTCATCTCGCAGCTTGAAATTATATGCCTCTTCATAACCCAAAAGTCCCATGGTGTTCTCGGCGAATCCCGCGCTGCAAATCAGTTTGAATGGTTTGCCGGCATTGATGTATCCTGCCAGATCCTCCATGGTAACAATGCCGTTTTCCTCTGCAAACTCCCGTTTAATTGCGATCATTTCTGTGTTGTTGGCAGAAGCTGGCGTCAACCATAGGAGATTCATTTTCTCCTTGTCGAGTTTGGCCGTCAGATCATACCCCGTCTGAGGATCATTCCAAATGGAAGTGTCTGTGGCATCCTCCGGATGGTAATATTGGCCGGAACCGGTGTAATCGAGCACCAAATCAACCTCGCCATTTTCCAGCGCTTTTCTCAATATATCCGGCGTACCAAAATTGACTTTATCTACCGTTTCAATGCCATTTGCATTCAAAATCTGAATAATCATTTTGCCAAAGATGCTGCCCTCGGAGTCCAGCATGGTAGCGACAACCACCGGTTCTTTTTCTGCTTCAGCAGGCGTCTCCGCAGGCGCTTCTGCAGGGGTCTCAACAGGTTGGCTGCATCCCGTTGTCAGGCTGAGGGTCAGG
>WXFH01000190.1 GCA_009881125.1 Acidaminobacter sp. | reverse complement strand
TTTGTAAGGCTTAAACATTCCTGAATGGGGTGGTATTAAACCAATGCGCTGTTATTGCGTCACCATTTACAGTTTGTTCTACAAATTTCGAAAAACTATTGATTTTATTACTAGTTAGTAGTATATTTATATCAAATGATAACAATTATCAATTCTAAGGAGGTTTTTTATATGATCAGAAAAATAGGTCATCAGCACTTGGGGCGCAACAATCGCGGCTGGCTCCGCAGTCTGTTTCACTTTTCCTTCGCCGAGTACTATAATCCGGACAATATGAATTTTGGCGTCCTCAGGGTTTTGAACGATGATCTGGTGGCCTCCAAGACAGGATTTGACACCCACCCTCACCGGGATATGGAGATTATCTCCTACGTGGTTCATGGCGAACTGACGCACGGCGACTCTATGGGCAATAAGAGCACTATATCCCGTGGTCAGGTCCAGTATATGAGTGCCGGCACAGGCGTGTCGCACAGTGAACACAACTTGGGGGAGGAAGAGCTGCGGTTTCTTCAAATCTGGATCCTGCCGGATCAAAAACGCCACACACCGGCCTACGGGGATCTGAAACTGAACTGGGACCTTCGCAAAGGCAAATGGCTCCAGTTTGTATCCCCAGTGGGTGGCGGCGCACCTATCGAAATTCATCAGGACGCAAATTTCTATGCGGTTGAACTGGCGGTCGGTCAGCGCATTGAATTTGAGGTCAAGCCAGGTCGACAAGCCTATTTAGCGTTGATTGAAGGCAGTGCTTTGATCAACGGACTCAGGCTGGAAACCAGGGATGCGATGGAATCTGTTGAGGAATCCCTGTCCATTCACGCAGATCAACCGGATCAAACCGCCCATCTTCTCGTCATTGAGATGGCAAAAGGGTAAATTTATAGATTGGCGACCTGTTTTAAATCTGAAGCAAAGGTCATTGAAA
>WXFH01000189.1 GCA_009881125.1 Acidaminobacter sp. | reverse complement strand
AGCAGGCGTTGGCGAAGGTTCGGGTGTTGATGCCGGTTCAGGCTTTGCCGCCGGTACAGGCGTCTCTCCCTCCTCTACGCCGGGCTCAACAACTCCAGTCGGCGGCCCCAAGGCAGGAACACCGTCATTTATGGCCACTTGATCGCTTATGATCAGCGTCAGCGTCACTTCCTCATCATACCCTTCTACAGTCCCAATGCTGCCCCGCACCCCATTTTCGGAGGTGTCAATGGCACGCGGTGACCACTGGATTGGGACTTCGGTCTCGGAACCATCGGCTAAAACAGCTTTGATCATTTTGGGAAGCTCAAAGCTGGTATTTCGCAGCACCTCAAATGACAGATTTTCCACCCGGGCAACAGGCGGCATGCCGGTGTCGTCGAAGAACAGCCGCGCCACAGCATAAGTCTGGCCGGCCACCCCCCGAATGCGCCCAATTTGCGACGTTCGCATCATGTCATATTCAGGCGCGTCGGCATGTCCAATCAGGAAGTTGAGCCTATCCGGAGCGCTTTCATCAAAGCTGAAGGCCAGTTTCAGATTGCCGGCCGTCTCCCCTGACTCCGCAGATGGCGTCGAAAACGCCTCCATCACGCCATCTTCAACCACATAGAGTCTGCCCTCCTGAACGTAGAGATCCAGAGTCCCGCGGGTTGGCGCCGGGACCTGCTCCAAAAGCGCGACCGCCTTAGCCCCGGCAAGCCGGCTTTCAATGAAATCCGCAGGCACCCGCACCTGCGTGATGGGATTCATTTCCTGCTTCGAAAAGACCATAGCCTTGAGACCAAATACATCCAGATAGAGCAGCGTGATGAGCAGCACACCAAGAACCCCAATCAACGGCAGCCAGCGTCGTACGCGCGCCTTAGCGGGCAGCTTTTCAGGGACCGGCTGCTGGTTTTTGCTGCCGGAAGAACGGTCGGTTGGACCAGGTTTAGTCAAATTAGT
>WXFH01000188.1 GCA_009881125.1 Acidaminobacter sp. | reverse complement strand
AATCGCTCCTCGAAAAACCTTGATATTACTATAATTCGATGTCGATTCGAAAAATCCTTTTTGTAAATATTGGAAACAGAAAATATTTTATTTGGAAATTTTAGTTAGGCGGAATATGAGTTAACATACTGATAAACAAGTGCAAGGCCAAGACCTGTTCCTTTTTCTTTTGTGGAGAAAAACGGCTCGAAAATGTCAGACTGCAATGATTCTGGGATTCCGGGTCCTGAGTCTTGAACTACAACTTTAATAATCTCATTTTCAGTGTAGCTTTCAATTATGATCTTTCCGTTGTTCTCTATGGCTTCCACTCCATTGAGGAGTAAATTAATCAAAATCTGCTTCAAATGGGACCGATCAGCATAGATACAATCATTATCGGTCAATTTGAGTTCAATTTCGATTTTGTGTTTTTCAAATTCAGGTAAGAGCAATGTGGTCGTTTGTGTAATTAATTCTGAGAGGCTGAAAGGATGACGCTGAACATTTTTGCTCTTAGAATAGTCGAGGAGCTGAGTTAAAAGTTGATTCAATCTTGATATCTCTCCGGGAAGTTGGTCGATAATTTTTTCTCTGAATGATGGGCTGTCATATTTAATTGGCAATAGATCCAGGTAGGTTTTTATTGCCATCAGCGGATTTCGAATCTCATGGGCGATTCCTGAAATCATTCTCCCTAAAGCTTCGAACTTGTCTTGTTGAGAAACTTTTATTCTGAGGTTTATTATTTCGGTAATATTTCGAAATGTAAGAACACAGCCCAAATGACCATCTTCTTCACTTAGCAGGGGAGACAGGGTATAAGATAAAACGAGTTCCTGATCGTTTTTTTTAATCTTATTTTCTAATAGCGAGTAAGAGAGACCTGATGTTGCTGACATTCGGATTTTTTCAATATCAAAAAAAGGATCTAAAGAAAGATCTTCAAGCGTTTGGCCGATGGTTACCGGTATTCTTCTTGACGATTCAACAGAGTTCAGCAAATCAATTGCTTCTTGATTGAAACTGGTTAGCTTAATGTCTTGATTAAATGTCATTAACCCATTGCCCATATGCTCCATAACTTGCCGTTTGAATTGGTCACTGTCTCGAAGTGTCTTCTGAGCTTCCTTCAATTCTCGAGTACGTTGGTCTACTTCAGTTTTCAGACGTTGGTTCCAACCATAGATAAAAATAAGTATCGTGAAAAATAAACTGACGATCCCGATAAGGACATAAAAAGCGATTTTAAATGATTCGCTAATGGGTGTTACCTCTTTACCAAACCACTTTTCATAAATTTTATCATAAGTACCCGACTTCTTAAGATTTGTTAGACCAGCATTTAAACGAACCAACAACTCATCATTGCCTTCTTTTACAGCCATTCCATAATCTGACGCTTCGTATTCCTCACCAATAATTTTAATGCGATCTTGGAGTCTATACTTTTGAATTGTATACATTCCGGATAATCGATCGCCAACAACTGCATCAATGTCACCATTAATGAGTTTAACCATCGCCTGATTCAAATCGGAAAAAAACACCAGTTCAATTTCGCCAATTTCCGCGAGGATATAAGCGGCACGATCACTTCTTTGAACCCCAACACGCGTGCCTTTTAAATCTGATAAATGTACAGCGTAGGTATTGTCTGTCCTGACAAAAGTAGTAATAGAGTTTTTCAAATAAGGATCGGAGAACTCGAAAATTCCTTCACGACTTCCTTCGAAGCTGATCCCCTGAATGGCATCTATCGAACCATCTTGTAATGCTTGATAGGCTTTTACCCAATCCATTGGAATAAGTCTGAATTCAATACCCATTTCTATGGAGAGCGCTCTCATGAGATCGATATTGAAGCCTCTATATTCTCCTTCATCATCGACATATTCATAAGGTGGAAAGTTTAGATCACCCGCAATGGTAAGTCTCCGATTAGGATTTTCAATCTCATCCGCAAATACACTCTGGCTCGATGCCAGGAAAATCAATATCAAAATAGACAATTTTAAAATAGTCTTAATACGCATATGGTTTCACGCCCCTGTGTCTCATTATAGATAAACACATTAATTTATACAATGTGGAGTGATAACGAATGCAGAAAACATCAATGGGGGATGAATTTTAAAAAAACTCAAGTCTAGAAAACAGTACAGGTCTGACCCCCATGGATCCACCAGTGATCCACTGGGGTGATCTGAAGGGGTCAGACCTGCACAAATCTTGCATTTTAGTGATCCAGCGGGGTCAGACCTGCAAAAACAGTCCTGCAAAAACTACCCCCAAAAACAACGCAGGTCTGATCCCCAAAATTCACCGGGGTCAATAGGCCTTAGCCGCAGACCTGCAAAATTCCTAAAGCGCTCC
>WXFH01000187.1 GCA_009881125.1 Acidaminobacter sp. | reverse complement strand
CAAGAAATTGAGCGGGGGGCGATGGGTTGGGTGAAGGGAAAGCGATTGCTTTCTTAAACCTAGACGTTGCAATTTCAATGATTTTGGTGATCAAAAGGTACTTGACTGAGTTGAGATGTACATTTCCGAAGCTTCCAAAGGCATTAATATGATATTGTTGAAATAAAAGTAAAAAAACTTTAAAGAATACGGTCAATCCGTGTCTGAAATCAAAACTCACAGGTATAACTTATTCAAGAATGTCAGAAGCGGATGATCGTTGAGAGAAGCCAGTACCTGATTGATGGGTTCCGGGAGCCAAGTGGTTGGCTGGGACTTCGCCCAGCCTATTCTAAAGCATTAATAAATGTCAGATATTGAAGAAGTTGTGGAGTAGCAGCACGCAATAACTCAATGTGGTCAGCTGCTTATGATGAAGCAACAACATAGCTCTCTGATATAAATTAGTGCTTTAGGGTCGGCTGGGCGCGATCGGGACTGAGTTTGGTGGACTTACTTCCTTCGTTCCATTAAAAGATTAAAAGAAAAAAGAGAAGAGAAGGGGTAGTCGCCATTTTAGAAGCATCCAGCAAAGCATTCAGAATCAACAGCTAATAACGAGTATTAGGGGGTGGCCATTGGATCAAAGAGGTTGGTTGGAATGCCCATAAATATGTTATGTTAACGGTTTGTGGGGGCTGAAATTGGGTATTTAAAATGCAAGGTTGGAAGTAGTACAGAAGTAAGTTTAGCAACACTTGTTGCTGGATTTAGTGCCTGATTAATAAAGAGTAAATTTAATCAGGTGGAGAACAGAGTTTTGAGAGGCAAAAAAAATT
>WXFH01000186.1 GCA_009881125.1 Acidaminobacter sp. | reverse complement strand
GTCTGGTTTACAGGAAAATGCAAATAAGAAAGCTGTTTTAGCTAACTTAAAAATGCTCGATAATGCAGTAATGACATATGCAGCTGATGCAAATGTTGCAGTAAATACAGTTGTAACAGCCGATTTAGCAACATTAGTCCCAAATTGGCCAGCAGGACCTAAGACAACCTCCTATGCTGTTGCTGCGGGAGTTGCTTCTGCAACTGTACCAGCAGGTGTTCCGGGTGTTCCAACAGGCAACTATACTTCGACTTCCGCTGGGCTTCAGTAGACAAAAATTTGTCAACTTTCTTCAAGTTAGGATGGTGTATAGATGCTAAAATATTTCTATAGATTACAAAATAAAAAAGGATTCACATTAATTGAGTTAATTGTTGTAATTGCAATTATTGGCATTTTGGCATTAATTGCAATTCCAAGATTAGCTGGTCTCCAGGAAAACGCAAATAAAAAAGCAGTCTTAGCAAATCTAAAAATGCTGGATAATGCAATTGAAACATATGCCTCAGATGCAAACGTTGCAGTAAATACAGTTGTAACAGCCGATTTAGCAACATTAGTCCCAAATTGGCCAGCAGGACCTAAGACAACCTCCTATGCTGTTGCTGCGGGAGTTGCTTCTGCAACTGTACCAGCAGGTGTTC
>WXFH01000185.1 GCA_009881125.1 Acidaminobacter sp. | reverse complement strand
TTTAGCTCCGAGTTGAGATCTTTCGTTTGAAACTAATTCAATGGCAGTATCCAAAGTTGTCAAATAGCCACTTATAGTTGCAGAATCTGCTGCAGTACCTACGTTTATGGCATCAACTGACAACCCGGTAGATGAATCCATGTTCGCAAAAGTCACATCTAGACTCTGAGTATCATTAGCCCCAATTTGGAATGTGAATGTGCCTGTACTTCCACCTGTTCCGTCAAGAAGATTTTGTCCATTGAATTGAGTTGCTCCTGCAATCCGGTCAATCTCGTCAATCAAATCTGTTATCTCTAACTGAATCTGCACACGGTCTTCTGTTG
>WXFH01000184.1 GCA_009881125.1 Acidaminobacter sp. | reverse complement strand
ATCTGGATGAAAATCTGGTAACGCGGACTAAAACTAACTTGGGGACGCGGACGGTAATGATTTAGCAACAATTTCAGCGTTGCACGTTCATTATTCCCATCGCCTTGAATAGTATTAAACCCTGACTTCTTCAACCTTCACGTCATAGACGGCGCCGGCGACGTTCAGCCGGAACAGCCGCGTGCTGATGATGTCTTGAGAAATCGAAGTCCGTGCATCTGCCAGATTTATTGGCATT
>WXFH01000183.1 GCA_009881125.1 Acidaminobacter sp. | reverse complement strand
GTTCCCGACAGGGTTCAGCTGATGTTGGCCAGCTTGGTTGAAGCTGACTAATTGCTTAAATCTCCATTTTTGAGGTATAGGTATACCAACACAGATGATGGAGGTGAAGCGCCCCTTGAAGCACATCCCAAATATCCTGACCGTAATTCGTCTGTTCCTTGTGCCCATCTTCGCGTTCCTGTATTTTTCAGATCTGGCCAATGCCCATTTCTATGCCCTGGCAGTGTTTATCCTGGCCGGTGTGACGGATGTCCTTGATGGCGCCATTGCCCGAAGGTACAATCTCGTCTCAGTGGTTGGCACAGTCCTTGATCCCCTGGCAGACAAGCTCATGCTCCTGACCGCGCTGATTTGCCTTACGGTGGACGGCATTATGCCTGTGTGGGCTATGGGGATCATGCTCGTGAAAGAACTCTTCATGATCACCGGCGGACTCATCATGTACTTTAGAAAGGAAAAGTCAGTGATTCCGGCTAACAAGTTTGGGAAACTGGCGACCATTCTCTTTTCACTTGCGGTTTTCCTGATGATTGTCCGTCCGGAGACCTGGTACACTATGGCTGTGCTCGTCATTGCAATTGCTTCCAAACTATCAGCCTTTACCTCCTACGCAAGGCATTATTATCATAATTTCAGGGTTAACAGGTAATTACGACTGACCAAAAAGAGCAAGGAGCGCGTTGTTAAGGCCTCCTTGCTCTTTTTTGTGATGAAACCGGGGGTCGATAGGCGTAAGCCG
>WXFH01000182.1 GCA_009881125.1 Acidaminobacter sp. | reverse complement strand
AGCAAACTTGAACCAACAGTGCAGCATGACTTCAAAATTGTTTCAAGCAGACAGTAGATTTTAAGCATGAACCTTGCTCACTGGGTGTAGTTTCATTTGCAATGTAATTTCATTAACGATACACTAGACGCTGGGAGGAAACGGGGAATACCCCTTTCACCCAGGGTCTTTTTTTACGGGACTTGTAAGACAGGGTTGAAAAGAAACAGAGTGTCAGACACTGTGTTTCATCCGAAAAGAAACTCGGGGTTGATAGGCGTCAGCCGCTGACACCGAGTTTCAACACTGAATTTCACACCAAGTTTCACCCCCCCCTCTTCCGCTTATA
>WXFH01000181.1 GCA_009881125.1 Acidaminobacter sp. | reverse complement strand
CACGAAGACAATAGGATGCAGCCGTTTTGTATTCAACCACTTTCTAAGCGCGTGGAACAACGCCTGGGAGGAAACGGGCAAAGGTCTCACCTACAACACCTGCGCTGCAAAAATGACTTCACTCAAGAGAGAAAAAGCGTACGAGTGGCTAAGTGAAGTGGACAGTATCGCCCTGCAGTCATCACTAAAGGGTCTGGATGATGCTTTTAAACGGTTTTTTAAAAAACAGAATAACCGTCCGCGCTTCAAGTCGAAAAAGAACAAGGTACAGGCCTACACTACCAAATTTACGAATGGAAACATCGGGATTGTTGGCAACAAAATCAAACTGCCAAAGTTAGGTCTTGTTAAGTTCGCAAAGTCAAGAGAACTTGAAGGTAGGATTCTAAGCGCCACCATTAGGCATAACCCGTCAGGAAAATATTTTGTATCCATTCTCGCAGAAACAGAGGTACAAGAATTAGACAAGACAGGTTCAGTTTGCGGGATCGATGTGGGCATCAAGCATTTTGCCAAAGTATCAGATCATACAGAGCGTGAAAACCCTAAATTCTTCAGAAAGTATGAGGCTAAGCTCGCAAAAGCCCAGCGCATACTTTCGAGGCGCGTCAAGCATTCGAAAAATTGGGAGAAGCAAAGGGTTAAAGTCGCCAAAATTCATGAAAGAATCGCTAATGCGAGAAAAGACAACCTGCACAAATTTTCTTACGAAATCATCAAAAATCACGATGTGATCGGAATAGAAGATTTGCAGGTTTCAA
>WXFH01000180.1 GCA_009881125.1 Acidaminobacter sp. | reverse complement strand
GGATGCTTATAGTTGCTAAATCGACATTGTGACGAGATGTTACGAAAATGATTGTTGTGGTAAAATGAATCCAATGAAACGATTCCAATACACCCCAGGAGGGACTCTATGGAACAGGACAAAATATTGATCATTGATATGGGCAGCACCAGGAACACATACATAGCCAGAGAAATCAGAGAGATGGGCGTATTTACAGAGATCCATCATCACGACATGACGACAGAGGAACTTTCTAAAATCACCAATATCAAAGGGATCGTTCTGAACGGCGGAGAGAACCGCATTGTGGAGGGCGTCGCCATTGAGGCGTCGGAAGCCCTTATGAAGGCAGGCGTCCCGGTGCTGTCTGTGGACCACAATGGCAGCGCGCCGTGGCCGGAGGATATTGAAGCTCGCCTTGAAAAGCTTCAAGCCTTTGTTTTTGGGGCATGCAATGCTCAGGCAAACTGGAATATGGAAAACTTTATCGCGGAGCAAATCGCTCAAATCAAAGCTCAGGTGGGTGATGGAAAAGTCCTGCTCGCGCTCTCCGGTGGTGTGGATTCTTCTGTTGTGGCTGCTCTGCTGATCAAAGCCATAGGCAAGCAGTTAACCTGCGTTCACGTCAATCATGGACTGCTTAGGAAGGGCGAACCGGAAGAGGTGGTTCATGTTTTCAGAGAAGAGATGGGCGCCAACCTGGTTTATGTCGATGCTGTTGACCGCTTCCTGGATAAGCTGGCAGGCGTGTCTGATCCTGAGAAAAAGCGCATGATCATAGGCGCTGAGTTCATCCGCGTCTTTGAGGATGAGGCCAGAAAGCTTGAAGATGTCAAGTTCCTGGCTCAGGGCACCATTTATCCGGATATCATAGAGTCCGGCACAAAAACAGTCAAGGCTGTCAAGAGCCACCACAACGTGGGCGGTCTCCCGGAGGATCTTGAGTTTGATTTAGTTGAACCACTGAAGATGCTCTTCAAGGATGAAGTCCGTGAATGTGGTTTAGCTCTGGGGCTGCCGAGGAGTATGGTGTTTCGTCAGCCGTTCCCGGGCCCGGGTCTTGGGGTCCGCTGCATAGGCGCGATCACGCGTGACCGATTAGAGGCCGTCCGCGAGTCAGATGCGATTCTTCGCGAGGAGTTTGCTAAAGCTGGTCTCGAGGGCAAGGTGTGGCAGTATTTCACCGTAGTTCCAGATGTAAAGTCCGTGGGTGTGCGCGATCATAAGCGCAGCTTTGAGTGGCCTGTTGTTCTGCGAGCTGTCAATACTGTGGATGCTATGACCGCTACGGTAGAGCGCGTTCCTTATGAGGTGCTTGAAATAATCACCCACCGTATCACCCATGAGGTGAAGGGCGTCAACAGAGTGTTATATGACCTGACGCCAAAACCGGCGGGGACTATAGAGTGGGAGTGACCCGCAGGGCGCGCATGCGCGCCCTGCGTTTTTATGCCCAAAGGGCATAAAAACCCAAACAGGTGGGTGCTGTTTGGGGGTCACACACGAAGGATGCCGCGAAGCAGCATCCTAGGGAATGTAACTATGAAGAGAGCGCTGGTAGAAACGAGATCGCCCTGCGTTTTTATGCCCAAAGGGCATAAAAACCCAAACAGGCGGGTGCCTGTTTGGGGGTCACACACGAAGGATGCCGCGAAGCAGCATCCGAGGGAATGTAACTATGAAGAGAGCGCTGGTAGAAACGAGATCGCCCTGCGTTTTTATGCCCAAAGGGCATAAAAACCCACCAGGCGGGTGCCTGTTTGGGGGTCACACACGAAGGATGCCGCGAAGCAGCATTCGAGGGAATGTAACTATGAAGAGAGCGCTGGTAGAAACGAGATCGCCCTGCGTTTTTATGCCCAAAGGGCATAAAAACCCAAACAGGCGGAAGCCTGGTGGGGGTCACACACGAAGGATGCCGCGAAGGGAATGTGAGTCAATCGAGAATGCTGGCAGATATAGCGCGCGCTGCTTTAACGACATGAATCCACTCTTTGCATTTCTGCTAAAATTAAACTACAATACTGGTAATCAGACAAAGTCAGCTAAATAATGCCTTATTAAACGTCCATGGACACAGACCGCATGACACCCCATAATATATCCCCCCACACTCCACCGGAGGTGATCCCCATGTCAACCAAACTCAAAGTCTTCGTCTTCGTGATCTACGAGGAAACCCTGGACTTCTATGCCGCCATTCTCAGACGGCTGTACGAGGATCACATAGAGCTGCAGATCAAGCTGTACTCAGATCTCCATCCTGTGGAACCCTTTGAGGCGGATATAGTGCTCTATACAGTGAACTTTTTAAAAGCAGTGCTTGCTGAGAAGTGCAAGAATCCCCGTGCGGCCTATTACCACATGGGCAATACCTTGCATGGCAACAGCCTTGAAGCCATTAAAAAACTCGACCGGGGTACTGAGCTTCTAATCGTTAGTGAAGGCTCGGTATTCTTGTGGGACACCTTGATGACCTTCAGAGCTCACGGCATCGATCATGTCAACTTTGTGCCCTATTACGGCCAGCGTTTGGATGCCAGCGCTTATAAACACGCCATTTATCTGGGCATTAAAACTTATGAGCTTCCGGAGGTCGAGCATACCATCGACATAGGCTGGCGCGTCGTTCATCCCTATGTGCTCAGAAAAATTGGGGAGGCAGCGGGACTCTCATTAGATTATATGGATGAAAAAATTACGGCTTACCTGTCAGATGAAACAGACTTGATCGACTATCATGAGTGTGTCGAAATTTCAATCCAAAGTGAAGCAGTCCAAGAGCGGCTGGTCTTGCTGAATCAAATGGATACGCCAGCCCTTATGCTGGATGAGCAGGATGTGGTCCTGGGATTCAACGAGCGTCTCCGGGCTGAGTTTCAGACAGACTTTGAAAAAATGATAGGCCAAAAAATTTATAGAAATGCCCAGTTGGAAGAGCTGCGAAGCGCCTGCGACGACAGGGGCGGAAGCGGCCGCTTCGATCTGGCTTCAGGGCGCCGCTACAACGTCAGCATCAAGGTCATTGAAAGCTATGGCGAGAGCCTCAGACATAGATTTTTACTGGAAGTTTTGCCAATGGCGAAAGAGGAACCCAATAGCCAGCTGTCCTATCGATTCGATGACATCATCTGTCACAGCAGCGAAATGAAGCGCATAGTCGAACTCGCAAGGCATTTTGCGGGGACTGAGGCGAATGTCCTGATTGAGGGACCGTCCGGTGTGGGAAAGGAGTTGTTGGCCCATTCCATTCACGCGGCTTCCAAACGGAGAAATCGCCCCTTTCACGCGGTGAACTGCGGCGCGTTTTCAGAGAGCCTGTTGGAGTCGGAGCTATTTGGCTACGTGGGCGGCGCCTTTACAGGCGCGCTCAGAACCGGCAGGAAAGGCATCCTTGAGAGTGCTCATGGCGGCACGGTGTTTCTGGACGAAATTGGGGAAGCCAGCTTAAAGCTTCAGGTCAGGCTGCTGCGCTTTCTTCAGGAAAAAGAAGTGCAGCCCATTGGTTCCAACCTTGTGAAGAAAGTAGATGTCAGAGTCATTTGCGCCACAAATCGAAATCTGGAAGATGCTATGTTGAGCAGCACCTTTCGCGACGACTTGTATTACCGAATTAACCCTGTGACCCTATCAGTCCCGCCGCTCTGCGAGCGCAAAGAGGACATTGAGCCCATCCTCGCGCAGATTCTCGGCCCGGGTAGCTGCCAGATGAACGAGCCCTTAAAGACCTTCTTCAGAGCCTACTCTTGGCCCGGCAATGTCAGAGAGCTTAAAGGCTGCGCGTCATACATGCTAAGTTTTGACAAGCGCGTCTTAGGGATTGAGCACCTTCCGGATCGCTATCAAAAATGGATTAGGGAACAACATCTGTCAATTCAAAGTGAAAATGCCGGTGAAAGTTTGCCGATGGTCGCTGCCGAGCAAAGAATCGAAGCAGAAATTCTCGCTCAAATTGACCGTGACCACGCTGGCCGCCGAAGCTTGTTGAGGCATCTTAAGGATCAGGGTTTCAAAATGACGGAATACAGAATCCACGAGCACCTCAATTTGATGAAGCAGCAGGGATTAATCGAGGTCAAGAAAGGCCGCCACGGAACGGTTTTGACAGCGCTAGGCAGAAAACGAATGGACGAGCTAAATAATGGTGTGAAATGGTGAGAACATAAGAAAAAAACCTCGGGGGCTGCGACTATCGGCAAATCCTCGAGGTTTTTGAAATTTTTGTAAGGGTGGCTGTGACTGTTAAGGCAAAGTGTAGTAGATGCCTGCACCAGGCCCAAGCGGCAGATTGAAGAGGATGAAGACGATGAGCAGCAGCGTCCAAATCACCGCGAAAACAATGGAATACGGCAACATATTGGAGATCATGGTACCTATACCGACATTTTTGTCATATTTTCTGGCGAACGCTAAGAGGATCGGGAAGTACGGCAGAAGTGGCGTCAGTGGATTTGTGATTGAATCGCCAATTCTGTAAGCCATTTGTGTCAGTGCCGGATCGAAGCCGAGGAGAAGGAACATTGGCACAAAGATAGGCGCCATAATAGCCCATTTTGCCGAGGCACTTCCAATAAAGATATTGATTAAAGAAGAGAGGATGATGAATCCAATAATCAGGCCAATGTCGGTAAAGCCAGCAGCCCTAAGGCTTTCGGCACCTTTGACAGAAAGGATAACGCCTAAATTGCTCCAGTTAAAGTAGGCGAGAAATTGTGAAGCAACGAAAGCCAAAATGATATAAGGACCCATATCGCGCATTGCGTTGCCCATCATGGCGGCAGCCTCTTTATCGTTTTTGATGCTGCCGGTGACTTTGCCGTAAACGAGGCCTGGAATGAGGAACAAGAAAGTGATCAGCGGGATAATACTCTGCATCAGTGGTGACGTGAACGCAAGGAGGGAACCGGTCGCAGGATCCGCGAAGAAGGCCTCTTTTCCAACGCTTAAAGCGATGACCACCGCGAGGAGGAAGAGGAAGGTGAAGCCAGCCCATTTCAAACCTTTAACTTCGACGTCTGAGATCTCGGTGATTTCATGCTGAAGGTCTTCGTCAGGGGTATAGGTTTTAAAGCGTGGTGCTATGATTTTTTCTGTGACTAAGGTACCGGCAATGACCAAAACGGCGACGGATGCGATCAGAAAATAGAGGTTCATGGCTGGAGTGCCCTGATAAGAAGGGTCAATGACTTGGGCAGCCGGAATGGTAAAGCTTGCAGCCAGAACATCTGACATGTTGACCATGACGTTCGCGGCAAAGCCACCCGCCATACCGGCATAAGAAGCGAACATGCCCACGAGAGGATGACGGCCAATCATAAGGAAGACAAGTGCGGCAAGAGGGGGAAGTACGACGAAGCCCGCGTCCCCAAAGGCGTTGGCAATGATACCTATGAATATGACCGCGGCGCTGACCATGTTGGCGGGAATCTTGGAAATGGAGTGACGCATGGCCGCTGTAATCATGCCTGATTTTTCAGCGACGCCAGCACCAATCATAACCACGAGCACCAAGCCAAGCGGAGGATAGCCCTGGAAGTTCTTGACAAACCCGGTCATGATGTTTCTGAGACCATCTTTGGTCAGGAGGTTGACGGCGGATACAGTTTCGTTGGTGGAAGGGTGTACTACCGAGAGTTGTGCGTTTGCTGCAATCCAGGAAATGATCAAAATAGCGACACTGATGATGAAGAACAGGGTGACGGGGTCCGGAAGGGCGTTGCCGGCGCGCTCAATGGCGTTGAGGATACGCTCAATTCTGGAATTTGACTTATTGCGGGTTTCTTTTTCCATTATTAATAATGCCTCCTTAATAATAATTTCTATTGGTTTAAATAATCTATAGCAGCCTGTGCCATTGTCATCATGGATACCTTGAGGACCTCATCGTTCCAGGCAAACTTTGGATGGTGGTGACTGACGGGAGTCGTTTCATCCTGCGCTATGCCGACAAAAAAGAATGAAGATGGTACGTGCTCAGCGAAGTAAGCGAAATCTTCGCCGCCCATATTTGGCGTCTCGGACCACTCAACGCGCTCATTGCCCCAAAGTTTGACGGCGGATTTTTCGACGAGCTCCGTCATGGCGCTGTCATTAATCAATGGTGGAAAGCGTTTTTCAACAGAGAATTCGTAACTGGCGCCATTTGCCTCTGTGACATGTCGCAGCACGAACTCCATGGCTTCTGGGATCCATTTTCTGACTTCCTTGTCAAACACACGGATTGTGCCGCACATTTCAACTGTATTTGGGATGACATTATGGGTTTCACCGCCGTGGATCATGGACACAGAGATGACAGCAGGCAACACGGGATTTTTTCGTCTCGAGATTATGGTTTGGAATTCATTGATGACTTGTGCGGAGATGCTGATGGGATCAATCGACAAATGAGGTAAGGCCGCGTGACCGCCTCTGCCGATGATTTTTATATTAAACATATCCGGGGAGGCCATCATGGGGCCTTTTTTCAGTTGGATTTGCCCTTCCTTAAGGTTGCCCCAAAGGTGGCAGCCAAAGGCCGCGTCTACTTTTGGATTTTCCATGACACCTGCCTGGATCATAGGCAGCGCCCCGCCTTCATTTTCCTCTGCAGGCTGAAAGACGAGTTTGACATTGCCTTTAAACTGGTCCTTCAGTTCGTTTAGAATCATAGCTGCGCCGAGAAGTCCTGCTGTGTGGCCATCGTGTCCGCAAGCATGCATGACGCCAGGGACCTGGGAGCGGTAGGGGACGTCTGCTTCTTCCTGGAGCAGCAAGGCGTCCATGTCAGCTCTGAGAAGAACCGTTGGACCGTCAGCTGCACCGCGGATTAATCCGACCACACCGGTTTCAGCGACGCCAGTTTGCGTTTCGATGCCCAGGGACTCAAGGACCTCAGCGACTCTTTTAGCGGTGCCATATTCCTTGAAAGACAATTCGGGATTCATATGGAAATAGTGTCGAAGCGCTTTGACTTCGGGGTAAAATTTTTCAGAAAGTGCTTTTATGTTTTCTGTGCTCATAATTGATCACTCCATTCTTGAAGAGGTAATGGGTACCAGGGCTTGTTATTTGATATGAATATGAACAAAACGTAACAAAATGATAATAAGCAAAAATCGTGCCTAGTTCAATTAAATAAAGTGTATCTTTCAAAAAAAAATCAAAGGCTTGATAAGACTCAGTATTTAGAATGGCATAACTATTAATTTAATTAGGCGTGATGCATCTATTTGTTTGTAAAGGGGTGAAATTGAAATAATGGTATGATTTATAATGGTTTGTTGCTAAAATAACACCATTTATAAGTGAAGACATAAAAAAATGCCCACCGTCATCACATTGACGGTGGGCATTTTAGGTATGTGGACTTATAAAATATTGTATAGCGGTGAGGTGAACTTTGTGCACGATCTGGAGTGGAACTGTCATGAAGTACACGCTGTCACATAAAAATGAGAACGCCGTGCGACAATGTAGGATTTTTTCGCAAAATCTATTTACTTTGATTTTTTAATGTGTTAATATTCAGAAAACAGAACCTTGATGAGGATGTTGATCATGGAAGTTGGAAAACGAGTGCAGGCCATTGACCGTGCAATGATGATTCTTGAGCTTTTTTCGGATACGACGCGAGAGCTTAAGTTGACAGAGATTGCCGAACAGTTGGATTTACATAAAAGTACTGCGTTTGGAATACTTAATACGTTAAAATATCATGGATTGATCAGTCAAAATGATGAAAACCAGAAATATTGTCTGGGCATTCGCTTGGTAGAGCTCGGCAATTTAGTGATTAATTCTATGGATATACATCAAATTGCATCGCCGCTGCTTAGTGAAATTCGAAATGCTATCGAAGAAACCGTCCATTTAGGGATGCTCGAAGGTCTGGAAGTTATCTATATTGATAAGCAAGAATCGTTTCAATCTATGAGGATCTTTACAACAATTGGGACACGCAATCCGGCTTATTGTACAGGTGTCGGCAAAGCAATGCTGGCGTATTTGGATCCCGAGTTGGTCAACAGCAAATTGCCAAATGAGTTGAAAGCATTTACAAGTCAAACTATTACATCGAAGGCGGCACTCCTGGAAAACCTGAGCGAAATAAGAAAAAATGGCTTTGCTATGGATTATGAGGAGCGTATAGAAGGCTTAACCTGCGTCGCGGCGCCAATATTTGATCATACCGGACAGGCAAAATACGCTATAAGCGTTTCTGGCCCAACGATCAGAATGACAGATGAAAAGATTCAAGAGACGATCCAACTTCTTAAAAAAGCTTCAAGTGATATTTCGTTAAAACTGGGCTATCGAGGTTCAGCCAGATAAACTTTTAAAATATAAAGATGCCGAAGCGAGTTAAGGATAAAATGAAAATGTAATTAATTGGGTAGAAATACCCTTTTAATATACCCTACAAAGAGAACGCTGTGCGACAATGTCGAACAAAAGTGGGGTGCAACATAGTTTTCTTTAACAATGGGGATTCAAAAAAAGATTAAGGAGAGTGTCAAATGAAAAAGCGTGGAATGATGTTGTTAAGTGTATTACTGATCTTGTCAATGCTCCTGACTGCCTGTGGCGGCTCCAGCGAACCTGCTGCGCCTGCTGAAGCGCCTGCTGCCAATGAGCCGGCTGCTACTGAAGTGAAAGTATTTAAACTGGGTCACATTGCAGCACCTGGAACAGCCTATGACAACTTTGCCAATGAGTTCGCGCGTTTGGTCTCAGAGCGCTCAGAAGGCAGATTCGAGATTGACGTCTACCCTGCAGGTCAGTTAGGCGTTGATAGAGAATTGATGGAATCGCTCCAGATTGGTAACGTCGACTTTACAATTATTACTGCATCCGATATAAATCAATTTGTTCCGGAAATGGCTGTTCAGGATTTACCGTATCTTTTCAGAGATTGGGATCATGTTGAGAAGTTCCTCGATTCAGACGTTGCGACTCAAATGTATGGCTTGACTGACTCGGTTGGAATGACCACTTTGTCTTTTATGCCAAGAGGCTTTAGGCACGTCACCAGCAACATAGAACCAATTATGAAACCGGATGATTTGAAGGGTCTTAAAATCAGGGTTGCTGAAAGTGAAACCTATATTGATACATTCAAAGCCCTTGGCGCCAATGCTCAAGCTATGGCATGGGGTGAGGTCTTCACAGCGCTTCAGCAGAAAACGATAGATGCTCATGAAAACACAATTGTAACAACGCGTGATTACAAGATCAACGAAGTCCAGAAGTATATGTCCGAGACTGGCCACTTCTTCGCATTCGCCGCTCTTCAAATGAACACAAATCTGCTCAACGGTATGAGCCCAGAGGATCAAGAAATGTTCCGACAGGCTGGTCTTGAAGCAGCGAAGTCTTTAGGTCTTGAGCAGAAGGCTAATGAAGCGGCAGCAAAGACTGAACTCGAATCTAAAGGTATGGTATTCAACGCAGTAGAGGATAAAGCTGCATTTGAAGCGCTTATGACACCGGTTTACGAAAAGTTCCTCAAAGACCATTCTGGCGAGTATCTCGAAGCCATCAAAGCAATTCAGTAACTAGTTTGAGCGGTGAAGGGCTTTGCTTCCCGAAGTCCTTCGCCTTTTTTTTCAAGAGGTATGCTTAGAAAAGGGAGATGAGAGTTTGAAGACGCTGAACCAGATCAGTGAAGTTATAAATAAGGTTTGTGGTTGGTTTCTGATAGTTGCTTTTGCATTGATGACAGTCACCTATTTTGGTCAGATTGTCTTAAGGTATGTCTTTCAAACGGGCTTGAGATGGACTGAAGAGCTAACAAGATACACTAATATTGCGTTGGTGATGGTAGGCTCTGCTGTGATGGCGGGAAGAGCCTCTCACATTAACGTCAGTGCTTTGGAGATGGCAGTATCTCCAAAGGTCAGAAAATGGCTCATGATTTTTCAACAGCTTCTGACGGCTACCTTTTTTGGTGTCGCCATATTTATAGCCGCGGATATGATGACTTTGGCAGGCACTCAGGTTTCTACAAATATGAGAATTCCGATGAAAATCGTTTATGGGATCTTTCCAATCGCATTTTCCATTTTAGTTTTTCAAGTGTTTGTTTTTATTTTGAATCAATTGTTTAACCAGGAGGTCGAATAAATGGGCGGAATTTTGTTTGGAACAGCGCTGCTGCTGCTCGTTGTCGGCGCGCCTATCGTTACGGCACTGGGTTTATCCTCATTGGTTTTTATCTATGTAAACGACATCCAGCACGTTGTGGTTATTCAGAAATTATTCGCTGGCATTGACTCTGCGGCACTGCTGGCTGTACCGTTCTTTATTCTGGCGGGAGACTTGATGAATCAGGGTGGTATAGCGAAGAGAATTGTCAACATGGCAGCATCTGCGGTAGGAAATATTCATGGCGGATTAGGCATCGTTGCCATAATCTCTTGTATGTTCTTCGCAGCGATATCTGGAAGTGGCATCGCTACAGCAGCAGCTATCGGCGGCGTCATGATGACAGGTATGCTGCGCGCTGGTTACAGCCGTTCATTCAGCGCCACAATTGTTGCTGCTGCAAGCCCGATTGGCATTATTATTCCGCCGAGTATCGCTTTCATCATTTATGCGGTTTTATCCAAAGTTGCCGTTTCTGATCTCTATAAAGTTGGCCTGCCTGCCGGTATGATTGTAGGCGCTGCGCTTGTGGTTCCTACGATTCTAGTTTCAAAAAAACGTGGCTATCAGGCGAAAGCTGAGCAGATTGCGGCAGGTGAAATTGAAATCAAGGGTCTGGTGCATGAAAAAGAAGGCAAAAAGTTAACAGGCATGCATTATTTTCTTGATTCATTATGGGCCCTCGGTACGCCTGTAATTATTGTCGGCGGTGTCTTTGCCGGAATATTTACACCTACTGAATCTGCGGTTGTAGCCGTCATCTACTCCATTATTATTGGGATCTTTGTTTACAAGGAAATGAAGTGGAAAGATCTCCCGAGAATTTTCTTGGCATCAGCGATATCCACTGCTGGCATCATGGTCATAATGGCTGCTGCGGCACTTTTCGCATGGGTAATGGTATACGTCAAAATTCCTCAGACGATCCTTGATACTGTATTAGCTTTGACAAGCAGCAGATACACAATTTTACTTATTATTAACATTATAGTTTTGATCGCCGGCATGTTTATGGAGTCTGGTTCCATTCAGTATATTTTAGTACCAATTGCTCTGCCGATTGCGTTGACACTGGGGATCGATCCCGTGCACTTCGGCATCATGCTGACAACGAACCTCGCCATAGGAATGCTGACACCACCTTTCGGCATAACCTTGTTTACGTCCGCAAGAGTATTTGGAACCAGTATACAAGATGTCACGCGAGAGACATTGCCTTTCTTGATTGCATTATTAGTTGCCCAGGCGATCATAACATTTATTCCGCAGTCTGTAATGTGGATCCTCTAATCCATGAACGAATTGAAAATACTACAAAACAGGAGGACTTATTATGTCAAATGTGAAACCTGAAATTGTGAATCAAATCAAAACGGGTGACTTCAATACAAACTATCACGATCAAGGGGAAGGCTTCCCGGTCATGCTGCTTCATGGTTCGGGTCCTGGAGTTACAGCTTGGGCCAATTGGCGTCTTGTAATCCCCGAATTGGCTAAGAATAGACGTGTTATTGCGCCAGATTTAGTTGGCTTTGGATATACGGAAAGACCTGAAAATCCTGAATACAATATGACGAACTGGACAAAGCAGGTCATTGATTTTATGGATGCACTTAAGCTTGAAAAAGTTGATCTGGTTGGTAACTCTTTTGGTGGAGGTCTGGCTATTAAACTCGCAATTGAATATCCGGAAAGAATTAGGAGAATTGTTCTAATGGGCAGTATGGGAATTAGTTTTCCCATTACACAAGGATTGGATGATGTTTGGGGTTACACACCTTCATTCGAGAACATGAAGAAAATGATTAATCTTTTTGCCTACAATAAAGAAATTGTGACAGACAATCTAATTAATATGAGATATGAAGCGAGTATCGAGCCTGGGTTCCAAGAGTCGTTTTCAGCTATGTTTCCAGCACCAAGACAAAATGGAGTGGAATCTATGGCATCTGACGAAGAAAAGATTTCAAAAATTACTCAACCTGCGCTCATTGTGCATGGCAGGGAGGATCAAGTCATTCCGCTGGAAAATGCCTTTAGACTCATGAATTTAATTGACAACGCTCAACTTCATGTATTTGGGCACTGTGGTCACTGGACTCAAATTGAACAGACAGGGCGTTTTTGCAAATTAGTCGAAGATTTTCTTGCCGAGTAATATCATTTGGGGGATGAAGTCTATGGAAAATATATCCAAGAATCTTGAAGGGATGGCTTTGGAATTACTCAATTCCGAGCAAACCTGTGTACCAGTTCAAGCGATATCGGCTCGGTTCCCGGAGTTAACAATAGAGGATGCTTATCAAATTCAAAAGATCAATATTGACAGTAAACTCTCTAAAGGGGACGCGATTACGGGCAAGAAAATTGGTCTGACTTCATTTGTTATGCAAAATATGCTGGGTGTCAATCAGCCGGATTTTGGTTACCTCTTGAAAAGCATGGAAGTTCATGGTGGCGTCACTGATCGCGGGACTATGCTTCAGCCAAAAGCCGAAGGTGAGATTGCCTTTATATTAAAAGAGGATCTGACTGGTCCGGGAATCACTCCGGAAGATGTCATTAACGCCACAGATTATGTTGTAGCCGCTATCGAAATTGTCGATAGCCGCGTCGCAAACTGGAAAATAAACATTATCGATACCGTTGCCGATAATGCTTCCTCAGGACGATATGTCCTCAGCGATCAAAAGGTGGATCCTAAATCAGTTGACCTGAAAGAGCTTAAAATGGAATTTTGGAAGAATGGAGAAAAAGTCAACGCGGGTAAAGGAGAAGATGCATTAGGCGATCCTGCATATGCGGTTGCATGGCTGGCAAATACTCTTGGCGCGTTTGGAGTTACTCTTAAAAAAGGCGAAGTCATATTCTCTGGGGCTTTATCAGCGGCTTTAAATGCTGAATCTGGAGATGTGTTTACAGCAAAATTTGAGACATTGGGTGATATTCAACTTAAATTTGAATAGCGAGAGTGAGGTCTAAAATGAAGAAAATTAAAGTTGGCGTGATTGGGCCGGGCAATATTGGGCTGGACTTGTTGTATAAAATCAAACGAAGCCCATACTTAGAGACGTCACTGATCGTGAATATTCGCGAATCAAAGGGTTTGGATCATGCCCGTCAAATGGGGGTCAGAGCTTCCAGCAACGGTATAGCTGACATTCTAAAAGAAGATGACATACAGATTGTGTTTGATTGTACCAGTGCGACCGCGCATTTGCAGCATGCACCGTTGCTCAAAGAGGCTGGGAAATTCGCAATTGACCTTACGCCTGCGGCGGTTGGTCCCTACTGTGTTCCTGCGGTAAACCTGACAGAGGATTTTTTGGAACTGGAAAACGTCAATACAGTCACATGTGCCGGCCAAGCAGTAACGCCAATTGTCGCCGCAATAAATGAAGTTGCTGATGTCTATTACGCTGAAATCGTCTCTTCTGTCAGCAGCAAAAGTATTGGACCTGGTACAAGAAAAAATATTGATGAATTTACAGTTACCACAAAGGAAGCGCTTGAAAAGGTTGGCGGAGCAGACGAGGGCAAGGTTATAATTATCGTCAATCCAGCTGAGCCTCCAATTTATATGAGAAATACAATTTTTACAAAAGTTAAGAATCCTGATCTCGATGTTATTAAAGATTCAGTGCAAAAGATGGTCGAAAAAATTCGTACTTACGTGCCGGGATATGAAATTATTTTAGGTCCAATTATGGAAGATGATACAGTGACGACGATGATGCAAGTCGCCGGTCTTGGAGATTATTTGCCGGTTTATTCCGGCAACCTTGATATCATCAATAGCGCCGCGATAAATATTGCTGAGGCCTATGCAAAAAAGTTGATGGGCGGTGAACAGATTGTCTAGAATCTACTTAACAGATACGACGCTTAGAGATGGAAGCCATACCGTTTCCCATCAATTCACACTGGATGATGCCGCTCAGATAGCAGGCGGTCTCGAAAACGCTGGTATTGATATCATTGAGATTGGCCATGGTGATGGTTTGATTGGCTCTACGATCAACTATGGATTCGGAAAACATGATGATTTCTCTCTGATTAGCGCAGCTGCCTCTCAACTGACAAAGTCAAAGTTGGCGGTACTGCTGCTGCCTGGAATTGGAACTGTTGAAGCGCTTCAGAAAGCTCAAAAGGCCGGCGCAAAGGCAGTACGCATCGCGACTCATGTCACGGAGGCGGATATGGGCGAAGAGCATGTTAAAGCAGCTAAAGATATGGGATTATTTGTCGTCGGATTTTTGATGATGGCTCATATGACAGATGTGAATCGTCTTACAGAAGAGGCGCTCAAGTTTGAGTCCTATGGCGCTGACGTGGTTTATGTTACAGATTCCGGAGGCGCAATGCTGCCAAAAGATGTATTTGAAAAAGTAAGTTCACTAAAGAAGAATTTAAAAATTCCAATTGGGCATCATGCGCATAATAATATTGGCTTGGCAGTGTCAAATAGTTTGACTGCTATAGAAGCTGGGGCGACTTATATAGATGGCTGTCTGTCTGGGCTGGGAGCGGGTGCAGGCAATACATCAACAGAAAACCTAATTGCTGTTCTCAATAAAATGGGGTACGAACATGGCGGCGATCTCTATAAAGCTATGGATGCCAGCGAAAAAATCTTGATTCCATCACTAAAGAAAAAAGGTCTGACAATCAACAGCCATTTGGATGCCATGATTATGGGCTATGCAGGTGTGTACTCCAGCTTTTTGCTTCACGCCAGACGTGCGGGCGAACGCTTCGGGGTTGATGTCAGAGATATTCTGATGGAAGCTGGAAGAAGGAAAGCGGTAGGTGGACAAGAGGATTGGTTAATTGAAATTGCGGTTGAATTGTCAAATAAAACATCCCTGTAAAATTCTTTTCAAACGATTTGTTTTTCCCCTAAACTGTGCTGTTAAATACAGCAAATCCCCAATTCAAGGTTAGAATTGGGGATTTTGTTTTGCTTTGAATTTGATTGTATCACCATCGGCAAAAAGCTTTTACTCATTCGGAATCAAAGCCGCCGTAACAACATACCGCTGCGGTGCATTACCAATATAAACAAACGGATAACACGTCGTGAGGGTAAGCGCGGCATGGTCAGTAGGGACAATCACCGTTCGGTCCTCTTTGTCGACGATGCGCGTGCCATTGATTTGATAGGTCAACAGACGGTCGGCCATTTCTATGATCAAAAGATCGCCTACAATTAAGTCTCCCAGATCTGTGAAAACCGTATCGCGATGTCCGGAAAGCACACAGTTGTCTTTGGCGCCGGGCATTACGCTTTGTGTATAGTGACCAACACCTTCCTTCAAGTGCTCGTCACTGGTCCCGTGTATGATAGGGAAAGACTGCTCCAGCGCGGGAATCAGGAGGGTTCCAATGAAGTCGCCCTCAGCGAGATTTTGAAACTCTGTTGATGTCTCTGGCCCAGTGCTGAAGAGCGGTGCTTCTGGAATATGCAGCACATTTCTGAGATTCACAAATGTATCCTGCTGCTCAATAAATAGATCCTGGTTGGCGGCCAAGTCTTCTTCAGCTGCCGCTTTACTAAATGGCAGCTTGTCAAGCTTGGCAAGAGCGAACCCTACCAGTCCGATCCCTGCTGCAAATAAGCAAACAGAAATCAAAGCGCGGATGCGGTTCTTTTTTTTGAAAGCTTGAGCTTTTACAGCCATTCTTGGAGTTTCTCCACGATTTAACTCTCTGGCCATAGAATTACCGTTTTTTCCAGCTTACAGCACCTGCAACGACTAATACAGCTCCAATCAGAAGAAGGGTGTACCATGGTGTTGCTGTATCCGGCATTCTGCCGCCTGTTACGGTTTCTGTAACGGCTTCGGAAGGTGCTTCGACGGTCACAGGGCTAGGTTCCGTTGTTGGTGGCGTTACAACCGGTGTTGGTGTTTCAGTTGGCGTAGGTGTCTCGGCATCAGGCGGTGTGACGACCACAGGTGTATCTGTTTCATCACAGACCCCATTGGTGATGGTATTGTTGTCAAGGGTGACTGCGCCGTTCATTGCCAATAACTGCCCTTGAACTGAAGCGCCGGTATTGGCAGCGATTGAGGTTACAGCAAAGATGTGCCCTACAAAATGCGAGTTCACACCAAGTGTTGCTGAGCTGCCAACGGTCCAGAATGTTCTGCAATAACGGGCGCTGTTGATGAGGGCAACATTGCTGTCCACAGCTGTGATTAAAGTGGATGCTGATTTAAAGATAAAAACGCCGTCCGGGTTTCCTTGGGCATCCAGAGTCAGTGTGCCGGTGATTTGAAAGGTACCGTCGGCTGAATCGTAAACGCCTGGTGTCAAGGTTTTACCGCCAAGCTCAGAAGGAATACGTGTTACTGGTGTTCTGCCAGCAGCGTCATTATAGGCTGTCTGCAAATCTGTTTTAGCAATAGAGGCTACAGAGTCGGCGATATGTACCGCGCCGCCTATAGTCATGGAGGTCTGGCCCGTAATAGAAGTTCCTGGGAACAAGCCCACGTTGGAGCCTGCATCGCCTTGAATGACAGTTTCACCAGTATTGGTGATCGTCGTACCGGCTAAAACAGCAAAGCTTGTAGTGGTTCCCAGATTGACAGTGGGCTGAGACGGTTGAACCGTCGTGCCTATAACTGGCAGGGTGGTCATTAAAATAAGTCCAGCGGCCAACAGACTAGCAAATAATGGTTTTAA
>WXFH01000179.1 GCA_009881125.1 Acidaminobacter sp. | reverse complement strand
CGATGATCATTGAAGCTTAATAAAGCTCAACGGATTCGATATAAACCGCGCCGGTCTCAGAAGTGTCAAAGAGAAGCTCAACGGTATCGATCTGCGTCAGGTCCACATTTTTGAAAGCATCCAGGGGAATCCACACTGTGCTGAGAGGCGTCCTGACAGACCAGTAAGAGAGGATCAGATCACCGAGATCCGTTTTTCCGATTTCCCCTGGGGTTAGCGATAACGCATTGAGATTATCGGGAAGCAAAAGGCTGGTGACGTTCCCGGTGCGGTCCGTCAGTTTTACGGAGAAGTTTTGGTATGTCTGACCTTGCTGAAGTGATGAGGCCGAGTCGGGGACGAGGGTCAAAGCCAGTGCGTCATGTTTGCTGAAATCTGTCGTTATAGGCTTCAGCACAAACTTGGCGTCAGCCTGTGTCCATTGAATCTCCAGCAGTCTTCTTTTACTGTAGGGGCCATCACCACCTGTGATGGTGTCGATGAGGATTTCATCATTCTTGAAATACCAGGCATCCGTGACCGGAACGGCTGATGCGCCATCGCTGGTGGCTGTCATTTCCGGGTTTTCAAGATTAAGAAGTTGAACTTTCTCCGGCGCTGAGGTCATCACTTTTACATCGAAACCGTACATCTGATTGGGCTGGGCATGTTCAAAGTCAAAAATATGCCTGGGCTCTCTGTTCATTAATGTATCAAAGAAGAATTCCGAAGACATCCGGATGAGAAACGCTTCCTGTTCTTCTCGCTTAAGCTGATTTTCAATTGGAAATTCACTGGCCATCATTTGAGCATCATTTCGCTCGATGTTGCGGTTAAAATAATTGTGATTGGCTCGGTGCAACAGGACGAGGGCGTGATGTCCGGTGGTATTTTTGTCGAGGGCGTCAAGCATCAGATAGCCGTCGAGGTTGACCACGTCACCGTCATATTCCGGCACCAGGATGGCGACATCAGAGGAAGGCCAGCTGCGGTCCGGAAAGAAGAAGGTGGGCGCCACGCTAAAGACGGCGCTGGCTGGATAACCGCGCAGCTCCAGCTCTGAAGCGATGTCCAGGACGGTTTCGCCGCCCCGGGAGTGGCCGAGAAGGCCGATCTTAGTCAAGTCAATCTTCCCTATTAGGTCGACTGGATAACCCGCGGCTTCGCCACTGGCGACTTTCAAGAGTTGGTCAAAGTGATCCAGAGCCACGTGGATGGACTTTTCCCGGTCATCATTGTCGCCATATTTCCAGATATAGGGCTTGCTGAGATCCAGGGAGATGGTGACAAAGCCCTTGCTGGCCAAAGCTTCTACCAGATAATCGAAGCCCGTGTCAAAGCGCTTGCTCTCATCGTCATTGGAGTGGGAGCCGTGGGTCATCAGAATGACGGGAAAAGGACCTTCGCCTTTGGGCATGCCAATCAAGCCCTTCAGAGCGTAGGGCATTTGGCGGTCGTAGGGAGAGGTGTAGATTCTGTCACCCAAGTTGAATTCTGTGACGACGGTTTCGTAGGCTGGAAGCTGAATTTGGGTCAGCTCATAAGGTTCCAGGTCCATAGTGGTGTGGATAGGTGCGGTGATTTGAGGCGGCGTTTGATCCTGGCCTTCTGTGGACCCAGGGGCGGCCCCGTTCTGGCTGCAGGCTGTGAGTAAAAATAAAGCTGATAAAAGGGATATCGCCAGTATTCGGTTAATGGTTTGATCTAGCTTGGTTTTCAAAGAATGACCTCCTCTTAGGTTGCGGAATTTCAAAAATTAGACGCGTCAGAGGCGAAAGAGTTTCGTTGATATTGAAAATTAATTTCGCAAGCTCTGGCACTGAATTTAACTTGGTGACAGGCACTGATTTGAATTGAGTGCCTGTCACCAAGTTATAATTTTAACGAAGTGTGAATAGAGACGACCATCGGCAAAAAGCTCTATGCCGATGGTCGTTCAATTAAAAGTCCATTCCCATCCATTCAGGGTATCTATATAATGTCTTTTGTACCAGACTGGCTTATAACCCCTGGGGAGTGATCTCATGGAACCTGTAAAAATTCTGATTGTGGATGATGACCGAAATATTTGCCGCATGGTCTCCATGTATTTGGCCAACGACGGCTACACTTCCGTCAGCTGTCACGACGGCAGCGAAGCCCTGGACCTCATTCGCAAAACGCATTTCGATCTGGTGCTTCTTGACCTGATGATTCCATCCATCAATGGCTGGGAAGTCTGCAAGCTGATCAAGGCGGAGTTTGAGATCCCTGTGATCATGGTGACGGCCCGGGATATGATTGACGACAAGATCTCCGGCTTCGACGCCGGCGCGGACGACTACCTGGTCAAGCCCTTTGAGCCCAAAGAGCTGATGGCCAGAATCCGGCTCAGGCTCAAGGACAGGCTGTCAGAGCATGCTGCGTTAAAAAGCGAAATTCTGGAGTTTGATACTCTGAAAATAGATATGAACAGCTATGCGGTTTGGCTGGATGGGCAGCTCGTCGATCTGAAGCCCAAGGAAATCAAACTGCTGCATTTCCTTATGAAGAACCGCAACATTGTCTTCACCAGGGAGCAGATCCTGGAATGCGTCTGGGAGAATGCTTATGACGCAGACACCAGAACGGTTGACGTCCACATTAAAAACCTCAGGCAAAAACTGAAATCGGATCAGGCCGCTTGGTCAATCTCTACGGTGTGGGGTGTGGGTTACAAGCTGGAGGTGCTTAGCCATGTTTAACAGCATCTTCAGGCGTATCATGATCCCAACAGTGGGCTTGGTGTTGCTCCTCGTGGCAGCCTTAGGTCTGACTGCTTCGTTGATGTACAGAAACGCCCTGATTGAGGAAAAGCACAGAAGCCTTGAGGCAGGGGCTGTAGAGCTGAGCCGCCTGGCGAGCCTTCATCTGGAGGGGCAGCTCAGCCTGGAAGCCCTCAACGCGGCCGTCAACGCTGTGGGATCCAGCACAGACACTATGGTGTATCTGATTAACGTCACTGAGGCCCAGCTGGAGGCGGGCTTTGATCTTGAATCTACAGGGCTGACAGACGACTTTATCCTCGATCATTTGCGCTTCATTCTTCAGGGCAAAAGCGTCTTCAACACGACGCCCTATTCGGACACCTTTGCATCCTATGTGCTCTTTCAGGGCTATCCGATCTACCTTCAAGGTGAGGCCAAGGGCGCGGTGCTGCTGCTCTCGCCAATTGAGGGCTTCAGTGAAGTGCTGTATGACCTCAACCTCACCTACGCGGGCATTGCTCTTGGCGCGCTGCTGCTCAGCCTGCCGCTCATCCTGTGGCACTCCCGGCACATTTCTGAGCCCATCCGAAAAATGGAGGAGACGACCCGGCTCATCGCTGCCGGTGAGGACGCACCTCTTGAACCTGTTCGAAGCAAGGATGAAATAGGCAGGCTTTACGCTTCCTTTTTACATATGAAAGAAGCCCTGGAGAAGACCGAGGCTATCAGAAAAGATCTCATTGCCAACGTTTCCCACGAGCTCAGGACGCCGCTGACTTCCATCAATGGCTTTGTTCAAAGCATGATGGACGGCCTTGTTTCAGAGGCGGATCGTGATGAAATTCTGGGCCTGGTCAAGGACGAGACACAGCATTTGATCCATTTGACCGCGGACCTTCTGGAACTCGCGAAGCTTCAGGCCGGCACGAGGCCGCTCAGGATCGACGAGATTCTTCTTGAGCCATTGGTGCATCAGGTGATGAACAGCATGAAGGCCATGGCGGATGAGCGCGGGATTGCGCTGGACGCGGACCTGCCGCCAACTCTCAAGCTTGACGCGGATGCGGACGCGCTCAGGCAGATCTTGACCAATCTCATTGACAATGCCATAAAATATTCCATGGACGGCGGTGCCGTTGCGCTTCGAGTCTCACAGCAGCGAGGCGGCGTTGAGTTCTGCGTTGCTGACCAAGGCCCGGGAATACCAGAGGAAGCCCTGCCGATGGTCTTTGACAAATTCTATCGCGCAGACGCCAGATCCGGGAGCGGAACGGGACTGGGTCTCTCTATTGTTAAAGCCCTCGTGACGCTGCATCATGGTGACATTTGGGCGGAAAGCAATCAGCCCCATGGGACGCGAATGATCTTCAACTTGCCTCAAAAGTAAGACCGGACGTACTCCAAAAAATTTCAAAGCAGTTTACAGTCCGTTTACATTTAGTCTATGGGCATTTCATAACTTAGCCTTAGAATCATACTTGAGGAAGACTACACGGTAAGTTTTCTGGAAAAGAAGGTGATCCATTTGAGAAGAGAATATTGGCTGCTAATGCTGGTGGCAATGCTTCTGGTGTCTCTTGTCAGCGGCTGCTCGGTATTTAAGCCCGCTGAAACGATCGTCCAGGATGCTGAGGAAGTTCAAGCAGTTGAAGGGCAGGTCAGTTCGCCGGACTTGGAGGCTGAGGCTGATGAACACGACGGCGAGGATGCAGTGAATGACGCCGACGCTGAAGCCGATGGGGATGCAACTCAAACCGAAGCGGCCAGCTCGACGGATCATACGCCAATCGCGAATACGCCAGACGTGCTGATCAGTTCCTCGGGGAAAGGCGTGACGCCTGCTGCTGCGGAGGGTTCCGACGCAATAAACTCAGAAGGATCTGACACGGGTGGCGATTCCACTGCAGAAGCTAATGACGCAGGTGCTTCAACCGTTGCCCCGTCAACGCCAACCCTGATCACCAAGTCCGAAAACGCCGTCACTGAAGCGGAACGCGTTGAACTTTTCAACACCATCGGCTTCGAACTGGATGAACTGATCCGATTGCTTGACAGCTTGGATACGGTCCAGGAGTCTGATCTGAATCTTGATGAATTTGAGGAGTGAGTAGAATGAGAAGAACGTTGGCATTGATGTTGATGATGGTATTGATTTTATCTGTTGGTTCTGTTGGTTTTAGCGCAGGCACCTCAGGTGGTTCCGGCGGGTCTGGCGGTTCCGGTGGCGGCCAGGTTTCTACAGGAACAGGCTTCGGACAAAATGAGGGCACAGACGATGGACAAAACGGTGGCACCAATGATAGCTCAAGCGGCGAGCAAAACGGTGAGCCTAATCAGGAACAGAATACCGAACCACAAGACGGGCAGAATGGCGAGCAAAACGGTGAGCCTAATCAGGAACAAAACAGTGAGCCGCAAGGTGAGCAAAACGGTGGCCTTAATCAGGAACAAAATGGCGACCCTAATTCCTATCAGAATCGCTATATGTACGCAAAAATGATCAGTAACGAAGTCCGACTTCAAGCCGGGGAAACCAATCAAGTGAAAAATCAGGTCAGAGAGTGTGCCGAAGCGCTGAAAACGCAGCTTAGAACCAGACTCCAGGCTCAAGAGAGACTTTTACCTGAAGATAAAGAGAAACTCGGAGAAATGGTCAGAGAATTGGTCCGACTTAGGAAAATGCTGAACGACGAGCACTTGGGCAGAGTACAGGAGCAAGTGGCCAATCTTACCAGAGCGCGTTTCCAGAAAAATATTGATGACGCAACCGGAGCTATGCTGGCACTCAGAGAAGAGCTTCAGTACAGAGCTGAGGCCATGAATGCCATCAAGAATCAGCTTCAGCTGATGAAAGCAGAGCTTGAATAATTAAGCACCTTACGAGGGTCCGACCCCATTCAACCCCATTCAAACGCAGGAACAGCCGCCAATCGCAGCGATTCGAAAGGATCGCTCCGGATTGGCGGCTGTTTCTTTTTTGTGGGAAGACGGTTGTCAGGAAGAGGGTGTCTGCGGTCATAAGCCTGTTGCGTCATTTGCCAATCGACACACGCCCTCTAATTGAAATTGAAAGTCAATGTCGCATGCTCTGGCACCAAATCAATTCCTGTCCGCGTCACCAAAGTTGGATTTGTCCGCGTCA
>WXFH01000178.1 GCA_009881125.1 Acidaminobacter sp. | reverse complement strand
GTGTAACAGAGATACTGGCGGAAAGTTGGTGGTGGGCGCAGCCGATTGGGGTGGTGGCCTGGAGATACTTTCTTCATCTAATGTGAAAGAATGACCCTGGAATGAAGAGGAATGATCTCAGAAAGATGAGGTAAGACTCCAGAAAGTGAAGAAAATCCCCCAGAACCAACTGGCCGCCGGCCAGTTGGTTCTGGGGGATTTTTTCCTTGTAAGTGTCATCCCACTGAGAATGATTTTCGCAAGCTCTGGTACCAAATTTGTCTTTGTCCGCGTCACCAATCTGAAAGTTGTCCGCGTCACCAACCTGAAAGTTGTCCGCGTCACCAACCACGCATCACAAACCGCACTAAATCTATGGCCTGAACAGGCAATAAAATGTCACCTTATTTTTATGCGGTAATTTCTTAAAAGATGTGCAAAACGTTAATGAAAATGCGAATTTTCCATGCTATCGACCTGTAATTTCGAAATCGACTTCATTATAATGGGGTCATAGAATAGACGATTTCGGAGGTGTTTCATGAAAAATAAAAAAGTCCTGATTATTTTTACAGGCGGTACCATTTCCATGAAGAACGACGAAAAGACCAATGGCGCCATACCGGCTATGACAGGGGAAGATATTTTAAATCTGGTGCCGGAAATCAAAGAGATTACGACCCTCGACTTTATCAATTTTGGAATGATGCCCGGACCGCATATGACTCCGGATCTCATGCTGGAGCTCTCGATTCTCATCAATCATAAGATTGATAAAGAATACTATGATGGCATTGTTGTCACACACGGAACAGACTCCCTTGAGGAAACCGCTTACTTTCTTGATCTGACTTACGATCAGAAGGCGCCTGTCATCTTTGTAGGTTCCATGAAAAATTCGACAGAGTTTGGATGGGACGGACCGGAAAACCTGATCGCGGCAGTCCGAACCGCGATAGCCAAGGACTCTGAGGATCGAGGCGTCATGGTGGTGATGAACAATGAGATCCACGCTGCATCGCAGGTGACGAAAACGAAGACGCACACCATCGACACTTTTAAGAGCAAGGATTTTGGACCCATCGGATTTGTATCCCGGGACAAGGTGCATTTTTACTACAGTTATACGAAGCGTCAGTATTTTAAAGTTTCAAAGGTGGAGAATGACGTCGACCTGATCAAATGCGGTTGTGGTATGGACGATAAATTTCTCAGGTTTTCAGTGGACTCCGGAGCGAAAGGGATCGTTGTGGAAGGCTTGGGCAAAGGGAATATACCCCCCGCTATGGTCCCGGGCGTCGACTATGCCATCGAGAAAGGGATTCCCGTCATTTTGGTGTCACGCTGCATTATGGGTCGCGCCATGGATGATTATGGCTATCCGGGTGCCGGTCGAGATCTGACCAAGAGAGGCGTTATTCTTGGAGACAATTTGCCAGGGCAAAAGGCCAGAATTAAGCTGATGATTGCCCTTGCTTCTACAGATCGGATGGAAGAAATTAAGGACATCTTTGAAAAGAACTATTATTAAGGTGAATGGAGGTTTACGCTTATGAGCAAGAGTATCCAAAGAGAGGAAATCGAAAATATCTATGGGAAAGTCAGTCCTTTTGAACTGAAGGACAAGCTGATCAGCTACGCCAGTGAAGCCCGGGAAAGCGGCACTAGGATGCTGCTTGACGCGGGAAGGGGGAACCCGAACTGGACAGCCTCAACGCCTAGAGATGCCTTCTTTACCTTCGGTCATTTCGCCGTTGAAGAAACCAGACGAACCTATTGCGACGGAGCGCTCGCGGGGATGCCTCAAAAATCCGGGATCGCGGAACGCTTTTACGCCTACGCGGACCGAAACAGCGGCGCGCCGGGCATCACGCTGCTAAAACAGATGATGGATTATGGGATTTCCTTCAAGGGCTTTGACCCGGATGACTTCGTCCATGAGCTGGTCGATGGCATTATTGGCGACAATTACCCATTTCCTGACCGGATGCTGCGTCATTCGGAGCAGATCGTCCTCGATTATCTCGTTCAGGAGCTCAAATATGACTTGGACGCCGGTCAAATTAAGCTCTATGCGGTAGAAGGCGCCACAGCGGCCATGTGTTATATCTTTGATACTTTGATTGCAAACAACATCTTTTCCCAAGGGGATACCATCGCTCTCATGACGCCAATTTTCACCCCTTATCTGGAAATCCCGCATCTGCCAAGATATAATTTTAAAGTGGTTGAAATTAAGGCATCGGAACTCAATGAAAAAGGCGAGAACACATGGCAATACCCAAAATCTGAAATGGACAAGCTTAGAGATCCATCCATCAGGGCACTGTTTATTGTCAATCCGAGCAATCCGCCGTCAGTGGCAATTAATAAAGAGACCATTTCTTACCTTTCGGAGATTGTGAAAGAGGATAACCCGGATCTCATGATTATTTCGGACGACGTCTACGGTACCTTCGTGGAAGGGTTCAGCTCTTTGATGAGGGAGATCCCTTACAATACCATCGGCGCCTACTCTTTTTCAAAGTACTTTGGCGTGACGGGCTGGCGCCTCGGCACCATTGCACTCCACGAGGACAACGTCTTCGACAGGCTGCTCGGAAGGCTTGACGAGAATAAGAAAGCACGGGCGCGACGCAGGTACTCGGCGCTGTCGATCGAGCCTGAGTCCATAGCGTTCATGGACCGAATTGTCGCTGACAGCCGACAGGTGGCGCTCAATCACACTGCTGGCCTATCGACGCCTCAGCAGGTTCAGATGGTGTTCTTCTGCCTGTTCGCGCTGATTGACCGCGACAACATCTATAAAAAGCAAACCATCAGCCTTTTGAAAAAAAGGCAGAGGCTTTTGTTTGAAGGTCTTGGCATTGAGCTCAGGGAAGACCCCAACGACGCTGCTTATTATACGCAGTTCGATCTGCTGCAGTGGGCAACGCAGAATTATGGAGAAGCTTTTGCAAGCTACCTTCAAAACAATTATAAGCCAGTAGACATTCTTTTGAGACTCGCGGAGGAATCCTCCATTGTGCTGCTGAGCGGCGGCGGATTCAGTGGCCCTGAGTGGTCGATCCGGATTTCTCTCGCCAATCTCAGTGATGAATCGTATTCCACCATAGGTGCGGTGACCAGAAAGATCCTGAATCACTATGTGGCGGCGTGGAAGGAAAGTCAGGCTCAGTAGGGAGCTGCTCAGACAATAAACCTTAGAATAACAAAGTTCAAAGATTGACTTATATGACCATCGGCAGTGATTTTAAGGCCCTTAAGGCTTTAGAACGCTTGCCGATGGTCATTTTTTTTACACCTCACACAGTC
>WXFH01000177.1 GCA_009881125.1 Acidaminobacter sp. | reverse complement strand
GGGTAATTGGCCCCGGGACCAACTCGTAATCCACCCGCGTCACCACCCCAAAAACGGGTAAATAACCAGCAGCAGAGGTTACACAAAGTTCGAAAGAAGGGGTTATGATGAAAGCTGTCCCGTGGAAAGCTGTGTTTGAAAGCTTCAAGCAATTACTCTCCGGTATATTTGATTTTAAGGACAACGCCACGAAGCGCATTCAAAAGGAAGCCATGGATGAAATGGACAATTTTATGCTGCTGTGCTATGGGGATCTTTTGGGGATTCCGCTGCCGACCACTTATTACACCTTGGAACTGCTGCCTTACCTGGCAGAGGATCTCGAGGGATGGGAGCGCAGGATCATGGCGAGAAAGAGCATTTATGGGGAACGCTGGGGCGACTTTTGCTGCTGAAGGAGTTGGGATAACTTGAACAAGATCGTGTTTTTTGGTGGTAAGGGCGGGGTTGGGAAGACGACGGTGTCATCGGCTTACGCCAGCGCCTGCGCCGCAAAGGGAGAGAAGACCCTGCTCGTCTCAACGGATCCCGCTCACTCCTTGTGTGACATTTTCAATCGAACTATTGGCGCCGGCATAACGGCGCTTCAGACCAATCTCTTTGGATTGGAAATCGATCCGGAAGAAGAGAGCCAAAATTACATCCGGACCATCAAGCGCAACATGAAGAGCATTGTCAGCCCGGTGATCGTCAAAGAGATCGAAAAACAGCTGGACGCCGCCGCGGTGACCCCGGGCTCAGACGAGTCAGCTGTCTTCGACAAATTGATGGAGGTTTTACTAGAGCTCAGTAATGATTATGACAGGATTGTCATTGACACTGCCCCAACGGGGCACACGGTACGGCTTTTATCCCTGCCGGAGCTGATGGGCGGCTGGATGGACCGGTTGATCGAAAAGCGGAAGCAGGCCATGGCACTTTACGACATGGCGAATCGCGACAAGAAGAAACTGGAGGCGATCCTCCTGGAGGATCCGGTGATTTCCACTCTTAGCGCCCGAAAGACCAAAATGGAGCGCGCCCGAGAGCTGTTGACGGACCGAGACCAAGTCTCCTTCGTCTTCGTGCTGAACCCTGAAAAGCTGCCAATTGAGGAAACCAAAAAAGCGATTCAAATTCTGTCCAAATATAAGATTGAGGTGCGTGATCTGGTGGTCAACCGGATTCTGCCGGAGGGGCTCACGGATCCGTTCTGGAACCGCAGGAGAGAGATTGAGGGAAAATATCTGAAGGACATTGAGACTGCTTTCCCCCACCAGCGCCGCATCTTGATTCCCATGATTGAAACGGAGGTCAGGGCTGAGGATCTTGAAAGGATCAGCGTGTATTTTCAAGAAGGAAGCTAGACGCCGCAGATAATTGAGATCAATACACTTTCAAATGGAAAACAGTCTCAGCGGCTAATGTCTATCAACACCGCCTTCCATGTTGTTGCTTCAAAATTCCAAAAAT
>WXFH01000176.1 GCA_009881125.1 Acidaminobacter sp. | reverse complement strand
TTGAAAGGGCTCGATGGTTAGGGCAACGGTCAAGGAGAAAGCAAAGGCGGAGCCGAATTCGAAAGCGAAATAATCCCTTTCTTATGTAAATAGAATTTAGTATGATGGAGAGGAGACTGCGTTGAAACTGGGTGTCAGCGGCTGTGCCTATTGACCCCCAGTTTCAGAGGATCAAAGCGTCTCCTCATTCAATTTTGTAAAGGATGGAACTCGATGTTGTCTGGATCAGCGTCAACCAAAGAAAAAGAGCTCGCCGAGCGATACAAATTTTTGACAGATAATATGGCGGATTGTATCTGGCTTCTCGACTTTAACACCGGGCGATTCAAGTATATCAGTCCGGCTGTTTTCGCGCTCAGAGGGCTGACGCCTGAAGAGGCTATGAAGGAAAGTCTTGAGGAGGCTCTGACGCCTGAGTCGCTGGAAAAAATGAAAGCCATCACTGCCGAATTTATACCAAGATACCTTGCTGGAGATCCGGAGCTCGAGGGACGGAAATTTATCTACGAGTTCCAACAATATCATAAGGATGGACATTTAGTCGATGTTGAAATTTCAATTCAAGTCCTCAAAACAGAAGTTCCTGGTGCCGTTGAAATCATAGGTGTGACCAGAGACATCTCTGAACGCAAAGCACTTGAACGGGCGCTGCTAAAGGAAATCGAAGCCAAGAATCTGCTGATTGAACAGTTAAAGGCCTCTGAATCTCAGCTGTCGGAATTATCAACGGCGTTAAAGTCAAAAAATGAAACCTTAGAAAGGGTGACCATTACAGATCAGCTGACAGGCGCCTATAACCGGTTTTATTTTGAAAAGCGGGCAACAGGTGAGATTGAGCGTTCCCGAAGGTATGGGACGCCGCTTTCGCTGTTGATCTTTGATCTCGATTTTTTCAAGAAAATCAACGACCAATGGGGCCACGGCTTTGGCGACTCGGTGCTAAAGCGGATGTCCGTTGAAGTCATGAGTATGATTCGCTCCACGGATCTCTTTGCGCGTTGGGGCGGCGAGGAGTTTGTTGTCCTGATGCCGGGCACGGACCAGAGGCATGCCGTGTTGGCTGCGGAGAAGCTGAGAAAAGCGCTGAGTCAAGTGCTGCATCCGACCATCGGAAGGGTCACAGCCAGTTTTGGGGTGGCGGAGCACCGCTACGGCGAGCAGCTGGAAAACTGGTTTACCAGGGCAGACCGGGCCATGTACCGGTCCAAGAGTCATGGCCGCAACCTGGTGTCCGAGTGGAGCGACCACACTTACCTTACAGAGTCGTCTGAAATGATCTGGAATGAAGAGTGGGCGTCTGGCAATACGCTGATTGATGAAGCCCATAAGACGCTTCTATCTTATGCGAATGGCATAGTGGCCATGATGCAGCAGGATGTGCCGTCCGACGAACTGATGAAGGGCTACAATCAGCTGCTGGACCACGTGGTGTCTCATTTCGAGGAGGAAGAGGCGATCTTGAAGCAGGTAGGATACCCTGCTGTAACTTTTCATGAGCGCTTTCACCAACACTTGCTGTCTAAAGGCCTGCAGGTGAAGAAAAGGCTGCTGGAGGGCCACGTTGTCAAATCGGACATGATCCTGTTTCTGATGGATGAGATCATTGTGGGACACTTTTTGACAGAAGACGTGAAGTTCTTTCCGTGGTTTCGGGGAGAGTCGGGCGCTTAGGAGTAGTTTAATCTTGAAGGAGGCCTGCAGGCGGATGCAGAAACAAGATTCGAGAAAACCCCAAAGACCTGCAGAAAGCCTCTCTTCGATTGATACTGCGCAACTTGCTCATAGAAGAGGGCTGATGGAAGCGCACCTCGCCGTCCTGCTGTTTGGCCTGGCGGGTCTTTTTGGGAAGTGGCTGACGCTGCACCCACTGGCGATTTCTCTGGGACGGGTGTGCTTTGCGGCGCCATTTCTTTTCGTGATTATGCGCTCTCGCGGTGAGCGGATTCGTCTGAATCAGCGCAGGGACTACCTGGTCTTTCTGCTGCTGGGCGTTGTTCTGGCAATTCACTGGACCGCGTTCTTCATGGCGATCCAGCTGTCGACCGTGGCCGTTGGTCTTCTGACTTTTTCGACCTTTCCGGTCTTTGTGACCTTTATTGAACCCTGGCTTCTGAAGAGCGCCTTTCGATTCCAAGATGTGCTCATTGCCCTGGTGACCATGCTGGGCGTCAGCCTTGTCATCCCCGACTTCAGCTTAAGCAATCAGGTGACCCTGGGCGCCTTGTGGGGCATTGTGTCCGGCTTGACCTTTGCGCTCCTCTCGGTCCTCAATAAGAAATATGTGGCCCAGTACCCCAGCCGTCAGGTCTCACTTTATCAGTTCGCTGCCGCTGCCCTGGTACTGCTGCCCGTGGTTGTCCCCCTTAAGCCCGTCCTGGAGGGGAGATCACTGGTTTTACTGGCAATTCTGGGTGTCGTCTTCACCGGGATTTCTCATACGCTCTTCATCAGCAGTCTGAAGCAAATCAAAGCTCAGACCGCCAGCGTTATTGCCAGCCTGGAGCCTGTGTATGGAATTTTGGCAACCATGGTCCTGCTGGGTGAGGTGCCTGGCAGGAGGGAATTGGCTGGGGGGCTGATTATACTTTCGATGGCATTTGTGGTGACGAGAAGACAGGAAGGGCATTAAAAAATCAGTTTGAATAACAGGACAAAAATAAATCGCTGAATTGGCTAATTTATAACCATTTCAGCGATTTTTTGTTTGAAAAGACCTAAACTTATAAGCAGGA
>WXFH01000175.1 GCA_009881125.1 Acidaminobacter sp. | reverse complement strand
GGGGGACGCGGAGTGCGGTAAGAACTCTGAACATTTCACCATCAGAAAATTTTAACAAAGTGAGTCGTGCATCAAAAACTTAAATCGTTGACAATGGTTCTCAATGTAGCCATCCTGGGGTATAATAGAGCTGCAACTAAATTATATTCCAATAATCTGATGAAGGCCAGCAGCCTATCAGATTCTAGAATAGGAGGCTACTTATGCTAAGAGTGGAAACTAATCCTGAAACCCTCGTTGAAATAGCCAAAGTCATTGATGGTCAGGAAGGTCCCAAAAATGTCAGGATCTTTGTTGCAGGTTATGGCTGCAGCGGCCCGTCCCTCGGTCTCGCGCTGGATGAGCTGAAAGAGACGGATTTCAAACACCTGCAGGGAGACGTTAATTTTGTCATAGACAAAGAGCTCTTTAGTGATTTGGGCGATATCAAGATTGAATTCGTTGGCAACGGCTATCTTGTTGAGCCGGTCGATAAGGTCGAAAAGGCCGGTTCTGGCTGCGGTGGTGGCTGCAGCGGCTGCGGCGGGCATTAATTCCTAGCCGCAAAATAAGGATTTTGAACATCGAAATGGGGATCAGAGGCCGATTGGCTTTTGGTGCCCATTTTTGTGTTTTTTGGGGA
>WXFH01000174.1 GCA_009881125.1 Acidaminobacter sp. | reverse complement strand
ATAAGACGCAGTTGGTGTGAGTACAATATTAAAAAATTTTAGCCGATGGTCATCTGAACATTCCGTGTGAAGGTTGGGTAACCATCGGCTAATCTCATTTTTGAATCACTCAGGGGCTTCCTTAATCCATATGAGGCTATTGCGCTCGATGGGGCTTTCCCGCCATCACACTGGCTTCTGCCTGGACCGTTTTGAAACCTGCCGG
>WXFH01000173.1 GCA_009881125.1 Acidaminobacter sp. | reverse complement strand
CGAATTCGTTTTTGTGATTTCGCTTGTGTCGATGGGTTACCTTAACATACCTAAACTTTAATAATTTATAATTTTCCAGTCTGTTATAATTAAAGAAGATAATGTATTTTGCGATCTCATTTTGAGCAACCTATAATTGATAAAGATCGAGTTCACAAGGAGGACAATATGACCAACTTTCTTAATCTTGGCAGCATCATTCTAGGATTGACTGCCTGGGCTCTCCCTATAGCGAAACTGATGGGGTATCGACAGCACGATCCTAACAATTAGTCGGTCTTCACTATTCTGAGCCTAAGCACTGCGGCTGTTGCGCTTCTGTTTCAGATTATGTACACCAATCACCTAGTCAGTATTGAGGATTGGTCGGCATTGATAGATACTTCAAGGGTGGTCTCTTTCGTATCCACAGTGCTGATCGCAGTGACAATTTTACTTAATTTTCTTAGTTTCAGGGTATATCACCACCGAATGAGTGCACCGGAGAAAGAAGATCTATAAGATTATTAATATAATTAGGCAAAAGCTGTAACAAAACCACGCACTTAAACGTTGAATATACAGAAGCTTTTGATCGAAGGCTTCTAAATAAGCTGATCCAAGCTCTGATGCCAATTATACCGGTCCAGCCCCAAGAGGCGGCTATCTGGAGGTTAAACCTCAGACATCGGCTGGAAGAAAGGAGGACGTTATGAGTAATAAGACCATAAGATGGATCATCATAGCGATTGCAATCCTGATTCTTTTATTTTTTATATCTTTGATCGCCGGAAATCCACTTCTGTAAAAGCGAATTTGATTAATTGGTTTTCAAAAGAATATTATTTGGAGGGATTTAAGTGAACCATCGCAGCTCGTTAAACCTTTTACTCCAGAAAAAGTTGCTCATTTTAGTCTGCATTGCGTTGCTTACGATATTCACAGCTTCCTGCTATAGATATCCAAAGGGGGATCCAATTCCTGATGATGATTATGATCCTACGATCCCGTCGGACGTAGTTCGGATGGACTATATGCTTTGGCTTGAAGAGGAGTATACCGATTATACCCTAAGCATGAAAGTGATCAAATCCGAGGTGGATGAGCTTGAGACGCGGCGTCAAATTGAGAATTATAAAGGCAGCGAGTTCGCAAAAAGCCGTGGCTGGACGGATGACTACCTCGAGGAGCATTTTGTTGTCGCTAAAGTCAGGTACGAATGTGAGCTCGATCACAGTAAGACCGCTATGCCGGATGGTTTGCTGGAGTCCTATGTCTTTTTGGAGCGAAACCCTAAGGATGGCATTTGGTTCATTGTGGACCGCACAAATCCTGTCGAGGTCTTAGAGTAAGCGTGAATTGAAAATGTGACCATGTTAATGAATTAAAAGACTATATCTAAAGGTGCTGAGCCGAGCTCTGATGCCAAGGAGGCTATAAAAAACC
>WXFH01000172.1 GCA_009881125.1 Acidaminobacter sp. | reverse complement strand
TAACGGATCACTCAATAGAAGTGAAAGCCAAATTTAAAGTGTAATATTACACCAAGCTCTGGCACCGAATTTAGTTTGGTGACAGGCACCGAGTTGGTTTTTGTCCGCGTCACCTAACTTGGAAGCGACAGGATTATGCCATTTGAGATGGGAGTGGTTAGTTTTGTACAAATCTATTAAAGGATCACTCTCTTCTCAGTCGTATTTCTTGTAATTGTTGGATTTTACTGGCTGTTGACGACACCGGAAACTATGATGATCTCTGGATTTTTCAGGAATAGTGCAGTCGATTATCTGACTGCCTGGGGA
>WXFH01000171.1 GCA_009881125.1 Acidaminobacter sp. | reverse complement strand
CGCAGTATGCGGGGTATTTGGGGGAAACTGAATTGTTCAGGGTTTATCCGGAACTGGATTTGCCATACATGTGGACAGATGGTGCGGTAAATCTGGGATTTCCAGGACTCGATAGTATGGAATTACGTGAACAACTCGAATCTACTAGCCCAAATGCATTAAGAATATTTATTGAACAAGCGGATGTCATCACCATAAGTGTTGGTGGGAATAATTTGCTGACGCCAGTGATTGAATCCACATTTGCCCTATATCCTGATTTTAATTCTTACCCTGGCACTACTTATGAAGAAAAGTTGATGTCTGCTATCGTATATTACGGTGAAACAGTTTGGAATATGAAGCTTGATGCGTTTGCTGCTTCTGCTCTAAGTTCTGTTCCAACAACACTAGGTTCTT
>WXFH01000170.1 GCA_009881125.1 Acidaminobacter sp. | reverse complement strand
ATCAAAATAGCATGTTTAAACTGCTGGAAGATGACCGGCCGAAATAATAGGTGTGTTTTAGGACCCGAGAAGTAAAAATATTTGACAATGGTTCAAAAAAACTACCTGAACATCAAAGGCGATTATTGTATTTATCGTTCGTCTATTTGGATTAATGAGGTCAATCTACTGTTAAAAATGCTCAAGTGTTTTTAAATGAACGGAATTGAATTTTATTATAAAATGAACGTCCGCCGGAGGACTTCGGCGAAAAAAATGAATTGGGGAAAGACACAGAGTAAAATTTGTGCCTTTCCCCAATTTTTTTTGATCTGGATTACTCTTATCAAAGAATATGACGGAATGCTTACGATAACTTGCTGGAACTCAATTCGGACAATTTTATAAACTCACGTGAAAGATCAGCGGGATGGGGCTGGGTTTAAAGTTGGGCAAGTGTATAAAAATACAAAATGTGAATTATTGTCATAATCGTTTGCGTTATATAAATTGGCTGAAATAATTGACTCGATGACTTAATTTGTGAAATATACACAATTGAACGTATTTAAAAACATGATTTTCTAAAACAATTGTATACAATCATACCAAAAATAGTTGTTTGAGGACTATTGCATAACGTAAAGACCTGGTATAGAATAGCGACAAGTTATTTTTAAATATGCACAGTTGTTCGATATTTAAAAATAGTATTCTGGTAATGATTACTTACAATCCAACAAAAAAATGCAATAAAGAATGTACAGAATTTGATGCAAACTGAAAGAATAATCACCTGTTGTGTCATTATGTAAACATTCGAACCGAACTATCGCTCAAACCATAAAAGGGATCTTGGAAAGGAGAGAATGAAATGAGTGAAATGCTGATCAACGGTTTACCCTCCAAACAGGGTCTCTATGACCCGCGGTTTGAGCATGATGCCTGTGGTATAGGGTTTATTGCCAACATCAATGGGGACAAATCCAACGACATCATCCGACAGGCGTTGACAGCGCTGGTCAACCTCGATCACCGCGGCGGCCAGGGTGCTGAGCAGAACACCGGCGACGGCGCTGGCATCCTGATGCAAATTCCCCATGCGTTTATGGCGCAGGAATGCTCGGCAATGAACATTGCACTGCCGGCCGAAGGCCATTATGGTGTGGGCATGCTTTTCCTCCCGCGGGACCGTGAACGCCGTCTGGCCTGCGAGCGCGTCCTGGAGCGAATTGTTGCGGAAGAAGGACTGTCGCTTCTGGGCTGGAGGACAGTTCCAACGGACAATACTCTCCTAGGCAATGGCGCCAAAGCGGTCGAACCCTTCATCAGACAAGTTTTCATAGAAGCGGATGAGCTCACAAAAACGAAGCTGGCAGAAGGTGACGACAAGGCAGTTGAGCGCAAACTTTACGTCATTCGTAAACGCGCAGAGAACGCCATTCGTCATTCCGGCATGCCGGGGGTCGACAGCTTCTACTTTTCGAGTTTATCCTCCAGGACTATAGTCTACAAAGGGATGCTGACGCCGTTCCAGGTCGACAAGTATTTTCTCGAGCTAAAAGACCCTGTCATGGAAACCGCTCTCGCGCTGGTTCACTCCCGGTACAGCACCAATACCTTCCCGTCCTGGGAACGCGCGCACCCGAACCGCTACATGATTCACAACGGTGAAATCAATACCGTGCGCGGCAATGTCAACTGGATGTTCGCAAGACAAGCCATGTGTGAAACGGAATTGTTCGGAGAGGATTTGGCCAAAGTTATGCCGGTCGTGGACATGAATGGCACGGACTCTGCCATGTTTGACAATTGCCTGGAATTTCTGACGCTGACAGGCCGGTCTATGCCTCACGCTATGATGATGATGGTGCCGGAGCCTTGGGAAAAGAATGAAGCCATGAGCCCTGAGAAGAAGGCGTTCTACCAGTATCACAGTTTTATGATGGAACCCTGGGATGGGCCTGCGGCGATTGTCTTTTCAGATGGCAGGTATATTGGGGCTTCGCTCGACCGCAATGGTCTCAGACCGGCGCGTTACTATGTGACTAAGGATGGCCTGATCGTGATGTCCTCTGAAGTGGGCGTCATTGAACTGGCAACCGAAGACATCATTTTGAAAGACAGAATTCGCCCTGGGCGCATGCTGTTGGTGGACACACAGGAAGGTAAAATTATCAGCGACGAAGATTTGAAGACCGAGATGGCAGCGCAATTTCCTTATCAAGAATGGCTCAAGACTCATATGATGCAGCTCGAGGATTTAGAGGACGCAGCTGAAGTGCCCGGTACGAATTTTGAGACCCTCCTTCAGCGTCAGCACGCTTTTGGTTATACCTATGAGGAACTGATGAAAACTATCGAACCGCTGGCTAAAGCTGCGGACGATCCGGTGAGTTCCATGGGTTACGACGCGCCTCTTGCGGTGCTCTCGGATCAGCCGCAGCTGCTGTACAACTACTTTAAACAACTGTTCGCCCAGGTCACAAATCCGCCAATTGACTCCATTCGCGAGGAATTGGTGACGGCGATCAGCACGACCATAGGCCCGGAAAAGAACCTGCTTAAGCCGACACCGGACAGCTGCCGTCAAATCAAGGTGGCCATGCCTGTGATCACCAACGCGGAGCTGGCGAAGCTCAGGCACATCCGCCGGGATGGCTTCAAATCAGTGACCCTCCCTATTGTCTTCGGCATCAACGAAGGCAGCCTCGGTCTCAAACTCGCGCTGGATGGGCTTTGTGTGGCGGCGGACCGCGCCATAGCGACAGGTGCCAATGTCCTGATTTTATCCGACCGGGAGGTCAGCAAATCCAAGGCGCCAATTCCAGCGCTCCTCGCGGTGTCGTGTCTGCACCATCACTTGATAAAGTCTGGCACACGCCTCAAGTCGACGCTCCTGCTCGAATCTGCGGAGCCGCGAGAAGTGCACCACTTCGCGGCGCTGCTTGGCTATGGCGTCAGCGCGGTGAACCCTTATTTTGTCTATGAAACCCTGGAGGACATGCTTCAGGAAGGCCTGCTTGAAGGAATCACCCATGGTGAGGCCGTCAATAATTTCAACAAGGGAATCACAAAGGGTGTCGTCAAAATTTTGTCCAAGATGGGCATATCAACCATACAGGGTTACCGTGGTGCGCAGATCTTCGAATGTGTCGGCATCAATCAGGAAGTGGTGGACCGCTATTTTACAGGGACACCTTCCAGGATTGGCGGCATAGGTCTTGAGGAGATCGCGAAGGAAGTGGAAATGCGTCATTGGAGAGCGTTCAATGATCAGCCGGGGCGCGATCTGACACTGGACAGCGGTTCGGTCAGTCAGTGGCGTTCGGGCGGGGAAGAGCATCTCTACAATCCGCAGTCTATCACAACCCTGCAATCCGCCTGCCGTCTGGGCGACTACAGGATGTTTCAACAGTTTACAAAAGCTACGGATGATCAGACGCAGAAACTTAAAACTATACGGGGACTCTTGAAATTCAAAGCTGCTGCGCCAATTCCTCTTGAGGAAGTGGAGTCGGTGGAGTCCATCCTTAAAAGATTCAAAACAGGTGCGATGTCCTTTGGCTCTATCAGTCAGGAAGCCCATGAGACTTTGGCCATAGCAATGAACCGAATCGGCGGGAAAAGCAACACCGGCGAAGGCGGAGAGGATCCGGCGCGTTTCGTGAAAGAAGCCAACGGTGACTTGAAGCGCAGCGCAACCAAACAGGTGGCATCGGGACGATTTGGCGTCAACAGCCATTATCTGGTCAACGCAGATGAGCTGCAGATTAAAATGGCTCAGGGCGCAAAGCCGGGTGAAGGCGGACAGCTGCCGGGCGGAAAGGTCTTTCCTTGGATTGCTAAGGCGCGCCGAACAACTGCGGGTGTGGGGTTGATTTCGCCGCCACCGCATCATGATATCTATTCCATAGAAGATTTGGCTGAATTGATCCACG
>WXFH01000169.1 GCA_009881125.1 Acidaminobacter sp. | reverse complement strand
TTTAATTTAAGGTGACCCAGTTCTTTAACGTGTACCCCAGGTCAGGAAACACGGCTCGCTTCCAATGACTCTAAACCCCTGTCGAAACCAATACGCCCCCATGATATGGGATCAGCAGCACTTCGCGCATAAACGCAGTACCTGCAGGATCAACGTGCTTCAATCGCATTAAAGAGAGTCGCTCTTAATGCTTTCATACTTTCCTTCATTTCACTTCCCTGACAACAACAGAAAAACCTAGTACTTCTGCCGTTCTCTCAGCTCTTTCTGGATATTCCGCTCTGAATCCCGCTTCGCAATGGAATCCCGCTTGTCATACAGCTTTTTGCCCCTCGCAATAGCAAGCTCCAGCTTGACCAAATTCTTACTGCTCAAATAGAGCCGCAGTGGAATCAGAGTAAAGCCCTTTTGTTGAATATAGCCGGTCAGTCTCGCGATTTCCTTCTTGTTCAGTAAAAGCTTTCTGGACCGCAGTGGATCCACATTGAAGACATTGCCCATTTCGTAGGGACTGATGTGAAGGTTGTTCACGAAGACTTCGCCGTTCTTGACCTCGGCGTAAGCGTCGCTCATGCTGGCGCGTCCCATGCGGATCGACTTGACCTCAGTGCCGGTCAACACCACACCTGCCTCAAAAGTCTCCTCTATGAAATATTCATGTCTGGCTTTTCGATTCTGGGCGACTGTTTTTTCAGGACGCTCCGGTTTCTGATGTCCTGTGCTTTTTGGTCGTTCCGCCATGCTTCTCACCTTCTTACCTTTTCATCCTTCTAAGAATATCACGAACAGGCGTTCTCGTCAAGTGGCTCGCAGCTCCCAAGCACTTCGAGATCAACCGGGACCACCCTTTGCAGAGTGAATGACCATGACCATCGGCAAAATCCTTTGGACATGGTCATTCAGTTCAAAAACCTACGCCCACTTAAACACCGCTTCAAGGGCCCGCAGAACACCTTCATCATCATTCGACGCCGTGACGTGATCCGCCACATCGTGGACAAACGCCTCCGCATTGGCCATAGCCACGCCCATGCCGGCGTATTCCAGCATCTCCAGGTCATTTTCATTGTCCCCGAAGGCCATGACCTCTTCACGACTGACGCCCAAAATCCCGCACAGCCGCGCCAGCGCCGTCCCTTTGTCGACGCCCGTCAGAAGCACATCATAAATGGTATCCAGGGACTTATAGCCCGTGATCCCTTCAATGGCCTCAATCTCCCGGCGCATCTCAGCCGAGCGCTCCGAGTTGTCAAAGTGAAAGCCAATTTTGTAAATGTCCTTCTGTTCAAAAAGCGCAAGCGCGTCCGGCACCACCTCTGTCCGTACACGATGCTCAGGTGGATACTCCTTCGAGATCCGCTGAAAATACGCGATCAGCTTCTCCATGCGCTCGCTGTAAATCGTTTCCTTGTCATAGAGGTGGAAATAGACGTCATAGCGCCGGGCAATATCCAGGACTTGTCTGCCGATGGTCACCGGAATAGGCGCCCCATACAGCAGTTCGTCTGTGACCGGATCCACAATGACAGCGCCGTTGCAGCAGATCAGCGGTGTCGTGATGCCAATCTGGTCCGCATAACGCTTGGCAGCGCGGTAAATACGACCTGTCGCCAGGGTGAACCGGGCGCCGGTACGCATCAAAGCCTGTAATGCTTCTAAAGTCTCAGGCGACACCTGTTTATCAGAATTTAAAAGTGTGCCGTCCATATCTGTAACTATCAGTTTATACATTCTCTACTTTTCCTTTGCTTCAAGATGTTGGAGATACTGAAAGTCCACCTGACGCTGGTCCACATCCACGCGAATCAGCTTGACTTCCACCAGGTCACCTATGCTGAAACGCTTTCTGCTTCGCATACCGACCAGGGCCATACTTTTCTCATCATAATCGAAGTCGTCCATGATTTCAAGACTCGACATGTGAACTAACCCTTCTACGGTGTTTGGCAGTTCGACGAAAAAGCCAAAGTTGAGGACGGAGGAAATCAATCCGCTGAAGATTTCGCCAACATGATCAGCCATATATTCAGCTTTTTTCATGTCGTCCGCGTCTCGCTCCGCTTGTTCTGCCACGCGCTCGCGCTCCGAGGACTGTATGGCCGCTTCTTCAACAATGCGTCTGAGGGAAGCGATCCGTCGCTCTGAAAGCTTGCCCTTTAAAGACTCCTTTATGATCCGGTGGATCTGGAGGTCCGGATAGCGACGGATTGGTGACGTGAAGTGACAGTAATATTCCGCAGCCAGACCAAAGTGGCCTTCATTGAGCGGGGAATATTTCGCTTGCTTGAGAGATCTGAGCATCAGCTTGTTGACCACATGCTCTTCCTTATGCCCCTCGATCTGCTCCAGAATCTGCTGCACGGTTTTGGGCTCAATGCCATCTTTCCCTATCTTGACTTTCACGCCAAGATTATAGAGATATTTGATAAAGGTTTCAATCTTCTCTTCATCCGGATCTTCGTGGATCCGGTAGACAAACGGAAAGTCCATCCGGTTGTAGTGTTCCGCCACAGTCTCGTTGGCGATCAGCATGAATTCTTCAATCATGCGGTTGGCTACGCGGCGCTCGTCCAGGATGACATCGATCGCTTTGCCAGTCTCGTCCGTGATGACCTTGCCTTCTGCGAAGTTGAAGTCCACAGCGCCGCGGTCCATCCTGCGCTTGCGCAGGATCTTGGCAAGGGCTTCGTAGAGCTTGAGTTCAGGCAGGAGGTCTTTGAATTTTTCAACTATTTCCGGAGAAGCTTTGTCTTCAAGGAGATCTGAGACGTCGGTGTAGATCATCCGGTATTTGGAGCGGATGACAGACTCATAAATCTCGTGCTTGACCACTTCCCCCGCAGGCGTAATTTCCATGTCCACACTGAGAGTTAAGCGGTCCACATCCGGATGCAGGCTGCAAAGGCCGTTGGAGAGACGCTTCGGCAGCATTGGCACAACCTTGTCCACCATATAAACGGAGGTTCCTCGGTCAAAAGCGTCACGATCCAGAGCTGAACCTTCTTTGACATAATGAGTGACATCGGCAATATGAACACCTAGAACCAGGTTGCCGTTATCAAGTGTATCAATGGAAATGGCATCATCCAAGTCTTTGGCGTCCGCACCGTCAATGGTGATGACAAGTGCGTCCCTGTGATCCGTTCTGCGTTCGAGCTCAAGAGCATCCAGTTCTTCCGGGAAAGCTGCCGCTTCAGCTTCCACGGCAGGCGGGAAAGCTTCAGGGAGGTTAAACTTGCGAATGACAGACAGGATGTCCACATAAGGATCACCTTTTTTGCCCAAAACCTCGATGATGGTACCACCTGGGACTTTGGAACCTTTAGGCCAGTCAGTGACTTTCAGCACAACCATGTCTCCGTCCATTGCTTGCCCGGTATTGGCAAGGTGGACGTAGAAATTCGTGCCGACTTTAGGATCCTGGGGCTCGACCATACCATACTTTTTGTAGAGCTTAAAGGTTCCAACTACTTGTGTAGCCCCCCTGGAAAGCACTTTGACCAGGGCACCTTCACGGCGGCGACCATCGGCAGAGCGCTTTGTTATTTTGACAAGGAGGGTGTCACCTTGGAATACGCCCTCCAGCTCAGGCTCAGGAAGAAAGATATCATTGCCCTTCTCTCCGGGCACCATTAGGAAGCCGAAGCCCCGCTGGGCAATGTCGACCTTGCCTATGGTCATGTCAAACATTTCCGGTGTCCCATACTTTTTCTTCTTGGTAGCCACAATGGTGCCCACCGCGGCCATTTCCTCAAGGGCGCTGTAGAACAGGCCCTTATCCTGAGTGCTGACTTCCAGGTATTCTTCAAGAACATAATCAAAGACAGGCTGTTTAAAGTGATTTTCTATGGCGTCTAGAATTCGGTCTTTCATGGGAAACCTCCTGTTTGGGGATGATCTGATGGGTTTCGACAACGTGACATTATCACAAGTTGTGACGTTCTAAATTACTGTTTATATACCCTAACCATCGGCATGAGAAACGGAAAATGCCGCCTAGTAAAAAACCCCTCCGGACGCGCCGGAGGGATCTTGATCAATTATTATTAAAGCAGTGATCCAAATTGGATGAAGACAGGCGCGAATACCAGCGCGACAATTGTCATCAGCTTGATCAGGATGTTGATGGAAGGACCGGACGTATCCTTGAACGGATCGCCTACGGTGTCGCCAACGACTGCAGCTTTGTGTGGCTCGCTGCCTTTGCCGCCGTGGTGGCCTTCTTCAATGTATTTCTTCGCGTTGTCCCACGCGCCGCCAGCGTTGGCCATAAAGATCGCCATGAGAACGCCTGTGACGAGAGCGCCGGCAAGCATGCCGCCAAGAGCTTCAACACCAAGGATCAGACCCATGGCAATTGGTGAAATAACTGCCATGAGACCTGGAATCATCATTTCTTTGAGCGCCGCAGCCGTTGAAATGTCAACGCACTTAGCGTACTCAGGAACCGCCTTGCCCTCCATGATGCCCGGAATTTCGCGGAACTGACGGCGAACTTCCTCGATCATTTCATAAGCAGCTTTACCTACGGATTCCATAGTCATTGCAGAGAACAGGAACGGCAGCATGCCGCCAATGAAAAGACCAACGACGACATTCGGATTGAGAATATCGATCTTCTCGATCTGCGCTGCAGTTGCAAAAGAAGCGAAGAGAGCAAGTGCTGTCAGAGCAGCAGAGCCAATGGCAAAGCCTTTGCCGATGGCTGCAGTCGTGTTGCCCACCGCATCAAGTTTATCTGTGATCTTTCTGACTTCTTTAGGCAGTTCGCACATTTCTGCGATACCGCCAGCATTGTCAGCAATTGGACCGTAAGCGTCAACCGCAACTGTGATGCCCGTTGTGGAAAGCATGCCGACTGCTGCAAGGGCAATGCCGTAGAGACCCATGAACTTGTAGGAAACCAATGTTGCGAGTGCAATCAAGATAATTGGAACCGCCGTGGAATACATACCAACTGCGAGACCGCTGATGATTGTTGTTGCAGGACCCGTCATGGACTGAGCCGCAATCTTCTTAACGGACTTATAGTCGCCGGATGTATAGATCTCAGTCACTTGACCGATCAGTGTACCTGCGATCAAACCAGCGACGACTGCGAAAGCAGCGTTCATATTGCCAAACGCCATATTGGAGAGAACAAATGCCGCAATGATAACGATGCCGGAGCTGACATATGTACTCATTTTAAGTGCCTTGTGCGGATTGGATTTCTCGTCGCCTTTGACAAAGAAGGTTGCGACGATAGACGCAAGAATACCTACTGTTGAAAGTGCTATTGGAAACAGAATGCCCGGCTCGTTGTAAAGAACAAAGCCCAGGGTTACAGCTGCGATAATGGAACCGACATAGGACTCGAAAAGGTCAGCACCCATACCAGCGACGTCACCAACGTTGTCGCCGACATTGTCCGCTATAACTGCAGGGTTTCTTGGATCATCCTCCGGAATACCGGCTTCAACTTTACCGACGAGGTCAGCGCCAACGTCAGCTGCTTTTGTATAGATACCGCCGCCAACACGGCCAAAAAGCGCGATAGACGATGCACCCAGACCAAAACCGGTGATGATGGTGCCGTCTCGGAAGATCAAATAGAGAACAGTAACGCCTATAATGCCGAGTCCAACAACAGACATACCCATAACTGCACCACCGGAAAAAGCAACGGATAATGCACGGTTCATGCCGCTTTCCTTAGCTGCATTCGCAGTACGAACGTTTGCCTTGGTAGCGACCTGCATGCCAATAAACCCTGCGAGTGCGGAAAAGAATGCACCTACAAGGAAGGACACGCCTGTCTGCCAGTTGATGCCAACAGATATAATGACGAATAATACCGCGGCGAAGATGACCAGCGTCTTGTATTCTCTTCTCAAGAACGCCATGGCACCATCATGAATGTATGAGGAAATTTCCTTCATACGCTCTGTTCCCACATTGACCGAATTGATCTTTGCGGTTACAAGGTAGTATGCAAACGCCAGAGCAAGGAGTCCTGCAACCGGTGCTGCGTAAATCATGCTGAAACTCAAATCTGTCTCCTCCTTAAAAGTGTGATGATTTTATTTTATCTGCCTTGAAGATACACAAGCAGAAGGGTACAGAGTATAAATGCGATCGCCGCAATTTTGGTGATTTTGTCCAATAAATCGTCATAAGCTCTGCCTTTTTGCTTTCCGAACAACTGCTCCGCGCCGCCGGCAATTGAACCAGAAAGACCAGCGCTTTTTCCCGAATGCAGCAGTACGCTGGCGATCAGGACGAGTGATGCTATTACGACGATGATCATCACAAAAGTATCCATTAATTATTTCCTCCTCATGAGTTGTTTACCATGGATTATTCTAACATAGTGATTTTGTTAAATCAACTGGATTTGTATATTGTATATTTAGAAACTTTCGGTTAAAACTGAACATTTTGTTGAAATTGCAACGCATCGTTCCGCGACTTG
>WXFH01000168.1 GCA_009881125.1 Acidaminobacter sp. | reverse complement strand
AACTAAATAGTTTAAGCAGTCTTGAATCACCTAAGCCTCCACCAACTCGCGGATCGCTTTTGTCAGTCCAAGCACCAGGTCGCCCGCCAGAAGGCCGTGCTCCCCGCGCTCAGCCACCATGAGATCCCCTGCTCGGCCATGGAGATAAACACCAATAACCGCCGCACCTACAGGATCCAGCCCCTGGGCGATCATGCTCGTGATGACGCCGGTCAGCACATCTCCGCTTCCAGCCGTGGCCATGCCTGAATTCCCATTGATATTGACGTATACTTCACCTTCCGGTGTCGCGACAACCGTGCGAGCGCCCTTGAGCACCGTCACGGTCTTCCATGTCTTGGAAAACCTAACTGCTGTCCCGATAGGATCCGCGTTGATCTCATCTGCGCTAAGTCCTGTCAGACGGGACATTTCCCCGACATGAGGCGTCAAGACCACCGGGCATTTTTTATTTTCCAGCCAGTGCAAGCTCTTTGAAAGTGCGTTGATACCGTCTGCGTCAATGACCATTGGCACTTCGGATTCATTCAGGAGCCGTTTGATCAGCTCGGAGATCTCGGCGTTAACACCACAGCCGGGACCGATCGCGATGACATCCGGCCAACAGGTATCTTCAATAATTTTTTGGAAATTACTGATGCCTATGACGCCGCGACGCACCTCTGACATTGGAACAGTGATGACTTCCGGGACACTGGTCGTGATCAGCGTATTTAAACTTTCCGGGATATAGAGCTTCAGCAGTCCCATGCCGGACCTGAGTGCCGCTCTGCAGGCCAGAATTGCCGCGCCGGCCATGCCTATGGACCCTGCGATGATCTGGCCCTTTCCATAGTCGCCTTTGTGGGAATTGCGCTTTCGGTGTGGAATCAGAGGTGTGATGATGTCACTCGTTATCAGATTATATTTTATGCCAACCTTTTCAATGATGACATCCGGCACGCCTATGCCCTTGATGATCACTTCGCCGTTGTAGTCTGAGCCTGGAAATAAAATATTTCCGACTTTGGGTATGACAAGGGCTACGGTCTTATCCGCGTCGACAGCCGTGCCCAGAACGTGGCCGGTGTTGCCGTCAATTCCGGAAGGCAGGTCCACCGACAGGACTTGATGGGCCATTTCGTTGATGGCATCAATGGTTCGTTCATAGATGCCCCCCACTTTCCTGGACATGCCCGTTCCGAATATTGAGTCGACAATCAGATTGCCCGGCCTTAAGAAACGTTCAAAAGCCAGAATGCTGGCGTCATCTTTAATTTCGTCGATTTGAAACTCGAGTTTTTTGAGGATGGAGTAGTTGAGCATAGAGTCATGGTTCAGCTCAGAGACCTCTCCGACCACAAAGACTTTGACGGGTACGTTCAGGTTGAAAAGGTGGCGTGCAATGACAAAACCGTCACCGCCATTGTTTCCGGGACCGCAGACTATGACAGCCTTCTGGAACTCACTTCTCATTTTCATAATTTCATCAACGACGACTTTGCCGGCATTTTCCATTAGTACTATGCTGGGAATGCCGTATTCGTCGATAGCTTTTCTGTCGATTTGCTGCATCTGATGACTCATAGCCAGTCTCATAATTTTATGTTACCTCCTTAAGCCTGTCGCAAAAGCCAGGGCATGTGTTTTCGAATGGGAAAGCGAGATCAGAATCTCTTTGATTTCCAATTGCTCGGCAAGGACCGCTGCCGGGCCGGTCAGCTTCACAAAAGGCTTGCCGGACGTCTCCCTCAGGATCTCAATATCCTTCCAGGACAACCCCGTAATGCCGGTACCCAAAACCTTGAGTACTGCCTCCTTACCGGCAAAATTCGCGGCTATACTGGCTGTGTCCATGCCCCGGGATTCAAAAAAAACGAGTTCGTTTTTTGTAAAAACACGTTCCAGAAACCGGCTGTGCCGCGAGATCGCGCGCCGGATTCTATCTATTTCAATCAAATCTGTGCCAATGCCAGTCAGCATATTATTCCTCCCGCAGTCTCTGCCACAGTCTCTCCGGCAGCCTGAAGCAGTCACATTTTTGCCACCTATAGTATAATCTTTTTTATTTTATTTGTATATCCATACTTCGAAATAGGAAATTGGGGTCTATAGGCGCCAGACGTGATAGGCGCCAGACGTGATAGGCGCCAGCCGCAGACACCTGATTCCTTCCCTTCAGGCTCGCAGCCCCTGATCCGTCAGAAAAAAAAGCCCCCGGAACTATGTCCCGGAGACCTTAA
>WXFH01000167.1 GCA_009881125.1 Acidaminobacter sp. | reverse complement strand
TGTCAACTTCCAGAAAAAATGTGACTAAAACTCCTGCACAGGTCTCGATGCAGGAGTTTTTTTGTTGTCTTCAGCCTATTCTTTTTCTTGATCAGTTGGTTGTATAAATTGAAGGATTTGGTCGTAGGATTTATCACTTTTCATAATAGCAGCGATAAGTTCATCACGCTTTAACGCATCGCGTTTGTCCATCAGATCTTTTAATGTTGCAAGTGCCGCATCGTACTTCGCCTTTGCCTTTACCACATCCGATTGCGCCTTTTCAATCTTTTGTTCCAACGCATCCATTCCAACCGTTCTCGCCATGTTTCGCATCCTCTCTTATTTGTAATTTTTTTCTGCATTCGTAAGCGCTTCACTTATTTCATCAGCTTTGTATTTTACATATGAAACGTCTATTCCGAAGGCTTTAAGTATTGTCTTCTGAGTTGCTGTAACGGCATGGTCCAGTCTATAAACATTGTCCAGCTGTCTAACCATCTCAATTTTTTCAAGTTCCTTTATTGCCGCAGGGACCGTCATAAAGTTCGGCCTTTTATCTATTTTGTTCATTTCTTCTTTGAGACTTGTATAGATCTTGCTTCTGATGATCAGCGCAATAAATTCTATAAATATCTTTGCTGATGCCGATTCATCTGAGTGCACACGAAGACTCTTATTACCAAGATACGACTTATCACCCCGGAATAGCTTTTCTGAAACATCACGACTTTTATATAGATCAATAGCTTCTTTTGCAGTCATCTTTTCCGAGGTTATGATGCAGAAATATCCGCATAAATCAATCTCGCTTTCTATTACGCCTGCTTTCTCAACAGGAAACAGAAACGTCTTCTTTTGTTCATCATAGTAGAGTTCAAAATACCTCTCGAATCCCGCACCAAATTCACGCATTTCATTGGCATGACGTTTCATGAATTTTGTCATCTCATCAATCCGGTTCTCCAGTATATTGCGCTCTGCACTTTCCTTATCAATACTATGATAGATATGAAAATAGCGATCTTTTTCATCCGTAGCATACAGCTTTTTCTTTACTGTCATGCCATAAACTCTGTATTCACTGATATGATGGAGTCTCTTCTTCTCAAATGATCCTTTATGCTTCAGAATTAGCTGATTTACGAGTGATGCCATTCCCTTGACCATGATAACAAAGCTATAACCACACTGATCCATGTACTCAATATTTCTCTTGCCGAAGTAACCACGATCCAGTATAAAACCTATCTTCCTATAGCCGTATCCTTTTGCTTTATCCAGCATAAACTGAAGCTGAGACACGTCATTTATACTTCCTGGGTAGGCTTCGTAAAAAAGTGGTTCCTTGTTTCTCGTGTCATAAGCTATTGAATAATTGAAAATTGGAGATCCCTGATCTACTTTGGCATTGCCATACTCAAGCATTTCGATATCTCCAGCCTGACAATTCTTATTTGTTGAATCATAGGAGATATAGATCTTTTCTCTGTGATCTTTTGATTCGTTCCATGAATTCAAAAATCCTACACTCTGATCATCCGTTATGTTTTTAAAAAAATCTGAAACCTTGGAATCACTGTAAATCCTCATATCTGTGGTAAATAGCGCATGATTATAGGCATAATCTGGATAGTACTGGGCAGCGTTACTTTCCGTAATAATGGAATAGGCTGCCATGTCCACGAACAACCCTACATCTTTTTTACTAAAATCTCGGCTGAGCATGTCTGGGATTCCGCTTTCTCTGATAAGTTTTTGGAGAACGATATATGTCCCGACTCGCAAACAACTGCTTCTTAATGACCTGTCCTTTTCTTCGGGAAGCTCTACTTCCGGGAAGAACTTCAGGTAGTTTTGATTTGGCTGCATCATAAGATGATCTGCTTTGGATTGTTTACCAATCATCGCTCTTTTTACGTTCGTAAATTTCCGTGAAGGATCATAGATCCTATCATACTCATAATAAACATAACAGGAGTCGTCTCGTTTTCTGTAGGTAATTTTACCTGTTACTTCTGGTATTTTGACTAGAAAATCGAGGTACATTTTCGTCCTCCTTTTTAGTAACATATGTGACTAAATACAGTATAACATTAAGCCCGTATCTTTGCAAGCAAATCCGCAGAAATACGGGCTTTAGCTGATTATTTTCTGTTTAGTCACATTTTTTGATGGAAGTTGACAATTAACTATGACTTATTCAACTTTCTTTTGGTTTTAATATCATTACGCCCCACGAACATTACATATTTTTCTATTTCGATTTGAAGAGGAGGAACTAAATTGATTCAAAAATTGAATTTAAAAAGAAAAAATCGGTACCCATATATGACGATAAAAAGAATTTATGTTTCAATGGGCATTTCGTTATTGTTTTTTTCAATTTGTGGATTTGCTTTTTCAGATAATATATCAAACTTGCCATTTTATGAATTGTCAATCTTAAATGGCACTTCGATAGAAAATAATGAATTTACTGCTTTAGAAAGAGTTGACGATATTTGCAATGGATTACCCTATCACGATATGGTATCTCATGGGTATGGATGGGTATCATTGGGAGCTCAAGGATCAACTTGGTATATTAATAGAGGGTCTTGTTTTCAATGTTCTGGATGTTATACAGTTGTAATAACTCAATGGGATCCTACTATTGGTTTAAACATTGGTAAATATGGCATAGATTATACAGTGAATTATCCGATCAACATTACTGGTGCAGCATTGTATAATACTCAGTACTATGGTGTTGAAAACAGTAACTTAATGCCTGGTTTTAGATTCAGATAATCACAACTTAGGGAGATTTTACAATAAAAAGGTTAACCTCATGCATTGAAGATATTTTATTTTTAAAAAATCGATAAAATCTTATTTTCAGAAAGTAGGGAAAAATGAAAATAAAGATAGCGATGATTTTAGTTGCCTTGCTTACCTTAATATTTTTTTGTTTTAGAGATAATGATGCAAACTCATTAGAACTTACTTTTTTTGACTATTTTTATTCTATTAATAAGAATCAACGATTGCAGACTCTAAACGACTCTACAGAAGGTCCACTGGAGTCAATAGAAAAATACTATTCAGACTTTGAAAAGATCTGCACTCAAGAGGTTATCAATACACTAATTAAGCACCGCTTGCCATATAATTTTGAGTTGCCAGCATATGAAAAAGGTTATTCTATTGAGATTGCTAACCTAGAATTAATTAACTTAAATAATAAAAGAAAAAACTTTACTTTACATTTGAATATTCTCGATTCGAATGGGAATAATGTCCTAGATATTACTCAGAGCGGACAAATTGAAATAGACAATGGAGTTGTAACATATTTTTATGTTAATGACATTGAAGAACTTATTTTTGATAATTGGTAAGGAGCTTAGTAAAATAGAGGTGCAAATATTAACGTAATGCGAAGGGAATATTGTGTATCATTAATTAAAATATTAATCAATAAAGGAAATATTTAACAAAATGCATCCCTCAAAACAAAAATGCACCCTTCTCTTCCTTCAATTCGTTGAACATTTGAAAGGGAGGGTGCATTTTATCAATTGTTGTGGGTGTTTCCAGAAAAAAATCACAGTTGATTTCTTGACAAAAAAAGTCAAAATCAACGAAGGCGAAGCCCCACGATACTACGTCCAGAACAGCCACCCCGCCATCATCTCACCAGATGAGTTTGAAGTAGTGCAAATGAACTCCAGAGGCGAAAAAAACTCGGCCGGCCAAACGGATGTCAGAATCCACTATCAGCTAAGCTCGTCTGCTCTGAATGTGGTGGATACTACGGTCCAAAGGTCTGGGCTTCCAACACCAAGCATCGTAAGACAATCTGGCGGTGTAATGATAAGTATAAAGGGGTAAACAGATGCTCTACCCCATATGTCACAGAAGATGAAGTTAAAGAGAAATTTGTAACGGCCTTTAACAACCTGTTCGGCGTTAAGGAAGAACTGATCAAGAACTGTGAAATCGCAATTGAACATCTTGCCGATAACACGAAGATCGACGAGGAAATCGATAAACTGCATGACGAGATAGCAGCCGTCGTCGAAGATTTACGAAAATGCCCATAAAGCCATGAGTCAAGACGAGTGGAAAAAGCAGCACGTGGGTTACGTGGCGCGGCATGAGAAGGCAACTGAAAGGGTTAGGGAACTTGAAGAAATGAAAAGTGAGAGGCAAAGCCGGAGCCATACGCTTAAAGAGCTTATTAGGGATATTGAAGGCTGTGAAAGGGTACTTGATGAGTTTGATGAAAGGCTCTGGACTTTGATACTCGAGAAGGTGGTGGTGCTGGAGGATGGGGACTTGAGGTTTTGTTTTAAGGATGGGACGGAGGTTGAGGGGTAAAGAAAAAAAGCCACTGCTGTTCAAATGGATTGAATGACTAGTGGTTTGAAGTAGGGATATTTATTCTGCAACAAGATAACAACTGATCACCTATTTGAAAGTATATCTTCTAAATACTTGAATATGGAAATAACATCTTAAAGTATGAAGTCGTTTTACTATGACAATGAACATTTAACTTGGTATTAAAAAAGATGGGTTGATTCAGCCCATCTTAAATTCTTTTTCCTATATACCAAATTGTGAAGATAATGAAGAAAACTACTAACTCTATAGTGAGTTTTTTTTTGTCTAATACATCTCTTTTCATGAAGTATAATGTTGTCTGAAGTATCCAACCTGATACAAGAATCACTGAATATAACAACATTGATACGAAAGATATTGAGTCATCAAAATGAAATGATAAATATAGGCTTATCGTAATTACAGTTAATGATGTCAAATGTATTAGTAGTAGCTTTCTTTTCATAATTAATCACCTATTTTATTATCTAGAATGACGGAAGATATCTTGAAACAGTTCCAGAGTATATTGGAGTTTCATTATTTAAATAAGTAGTCTTTGTCTGCCATACAGTAGTTTGAACGTACTGCTTCCCACCACTATAGTATACATAATTCTTATAATATTGACCTTCTACCAATTTAGGTTGTTCTGAAAACCAGACTTCTGCTAAGTCAAATGTTGCTACAGAACCTGAAAACTATTTTGCACTTGGACCACCATAAAGTAGTGAACCAAGTATCAATGCAGTTGAAAGACTCTTATCATCAACTTCTTCGAGTTTAGTTACTTCATGATAAAATGTTTGAGAACTTGGATAAGCAAACTTATTACTTAAAATCTCCATTTCACTATAAGAATAAGGTAAGCGGTCAATAATTGCATGGATTTAAAATAGTACTTCGCCATGAGACAATAGGTTTAAACAAAGTACTTTGATAGTCAGCAAAGCGACTTGGCGGACTATCAAAGTGTCGAAAGGATGAAAACC
>WXFH01000166.1 GCA_009881125.1 Acidaminobacter sp. | reverse complement strand
TGTTACAACTGAGAACATGGTACAAAGGTTTTTTCGCCTCTGGCGAAAAACCGCATTTCGAACGCGAAGCGAAGCTTTGCTGCCTCGAAATGCTACCGGGATTATGATTAAGAGTTTGATCCTGGCTCAGGATGAACGCTGGCGGCGTGCCTAACACATGCAAGTCGAGCGCGATTAATTGGACTGGAGGCTTCGGCCAAAGGGAAGATTATGAAAGCGGCGGACGGGTGAGTAACGCGTGAGCAACCTGCCCTGTACAGGGGGATAGCCACTGGAAACGGTGATTAATACCCCATAAACCCAAAAGATCGCATGGTCTAATGG
>WXFH01000165.1 GCA_009881125.1 Acidaminobacter sp. | reverse complement strand
CTGCTTGTGCGAGGCTCCCAATGAGGTGTTAAATGCTGCCTAACGTTCTAGCCTCAGGTGATGTCTTGTTTCAAATGTATGCTTCGCCCCATCTGACTTTCCCGTCAGACAAGTGGATAATTTCTCCCGGCGCGACTCTAAGCGCCCTCTTGTCACTATTCTCAATAAGGATAAAAACGTCCTCCGGGTCGCCGCTGTGGGCGCCTTTTTCCGGTTTGTCATAGGTGCCGTAATGCAGCGGCAGCAAACAGGCCTCCGGAAGGCTATTTGCAAGGACTGCAGCCGCAGTATGATTCAAGTGATATTCACAAGTCGACACATCGAGCGCCAAAATTTGAATGTCCCTGATCCGAAGGTGTTCCTCCATCAGCCGCGTGTCGCCCGGGAAAAAGAGTCTGCCATCAGGGGTATTGAGGATGAATCCGCAGCAATCGCCATATCTGAAGGGTTTGCCGCACCTGGCAACATCCTGAAGCTGCCAGGGATGATCCGCTGGTGTAATTTCCAGAGATAGGACCCCCAGGTCCAGCTCGTCACCAACCCGGCAAATTTGGATGGACTGAGGCTTGACGCCAAGCTGTGTCAAAGCGTGATAAACCGGGTGAGGACCAATGAAAATTGGCGTTCGCTTTGCGAGTTCCAGAGCAGTTTGTGGTCCGAGATGATCAATGTCGGAATGTGTATAGAGGACGAAATCTGCGCGGGGGATGGCCTCCGCGACCATCGGATAAGGAATTTTTAGTTTTAGTCCAGCCTCACTAACCCAAGGCTCCCCGGGTTTTGTGGATAGCAGCGGATCAATAAAGAGGATCGTTCCCCGGCAATTCACGAAAAATCCGGCCCCGGCCAGCCAGGTGATCTGAGTGTTTTCAATTTTATCAAAAGCCTCAGTCCGGATTGGCACCGGCGTTTTGGCAGTGACTTGCTTGAGGGCATTTATATGCGAATTTGATTGTGAATGAAGTGATCGCTGCACTGGGCAAACCTCCTGATATTGATATCGATATTGATCCTGATCCTGATGATGCTGTGATTGCTGCGCTACAGCTTCAATCGATGACCTTATTTTTCTTTAACCACGACACCAGAGCTTCCCGAATGTCGTCAGGCGACAAGGTTTCAGCTGCGCGCTTCTCATCCCCAACAGCCGCCAGAACCTTTGAGGTGAAGCCGATGGTATCAACCACCTGCCCCCCCTTCTGTTCAACACGCCTGCGCACAGAATCCATGACCTTTTGCGACGGCACATTATCTGCCATAGTCATGAAAATCCAGACTTTTTTGTTTTTGAAATTCCCGCGCTTCAAAAAAGCGTTGATCGCCGGCGTCGAATTTCCTGCCCAAACCTGGATCCCCAGAAATAGATTGTCATAGTCCTCCAATAAGACGGAGAGCGGCTTAATGGCGCTTTTCATATGAAACCAGGCACCCATGGCGGCCATTGGAAGACTGCCGAAAGGTCTTGGTTTCACCTCTTCGATCCGTTCAAGAGCAAACCCCGTCTGCGCGTGGAGCTCCTGGGCAACTGAGGCTGTATTGCCCGTCCAGGAATAATACGCTATAAGACTTTGGCCTTCCATGCCAAACACTTCCTTTCCTGAAAATCCTATACCCATTCCAGGGGCTTGAATATCATAAATGCAAGTGAAAGCAGGTTCAATCAGCGATAACCGCAGACAGCGACGAGCGTGCGCCCATGCCTTGCGCAACAAAAAAGCCCGCCGTGAAGCGGGCCTTCCTTTGATCTTATGAGCTTTTCATCATTCAACCGTTTCGATTATTACTCCACAACCTCG
>WXFH01000164.1 GCA_009881125.1 Acidaminobacter sp. | reverse complement strand
CAAAGGTTGTTTTGACACGTCATGAACGACAGCTTCCATTCCCTGATCCAGCGCATTTGACTCTGATTTTTTCTTGATTACAGTCAACAACTTCATCTCCTTGGTGTCATAATACGACTGAATTTTTTCGATAATTGTCTCAATGTAATTATCTCGTTTAATTATAGCAGACCATATTTTGTACTTTTTACAATGATTTTTATTATATTTTGTATATTTCACTATGTCCGTCGTAATAATGAGGTATAATTTTTCTTGAGGTGATGTCAGTGTCTATCACGGTTCTTGAAGCCACAAAACTCAATACATTTAAAAATTTTAAGCTCATAGTGGGCCATTCCGGCCTCGACCGCCAGGTTGAGAAGATAGGAATTCTGGACTATGAGTTTATTTCAAACATCCAAGGACAATTTATTCCCGGTGAATTTGTCATCAGCAGTCTGCTGTTCGCTAAGGACCACCCGGAACGGATTCTGTCCGCTGTAGCCAGTCTCATAGAGGATGGCGTCAGCGGTTTAGCCATTAAAAACATCTATTACGACACTGTGCCTCAGGAGGTTATGGATTACGCCAGCGCGCACAGCTTCCCCATTTTTATTTTTGACAACACGGTCTACTTTGAAGACATTATTACGGAATTGACTGACAAAATAAGATCCGTTGACAATGAAGCCCTACTCGAGGCAAAAGTAGACGCTTTGGTCCGTCTGAGTCTCAACAAAGCCACAGTCAGAGAAATCGCGCTCGAGATCAATACCAGCTTCAGAGAGTACTTTTTCGTCCTCTACCTGCGAGAGAAAAAACTTTTTAACCCTCAAGTCCTGGCAAAACTCTTGGAAGAGGTCAAAAAAAACCGGAGCTTGGAGATTCAGAACAGTGTTATGCGGTATCGTCATGGACTTCTTATGATCCTCAGCTTTGATCAACCACTTGAGGAGAACAAACTGAAAGCCTTGTCTCTACAATTTTTTTCAAAGTTGGGAATTCTGTCTGATCACTGCGAGGTTGGCATAAGCGGTGCCCACTTTGACCTCAGTGATTTGGGACGCGCTGTCAATGAGAGCTTATATGCTCAAAAGACCAGCGGGCTCAAAGGAGAGAGCGTCTGTACATTCAGCGACATTGGCATTTACAGTATTCTGATGCCCTATCATCAGGAGCTTTGGATGCGACAATTTCATGACCGCATCCTTCAACCCATTAAAGACTATGATGAAAAATACAATACTCAGCTTTTTGATACCGCCCAAACCTTTGTGGAACAGGACGGCAAAATCCTGGAAACGGCAGAAGCATTATATATGCACAAAAATACCATCCGCTACAGAATAGGAAAAATAAAAAGCCTTCTCCACATGGAACAGGCAGAAGGCAGTTTCTACGAACAACTGTCACTGGCGATCAAGCTTCACAGAATTTATTCTCTCTAAATTCATACCCTCAAAATTAA
>WXFH01000163.1 GCA_009881125.1 Acidaminobacter sp. | reverse complement strand
TTCTTCGTCATCTTCAACATCCTTATCCAAAGTAACCTCAACTTCAAAGCTATCAGATAAATGAAGATCAGCACCACCTTCATCCGGATTAATAGTGGCATGAAGTGTAATTCTGAAATCCCCTTCATTTGTGAGATCCCATTTCTCTTCAAAAATAAATTTTTCATTGGACATCATCACAAACTCATCAGCTTCGTCATTATCAATTAGGATAATCCATTTGGTCTTATTAAGATTTAAGTCTTTT
>WXFH01000162.1 GCA_009881125.1 Acidaminobacter sp. | reverse complement strand
AATGCCATGCCTTCCTCAGTTTGCCACATGCCCAAAGACATTTCTTCTGGATCCGGTTCCATTCGGACGGCCCCAAATTCGTGCCCGCCGAAATCAGGATTTTGGTCTATCATACCAGGTCTTAGGAATTCATAACTGACCCAAGGCTTCTCAGGCTGTTTGCCAGACATGTCACTGAGTGCCGAGACTTCACGTCCCTTATACAAAATAACCTCGCTTTGGTTCGGAAGTTCTGAATGAATGGTTTCGGTAGAAACTTCAAAATATGCCGTACTTAAAACGTCAGATTGCCACGCTGTTCTTTGAGGATCTATCCCTATAAACATTTTTCCGTCTAGATCAAAGCGGCTGATGCTGGCTTTGAATTCCATGGACTGCGCTGCCACCTCAGCATCCGAATTCAACCTGCCCATACTGTCAAAATATATTTTGTCACCGTTCTGATCCATGAGATACAAACCAATATTCAAATCCCTAACACCTTCTGCAGGCACCAGCCTCGCTTTGACACTGGCATTGATGACCCCTATGTTGATCTCCTTAATTTCAAGGATTCCATAATCTGCTATCTGCAGCGGCTTATTCAATTTGTAGTGAACAGATTCACGCGACATAGATTCATCCAGGACCACAGGAAAGCGAAAAACTTTGCCGTCTAAACTAAACGCCAGTGAGAATTGAGATGGGATTTCATGTCCGTAGGTTCTGATTTCAGAAAGTCGAACTTCTTCCCCCATACCCGAAAAATCAATACCTATAGCTGATTTGAAATCAGGTATCTCAATAGACAATTCGACAAATTCCTCAGCATGATCCCCTGCAATCGAATAATACACCGCTAAAGTCTGCTGGTCAGCAACCACACCATTGAGTGTGATTTCTGTAGTGTCAATTTTGATTGAAGTGTTGATAGGCTGATAGCGGTCATGTTCTATAGCCGATCTTAATCCAGGCTTGCCTACCAGATATTCTACCCACTGTCCGACAAGAGGCCATTTCATCATGTTTTCAGCCAGAGACGGATTAAATTTCGCGCCTATCATGAGGCCGCCAATCCCAATAATCAAACTCGCTGCCACAGTCAGCGTGCCTCTCACAATTTTTTTCATTGTTATTGACCTCTTATTTCCCTTGCCATG
>WXFH01000161.1 GCA_009881125.1 Acidaminobacter sp. | reverse complement strand
GATGAGTTAGGATTGAGCTTTGAAGACATCAAAGACAAGTCTGATGAAGAAGTTTATTGGATCTTCTATCCCGATAAGCACTCCTCAGAAAGACGTGCCCGTACCTGTCACGTTTTTCGGAACACTAACGTTAAAGTATTTTGAAAAGCCTGTAAATGCTTGTTTCTTTCAAAAACAACTTCATTAACTTCACAGCCGGTGCCAGGTAAAGATAGCGAAAATGATGAAATTGTTTTACAATTCAATGAAGACCTACGAGCAGCCTCTCAGAAATTTCAACAGGGGCTGCTTTTCTTTGCAGCAGTCAACAGTTCCCTAAATCCTCATTTAGGGAATTGTTTAAGACTTCATTTTGATAGTATGGACAAACCAAACTTTGTGTGACGTTGTATTGAAATTGTATGCGATATGTGCTATAATAAGCACACAAATAGAAAGAGGTGATTTAGATGGCACAAACCACATTAAGTGTGAGAATGGATGAGAATATAAAAAAACAATTTGACGCCTTTTGTGCAGAAGTAGGTATGAACACCTCTGTTGCGATTAATCTTTTTGCTAAAGCCGTTTTAAGAGAGCGGAGGATTCCGTTCGAAATTGCACTGAATGATGATCCGTTCTATAGCGACGCAAATTTGGCTAGACTTAAGAAAGCTATAGCACAACTTGATGAAAGTAATTTAATCGTCAAGTCTATGGATGAGCTTGAGGAGATGGAACGTGAATAATCTAGCGTTCACACCTGAAGGCTGGGAAGATTATTTGTATTGGCAATCACAGGATAAAAGAGCATTAAAGCGAATTAATCTACTTTTACAAGATATAATTAGAAATGGCTATGACGGCATAGGAAAACCAGAGTCTTTAAAGTACGATTATAAAGGATTTTGGAGTAGACGAATAGACGATAATAACCGAATAGTTTATCGAGTAGATGGAGAGCAAATTATTATTGCACAATGCGGATCACATTATCGTGACAAATGAACTCTAAGAAATTTACAATCGATAAATAACCCATAACGATGTCGATTAGTGAGGTATTTGACGCTTAGATTTTAATCTAGGTTTGTTTTTCAGACGTGATTGGCTCAGAATTCTATTATGAAAAGCAATTTAATTTGGCTGCCGATGGTAGTATAACGACCATCGGCAGCCTGTTTTTGTTTTAGACATGAATAGGGGGCACTATTCAAATCCCTCTAGCTTAATAAACCATTAGTAGTTGTTGAAGCGGTTTAACTTGGTATAATGTAATTATCATATCGTATTTATGTGGAGGTATGGCATGGACGTTCGTTGGCATCAAAGATTTGATAATTATCGCAAAGCATTGAGTCAATTAAATGAGGCTATTGAAATTATGAATGCAAAACAGCTTTCAAATTTGGAAAAACAAGGCGTTATTCAATCATTTGAATATACGCATGAATTGGCCTGGAAAACATTGAAGGATTTCCTGTTGTCCAGAGGAACAGTTGACCTGTTTGGATCAAGAGATGTTGTCAGAGAATCTTTCCAGCTTGGTTTGATAGAGAATGGTGAAATCTGGATGGAAATGATTAAGAGTAGAAATCTTACAAGTCATACTTATAACGAAGCTACAGCAGATGAGATCATTACTTTAATACATGATCACTATTTCTCTGAGTTTGTTCTGTTAAAAGACAAATTGTTGAGTCAACAAGAAAAAGAGAGTGAATGATCATGAAATATGGTTTAAGTGAAAATGTACAAAGAGTAATCAGGTCTGTTTTCGAAAAACAACCCAAAGTAGAGAAAGCCATCTTATATGGCTCTAGAGCCATTGGTAATTACAAGAATGGCTCAGATATTGATTTGATGCTAGAGGGAGATCAATTGAGGCTGGAAGATCTACTCTCTATAATGGTGCAATTGGACAATCTCGACCTTCCTTATAAATTTGATATTTCAGATCGGAAAAGTATTCAAAATGATGCCCTACTTGAACACATCGAAAGGGTAGGTACCATTTTTTATAGCAAGGTTTGATATATCATTTTTTCCTCAAAACCAACTTCATCAACTTCAGAGCAGGTGCCAGGTAGACGTGCACGTACCGTCACGTTTTTCGGAACGATGACGTTTAAGAAATTTGAAAAGTCTGCAAATGCTTATTTCGTTCAAAAACAACTTCATTAACTTCACAGTAGATATAAATGGTGAAGTTCGAGAAATTATTTTACAATTCAAACTGTGCAACCTTCGTTGATTGATTCGATCTTCGGAAGTTGTTTTTGTCAATTATTCCCTAAATCCACGATTAATGGACTAGTAGTTCATAGAGTTCAAATTAGCAGTTCAAATACTAGCGTTCAATAATTGCATGTTATTTTAGACCGCATTATTTGACTTTGCCCTACTCATGACAATATCTAAGTAAGAATGCTAGCAATTGGTATAGCTCTTGATCTTTGGGTAACAATACTTTATCAGAATACTGATATGGATAATTTCAAAATCATATACTTTTTTATTTTTGTTCATTGTAGGGTTGTCAGGTTCAAACACGACTATCAAACCAAACAATAGACTCTGGGAGGTCCTAATTTGATCACATTTTTTGAACAATTCACTCCAGTACAACAAGCCTTAATAGGCACACTGTTTACCTACGGTGTTACAGCCTTAGGTGCTTCACTGGTATTCTTTTTTAAAAGCATCAACAAAACAGTGTTGAATAGTATGCTGGGATTTGCAGCAGGGGTTATGATTGCAGCAAGTTTTTGGTCACTTCTGGCACCCGGAATTTCTTTAGCTGAAGAGTTAGGACAAACAGCCTGGTTGACAGCTGCCATCGGGTTTCTTTTAGGTGGTGGATTCTTGTACGCGGTAGATAAGTTGATGCCTCACCTCCATCTAGGTTTACCTGTTGAAAAAGCTGAGGGTCCCAAAACGTCATGGCACAGAAGTGTACTACTTGTGCTCGCAATCACCCTGCATAACATCCCTGAAGGATTGGCCGTTGGCGTAGCCTTTGGTGCAGCGGCCAGCGGCAGTATTTCCGGCGCAACAGTGGCCGGCGCTGTGGCACTTGCCATAGGTATAGGGCTTCAGAACTTTCCTGAAGGCGCTGCCGTTTCCATTCCGTTGAGACGTGAGGGATTCAGCAGAAGGAAAGCATTTTTGTACGGACAGGCTTCTGGTTTAGTCGAACCCATTGCCGGCGTCTTAGGTGCGCTGGCGGTGATCAGGATGCGTCCAATTTTGCCGTATGCTTTGGCGTTTGCAGCAGGGGCTATGATCTATGTTGTCATTGAAGAACTTATACCTGAGGCGCAAAGAGATGAAGGCGGTTCGAAGACAGATGTCGCAACCATTGGTGCGCTCGTGGGGTTTAGTGTGATGATGATTCTGGATGTTGCCTTAGGGTAAGTGATTGGCAAAGAGTTGTATGCTTTCGGAAAACTGATGTGAAAATATGATCAAAATTTGTAACTGGGCTGCTCATGGCGAAACTGACCATCGGCAGCTTGTCTTTGTTTTTGCCTTGGTTAATGCAAACACCTCGCATCGATACATGAAGATCAATATTGACACACCAAAAAAGTATTTGATCAAATGTAAATATATGGTTATAATACTTGTATATAACATTTGTCAAAGGAGGTATTTTTTAGGTGGCCACAGTGACTAAGACCATTGGTATGAATGGTTTGGAAGGATTTGTGATCAAAGTCGAAGCGAGAATTCTCAAAGGGGTCCCCACCATGAGCATCATTGGTCTGGCAGACAAGGCCATCAAAGAGTCCAGAGACAGGATTGAAGCCTGTTTCAACACCATGGGCATGCGTTTTCCAAAGGGGAGAATCGTCTTCAACATGCTGCCCCAAGACGTGCAAAAGAGCGGGGGATACCTGGATCTGCCCATGTTTCTCAGCCTCGCCATTGAATGCGGGGAAATCAGCCCCGACCATGTGAGTCTGGATGAGACCGTCTTCTTCGGGGGAATCAGCTTGTGCGGTGATCTGGAGAACTTCAACGGCATGCTGCCCATGCTGATCCAGGCCAGGCAGAACGGTATTAGATTTGCGGTGCTTCCAAATGCCTGCATGGCTGAGGCTGTCAAGGTCCACGGCATCCAGTGCTTTGGTTTTGACAATATCCACGACCTCGTCGAGTGGTTTGAAGGCCGGATGCACTACACCTCAAAATCTGCAGTGGCAGCCAAGCCTCCCGCCACTTCAAACCTCGATTTCAGCCAGGTCAGAGGTCAGGATCACCTGATAAAGTTTGTGGTGGCTGCCGCGGCCGGGGGGCATAACTTGCTGCTCGTTGGACCTGCTGGCTGCGGGAAGTCCATGATCGCTAAGCGCATAGAGACCATTCTGCCGGACATGAACGAGGATGAGGCGCTGGAAGTCATGGCCATCCACAGTGTGGCGGGAGTGACTCGCAGCCATGAGGAAGCCATGCGGCGACCCTTCAGGAGCGTGCATTACAACGCCTCCGCCAACGCCATTATAGGCGGCGGGACGAACGCCAAGCCTGGGGAGATTACCCTTGCGCATAACGGCGTGCTGTTTCTGGACGAACTGCCCGAGTTTTCCCGAGCCGCGCTGGAAGCTCTGCGTCAGCCGCTGGAAGACCGGGTGGTGAGGGTCGCCAGGGTCAGGCAGACAAATGTCTACCCTGCGAACTTTATGCTGGTGGCGGCTATGAATCCTTGCCCCTGCGGCAATTTTGGCTCCGGAAAATGCATTTGCTCGCCACATAAGGTCAGGACCTATCGGCAGCGGATCTCGGGACCAATTCTGGAGCGCATGGACATACAGAAGTTCATGAATAAGGTGGATCTCTTCGAGGATGCAAGCGCAAGAAACAACATTCAGGGAAAATTGACCACAGGGGCTGATAAATCAAACTTAACACTGCACTCTGAGCCACAGAATCACAACCTCCCAAAAGACATAAAAACGGATAACCCGAGAGCCTCCGCCACCCTCAAGAAGAAAGTCGAAAAGGCCCGGTCCATTCAGGCTGAACGCTTCAAAGGTCACGACGGCGTATGGACCAATGCCCAGATGGACGTCACCTTGATCGACCGCTTCTGCGCCATTGATGAGGCATCCGCAGCGCTCATTCAGAGTGCCCACGATTCGAACCAGTTCAGCGCCCGGAGCTATCACAAGATCCTCAAGGTCGCCCGCACCTTCGCGGATCTGGACGGCGCCGCAGACATCCGCAGGGAAGATGTGGTTTCGGCCCTACTTTCCAGAGATCTGGACAGGGTCGATGCCACGCCGCTGAAGGGCTGGTGACCTATGAGGCCTGCTAAAACCCAAACGCAGCATCAGGAGAAAAACCGTTCACTGCAGATCAAGCCCTTCAAGCCCATGAAGCCCCTGGAGACCCCGAATCCCTACTGGATTTGGCTCGCTGAGCTCAAGGGCGTGAGCATCAAGGCGAAACTGCAGCTCCTGCGTCATTTTTCCACCCCTGAAAACCTTTGGTCTGCCGATGGTCTCGATCTCCCACCCCTCGCCCAAGGTCAGAAGTTAGCTTCCAATTGGAAGACGCTTAAAAACTTGGATCCCGCCAAACGTCTTCTGGAACGTAACGAGATTCTCGGCATCCAGCTTTGGACGCTGGATCCGGAGGAACTTATGGATCCTTTGATTGAACTGCGACCATCGGCAGACACGTTTTTGGTAGTTTATGCCCTGGGCAACCCACAAACCGGGCCTTCCGCCGCGGTAATTGGAACGCGCCAAGCTTCAGGTGACGGTTATCATGCGGCAGAATTGGTATGCAAAGACTTAATACGGCGCGGCGCCTGCATCAACAGCGGCTTGGCATTCGGCATTGACAGCTTTGCTCATAATTTTGCGCTGGCTGAAGGAGGGCGGACACAAGGCTTTGTGGCCCATGGTCTGGATCAGTGCTATCCAAGCGAGCATTATAGTCTCATGAGAAGCTTGAGCGAGCATGGCGCCGTCATCTCGCCATTTCCCCTTGGTATAGACCCTTACAAAGCAAATTTCCTAAGACGCAATGCCTTAATGAGCCTCTGGTCGGAGGAGGTCATTCTGATAGAGGCAGGTCTGAAGAGTGGGGCTTTGAATACAGCGGAGCACGCCCTCCGACAGGGAAAACGTCTTTGGGCAGTGCCCGGGCGACGGGGATCAATACAATGTGAAGGGAACCAGAGGCTGCTGGCGCAGGGTCTTGCTGCGGCTTATCCTGTCACGCTGGGTGCTGTTGCTGAACACCCCGTCCTGGACCTGCTGAGGGGTAAGGCTATGTCCACTCAAGCTATTGCGGAAGTGCTGAGTTTGCCCCTTAATCGCCTCGAGCAGGATCTTCTTTCGTATGAGAAACAACTGAAAGTCGCTTATTTACCAGACGGTCGCTGGCATTACAGAGGATGGTGAGACGGGTGAGCAGAAAACCCAGGATTGTTTATGATGGCGCGATCTACCATGTTACCCAACGGGGAAACAACCGTGCTTACATTTACAATGACCAGCTGGACAAAGCGAAGTTTTGTGATTTGCTTAAGGAAACCATGACCATGGAAGACTATGGCTTTTCGCTGCTCTATTATGTGCTGATGGATAATCATTACCATCTGGTTATTGAGACGCCTGAGGCTTCCATTGACCGGATTATGCACCGCATTAATATGCTGTATACAAAATATTTCAATAAGAAATACGGGAGGAGCGGAGTTCTTTACGAAGGACGCTATACCGGCATTCTCATCCTGGACAACAGTTATCTGATGACGGTGATCCGCTATATTGCCTATAATCCTGTGAGGGCTGAATTGGTGAAGTCACCTGCCGATTATCGCTGGTGCGCTCACCTGGACGTTGTTGCCAAGCAGCATGGGCTTGTGGATGTGGCTGGGCTTTTAAGCAAGTTTGACCAGGATCCTCAGAAAGCAAGGGTGGCTTATGAGCTGCTGGTTACAGGAGAGGTGCCGGAAGGTAAACACAAACGGTCTGACGTTGACAAAAAAGGTCAGAAGCGAATGACCAATCTGGAGTCCATGTTCCGCAGTGAGATCAAGGATGAGGCCGTGCGCACGCTGGTGTGTCAGCGCGACAAATCGAAGCAGATTAGTGCGCAGCGCCAGAAGTTTGCGGAAAGGGCTTATCTGGCCGGGTTTTACGTTAAAGAGATTGCGGCACTTCTCAATATGACACCGCGGGCGGTTTATTATACGCTGGAGGGGACAAGGGCGAAGGCGAGGCTTATGAAGGGGATGGAGTGAAGGGGGGCACGTGGCGGGTCCAGGACGGCAATTCCCGTACCAGGCACGATTTTCGGAACACTAACGTGCAATTATTTTATCAAGACTGATATTGCTTTCTTTCACGAAAAGTAACTTCATTATCTTCACTGGCGCTACCAGGTACGGGAAAATGAAGTTTGAGTGACAATAAGCACAAAAAACTGATCAAGACTTGATTTGAATATGTTGATAATATATACTCTAGATATATTTATTTACCAGATTGGTAAATAAAAATAGAGGTGATGATTTGCTCATTAAATATAATAAGAAATCACTTGAGAAGGAATGCAACGACTATTCAAGAGCTATTAGATCTTATGGGCAAAATTGCGCTAAAATCCTTCATCGGCGTATTCGAGAATTAAAAGCTGCTGAGTCATTGGATGAGATGGTTAATCTTGGAATAGGAAGATGTCACGCATTAAAAGGTGATCTTCAGGGCAAATATGCACTTGACCTTGAGCAACCGTTTAGATTAATTGTTGAACCTGAAAAGAATGAAGATGGGCGTTATGAAATTAGAATAGTCAACCTTTTGGAGGTTAAAGACTACCATGGAAACTAAGATAAATGAAATTATTGCGATCCCTCCAGGCGAAACCATAAAAGAAATGTTGGAAGATCGAGACATGAGCCAAGTAGAATTTGCTGAGCGAATGGACTGCAGTACGAAATTCATTAGCCAGCTAATTAATGGCAAAGTCGCATTAACCCATCCAACAGCATTGAAATTAGAGAGTGTCTTAGGCGTCCCTGCTCGGTTTTGGAACAATCTAGAGGCCCTTTATCAAGAGGATTTGGCTAGAATTGATCAAATAAGCAATCTTGAGTCTGAAATTAACCTGTCAAAGTCATTTCCATACTCAGATCTAGCTAATAGGAAATGGGTAAAAAAAACTAGAAATGCTGTTGAACGCGTTGAAGAATTAAGAAGTTATTATGAAGTAGCGACACTTGGAAGTATTAAAAATCTCAATACATTTGAAGCTGTTTTCAGGAAGGTAGACCACGGAAAAGCTTCTGAATATGCTTTATCGGCCTGGATCCAAAAGGGTTATCTTGAAGGACGAAAGATTTCAACTCCACCCTACAACAAGCGATTGTTGACAGCTAGATTGCCTCAATTACGCTCTTTAATCAATCAGGAGCCTTCTGACTTCCAAACTGAATTAATCAAATTAATGAGTGAATGTGGCATCGCTCTGGTTTTCCTGCCTCACATAAAAAATACCTATGCTCATGCAGCAACAATTTGGGCAAATAAGACAAAACCCATAATTATCCTATCAATAAGAGGGAAGGATGCAGATAAATTTTGGTTCAGTTTTTTTCATGAAATTGGACACTTAATACTACATGAGAAGGATCATACATTCATCCAATATGATGACATCGATTTTAAAGATGAATTAGAGGCTGAGGCAGACCGCTTTTCGTCAAATTTGCTTATTCCTGAAGATGACTACTTGAAGTTCATTGCATTAGAGGATTTTTCAGACAAAAACGTTTTGACTTTTGCAGCTATGATAGAGATTCATCCTGGGATCATTGTAGGAAGACTGCAGCATGATCACAAAATTGGATACTATCAGTTGAACCATTTGAAGGTTAAGTATGAATGGAACAACAGTGAGGATGAATAATCTTAAACTATTTCGTTGAAGTTAACTTCACAGATAAAAAAGCTGCCGATGGTTGTTACGTCCACCATCGGCAGCTTTTTTTGTGGTTCTCATGGATGGTCCC
>WXFH01000160.1 GCA_009881125.1 Acidaminobacter sp. | reverse complement strand
TAACTAACAAAAAAATAAAGCAGGCTAAATGCCTGCTTCTTTGAAAAGTAGAATGCAATCTCTACAAATGAGTTTACCTTTGATTTTAATGAGATCGCCTGACCCGTGACAGTGTGAACAGTGGTGAATGTACTTCTTTAAAGTCATGGTGTCATTCTCGATGAAAATTTCAAGATAATCTTTATTCGAGATGTCAAATAACTTTCGAAGCTCGATTGGGAGTGCGACTTGGCCTAGTTCGTCAACTTGTCTGATAATAGCAGTCGATTTCATGGTATGCGCTCCTTTTTTAACTGAATCTAATGGGATCTTTGTGCTTAGCGTATCAGTGGTGGTGCGCAGTATACCATTAGCACTATGGAAAGAAAGGCTAATACAACTCAGCAGAGTCCGGGTGGCTCAATTATCGTATGACACAGGTTTCGGTGGTTAACGCCTTTAACCTATCTTCCACCTTCAAAAAAGCATAAAAATTTAGCCGATGGTGACGTGTGGCCAACCATCGGCTAAATTATTGATCAGTTATACGGTCGAT
>WXFH01000159.1 GCA_009881125.1 Acidaminobacter sp. | reverse complement strand
ATAACTTTTTAAGTACTGTATATGTTGTGGACTTTTTCCAATTCATTTCTTTTTCACTTAGTTTCACAAGATCGCCGGAACCAATCGGCTCGTTCTGCCAGATTAATTCTGCAAACTTTTCTTCAGTTTCTGCGAGTTTATAATATTTCATGATAAACCTCCTTGGTCTATGCAACATCGACTTTATATTATAAGTCTATACTGAATAAACCAAATTGTCAATGATGATTTCTTTAAAAAAATGTAACAAGATTTAAGATTATAAAAACCGCCAACTAAGAGAGTTTATCTCCAGATTGACGGTCTGCCTCCAAGTAATATTATATACTTCAACTTCAATTCCCTATTTAAAACTTACACCAACATCGTTTCAAATAATGTCTATTTTTCTAGTTATTTTATTTTATAATTTCTTTTGTCATAAAGTGATTTTGCATCATTTTAAGGGCTGCATCTAAAAAATTGGCTTCTGCATCAGTATTTTTCGCTAAAAAAGGGGGTTAAAACCGTACATTTTTAACCCCCTTTTTTGCTCATTTTTTGCCCTAAAACCACTACATGTAGTAGTCATACCCTATTTTTCGCCCTTCACACCACTACGCTGCATCAGAATCACGCACTCAACGTGCCCCGTCTCCCCAAAAAGATCCACCGGCTGCACCGCCGCCAACTTGTAGACTGCTTCCTCCAGACCAGATTCCCCGCCGCCGCACAAAATCTTTAGATCCCGCGCCAGCGTGGATGGCTTACAGGACACATAGACGATCTTCTCCGGCTTCATATCCAGCAGCGTCCGCAGAACCGCCGGTTCACAGCCCTTGCGCGGCGGATCGAGCACAACCACATCCGCCCAAATGCCAGCCTCCGCAAGCCTCGGCATGACGTCCTCAGCCAAACCAGCAACAAATTCCACGTGACTCACCCCGGCACGCTTGGCATTTTCAACTGCATCTTCCACCGCAGGTCTCACGCTTTCAATTCCATAGACCTTCCGTGCTTTTCTCGACAAACTAAGAGATATCGTTCCTATACCGGAATAAACGTCAAAAACGGTTTCGTCACCTTTTAAGTCCGCAAACTCAATGGCTTTCTGATAAAGCACTTTGGTCTGATCGGTGTTGACCTGAAAAAAAGACAGCGGGCTTATACCAAATTTAAAGCCATCTAACTCGCCATTGATCCGGTCACTCCCGAACAAAACTTTGTTGTGCGGCCCCAGCACCTGACTGCCTGGCTTAATATTGGTATTGAGTATAATGCTCTCGATCTCAGGCACCGCGTCGCGAAGTCGCTCGATGAGTCCAGCTTTGCCCGGCAGCGTTTTTTCTGTCGCCACCAGCACGACCATGAGACCGCCTGTGACGTTGGAGTGACGAATCATCAAATGGCGCATCAAACCTTCCTGGGTCTTGGGATTGTAAGTCGTCAGGCCCGTCTCCTGGATCCAGGCTTTAATTGCCGCGACCACGCGCGCATTAATCTCCGGCTGAATCAAGCAGTCCTTGATGTCAATGACCTCGTGGGAGCCCGCCTTAAAAAAGCCAATTCGAATCTGACCATTGATCTTCCGGATAGGATATTGACCATTGTTTCTATATCGATAAGGTTCGGACATCCCCAGTGTCATCGGCACTTCAACACCTTTGAACCCACCAATGCGCTCCAGTGCATCCTGAACCGTTACCCTCTTGGCCTCCAGCTGCCCCTGATAGTCCAGATGCTGGAGCTGACAACCACCACACTCCGGAAAATAAGGGCACGGCGGTATGCCCCGCAAAGGTGATGCCTCAAGCACCCGCGTCATTCGCCCCTTGGCATAATTTTTCTTTTGCTCGACGAGATGGCACTCCACCATCTCTCCGGGCAGCGCACCGGGCACAAATACCGCCATGCCGTCCAGGCGGCCAATGCCCTCCCCTTCCTCGCTGAGGGCAGTGATCGTTAGCTGCTGAGGTTTCATTGAAATATCATCCATGGCAGTTCCTCCAATTAGTTTTATTTTGGGTATACATAATACCGAGAATCTTATTGCTTTCATTCATAGGTGGCAAAGCCCTTCATAATGAATTATAATGTAATTTAGAGCAAGTTCAAAGACTTCGATCGTAAGGAGGGGTAGCGTGTCAAAATTTCTATTTAATTTCGTGCTTTTGACCGTCATGTTTTTTACACTGACCACTATGCCCGTTAACAAAAAAATTTTGGATTTCAATTTTACCTTTGAAGGTTTTACGGAATGGGAGCAAAATAATCAACCGGAGGACGAACAGCCAGAGATTGCAGCCGATGGTCTCGGGGACACATCCATAACCATCGGCACACCTTATCTTTTTCAGCCTGAGACGCTGGTGATCCTGGTCGAGGGCACCGGTGAGGTGGTGGAGACGGCGGCGGCCATACGGGATCAGATGACGCTGACGGTGAGCGACAAAGACCGACAGGTGAAGACCCTGACAGGCGCACAGATTCCGTTCGGGGAAGACCGGCTGATTGACAAGACTAAGGTTGAACTGACAGTGGATGTGGCTTCACTGGGACTGGAAGCCGGGCACTACCGGCTTGACTTCAGCACCGCGAGTACCCATCTGGCTGCAGACGCGAACACCGTTTCAGCGGAGGTCTCCACCTTTGCAGGCAAGCGTTATGTGCCGGCGAAACAGGTCTCTCAAAACGGTTATGTGTCCATTCAAACCTATTATCCGGATGATAAACTGATGCACTTGATCCCGCTGTCCCAGGCGACAGTGAATGACAAGGTCCTGCGAAAAACGGCGAATGCCCTGGCGGCGCCGCCGCCTGCGGGACTTGGGCTCCTGAACGAGGCACCGGCCTTCCGTGTGCCGAATATTCAATATGCCCAAGGACTTGCAAATATGTATACACGATCCGCAGATCTCGCTCCATTTTCGACGGGAAGTACACGTTCAATGATGGCCGTGGATGCGATCCGGTATTCGCTTTTCAATATTGATTATGTCCAGAAGATCAAATTTTTTGTGGATGGTAAATCGACGGGCGCCTTCCTTCACGGTATGGACCTGGAAACCGTCTATGAACGGGACAACACACCAACGGCATGGCTGGGCGTCAGAACCGGGGGCGAACGGCTGCTCCTCGGTCTTGTGAAAGTCTATCCGACACTTTCCACACCGCTGGAGGATGTCATGGCCTTGTTGAAGAGCGGCATTGCCCAGGAGGGTAACAGCGACGCGCTGATTGCGCCTATTCCGGCGAATGTCACCGTGGTCAGCACGACCCAGGAGGGCACCACTTTGAAAGTGGACCTAGGCATTGAGGGCGCTCTGTATGGCGGCGACCAAGCTTTGGCTGCGTTCATGTTTGACGCCATGACCCAGTCCCTGACCTCGATCCCAGGTGTGGACGGCGTTCTCTATACGTTGGGCGGCGCGCCGGTGACAGGTTTGAATGGACTTAACTTAACAGAAATTCAAAGACCAAAGGCATTGATCAACCCGCTTGAATAGCGGGTTGTTTTTTTAATGACAATGAGGAAGCCTGTGTCAGATACCGGCTTCCACGTTGTTTGATTTCAACCATCGGCCATGTCTTGTTTCTACACGTGAGAATTTCCTCGATTTCGGGGTGACATTATTATGTTAACTATGTTATCATGTAAAAAGGATTGCTCACAACTATCCCCGTAGCACAATCCAATACATACATAAGAAGAGGAAACCCTGACCTATGAGAAAACTTGGAAGACTGCTGCTCACCCTGGTATTACTGGTGTCCCTTGTGGCGCCCGTCACTTTTGCTTTTGAAGACACAGACCAGCATTGGGGCCGCGATTATATCGGGACCCTGGCAAAGTACGACATTGTGGATGGCTATCCCGATGGCAGCTTCAAACCTGACGCCCGCATCACACGATCAGAATTTTTGGTCATGACACTTAAGTCCCTGGGCGAGAATGTCAGGGCTGCTTCTGCCGGAGAATACTGGGGACAGCCGTTTATTGAGCGCGCCCGCTCCCTGGGCTTGATCCAGGCATCAGACTTCGCATCACTGACAGCCTCGACTTTCGACAGACCCATCCTGAGGGAAGAAATGGCAGGCATCGTTTCTGCAGCCTATTTAAGATCGAACGAGCGCCCCGCGGCCTCCACGCTGGACAGCGCGGCAGATAAGATCAGCGATCTGGACGCCGTCCGGGACTGTTATCAGGAGCCGACACTGGTCGCTTACGCAGTCAAGCTGCTGAGCGGCTATACGGATGGCAGCTTCAGACCTGCTGGTTCCGCGACACGTGCGGAGTCCTCAGTCGTCACCGCAAAACTGCTGGCCGACCGGCTGGGTCTGGGAGATATTGTCATCTCGACACCGCCAGTCTCATCCCCGACTTTTAAGGTTGCAGGCATCAGCATTGGCGATTCACTTGAAAAAGTGACCCAGACCCTTGGAACGCCTGTGCGCAAGGATCTCAGCGAGTATGGTTTTGAATGGTATGTCTATCACAGAAGTTATAAGGATTACGTTATGATAGGCGTTTCCTCCGGCAAAGTTGTGGGGCTTTTCACCCACTACGGACCGTTTGAGTCTGCTGTCGGCCTTAGAATGGGCAGTACAAGAAGTGAGGTTCAGACTAAATACGGCACCGGCCTGACGAAAATTGACAAAGGCACGTTTACCTTCCTGATTCAGACAAGTGAAGAATTCGACCTTTACAAGCTTCAGCCAGGGTATGCCACCTTCTATTACGATCTGGAAGACAGCAAAAAAGTAATCGCTTTTCAACTGATTGCACCTGTTGCCGAGGAGTCCTTAAAAAGTCTTTACGGCCCAGCAAGTGCAGGTCTTCGAACGGCGTACGAAAAACAGACTTTTGATTTAGCTAATGTATTTAGGGCTGCTAAAGGGAAATCAGTGGTCACCTACAACAGCACCGCATCAAAGGTGGCTTACAATCACAGCCTGGATATGCTGCAGCGAGGCTTTTTCGATCATGTGAACCCGGATGGCAAAAGTCCATTCGACAGAATGAAAGCGTCGGGGCTGAGTTTTTCAGCGGCTTCCGAGAACATAGCCGCAGGTTACATAAACGCTGTGACCACACACATAGGCTGGGTCAATTCTCCGGGGCATCGTGTAAACCTGCTTGGGAACTATACACAGCTTGGAACTGGCGTGGCTTTTGGCGGCGATTATAAACAGTATTTTACACAGAATTTTTTAACACCACGGTAAATGCGCACGCGTATAAATTTTATGAAGTTGGGATCAGCGGCTTATGCCTATTGACCCCAACTTCATTTTTTGTTGTTCAAGTCTCAAATCTATATTTCCTTCAGCCCGTTATACCCATAAGCAATCAACACCCTCAGCGCTCTGAGTGTATTGAACCTGCTGGCTTCGCCAATCTTCTCCATCTCCAGATGCACTAGTCCTGGGTGCTTCATCTGCACCGGCCATGTGCCGTCTTTTCTTCTTTTATTTTGAAGAAGTCTGAGTGCTTCTTCCATCCTCGGATCGTAGGGTCTCCCAGCATCAGCGAAATAGACCAGTGCCCTTAGAATATCGTAGCGCCACCTGGAAGGAAAGGACAACCTACACCACCTTTTGTCTATGATCTCTCCAGTCTTGTCCGACTTGAACAAGTTGTGTTTCAGCAAGAAGCCTTCCGCGGTTTTCCTTGTCTGTTCAATCTCTTCTTTTCGATAGTCATACCCAGCCTTCTGAAACTCCCAAAGCCCCTCAAGCACAGAAATTGTGGTATGCATGGAGCCGTGAACAGCACCCCCCCTCTTCCAATTGCAATTAAACCCTCCATCCGGCATGATGTTGTCGAGGATAAAATCGACGACAGACTTCAATTCTGACTCGGAGATTCCAAAGAACGAAGCATAATTCAGAAACATGCCGTTCACACAGAGGTCGCCGGATGGCAAGGTATGCGATTCGTTGATGCTGCCATCTGCTGATTTGCAGGTTCGCAGAATCAGGTTTAAGGTTTCCAGAATTGGTTCTGTCGGCTCTATCTCAAGGTGTCTGAGATCCAGCAGTGTGTAGTGGGAGCTGATCCACTTGACCTGGTAGAAATCACGACCCCAGTGGCCTGACGGCTTCCGGGCGCCTAGGAAGGCCTTTCCCCAACCATCGGCAGCAATCTTTTTTCTGAGCGTGGCAAGCTCATTCTCTGGCTTGTGCAGGAGATATTTGCTGGTCAGGTACTGCAGGCTCACGTCGCCCGACATCAGCCAGTTGAGCAATGGGTCCATAGGGTTCACCTCACTATAATGGCGTTTGCCTATTAGATACCCTGCGACCTTCCTTTCAAAGATTTTTGTTGGCCGATGGCAGTGGTTCGAGCCGTGATTCACATCACACATTTTCCTTAGTGTCCTCTTTCAGGAATTCAAAAAGAAAAAAGACGTCCATTCGCATCTGGAACTGGACGTCTTTTCAATATACCACTTTGGAATCTGAATCATTTATTGCCTTCCCCAATTAAAACCACCATCAAATCGTTGACGTTGGTTCCGGTTGGACCGGTCATAATCAAATCTCCACTGACCTGAAGGGCGTGGTAGGAATCGTTTTCAGCGAGAAGTTCACAGGGATTAAGACCCGCACTTCGAATCCGATCCAGGGTGTGACCATCGACTATACCGCCGGCAGCATCTGTAGGACCATCTGTCCCATCAGAGCCCACTGAGAAGATCACGACGTGATCCAAGTCCTGAATGCCAAAAGCAGCTGCTAATGCAGTTTCCTGATTACGGCCGCCTTTGCCTTTTCCCCTGAGGTGAACGACCGTTTCACCACCCAAGATGATCGCGCATGGCGGACGCAGCTTATAAGGACTTCCCTTGCCAAGCAGGGCCTCCCGGGCTAATGACGCCAACGTTTGACCTAGCTCTGAAGCCTCACCTGTCATCTCTGTTGAAAGTATTATCGGAAGATAACCCAATGCTTCGCAGGCTGCAGCAGCGGCATCGCAAAACTTTGCGACACTTCCGGTTATGATGCTTTCGCTGAAAGGGAGTGATTTGGGCGTCTCCCTGTCTATTGCGGCTTTAACCTGATCACTATAGGTAATATTAAATTTATCGAGTACGTTAAAAGCCTCTGCCGATGTAGAAGAATCCGCAAATGCAGGCCCTGACGCGATGACCTCCAGTGGATCACCAATGACATCTGACAGAACAACCGCAAAAAGTTCCGTTTGGCCACAAGCCTCTGCAAACCTGCCGCCCTTGACTCTGGACAGATGCTTACGGACTGTATTCATCTCAGAGATGTTCGCGCCTCGTGATAAGAGCTGATCTGTAATAGCCATAATCTCTCTGAGATTCAAGCCTGGCTGAGGCAATTCGAACAACGCGGATCCCCCACCGGAGACTAAAAATAAGATTAAATCCTCTTTGGGGTCAGTAATCGAGACCATTTCAATCGCTTTTACTGCGCCCAAAACTGAATTTTCATCCGGAATTGGATGACCGGCTTCGACGATCTCGAAATTTGGCAAGGCACCCTGAGAGTGACCGTACTTAGTGACGATCAATCCTTGTCGAATCTGATCACCCAGAACTGAACATGACGCCTGAGCCATTCTCCAGGCAGCTTTCCCAATGGCTATGACCGTAACGGCTTTGCTGAAGTCTTTATCTTTCAACGCGGATTTAACTGCGGCATCCGGCAAAACGGCCTCAATAGACACTTCGATTATTTTATGTGCGTCCTGCCTTAGCGGGTTCAATTCCAACACCTGCCTATCTAAAACTCTCATCCACTTTCTTGAGCATATTGCGAATAGGCAAGTCATAAGGGCACCGCGTCTCACAAATACCGCATTCAACACAATCCGCAGCTTTGAAAGCCATGGAGCCATACCGCTCTTCTGCCCAGGCCTTGAGGCCATAACGCTTCAGATAACCCTCCATGAGGAACAAAGTCGGAATGTCAAGCCCTTGAGGGCACGGGAGACAGTATCCGCAGCGCCGGCAAAAATGCTCGCCCATTTCCTGGCGTACGATCTCCATGTTCCTCAGGTCTTCTTCAGTGTAGTTGAGATCCGCGCTGCCCATGACTGCATTCTCTGAGACTTGCTGCGGGCTGTCCATGCCAGGGATCGCCACAGAAATGTGGGGGTTATTCAAAATGTATTTAAGACTGAGAGGACCATTGGAGATGGCCCCCCCTGCCAGCGGCTTCATGGCAATAACGCCTATACCAAGTTCGTGGGCGCGCTGGAAAAGCCGCTCACCCTGATGCTCCACAAGATTGTAAGGGAATTGAATGGTCTCAAAACGTCCTTCCTCAATGATCTTTTCGAGGAGCTTGTGGTCATGACTTGTGATGCCAATGTGTCCGATCAGCCCTTCGCGTTTGGCCTCCAGCATGGCTTCGTAGCCGCCTTGTTGAATCAGGGCGTCATAGGCCTCCTGATTTCGGACAAAGTGTGACTGGTATAACTCAATATGATTCGTTCTCAAGTTGATCAGGCTGATGCCAATGTCGCGTTTCATATCCTCATAGCTCTTCGCCATGGTCTTGGAAGCGAGGACGAAACTGTCGCGGTGGCCATCTATGGCTGCACCAATCATTTCTTCGCTGGTCGTATAGCCTCTTGCAGTATCAATGAAGGTAACTTCACGCCGCAAACATTCCATCAGAATGGTTTTGACAGCTGGCGCGTCGACGCGCTGGATGGGTATGCCGCCAAAGCCTACCTCGCTGACCATCAGTCCTGTCTTGCCCAAGAGACGTTTTCTCATGGATGCAACTCCTTTGCCATGCTTTTTGTGATCCTGTGGCGGAGAAAAAACCATCGGCCACATTTTTATTCCTTTATTTTTTGTGATGCTTTGCCTTCCATGGCATCCTCAATGGCTTTGACGAAAGCCTCATCGAGGCGGCTGACGCGCAGCGGACGCATGGCTTTGTCGACGAAGGCGTGAAGGGTCTGCCCCTCAGCGAGGAGCTGACCGGTCTCCTTATCCAGAAGCTGGTACAGAAACGCAATCTTGACGCCTTTAAAGGTTTCAATAAAGGTGCGTATAATTATTTCCTGATCATAGAGAATGGGTACGCGGTAACGGCAGCTGCTCTCGACGACGGGCAGGATGATGCCGGCCTCTTCGAGGCCGCGATAGGAGTAGCCCAGTGATCGCAGATACTCGCAGCGCCCGACCTCGAAGTAGCGATAGTAATTGCCATGATAGACCACGCCCATCTGATCGGTTTCTTCATATCGGGGGCGGATCTCGAAATCATAATAGTTCATAAGCTTTAGAGCATCCTGGTGCGGCCGGCGTAGACAATGCCTTTGGTGGCATCCACTGTAACATTTGGCGCACCCTTCAACAGTTTAACCGCATCTGCTGCGCCGACTACCGTCGGGATGCCAAGTGACAGTGCGACTATAGCTGCGTGGCTGGTGTAGCCGCCCTCCTCGACAATCATACCGCTGGCTTTGGTGATAAATGGCATCATGTCGCGGTCTGTTGTACCGGATACCAGAATGTCCCCATCTTTGAAGCTGGCCTGAGCCTCTTCCGGCGTGTTCGCTATGCAGAAAGCACCTGCAGCCATGCCCTTGCCTATGCCTGTGCCTTTGATCAAGACTTCACCCACCAGGTGAACTTTCATCATATTCGTCGCACCAGCGACGCCAACAGGAATACCCGCTGTCAGGATGACCAGATCCCCCTGCTCAACGAGGCCCTCTTCCTGAGCGCTCTTCAGGGATTTATCCATGATTTCGTCTGTGGAATCCGCTTTGCCGAGTGAGATGGACTCGACACCCCAGACCAGCGACAGCTTGCGGCGCACCTGCTCCGAGGTGGTCGCGGCAATGATTGGCGCCTTAGGTCGGAACTTTGAAACTTTGCGGGCAGTAAAGCCGGAGGACGTCGCCGTCATAATGGCGCTGGCTTCAAGTTCAAGCGCCGTCAGGCAGGTCGCGTGGCTCACTGCAAAGGTAACGTTGTCGTCCTCATCTGACTTGTGCACGCTTCGAAGAAGCGCTTCATAATCCAGGCTTTCCTCAGTCGCTTTCGCGATGACCGCCATAGTTCTGACGGCCTCAATCGGATACTTGCCTGCAGCGGTTTCACCAGACAGCATGATGGCATCCGTGCCGTCAAAAATGGCGTTGGCCACATCTGTGGTCTCTGCCCGGGTCGGACGCGGGTTGCGGATCATTGAGTCCAGCATTTGTGTGGCAGTGATGACCGGCTTGCCCGCGTGGTTGCACAGCTTGATGAGCTCTTTCTGAACCAGCGGGATGCGCTCCGTCGGAATCTCGACACCCAGATCGCCCCGGGCGACCATAATGCCGTCAGAAACTTCAAGAATCTCGCGCATGTTGTCCACGCCTTCCTGATTCTCAATCTTGGAGATGATGTGGACGTGGTGGCCGCTGTTCTCCTCCAGGACCTTGCGGATCTCGAGAACGTCCGCAGGCTTTCTGATAAAGGAAGCTGCGATAAAATCTATTCCATTGTCGATGCCAAAGATAATGTCGCTGATGTCTTTTTCCGTAATTGCCGGCAGCTGAATGCTGACGCCCGGTACGTTGACGCCCTTGTTGCTCTTGACGGTACCGCCGTTGAGCACTCGGCAGACAATGTCCGTCTCGGTGACAGAAACGACTTCCATGCCCACCAGGCCGTCATCGATCAGAATGATGGTGCCTGCAGACACGTCCTGGGGCAGTCCCACATAGGATACCTGACACTTCTCCTGGTCACCCAGATACTCAAGGGTGGTCAGCGTAAAGGTCTGTCCTTCCACAAGCTCCACATCCTGAGCAAATTTCCCCGTTCGGATCTCAGGACCTTTGGTGTCCAGCAGGATCGCCACAGGCTTTTCCAGCTCCGCGCGAACTTTTTTGATCATCAGAATGCGTGCGAGGTGCTCCTCGTGGCTGCCGTGGGAAAAGTTGAGCCGGGCGACATCCAAGCCGCTTTCTACCAAAGTCTTGAAAACTTCCGGATTTTCGCTGGCTGGTCCTATGGTACATACTATTTTAGTTTTTTTCATTGCATCATCTCTCCTAAAGGTGTGGCCTGATTATAGGCTGTGAACAGGCTGATCTGCCATTCTGTCCAGACTCGAAGGTCCGGCGGCGGCCTGCTTTCCGGTAGTCGGCCAAATAGCGCCGTCATTTCTCAATGTTATCATAAAAACATTATCTCCATGTTAACTTCAACAGACTTCGCAGTACAAAGCTTACAGCTAAAGCGATAAAATCTCCACAAGATCATACTTGGCCTGATCGAACCGCTTTATCTCATTCAATGCCTCAGCCAGGTCCTGATCTATGATCTTGTTGCCGCGAATCCCGACGACGCGTCCAAACTTGTTCTCAAGCAGCAGCTCCACTGCCCTTTGTCCAAACTCAGCGCCCAGGATCCGATCCGTTACGGAAGGCGTTCCGCCCCGCTGCAGATAGCCGAGCACTGTCACTCGTACCTCCTGGTGAATAAGCGCTTCAAGGTGCTCAGCGATTTCATAGGATTTTCCAACACCCTCCGCGACAAGGATTATGCTGTGCAGCTTGCCCCGTCGCCTGCCCTGCAGGATTTTGCGCGCCACTTCATCCAGATCGAACTTTCGCTCCGGAATCAGAATGTCCTCAACGCCGCCTGCAAGCCCTGCAAACAGCGCAATATCCCCACAGTGGCGCCCCATGACCTCCACTATGCTGACCCGACCATGAGAAGACGACGTGTCCCTAAGGTTGTTGATGGCCGACACCACCGTACTGACCGCCGTGTCAAAGCCCAGCGTCAGATCCGTATACGCAAGGTCGTTATCAATAGTGCCAGGTATGCCGATGGTCGGAAATCCCATATCCCACAAGCGCTTGGCACCTTTAAAGGAACCGTCCCCGCCTATGACCACCAAGCCGTCGATATCGAACATCCGCAGCACATCCAGTGCCCGCTTCTGTCCCGCTTCAGTCATGAATTCCTCCGACCTGGCCGTCAGCAGTTTGGTCCCGCCGCGGTTGATGATATCACCAACATCCGCCAGCTCCATGTTGTCAATGTCTGCTTCAATCAGGCCCTGATAGCCCCGGCGGATGCCGGAAACCTTCAATCCATTATAAAGGGCAATTCTCACCGTGGCACGGATCGCCGCGTTCATGCCGGGCGCGTCCCCGCCGCTGGTGAGCACGCCAATCCGCTTGATCTTTGGTCTGAATGCCCCCATAGAGACGTCGTTCATTTCTGGATCCCTCATGCACATCACCTCATTCTCGGTTAGTTATCTGTTCTATTCAGCGCGTACCCAACTTAGTCTCACTTCAATTTGACGGCGTCGTGGCCCAGTTCGACCCTGAGCTCCGTCAGCAGTCGTTCCGCGGGTTTCACCCATAGCTTTTGCTGGGTTCGGATCGTCTTCTTTTCCTTTTCCAAGTATAGAACGACCTCTGTCTCCCCTGCATAATTCTGGAGGATCTTTTTGACCCGCTCCCATAGCGGGGCTTCCAGGTGTTCCATCTTTAAAAAGAGCTTTGGATCCGGTACTTTCTTGAAGCGTCTGATGGTCTCCTGAGACAGCGGGTATATGGCATCCGCCACGAGTTTTGGGGGCTCATCCTCCCGCAGGCTCAGTCTGCCCTCAACTATGATGAAGCTGTCTTCGTTCAGATGCAGTTCGTAACGCGTCATGATCATGGGGAAGACCAGCACCTCAATGGCGGCGTAGAGGTCCTCCAGACTCAGGAAGCACATTCTGGAATTGTTTCTGGTGATCTTGTCAGTGCGCTTGGCTATGAGCCCAGCGAGGACGACACGCTCGCCGTCCGCGAAGGCACCGGTGCCCTCTTCCCAGCTTTCATACAAATCGCTGAGCCTCAGGCTGGAAATGTTGTCTACGTCGTCTTTGTAGGCTGACAAAGGGTGCCCGCTGAAGTAGATGCCCAGAACTTCTTTTTCGAAGGCCAACAGCGTCCGTACGTCAAACTCCGGCACGTCAGGCAGCAGTTCGGGCGTTGCGGTATCGAGGCCGGTCATGTCGGTTGGGGCTGGGGTTGCGGCTGCATGACCATCGGCTAAGGTACTTGTACTTGTACCGGAATTGGCACCCGATGCCATAGCCATGCCCAGGCCTGAAAACAGGCTGACCTGGCCGGCCGCGTTATTGCGCTTCTCGCGGTGGGCGCTGTCGACAATCCGCTCATAGGAGGCCAGCAGCTGGGAACGCCGTGCGCCCATCCCGTCAAAAGCACCGGCTTTGATCAGGCTTTCCACGGCCTTTTTGTTGAGTTCCCCGGCAGGCATCCGGTCGCAGAACTCCGTAAAATTCCGGTATGGACCGTGCAGTTCGCGCTCCTCGACCAGGGCCTTGATGATGCCGCTGCCCACATTTTTGATGCCGAGAAGGCCGTAGCGAATGGCGCTGCCCTCCACGGAAAACTGTTCGAGGCTGTGGTTGACGCTTGGCGCCAGGACTTTGAGGTTCATGCGCTGGCATTCGACTATATAGACCGCCAGCTTGGTTTGGCTGCCCATGACGCTGGACATGAGGGCTGCCATAAATTCTATGGGATAATGGGCCTTCAGCCAGGCCGTCTGGAAGCTGACCAGGGCATAGCCGGCGGCGTGACTTTTATTGAAGGCGTATTTGGCAAAGTCGATCATGTCGTCGAAAATGGCGTCCGCTGCTTCTTTGGAGACGCCGTTTCGCAGGCAGCCAGGGATTTCCACGTTGCCTTCGTCATCTAATTTTCCATGGATGAAATAGCGGCGTTCCTCTTCCATAACCGACATTTTTTTCTTGGACATGGCCCGGCGCACCAGGTCGCTTCGGCCAAAGGAATAGCCCCCCAGCTCGCGGACGATCTGCATGACCTGTTCCTGGTAGACCAGGCAGCCGTAGGTCACGCCCAGGATGTCCCTCAGCTTCGGATCAGAATAGGTGATCAGCTGCGGATTGTTTTTGCTTTTGACATATCTGGGGATCGAATCCATTGGGCCCGGCCTGTAAAGGGAAATGCCCGCGATGATGTCCTCCAGGCAAGTCGGCTTCAGTTCCCGCATGAACCGCGTCATACCGGCGCTCTCCAGCTGAAAAATCCCCAGGGTCTGGCCGTTGCCAATCCCGACGTAGCTCTTGGGGTCGTCCGTAGAAATCTTCGAAAAATCGATGTCGAGGTCGTAATTTTCCTTGATCAACTCTATGGCCCGCTGAATCACTGTCAGGGTGCGCAGCCCCAGGAAGTCCATTTTGAGCAGCCCCAGCTCCTCGAGCAGCAGCATGCCGAACTGCGTCGTCACGTTGCCGTCCTGAACCGTCAGCGGCACATAATGGTCCACAGGCGCTTTTGAAATCACGACGCCCGCTGCATGAGTCGACGAATGCCGCGGCAGCCCCTCCACCTTTTGGGCGAAATCGATCAGACGCCGGGCTTCGGCGTCTGTGTCGTAATAACCCTTCAGCTTGGCGTTCATTTCCAGTGCTTTATGAATTGTCATGCCAAGGATCGTCGGAATCTCTTTGGCAATCTTGTCCACGTCCGCGTAGGGCTGGTTTAGGGCCCTGCCCACATCTCTGATCGCAGCCCTGGCCGCCATGGTGCCGAAGGTGATAATCTGCGCCACGTGCTCCTTGCCGTACTTGCGGACGACGTAATCGATGACCTCCTGGCGCCGGTCGTCCTGGAAATCGATATCGATATCCGGCATGGTGACGCGCTCAGGGTTCAGGAAGCGTTCGAAAATCAGATCATAGGCCAAAGGATCTACATCCGTGATTTCGAGGCAGTACGCCACGAGAGAACCTCCGACGCTTCCGCGCCCCGGCCCCACGAGGATGCCTTGCTCCTTGGCAAATTTGATGAAGTCCCACACTATGAGGAAGTAATCCTCGTAGCCCATGTCGTGGATGGTGCCAAGTTCAAATTCCAGGCGCCGAATATGCTCCGGCGTCACATGATAGCGCTTGTGAAGGCCGTCATAACAGAGCTGCCTCAGGTAAACCTGGGCGGTCATGTCTTTGGGCAGGTCAAACTCCGGCAGGTGCAGACTGCTGAAATCGAAGTCAAAGTGACAACGCTGCGAGATCTTGACCGTGTTGGCCAAAGCCTCAGGCGCGTAAGGAAAGAGACGCTGCATCTCGTCCGGCGATTTCAGGTAAAACTCTCTGGTCGGAAAGGACATGCGGTCTTTGTCTGCCAGGGTCTTGCCAGTCTGGATGCACAGCAGCACGTCGTGAACCTCATGATCTCCAGGTTCAATATAATGGACATCATTGGTCGCAACTAGGGGAATGCCGGTTTCCTTGGACAATCGTATCAGTTGAAGGTTGACTTTCTTCTGCAGCTCCATGCTGTGATCCTGAAGCTCAAGATAGTAACGGTCCGGTCCGAAGATGTCCTGGAATTTTTGTGCCAGCGCCTTGGCTTCACCGTATCGATCTTCTGCGATCAGGGCTTGAACGTCTCCCGCCAGGCAGGCGCTGAGGCAGATCAGGCCGTCGCTGTGTTTAGAGAGCAGGTCCATGTCTATTCTGGGCTTATAGTAATAGCCGTCAATGAATCCCCTGGAAACCAGGTGGATGAGGTTCTCATAGCCTTTCGCATTTTCCACCAGAAGCACCAGGTGCCCCCGGTTCTTGTCCATGGATGCGTCTTTGTCGAGCATGGACCGGCTGGCCATATAGACTTCACAGCCTATAATGGGCTTGACCCCTGCGGCTTTGGCAGCCTTGTAAAAATCCACCACGCCAAACATGACACCGTGGTCCGTTATGGCTACCGCGTCCATGCCCTGTTCTTTCACCCGTTCGAATAGACGGTCAATGACCGTAAATCCATCCAGCAGGCTGTACTCAGTATGCAGATGTAAATGGACAAATTTACTCATCAATCAACGCGCCTTTCCAGCGGAATCTGTTCTGGTGGTGTTTGTCTGCCTATGGTATGGTTTGCTGCTTAAGTGACATTCAGCTTGACCCTGAGGTCGGCTGCGATCTTCTCTATTTTTCTGAAGCGATGGTTGATGCCCGACTTGCCAACGGGCGGATCCATCATTTCCCCGATTTCCTTCAGGGTCGCTTCTCGATTTTCCAGTCTCATTTCTGCGGCTTCTCTTAAATTCGCTCCGAGATAGTCAAGTCCCACGCGCTCCATGATGAATTCGATGTCCTCAATCTGTCTGTAGGACGCATCCACGGTCTTGTTGAGGTTGGCTGTTTCGCAGTTGACCAGTCGGTTGACGTCATTGCGCATCTGCTTCACGATTCTGATGTTTTCAAATTCCAGCAGGATGGTATGGGCTCCGATTATATTCAGGAAATCTACAATTTGATCGCCTTCCTTGATGTAGACGATCCAGTGGTTTTTTCGCTGAATGATTTTGGGCACCAGATCATACCGTTCCATCAGTTGGCTGAGGGCTTCTGCATAAGGCTCGTCGTTGGTGACGAACTCCAGGTGATACCCTTTTTCAGGGTCGCTGAGACTGCCGCCGCCTAAAAAAACGCCTCTTAAATAGGCCCTTACACAGCATTCCTTAGTTGCGATGCCCTCCGGAATGCCGTCCTCAAATTTATAGGTGCCATCACTGTGGTCAATGATTTTTAGAGCTATCAGGATTTCCTCAGCGCCCTGAACGACGATCAGATAGGTATTGTTCTTTTTCAGCATTGGATTTTGTTTGATCAGGATCTCTGCGCTCAGCCCGAAGATGCGCTTAAATCCGGAGAAAATCCGTCTGGCTATGGCCGGGTTCTCGGTCGTCAGCGTCAGGCTGAGACCTTTGCCCCGGGCGTAGCCGATAGAGCCGCTGACCTTGATTAATGCAGAAAGCTCTGCAATCTGGCAGCAGCGATCCTCGCCCCGGATCTGGCAGAGCTCATTTTTGGTTGTGGATGAAAATGACATAGTC
>WXFH01000158.1 GCA_009881125.1 Acidaminobacter sp. | reverse complement strand
AAATGGGGATGTCAAGTGGATTTTGCTTGAGAAAGTTGACGTTTGGAGAACGGCGGGTCCTGGAGGATGGAGGGGTCAATTGGCCTGAGGCTGCAGACACCCGTTTCATTGTGAATGCTCTGCCGATGGTCGGATCAGTGACTTTTTGCGACCATCGGCATAGTTTTTATTTTTAACACCTGAATTTTCTAGTTGCCGTCCGCGTCGGGGAAGGTGCCCTTCCAGGGCTTGAGGACCAGCGACCTTGCGCCGCCTGCGACGAAGGGATCGCTGGAGGCCAGCTCGAAGGCGGACGCTTCATCTGAAGCGCGGTAAATGACGAGACCGCCGCTGTCGTCCAGAAAAGGGCCTCTTGCAGCGATTCTTCCCTTAGCGGTCATTTCATCCAAAAAAGCGCGGTGCTGAATCAGAAGAACTTCTTCCTGATCCGTCTCAATTTTTGTGAGAATGGCTGCGAACAAATGCATACCCACTCCTCCTTTTTTATAGCGTGGTGAGTTATACGTT
>WXFH01000157.1 GCA_009881125.1 Acidaminobacter sp. | reverse complement strand
AAAGGATGTGGTTAAAACATCTCGTGAATGAAGTAGCGGGTGTTCTCTTAACGATAATAAATTACAGTGATGTTATTTAAGGGGTTAATAAATGGCTTTTTGGGGTTTATTACATCAGACATGAGGGTGGTTCTGTACTGGCGATTAAGGTACTGTTAGATGTTTGGACCGCTTCGCGCTGAACCTTGCTGCGCTCGGTTCAGGCTGCGCTGGAATTGGATAGAGACGTGCGCTTTGGGTTGTCTGTTGTTATATATGAGAGGGAGGGGTGGACCGCTTCGCGCTGAACCTTGCTGCGCTCGGTTCAGGCTGCGCTGGATTTGGAAAAAGATGTGCGCTTTGGGTTGTCTGTTGTTATATATGAGAGGGAGGGGTAGACCGCTTCGCGCTGAACCTTGCTGCGCTCGGTTCAGGCTGCGCTGGAATTGGATAGAGACGTGCGCTTTGGGTTGTCTGTTGTTATATATGAGGGGGAGGGGTGGACCGCTTCGCGCTGAACCTTGCTGCGCTCGGTTCAGGCTGCGCTGGAATTGGATAGAGACGTGCGCTTTGGGTTGTATGTTGTTATATATGAGGGGGAGGGGTGGACCGCTTCGCGCTGAACCTTGCTGCGCTCGGTTCAGGCTGCGCTGGAATTGGATAGAGACGTGCGCTTTGGGTTGTCTGTTGTTATATATGAGGGGGTAGGGGTGGACCGCTTCGCGCTGAACCTTGCTGCGCTCGGTTCAGGCTGCGCTGGAATTGGATAAAGACGTGCGCTTTGGGTTGTCTGTTGTTATATATGAGGGGGTAGGGGTGGACCGCTTCGCGCTGAACCTTGCTGCGCTCGGTTCAGGCTGCGCTGGATTTGGAAAAAGATGTGCGCTTTGGGTTGTCTGTTGTTATATATGAGGGGGAGGGGTGG
>WXFH01000156.1 GCA_009881125.1 Acidaminobacter sp. | reverse complement strand
ATGAGGTTGTTCCAGCAGACAGGCTCGCCGTTGGCGGTTGTCTTAGCAGTTTCAACCATAGCGCCAGCTTCGTCGTAGAGTGTAAAGGTCCAGCCGTCAACGATGGTGCCGTCTTGGTCATGCTTAATGACACAGATGCTGCCAAGCTCGGTGTTGAAAAACTCACTCAAAACCTCTTCTCCAGCAGCCAAAGTAATTTCATTGCTGCCATCTGCAGGAACATTAAAAGCCCAGCCATTCATTGGCGATTCAACGACCTGATAGTTTCCGGGCATTAAATCATTCCAGCAGACTTTTCCAGTATTAACTGCTGAATCAGTAACTTTTGAACCAAGATTCGTTTCGTAACTACCGTTATTATCGGCATCAAATAGTAGTGTAAATGTCCACCCAGATAAAGGCGTGGATTTAGTTATATCTGCTGAATCGTATTTTACAGCGCAGAGATCTCCTGATATTAGTGTGTTAGTGATCTCTACATGTACTTGTTTGTTTTTATCACCATCAACAAGCACATAGTCAACACCATCGATATTTACAAAATCAGGAGAACTTGTGATCACGGTACTCCAACCATTTAAACTTGTAAGTTCTTCGATTTTGTAATATCCAGGTGACAAGCTATTCCAATCGTAAAACCAATCGTTGGAGGCATTTAAAGTTTGAATGTCTCCAGATGGATAATAGGATTGGTTTGAAGTTTTACCGGTTAATTTGACTTGAATGGATTCAGGCAATTGGTGAGAAGCAAGTCCTTCCGGAAGAAAACTCTTATGTACATCCACAGAACCTACTTTTCTAACGCCCCATTCATCAAAACCGTCATCACAGAAGGTTTGTTCTACATAAAGTACTAAATAGTTAGTATTGGCATCATAGGTATTCAACCAATCCATAGGTATTAAGAATCTATAGTCAGCATTTCCGCTTCCCTTATCAACATCATAGTCAAGTTGAAGAATATTATCACCAATATCATATACTTTAGTTGCGCCAATTGTGAATGGATAACCTGTGATTTCTGCATTTCCGGTAACCCATAGTTCCAAATTGGTAACTTGCATATAGTTGGTTAATAATCCGTCAACAATATTTGAGCTAGCTACTTCGTTGATATCAAATAAGAATTCCCTATAAAGATTTCCGTTGTATTCTACAATAGGAAATTCAGCAATCGTTATAGCCTCAGTATGTGCTCCGCCTAAAGTTTCAAATTCTCTAGTACCATCTGTGTTATATCCTTTTCCAAAGGAAGGAGTCGTTCCACTTTCAACTCCTACCCCAAGAAAAGCATCGAAGACACCTGTTCCGGCAGAGTCAGTCTGCGGAAATTGCTGAACAACCATACCAGATGGGAATGCTCCCCCAGTATCGATTGTGTCTTCGGTCAAAGAACCATAAGCTGGTGTAAAATTGTATAGTTCCGCCCAACCCCCCGGCGCCGCTGCAATCATTGTAGTGATCATCAGCGCCGCGATAAGCCAGGCCCATAATAATTTCCTCACCCTCCCTTTGGAGGTGGGATAACCTAACATAAATCTCACTCCTTTGATTCATCAAAGTCATTGAGTGAATTCCACATTTTCTTGATTTCGAAATCAAAAAACCGACCCTGCACAGGTCGGTTACGCCACTCGCTCAGCCCGGCATAAGGCGTCCATCTATAGCCGGACTTCATCGCTCCCTTACAAATTGCAAGACAATGCAGAATCACAGACCCTCGAGGATCCGTCATTCCGCGCATGCGATTTCCGCCAGCCAATTCAATCACCAGCCAGGAGCTTTTCTATGTATGGATGCTTCCTTGTTGCTGCCTCTCTTTGATTCAATGGGTGCTGTCTGCTTCTGTGCAGATCAGGTGGTCACCCTATGATTAGTTGCGACTGTGTTACTTCTATGCGTCAAATAATCTGTGATTATTGGAAGGTCAATTGAACTGCCGGCATGCCTCTTGACTCACCATCGGCATCCCTCCTTTAAATCCTTAAAAAACAAAATCCGACCCACAAAAATACTGGGGTCGGTTACGCCTTTGGCTCCTTCCGGATCATGGGCGTCCACACTGGACCCGGAATTCATTGCCACCACCAATTTACCTTAGCGTATTGTAATGAACGTACCACGCCATCGCTAGTAGGCGCGTGTCCACTCCGCTCAAATATTGGAAGTGCGAAGTCATTCCTAAATATACCCATGTAATCAAAAAGTAATTACATTATGTAAACAAAATTTAAATAATGTTATTCGAAATTCGTTTGTTCATTATTTAACCAGGCGGCGACGACACATCCATATAGCATCATTCGATAATAAATCAACAGTGATCGCCAGATACTCACCAGATACTTACCTGACCCTCAAAAAAGCCCCACAAAACCCCATCCCCAAT
>WXFH01000155.1 GCA_009881125.1 Acidaminobacter sp. | reverse complement strand
GGATAAAAACGGTGAAACCGGCGTCAACCACAGGCCCAAGGCCGTTGACGCGGATTTCACCGCTTTGTTTTTGTGGCAGCCTGCCACTATTTGGAGCCTCATGGCAGACAGGAGGCGTCTATAGTGATGATTCCCCCAGCGGCTTTCCAGGCGGTGGTGCCGTTTTCGAGGATGTAGGCGTCATAGCCCTGCATGTTGAGCATGGCAACCGCGTAGGCAGCGTTGATATTCTTGACGCAGTAGACACCGATGATCTTGTCCTTAGGCAGCTCGCCCATGCGGTCCAGAAGCTCAGTCATTGGAATATGTAGTGATCCTTCAATGTAGCCTTGTGCACGGACCGCATCCGGCCTGACGTCCAGGATGACCGCTTTTCCTGCTTCGAAGGCGGTTTTCATGGAAGTGGCATTGGTGATGTACATGTTCTTTTCACCGTAGCCGTCCATGAATTTCTGGGCAGGGGAGGTGATTTCGACGGTCTTCGTCGCTTCAATCCATTCAACTTCGCCGCCGAAGGTGTTGGCGATCACAGCCATCGGCACCATAGTCCTGCCGTTGATGATTTGGGGCTCGACGTCACTGACGAGCTTGTCACCGTCAATGAAGACCGGCACGTGCATAACGGCGAAGACGGCGCCGCCCAGGAGGAGCAGCAGGAGGAGAGCGCTGAGGACAATTTGGGTGAGTTTGCCTTTCATTTTGGGATGCACCTCTTTCTTGTGGTGAACCAGTGTTTGATTACACATCTTGAACTCATATGCGCTTTATTTATACCCCGAAGGAAATGAAAGTGATAAAAAATAAATTTGCCGATGGTTTCAGCTTCGCAAGTCTTATTCAGAAGGATCGAAGAGCGTTCCCTCAGGGCATGGAGGCTTTTCTCACGTAGTGTAAGGGGTAGTGAGTGTGTAGGACCAATTTGGCCTGTTATGTTCGTGGTGATAGTTTCAAGTGAGAAAAGCTAAGATCATTGTAAAAGCGCCCCCAGAAAAAGCTCTGGAGGCGCTTTGTATTGGTTGCGGACAAATTGCAAATCAATTTCGCTTTGCGGTACCTGTCACCCTGAGTGAAGTTGATGAAGTTATTTTTACTGAAATTAAGTGATTTCAAGCTTTTCAAAAATATTTATCGTCAGCGTTCCGAAAAACGTGCCAGGTACGGGAAGGGGAACTAGTCGCCACAAGGCATCATGACAACACTGTGGTATGCGAAGTAGATTGCGCCAGTGTAACCACAGAGTGGAACATCTTTGAAATCATTAGGGAAGCTAGGAACTGTACTAAGTGTGTTAATGTAGATATGAGCGAAGGTAGGCTCTGCAATACCTTCATACATTTCAGTGACTTCAAAGGATACACATCCTGCTGAATACGTCATCTGAAGCATACCCACTAGCGTGCCTTTGCTGGTATCGTTTTGAGCTGCGCTAGCCCAAAGTTTGAAGTTGTAAGTCCCTTCGCTTAATGGACCATTGTACCAGCCCCAGTTACCTGTGCCGGAGAAACCAATGGCTCTTGGGTCAGGGTCGCCATTTGGAAGAACAAGTTGTGCCCAAATGGTTTGTTCGCAGAGGTCGAGAGTGTTGGTAATGGTTGCTATAGCAGACTCAGCAGGTGCTGCACCAGCGACGACAGTGAGGATGCCATCTTCAGGATCAATAGCAACAGACCAACCGTCAAGAGTGTTTTCAGCAACGGTGTAGCTGCCAGGAATCAAGTCGCAGCGCTGCCATTCATAGACACCTTCGACGCCAGTGATGGTGACGGTCGTTCCGGTGGTAGGATAGGA
>WXFH01000154.1 GCA_009881125.1 Acidaminobacter sp. | reverse complement strand
CCAGTTCTTTATTATGACAGATGCTATTGTAAATTAGTGTTTACATGGCACAAGTGCCTTGTAAATTCTAAAACCATAACATAATACAGCGATAAAATTTTCGAAATAAAAGGCGGAGGAATGAGCAATACTAAGCAGTATTGCGATTGACGACAACGCAGTGTTTCGGAATTTTAGTCTGTAGGATGTCTGGTTTTAGAGTTTACATGGCACTAA
>WXFH01000153.1 GCA_009881125.1 Acidaminobacter sp. | reverse complement strand
GCATTCAGTCCTATTCAGACTCCGGAGTTTTCGACCCCTCTTTAATTATGGATTCTTTCTCATCCTTGACATTCAGAGTTTCCGCCGACTTGTTTGACCCATTTTTCTTTCTGGGCCTTCCCGGTCTTCGTTTCTTTTTCTCAACCGGTTGATCTGTCGGTTCTGCAGAGGTCTCGACCGGAATCGACTCCGAAAGTGCCTCTTGCTCCAGCTTTGGCTTTATTTCCTGCTTAGGCTTTACCTCAGTTTCATCCAGATTCTCTGCCTGAAGGACTGCCGCTGATTCCGGCAACACTGCTTGAATTGTCTCATGTTCCGTCTTAGGCTTGGAAGACGGTTGTTTTCTTTTGCGGCCACGCGTCTTTTTCTTGGTCTCAGCCAACGGTTGATCCGGATGAGACACCGACTCAGCAGGCAGTATGGCCGCTGCTGCAGGCACCGGGGTGTCTTCGGCCGGTATACCCCCGCTGACGGTGATGTCAATAAGTTGATTCTCATTAAACTCCCGGCTCTGTGATTCGCCCCCTGCCCGCATTTCTTCAGCTTTTTCCACGACTGGCGCTAACGCATCATGCATCTGGGGCACTGCTTCATCAAAATACTGCTCTACTTGGGGAAGC
>WXFH01000152.1 GCA_009881125.1 Acidaminobacter sp. | reverse complement strand
TGATTAAAGCCCCAGATATCACGAGGCCGGCAGCCAAACGCTTTCTTCGCCGAACCATAAATAAAACCCCAATAAAACAGATTGCCGCAGCCGGCCAGGTCCAGCCAAACAAAGCAGATCTCGAATTGAGTCCGAACATCAGCTTATCTGTATTGAGCAGGCTCAAATACAGATCTTCTGAACCTATGACGTAATCCTTCAGAATGTACCGCCCCGGCGCTTCGAGCTCCAGCGGCAGATTAGCTGCGGCCGACCAATTATCCGGAACTGTCAGCTCGAGGTCGACGATCGCCTCTCCATTAAAAAATTGGGCAGGAGAAAGTGCATAGTACAAAGTCCGGTAGTTGGTAAAGTAGTCCGACTGACTCAGATACCCGCTTTTGGCCTCATAGGAAACCACGACTTCTGTCCTTTCCTTTGGCGCCAGTTCGAGAAGCCACTCTGTAATTCTGGCCGGCGTCTGAGTCTGGCCGTAATAATCAAGCTGCTTCTCAGGCAGCTCATTATAGGTTGTGACAAACGGAGGATCCTCTAAAGGCGCCCAGTTTTCAAGTTGGTAAGCCCCTGGCGCAATGTCTTTTGAAGGGATCAATTCACTCGAACTTCGGATCTCAAAACTCTGATCCTCATAATCACCACTCATAAACCACAGCGTCAGCGCCTGGGGACTGTCTTCCGTATTCTCAAAAATATAGGTGGCTGTAAACTCAGCACTATAGTTCTCCGGAACCCACACCATTCTGAGGTGTTCACGAACCAGCGCAACTCCTGGGTTCTCCATGAAAATCACCTTATTTTGATCCGGAAGAATTCGAGGCGGGCCGCTGTTGGCAAAGGCAGGCAGCCACTGGATCAGGAGGCTGAGAAGCAGACAGAGTGAAAGGCGCTCAAAGCGATGGCGCCCTCTTCCCGAACCCTTTTCAGGCGTTGGCCGCACAACCCGTTCTCTATG
>WXFH01000151.1 GCA_009881125.1 Acidaminobacter sp. | reverse complement strand
AGATGACAGGTCAATGACACTATATGATTTCGTCTTGCTTTTACTCTTTATTTGATTCAGACAGCACCCCTCCGTCTCGCGGTTATTCTATCAAGTTAAACATACTTTATTTGTAACAATATGTCAAATAATGTAAAACTTAAACGCGTTGTCTATCCCATTTCTCTCACGGCGCGAAGTAATTTAACTTTAAACGGGAGATGGCAATGTTGACAAGGTAACGTCCAGCCGCACCCATTATCTACCATTTCTTAACATTGCCTCATCAAAAAAGCAGACAATCAGCTGTTAAGCCAATTGTCTGCCTCTGATTCTTATTAGTGA
>WXFH01000150.1 GCA_009881125.1 Acidaminobacter sp. | reverse complement strand
CCCACGGTGAATGAAACCTCTGTCCAACGGACTTGAAATTTCAAATTCAGAAACGAGAATAATTCAGGGGAAGCAGGTGCAGCGCCCATTCATTGGGCTGACAGCACTGGCTTCCCCTTTAATTTATCCTTCAGTGTTTATCCATTAGGGCAGCATCTTCGTCATAGACCGGGTCGCAACCACGTCAACACCGAGTCCTCCCAAATCCCGCACCAGAATTTCCCCAAGCGCCACTGGAGCAGATACTGAAATTTTAGACAAGGATACCGCTGCTGCCCTTAGCAGCGCTCTAGGAATTGGCTTTGTGGTCTTACAAGGGAGTCTTGGCCACGTTCCACCCTCAATGGCTGCCGTTCCCGTCAAAACCGCGCTGGGATCTTTAAGTTCCTGAAGAGCGAACTCATACCCGCGCCTGCAGCCATAACCCGTGATCTCCCCACCGGATTCCAGCGTTATATGACATCCTTTGGGACAAATAATGCAGAGCAAGGGCTCATCCGTCACACTGTCAACCACGTTATAGGTTTCGATTAATGCCACTCCTTTTAACCGAGACCCTTCATCCGGATCCTTTTCCTCAATAGACGCCCTCTCCGGAATTGACGAGCTCAACCTT
>WXFH01000149.1 GCA_009881125.1 Acidaminobacter sp. | reverse complement strand
CGGCACCATCGTTGACGGCTGGACCTTTACACTCTACGACGAAGCTGGCGCTATGGTTGAAACTGCTAAGACAACCGCCAACGGCGAACCTGTCTGCTGGAACAACCTCATGCCTGGCGATTACACGATCGTTGAAACCCTCAAAACCGGCTGGGCTTACAACAACACCGTCGACGGCTCTATGGATGAGTCACTCGATCCTGGTGAAGAAGCAAGTCTGACCTTCGTCAACACTGAGCTTGGCAGCATCTGTGTCATCAAGCATGACCAAGACGGCACCATCGTTGACGGCTGGACCTTTACACTCTACGACGAAGCTGGCGCTATGGTTGAAACTGCTAAGACAACCGCCAACGGCGAACCTGTCTGCTGGAACAACCTCATGCCTGGCGATTACACGGTCGTTGAAACCCTCAAAACCGGCTGGGCTTACAACAACACCGTCGACGGCTCTATGGATGAGTCACTCGATCCTGGTAAAGAAGCAAGTCTGACCTTCGTCAACACTGAGCTTGGCAGCATCTGTGTCATCAAAACCAACTCGATTGATGTTCCACTTCCAAACTGGACTTTCACTCTCTACCTTGATGCAAATGAAAGCGGTACCGCTGAAGAATCAGAAATAATCAGCGAAAAAGTCACCGGTTATGATGGAAAAGCATGTTGGCTTGATCTTATGCCTGGCATGTACATTCTCATCGAAGAACAAAAAGAAGGTTGGATGGTCATCAGCCCAATAGACGGCATCGATGAGTTTGAACTTGAACCTGGTGCTGAAGAGAATCGCACCTTCATCAACAGAATGTACCATGACGAGACTGCATGGGGATTCAAGGGCGATAATAAAATTGAACTTGATGACATGCTGAACAAAGACTTCCTCACAGATATTCCAGGCCTTAAAACTTCTAATTGGGGATGGAGTATTGGATCTCTACCTGTCTCAGAAAATGATTATGATTTAAAATTACTTGCTGCCTGTGGTACAACTGGTGGCAAAGTAAAACGCAGCTATCAGGAAAATGGAATTGAAGCTGGAACCATCACAATCTCTTATCATGGAAGTTCAGCAACAATCACCTATACAGTTACAGATCCAACTTTACTCATGGACGTGCATCTATTCGTAGGTGAAAATGGAGAAATGTTGCCAAGAGATTCCAAGGGTAAATACACAAATGCCCCTGGACAATTCCCATATGCCTTCGATGATGGTACTCTCAATGAAGGTTCTTGGTCAATCACCATTGATGATCTTGAAGGCCCTATCTACGTTGCAGCTCATGCTGTAGTGAGAATTCTCGGTGACTGATAACTCCGTTCAATCACCCCCGAGCACCCCCGCACCTGGCACGTTTTTCGCACCCCCGTACCTGGCACGTTTTTCGAAGCACCCCCGTACCTGGCACGTTTTTCGGAACGATGACGTTAAAGTATTTTGAAAAGATTGATGCTGCTTCTTTTCAACAAAAACAACTTCATCAACTTCGTTTGCGGTGCCAGGTACAGATAAAAGAAAGAACCACCCCCGTACCTGGCACGTCTTTCGGAACGATGACGATCAAATGATTTGAAAAGATTGATACTGCTTCTTTTCAACAAAAACAACTTCATCAACTTCGTTTGCGGTGCCAGGTACAGATAAAAGAAATAAGTGAAATTGATTCATAATTTGATGGCAACTAACACCAAGCGCCTCCGGAGTTTTTTCCGGGGGCGCTTTTCCATGTCCCTAGCTTTTCTCTTGTCAGAATTAATCCGAACCCCAATCTGCGCATCACCGCTGCACCATTGATAGTCTCTGACGTCAAGAGAAAAGCCACCTGGTCTATTGCTGATCTATTGACCTTATCGCCTAAAGATTATCCTTGTGGGGTGGTGAATGGTGACCATCGGCAGAAGTCTTAGGAATAGTATCAAGATCATATGCGCATTTCATGTCAATTCAATTCATTAACCGATTGAATTTTGTTATCAAATATGATAACATCAATTCAACAAAAGCATATGTACTAAGGAGAGGGCAGCTTGTCTCACGACGTCGTTTTTTATCAAAAAGAGAACGGTGAAATTCCAGTACAGGATTTTTTATTGGATTTGCCCCCAAAAACCAGAGCAAAGGCTTTTAGTGAAATTGAACTGCTCAAAGTTCACGGGCTAGAACTTAGAGAACCTTATACGAAACCAATTAAGGGAGCGAAAAACAAAGGTTTGTATGAACTGAGAGTAAAGTTTGCCAGTGACATTTCAAGAATTTTCTACTTCACGTACAAAGATAAACTTTCGTACTGCTGCATGGTTTTGTGAAGAAATCCCAGAAGCTCCCTGACCGAGAAATTGAAAAAGCCAGAAAATATAAGGCTGATTATGAAAGAAGGTGCGGACATGAGTAAAGCCAGTGTCAAATTTGATGATATAAAAGCTCAACTTATGAAAGACAAAGATTTTGAACTTGAATACGAAAAGCTCAAACCCAGATATGAGGTCATCTCTCAGATCATCGAAGCAAGAAAAGATATGCACATGACTCAGGAGGAACTCGCGCTCAAAGCCGGGACTCAAAAGTCCAATATTTCGAGGTTTGAGAGCGGTGCCTATAACCCCTCTCTGGATTTTTTGATTAAGATTGCCAGAAGTTTGGGGAAGGAAATTCATATTGAGCTTCGCTAGGCGGCTCAGGTGGCTGATCCCACTTATTTTCCACCCGCCCCTACCCCCGTACCTGGCACGTTTTTCGGAACGATGACGTTAAAGTATTTTGAAAAGATTGATGCTGCTTCTTTTCAACAAAAACAACGTCATCAACTTCGTTTGCGGTGCCAGGTACAGATAAGGTACAGAAAAAGAAATAGGTGAAATTGATCTCCAATTTACCGCAAGTCTTCACCAAGCGCCTCCGGAGTTCTCTCCAGGGGCGCTTTTCCATGTCCTTAGCTTTTCTCATGTCAGTATTAATCCGATGCCCAATCTGAACATTTTCTTTGCACCATTAAAAGCCTCTCACGTCAAGAGAAAAGCCACCTGGTCAATTGATCTTAATCTGACTCTACCACAATATTGTTTACTCCGGATGGGTGGAGAGATGGGCGACCATCGGCAGAGGTCTTTGGGAAATGCGGCGTTGAGTATTCGTGATACGAATGCCAATACAAGGACTTTAACCCGCTGATATTTTATCGCAATACACTTCGACGAATTTTATTTCGATAAAATTGCAAGATTAATTTTTTCGTGTTATATTTATCGTAACAAGATACGACGTATTATGTTGCGAGGAGGTTATGACATGTTTATTGGCAGAGAACTTGAGCTTCAAGAACTTGAGCGGCGATATGAAGCCAGCGGGTTTCAGCTGTTTGTCCTATACGGGCGGCGGCGAGTGGGCAAAACGCGGCTGATTCAAGAGTTCTGTAAGAATAAAGCTGCCCTCTTCCACGTCGGTATACAACAGGAGGCAAACGGGGCGCTGCGGGCTTTTTCCAGAGATGTTTTAACAGCACTGCCTTCAGAGGTCTCTGCCTATATAGACCATTTCAACTCCTGGGAGGAGGCTTTTCATTATGCGGCGGCTCAGGCGAATGGCAAGCGTCTGGTGCTGGTCATAGATGAATATCCTTATTTGGCGCAATCGGATCCATCGATTTCCTCGGTGCTTCAGAAGGTGATCGATCATGTGTGGAAGGATACGGACTTGTTTGTGATCCTATGCGGCTCTTCCATGAGTTTCATGGAAAATCAGGTGCTCGGCTACCAAAGTCCGCTTTACGGCAGGCGTACGGCTCAAATGAAAATACTGCCGCTGCAGTACCAGGAAAGTTTTGAGTTCTTCAAGGGCTGGAGCTGGGAGGACCGCTACTACGGGTATGGGGTCTGCGGCGGCATTCCTCAATATCTGGAGTATTTTTCAGCTTATGAAGACTTTCCATCTGCTGTGAAAGGCGAGCTTTTATCGCTGAGCGGCCACCTGCTCGAGGAGCCCATGAATTTGATGAAGCAGGAGATGAGGGAGCCGGCGCTCTATAATTCCATCATCGAAGCCGTTGCTAACGGCGCCTCCAGGCAAAATGAAATCGCCACAGCGGCCAAGAAAGACGCGCGAGATATAACCGCCTATTTAAAGGCCTTGATCGATCTCGGCGTTCTGGAGAAGCAGCAACCTATCGAAGAGAAAAATCAGAAAAAGACGATTTACAGGCTGGCAGACCAGCTCTATCGTTTCTGGTACCGCTTCATGCCATCCTGCCTGTCACTCATCAGCTTGGGAATGAGCGACAACGCCTGGAAAGACGTTATTCAACCTGGATTAGATGCACATATGGGGGTTACTTACGAAAACATTTGCCTTCAATACATCCAGCGGGAAGTCAGGGAGGGTCATATCAAACCAACTTATCTGACTTATGGCCGATGGTGGGGGAACAATCCCGATCGGAAACGGGAGGAAGAAGTGGATGTCGTCGCTGTGACTTCCAGTCACATTTTGGTTGGGGAATGCAAGTGGCGAAACGAATCCATGGGTACGGAGACCCTGGAAGTGTTGAAAGCACGGGGCGAGTTAATCAGAAAGAGCCGGGAAATTCAATATGTTCTGTTCTCAAAATACGTTTTTAGCGACGCGTTAATTAAGCAGGCTAAGAAGGATCACGTGCTGCTGCTAAGGGCGGAGGAGTTGGTTTAGAGGGTGGAGGAGTTGGTACATGCATCCCCAAGGCACCCCCGCACCCCCACCCCCGTACCTGGCACGTTTTTCGGAACGACGACGTTCAAATGATTTGAAAAGATTGATACTTCTTCTTTTCAACAAAAACAACTTCATCAACTTCGTTTGCAGTGCCAGGTACAGAAAAGGTACAGATAAAAGAAATTGGTGAAATTGACTCACAATTTAACTTACACTACCACCAAGCGCCTCCGAACCTCTTTCCGGGGGCGCTTTTTCATGTCTTTAGCTTTTCTCTTACATGATAATCGTCCAATGATCACTGGTCACCAAGGATTGACGCAAACTATTCTGATGATATAATGATGATTAGAACGATTAGAACGATTAGAACGATTAGAATCATCAGAATCATAATCGGAATGCGAGGGGATCTTGTGTTCACAGAAAGCAAAACGATTGAACTGAAACGCGAGTACACTGAAGATATTAGAAAAAGCGTCACTGCCTTTGCCAATACTGATGGCGGAAAAATATACATTGGCATCCAGGATAATGGCAGCGTCGTGGGCATCACTCAAAAAGATGATTTAATGACGCGTGTGTCAAACATGATTCGCGATTCAATTCGGCCAGATGTTACATTGTTTACTGATATTTCTATTGAGCAGTTTGATCGTAAAAACGTCCTTGTCATTCACGTCCAAAGGGGCACCGCTCGCCCATATTACCTACATGGAAAGGGGATTCGGCCTGAAGGCGTCTACATCCGCCAAGGCGCATCCTCTGTCCCTGCAACCGAAGCTGCCATATTGAATATGATCAAAGAAACCAGCGGCGATAGCTTCGAGAACGCCCGGTCATTAAATCAGCAATTGACCTTTAACGGCGCAGCGGCCTATTTCGAAAAAATGGGTGTCGAATTTCTTGACACTCAAAAAAAGACGCTGCACTTGATTGATCAAGATGGGATGTTTACCAATCTCGGGCTGCTTCTTTCAGATCAGGCAATGCATACGATTAAACTGGCAGTATTTGAAGGTGACAAAAAAACCATATTTAAAGAACGGAGGGAATTCACCGGATCAATATTACTTCAGCTTGAGGAAGCCTATGACTTTATAGATCGCTATAACAAAACAAGGTCTGAGTTCAAAGGCTTAGAGCGAATGGATCAGCGAGACTACCCTATTGAAGCCATTCGAGAGGCCTTGCTTAATGCAGTTGTTCACAGAGATTATGCTTACAGCGGCAGCATTCTGATCAGCCTATATGATAATCGTTTGGAAATTGTGACCATCGGTGGACTGGTCAAAGGCATTTCTCTCAATGACATAATGCTGGGCGTCTCGGTACTGCGCAATCAGCATTTGGCTAATATCTTCTATCGATTAAAGCTGATTGAGGCATACGGCACCGGCATACCAAAAATGATGGCTGCCTATAACGATTATGAGGTTAAACCAATGATCGAAGTATCTGATCACGCCTTTAAAATAACACTGCCAAATACAAATTATAAATATAGCGCTATGAAAGAACGTTTATCTTCTGGGTTAAGCCAAAGAGAGCAGCAGATCTTAACATTGCTTCAACTCAATAAAGTGGTCGGACGAAAAGAGGTAGAGCTTGAGGTTGGCATTTCTCAAGCTACAGCGGTAGTAACATTGAGAAATATGCTGAAAAAAGGGTTAATCGAAAAAGTTGGATCAGGCAAGAATATAAAGTACAAAATCAGTCACTGAACTCCCTGTACCTATCCCCTTCCCCACGCCCCC
>WXFH01000148.1 GCA_009881125.1 Acidaminobacter sp. | reverse complement strand
AAATATTCCATCCATCTGCCATTTCATCATTTCCAATGATACTATCATGCGCCCTTTCACACTCGATAAACGCCTCCTGGTCCTTTGATGTTCATCACCACCATTGCTCTTATAGTTACTTTGTGAGGGTTGGTGGTGAGGTGACCATCGGCGGAATGTCTTAAAAACGGACGGTAAAAAGCCATCACAGCAACTGTGATGGCTATACATAATGATCCCAATCAAAGAAGTTCATCATAATTTCTCTGACTGTATAAAATTCGTCGAATTTCAACTATTTTCTCTGAAATGGAAGATTCGCATTCACCATTAACAGACTCATCTATGACTACATAAAAA
>WXFH01000147.1 GCA_009881125.1 Acidaminobacter sp. | reverse complement strand
CTTCTGACGCGAATGAAAAACCATCGGCTAGTACCCCTTTAGAAGCATTTTAAAGCTTTTAGAAAGCTCTGCCGATGGTCTCAAAACACATCATCTCACACAAATTTTACCGTCTACTTCCCACAGCACTTCTTATATTTCTTACCGCTCCCGCATGGGCACGGATCATTCCGTCCAATTTTTGGTTTTTTAGGTGCGATTTCTTGAATCTTAGATGGCTCTGACTTGCTGTCAAAATATTTTCTGAAATTTTCAGTGAAACAGAACCAGTCCTCCATCTCCAAGATCGTGTCATCAATAAATTGTAAATGAATTTTCTGTTTTGAAGCTTCAAGCCTGGCACTTTTTCCAACAAACATGTCCTCTTCAACTGAATCGATGTCAATAATTTGTCTATCATTCAATTTCAGTTTGAAAATTTCCTTAATGTCCTCATACACGTCTTCCGGATAGAGATCACAGCACGTAATGATTAGAAGAGAAAGCAATTCCGGCCTTTTTCGAACACCTGGGTCCAGAAGCAGCTGACGGTAATAAGCCATAACGGACGACCGTTCGAGCTCGCCTTGCAGCACCAGTACAGCTAAGGCCTTGACGGCCTGGATCCTCATAAAATCATCCGCCTTGCTGTTTTCCGCCAGAGCTTTGATCAGGCTCAAGTCTCCATGACAAACAGACGCAAGGCACCTTCCGCCGACTTCCAGAATGCCTTCACCAAATACATCATAGGACAATTCTCCAGGCAGACTCATCAAGTCCACCAAAATGGGATAGGCTTCCCTGACCCTGAACTGCGCCAACAGATGGGCCGCATACAAGTGGCCCATGTAGCCCTTCTCCTTGGAAAACTTCACCGGCTCATCACCGACCATTTTCAACACCTTCAGAAGCTCCGGGATCGCCTCCTCTTTTCGACGAATCAGCGTTTCCAGGATATCTCGCGGAAAGTAGCCGTTGTTATAAGCGATTTTTTCCAGCAGGGCGCCAATGGGCTCATTGGAATAATCAGATCCGTCGTTAAGTTCTGCGCCTACACCGCTATCCTCAAGCTCATACTCATCCTCTTCCTGATCCCCAACCAAAGCGCTGAGTTTTTTCTCATAGAGCGACTCATCAAATTTCCTGCCCTCAGTCATCACGGAAAACATTTCCTCAATCAGAACCGCAGCCATCCTCTCTTTTGCAGCTTTCTTTGAGATTCCGGCAGCGATTAGCCTGTCAAATGTCGTCTTGACGCATTTCGGATCATTCATTTCTATCTGGTTGTCGATTGCAGAAAGCATTTCCTTTTTCAATCTCTGGTTTTCCATTGTTGAATTCATCCTTTCGGAGATTTATGGTTTTAGGGACAATATCCTTTCGGATTACATAGTTCTGAACCGAGAGATCAGGCTCATCATATTTTTTAAATTCTATAATATTTCCAGCACCCATTTCAAGGATTTCTGCCGATGGTCATTTCTCCTCCCCTCTCACCAACCACACCAAAATCGTGGAGCTTTCAACGAAAGTTCTTGTCACAAACCGTGACAAGATTTGTCATTGACAAATGGTTTGGCATCATAGATTCCAGCAGTACAGTTTATTATACTTTTGGCATAAGTCCCTTTTCGATCTTTACTTTAATGCTGTACAAGGAGGTCCCGAATGAGACAAAAGCTGATATCATTATTTACACTTTTAGCAATGATCCTGCCATCAATTGCACTCTCTTCAACTGTGGTATATGCTCAGCCACCTGAATTCACTTGTTTGATTGTGGAAAGCACCGTGGAGTACGCCACATTGGACGCAGCCTTAATGTCTGTGACTAACGGACAAACCATTAAACTGCTCAATGACATTATCCATACGAATACCATTGAAGCAAACAATGAAGTTTTGTCTATTGATCTCAACGGCTTCAATCTCACAGTTAAAGACGTTCCCGGCAATGCGCTCTATGCAACGAATAACGGGACACTTAATATTTCTGATCCCGATGATGATGGTTTGTTGATGGTGACCTCTGCAGGCCCTGAAAAATCAGCCGCCTATGCAACTGATGGCGGTGTAATCAACATTGAAGGAGATTTGCACGCTGTCTATCCCGGCGGCTTAAACAATCAAAATATTTTTGGCGCTTTAGCTACCGGCACCGGAAGTCAAATTAACATCGTTGGAAACTCAACTGGGTACACCGCTGGTGTGTACGCCATAAATTCCGCGACTATAACCGTTTCCGGCAACGTAACCGGTTCATATTATGGCGGATTTTCCGCATACAATGGCTTAATTGATATCACAGGTGATCTTTCAGGTTCCTACGCTTTGACGGTTGAATACGGCGGATTGGCTGATGTTGTCGGTAATATCACTGGCGGAACTGCAGTCTATGTCAGAAACAGCATTGGTCATAACGCACCAGCCGCAACTATAACCGGTAATGTCATCAGCACCGGAGATAGCGCTTTAAGTATTAGCAATAGTTCCGACATCCTCATCAATGGCAATGTTAATGGGAATATCTATCTGGCTGAAGCTGACGTTGAAACACCTTCATTGACCATCAATGGAAATGTCACTGTAACTCATGGCCCTGGCGCCAGCGTCAATTATGGCGGTATGGTGATTATCAACGGTTCAATCATTGGAGCATCTCCATTTCTGCAGCTTGACAACAAGGATATTTCAGAAGACGATTATGTTCTTTCCAGCGATTATCGCGTGTATTCAAAATCAACATACGACGAATACACTCCAGTCTATCTGGCCAACACGGTGAAAGTAATGCAAATTGAGCCATCGGCTGAACAAGTTTCAATTACTGGGACTCCATCAGTCGGGGCAGAATTATCAGGAATATACGAATATTCCTCCCCCGCAAATATCGAAGAGGGGGACACCACTTTCAGATGGTTAAGAGTGTCCTCCACGCCTTCACTTCTTGGTGAGGACTATTTGCTGTATTCAACCAACAACACAGGCGGAGTGACAAGTTCTCCAGGTGGCCCAACCACTCCAGCGTCATTTATAGTAACAGATCCAACCTATATTGAAAAAATTAGCAATTATCATTATGCTACTTCAGACACTCCTGGAACAATTTCATTACACGAGTCTGGAGGTGCAGTTTATGGACCTTGGGATGCAGTTCTGGAGGGTTACTGGAGAGTCTATCCAAAAATCACTATCCCTGCTGGAACCTACACTATCATAGATTCAAAGCCTGATTCATGGTCTTATAATAGCGAATCCGGCTATGCCGGCATGACTGAAGTTGTTGGTTACACTGAAATTTCAGGTGCTGTTGAACAAGGCTATACACTTCAACGAAACGATGCCAACAAATCCATTATTTTCGAGGCCACGCCTGTAGACATTAATGGGCATATTGGCCTCCCAGAAATGAGCGACCCTTTTGGATCTGTAGCCTATTTGTCATCCAACAACGCTGATCTTAAGGCTTTATCTATTTCACCCGTTGCTCTTTCACCTGTATTTAACAGCTCTGTCATGGAATACACCGCGACAGTCCCACATTCTACAACATTTGTAACTGTTGATACTTCAGCATCAGATGCTCTGGCGAAAATATTTATTAATTCAGTTGAAAGTAAGAAAAACAACATTGAACTTAACATCGGAATTAATCTAATCTCAATTCTTGTGGCCGCAGAAGATGGATTGACGACAAAAACCTACACCCTTTCCATCACCCGCGAAGCCGCACCTGAGGATCCAGTCGATCCGGTTGATCCTGTCGACCGAGACCGTGATCATAATGATGACAAGCCTGCGACGCCGGTTGTGGTGACTGCGACCATCGGCAAAAGCACTTGGAATACAGTGACGGTGGCGCCAAAAATTGAAGACGTGGTCGACACAGTCTTGATCACGACAGCCATGACCGAGGCGCTGTTGGAAAAAGCGGCGGACACCGAGGGGACGGACGCGCCGGACGTCCTGAATGTGGCGGTGACTTCCGGGACGGCGACTGAGCCATCAGAGCTCGAGGTCAGCCTGTTCCAGAGCAATCTGAAGAAGATCGTCGACCAGAGCGACGCGAGCCTGCAAATCACAGCGCCGTGGATTGCCATGACTTTTGACGCCAAAGCCCTAGAAACCATTCACGCGGCAAATGACGGCGGCGAGATCACCTTTTCTGCCGGTACCATAGATCCGGACCTGTTGAACGCGGCGGACCAAGCGCGCGTTGAGGGACGTCCGGTGTACGACCTGACTGTGAAAAACGGCAGCGAAGTCGTTTCCGAATTCGGCGGCGGCTATGCGACGGTTCGGATTCAGTATGAACTGAAAGACGGCGAGTCACCGGAAAGCATCGTCATCTTCGTCCTAATGGACGACAGCAGCCTTGAAGCCGTTCGCGGCTATTACGAGGCGGCGGAGGGTATGGTGGTGTTCAAGACGCCACACTTCTCGAAGTTTGTAATCTCCCACAATCCGGTCGCGTTCCGGGATGTGGCCGCCGGCGCCTGGTATCGCGAAGCGGTTTCCTTCATTGCCGCCCGAGGAATCACCTCAGGCATTGCCGATGGTCTCTTCGCCCCACAAGAGTCCCTAACCCGCGCGCAATTTGTGGTTATGCTGCTGAAGGCTTACGGAATTGAGGCGGAGGACGCGGCGGAAGCTGGGGCTTCGACTCTAATTGTCAACTTCACAGACGCTGGCAATACTTACTATACGAACGCGCTGTACACCGCGAAGGCGCTTGGCATAGCCAAGGGTATTGGCAGCAATCTCTTCGCGCCAGACAGGAGCATTTCCCGTGAGGAAATGCTGGTGCTGCTTCACAATGCGCTGACAGTTATGAATGAGATGCCAGCGGTTGACGACAGCAGTGCCAGACCGGCTCTGGAGAGCTTCGCAGATGCAGTGTTGGTTTCCGAGTGGGCGAAACCTGGGATTTCAGAGATGATCCGAAACGGTGTCATCTCGGGGGCAGATAACAGGATTATGCCAAAAGATATGACCACCAGGGCTGAGATGGCTCAAGTGCTGTATCAGCTGCTTGGGAGGTAAGATTTAATAGAAGTGGAAGTGGGTGTCTGATTGAAGCAGGTGTCAGACACCCACTTTCACATTTTTGTATCCCAAATACACGAAGATGGCTAATTTTGAAGCCTTCAAGTGATGCACCTCTCCCGTACCTGGCACGTTTTTCGGAACGATGACGTTCAAATGATTTGAAAAGATTGATACTACTGTTTTTCAGCAAAAACAACTTCTTTAACTTCGTTCTGGGTACCAGGTACAGAAAATGGTACAGGAAAAGAAATAAGTGAAATTGATCAACAATTTACTGCAACCAACACCAAGCGCCTCCGGAGCTTTTTCCGGGGGCGCTTTTCCATGTCCTCAGCTTTTCTCTTGTCAAGATTTCATCCATCTGCCATTTCGCCATTTCCTATGGTACCATCATGCGTCAATTCACACTCGAGAAAAGCCTCCTGGTCCTTTGATGTTCATCGCCCCCTATTGCTTTGATGATTGCCTTGTGTGTTTGAGGGAGGGTGACCATCGGCAGAGGCATTTGAAGGTGCACATCTAGCAGACCTTTCCGAAACAGTCCAAAAGCAGGTGATTTAGATGACGCATACACCTCGTATAATCAAATTAATCATGTTGGATTATACGAGATTGTGTGTTATTCTATTAATAAGATTATAGGAGGTGCCCTGTATGGCCTGGATTGAAAGAACGATCACAGATTACCTGGTGAAAACCATCAATACATTTCCGGCGGTTTTGATCACCGGCCCCCGACAGGTTGGAAAGTCGTCTCTGCTTCAAACCGTTGTTGAAAGCTACGACTACATCACTTTTGACAATCCGCTTCTATTACAGCAGGCGAAAGAGGATCCGGTGCTGTTTTTCATGAACCATTCTGAAAAGATGATACTTGACGAAATCCAGTACGCGCCAGAATTATTTCCATATATGAAAATAAAGATCGACGAGATGAGATTAGCAGCCCTGAAGGGCAATCGATCGGAACAGTGCTTGTTTTTATTATCGGGTTCCCAGGCCTACCACTTAATGCAGAATGTCAGTGAATCCCTGGCCGGCAGATTGGCCATTCTCCCTCTTCAGGGGATTTCTTACCGAGAGCAGAAAAACGTCAAATGCGCACTACCTTTCGTGCCAAATGATGACTATTTGTCGGTTCGAAAAAAAGAGAGCCTCGATACAAGCAACCTCTGGTCTATAATTCATGGAGGTTCCATGCCTGGGCTTGTCGCTTCGCATGAAGATTGGGAGACCTTCTATTCAAGTTATGTCATGACTTATATTGAGCGAGATGTGAATCAACTTACTAAGATTTCGGATCAAGGTGACTTTATGCGCTTCATGGCTGCTGTCGCTGCACGGAGTGGTGAACTCCTGAATTATGACAGTATTGCCAAGGATACAGGGGTTTCCGCGACTACGGTAAAGCGCTGGATTCAAATTCTGGAGAGCTCAGGTCTTATTCTTCAACTGTATCCTTATCACAATAACCATTTGAAACGCATGATCAAGACACCGAAACTTTTCTTTATGGATACAGGTCTGATGGCTTGGCTGACAAGATGGCTAACACCCGAAACCATTCAACATGGCGCGAAAGCCGGTCAATTCTTTGAAACTTGGGTGGTTTCTGAAATCGTCAAGTCCTTTCTCAATGCAGGAAAATCTGTTCGTGATCTTTATTATTACAGAGACGCAGACCAAAGGGAAATCGACTTGGTTATGGAAGTTGGCAGAACGGTTTATCCGATTGAAATCAAAATGACAGGCAAACCTGATAAAAAGATGGCACAAGCATTCCAGCTGCTGGAGCCTATATCGAAAGCAGGAGATCTGGATCTTGGGGATGGCGCTATCATAAACCAGTATCCGCATCTGATGTTTCTTGATAAAGGGCTTCGGGCAATTCCGGTTGGGTATTTGTGAAGAACTCATTGCTCACCCCCGTACCTGGCGCATTTTTCGTACCCCCGTACCTGGTACACCCAGCGAGGTTGATGAAGTTGTTTGATGTTGGATATAGTTATTCCAAAGCTTTCAGCGACTGACTTTTGAAAACCGAGCCTTTCGGTACCAGGTACAGAAAAAGAAATAAGTGAAATTGATCTAATATTTACCGCAACCTACAACAAGCGCCTCCGGGGCTCTATCCGGGGGCGCTTTTCCATGTCCTCAGCTTTTCTCTTGTCAACATACCATTCATCTGCCATTCCTCACATTCCAATGCTTACATCATGCGCCCTTTCTCACTCGAGAAAAGCCTCCTGGTCCTTTGATCTTCACCGGCCCCCATTGCTTTGATGTTTACTTTGTGAGGATTGGTGGTGAGGTGACCATCGGCAAAAGTCCTCTTCTCGAAAGCCTTAAAAGACCTTTCAAGGAAGCTCTGCCGATGGTTATCAAATGCAAAACGCAGCATTAAGAGGCACCGTCTTCGTCATGT
>WXFH01000146.1 GCA_009881125.1 Acidaminobacter sp. | reverse complement strand
CTCAAGACCTTGGGGTTCACCCCTATTCTGGATGATACTTCGCTTGTGTGACAGGTTCACTTGTTAGCAGACTCGAAAAATCTCATATGATCCACTTTATTAGGTTGGATTGTACGAGATTTTTTAGCAATATCTTTATAGCTAGATCAATATTGAGTAGACACCGAACGCCTCTTTATATATCTCTTTTTTTGAAGGTATTGTTTCATTGATGATAAAATGACCATCGGCAATAGCATTGAAGGTTACCCTTTCTTGAATGAAAATATATGACTTTGACAGAACTGCACACTTAATGTACAATATATTTAACAATATATTGTACGATTCAAGGAGGTGTTCCTAATGTTGGCAGTCAATTATTCTACTTTGAGAAATCATCTCAAAGACTATTGCGACAAAGTCAGTGACGATTACGAGACAGTCATTGTTACTAGAAAAGACGAAAAAAATGTTGTCATCATAAGTCTTGAAGCTTACAACAATATGGTTGAAAACTTGTTTATAATGAGCAATCAAAAATATTATGATCGTTTGTTAGAGAGCCGTCGTCAAATTGAGCGTGGAGAAACTGTCGAAAAGTCTATGACGGAGCTTGAGGCGGCTGAGGATGAATAAAAAATTCTCAAAATTTGCTTGGGATGATTTTATGGCATGGACTGTCGAAGACCGTAAAGTTGTAAAAAAAATTAATGAGTTGTTGAAGGACATCGAGAGAAACGGAAATGAAGGCATGGGCAAACCAGAGCCTCTTAAACACGGGCTTAGCGGGTATTGGAGCCGTCGAATTACGGATCGGGATCGGTTAATTTATAGAATTGAAGAGGACACCATTTATATCATTGGATGCAAGGGGCACTATGAGTGAAATAGTTTTAGGCACTACTGCTTGGAACTGCTTTGGAAATAATGAAAAATTTAAATGCATCTACCATGAGCGCCCTCAGATCTTTGATCTAGGGGGCTTTTTTCATGTGCTTATCTATTCTCAATTAACTAAGCATATTACAACTACTTTAATGTCTTTCTGTTCAAGACAATCTAGGAACTATCGGCAAACGCTTTGAAAACTGCATTATCGTCTGGCAACCTTTTCAATGTCAAGATATGGACTATTAACACTTACATTCAAATCCAGAAAACTGAAAATGATTTTTTCATTTAAGAAGATATCCTTCAGACAAACTTCGTCAGCAGTTTGACTAGGTATTGTTTTAGAAATTTTAAAATTTGATATATTTGGGTATCTTTACCTTGTTAATATGATACAATAATTACAATAATATCACTAGCGTTGCATTAAGTTAATAAAACTGATGTCAAAATCACGATTCACCCACTAAATACCATATTGCCTGTATACAGGAAATTATTTTCAGTCTCCTGTTGAAATGACGAACACCTTAACAA
>WXFH01000145.1 GCA_009881125.1 Acidaminobacter sp. | reverse complement strand
CGACTACTACATTGGCAGAATTGAAGGGATTGAGCAGGGTCAAGAGGAGACCATCTATCATATTTCGCCCATGCCAAGTGAGCGTTATTTCATCAGACCCATCAAAGGGGAACACGTCATTCACTATGATAACAGCAATATTTCTGGCTTGAGTGATCCTCAAAAGGAATCGAGAAAATTGAGGCTGGGCGAGATGAGCGAGATGGTAAGCGCCCTGAAGGTGGGGAATCCGCTGATCGTTCGAATTGAGGACTATGATTCGGATCAAAGTAGTTATGACGTCAGCGAGATTGCGTTTGATCTGACGGTGGAATGAATAATTAGAGAGTGAAGGTTCTGCTGCCGATGGTCTGTAAAATGACCATCTGCAGCAGTTTTTTAATTCGGCAGGACGGCATGCTCATGAATTGTGTCTGAATTGTAGTGAGTGTCTGACACCAATTCAAATCCTGTCCGCGT
>WXFH01000144.1 GCA_009881125.1 Acidaminobacter sp. | reverse complement strand
ATAGCCGGCGCCTGGGTTTTTGTAATGAGGGCTCCGGTTAAGCGTCACTTACAATTAACCTAAATAATAAACACTGTGGATCACCAAACGCCGTAGGGCTGATGATCCGCAGTGTTTTTGTTTTTGTCACAGGTCTCAAAGTCCTCATAGTTCTTAACTTGATCTAAAAAACCGGTGTATGCCGATGGTCACACCACCAGCAAGCCCACCATTAGAGGGCAACCTCATCCAAATTGCTGG
>WXFH01000143.1 GCA_009881125.1 Acidaminobacter sp. | reverse complement strand
TGGTTAAGCAGCATGGGCTCACGCTCCTAAAATTGGTTTAACCAACAGATTCGACATAACTTTTTAAAATCCTTTTTGAAATAATTGGTAATTGCAAATGTATTTTTTTGACATGCGGATACCGGGTATTAAAATTGAGTTTGGTGTATATCCTTTTTCCAGGGCTGGCGCATAAACAGCCAATGGCTTTATGGCGGATCCAGGCTGCCTTTTTAACTGAGTCGCGCGATTAAGCCCCTGATAAAAATACTGTCCACGGTAACCAATCATACCGCGGATGCCGCCGGTTGAAGGATCCAAGACTACAGCCCCGCTTTGAACCATGACCTCATTGGACGATTCAGGGAATAATTCATCCATTTTATAAGTCGCTTCAACAGCACTTTGTACGACCGGATCCATCTGAGTGTAAATGATCAAACCACTGGTTTGAAGTTCCTCGAAGCTATACCCATATTGTGTCATCGCTTCTTCCATGACATAGTCCACATATCCCTGAAACTTGCCTCTTAAACCGGGCAGATCCCAATCTCTCAATTGGATTGGCGCACTGATCGCCTGATCGTATGTATTTTGATCTATCGTTTTTTGATCGTAGAGCAACTTTAGAATCAGATTTCTTCGGTCTTTAGCCTTTTCTTCATCTTGAAACGGGGAATAACTGGTTGGTGCTTTTGGTAAAGCTGCTAAAAGCGCTGCTTCCGGCAAAGTAATATCTTGAATATTCTTACCGAAATAGACCTGAGCAGCATCTTGAACACCCCAGGTACCTTCACCAAAATAAATCTGATTCAGATACAATTCCATTATTTTGTCCTTATCAAATTTGGCTTCGATGCGTAGTGCAGTCACTGCTTCTTTTATTTTTCTAGAATAGGTTTGTTCAGAAGTGTAGAAAAGGTTCTTTGCCAGCTGCTGCGTTATGGTGCTGCCTCCACCAACAATAGAACCGGAGCGTAAATTTTTCAGGGCCGAGCGCAGGATGCCTATAAGATCGACACCTGAATGCTCATAGAATCGATGATCCTCCACCGCAATAATAGCTTCAATCAACGTCTCAGGCATTTCCGACAATGGCACAGCTGTATATTTTACCGAGTACTGTTCTGATACAACTTCTCCATTCTTGTCCATGATGATCAACGGTTTGGGCAAGGGTTCCTCAAGTTTGTCAAGATCCTGACCATAGGCACTTGCAATTAAGACAGATAAGGAGAGCGCAAGAATTCCAACTGCCAGTGCAGCAAAAATGATGAACCCTTTAAACAGGCTGACTTTATTTATTTGAAATTTCATAATTTTTCCACCTTCAATTGTTATAGTCATTCATTTGCATCAGAACTTTAGAAGTTCATATTCACCTCTTAGCGATTAAGGCTCCCACTGCAACCTCTAATGTAATTTTAACGCACCTGATAATACTCTCTTTATCCAGGCTAAAACCCTTCGCTTGCAGATATAATTTGTATTTACCAATTTTCTGATTAGGAGTGACACTGTCATTGGATGGCATGGTCAATCCTATCGTAAAAGAAAAACCGGAACAGATGGGATAAGTAAAATTTGAGTAGGTGAAAAAAATTGAAAATGAAAAAACGCACAAATGCAGTTCTGACCATTGAAGGCATAAAAAAATACCTATCCCCGGGGAAAGGTATCCGTTCGCGTCCGATCGATGAACAATGAGCTATTATTGAGATTATAAATAAAAAATCACAGTCCCCAAAACTGGGAACTGT
>WXFH01000142.1 GCA_009881125.1 Acidaminobacter sp. | reverse complement strand
TTTTTATAAAATTCCTTTCATGATACAAGTCCGGACTGATCACCCAGCCTAAGAATTGAGAACCCATTCTGCACCATGTGTTGATAAGAGATTCAATACCCATAATCCAGTCTTTATTTCTTCAGATTGTGATCAGACGCGTGCTGTGCTATAATTTCTTCAAAAGTGTTCCATTACGTTACAATGTTCTGTTTTCGAGCGGTAATTATCGATAGCTTGATCGTCATCACAATGACCCTTTTAATTTCACACAAAAGT
>WXFH01000141.1 GCA_009881125.1 Acidaminobacter sp. | reverse complement strand
CAAAAGTGCTTCCGGCCGATACGACTCGTCACGTTGTCCAATCAAGACTTCCGGGAGGGTGATCAGGCATGCAGGATCCGAAACCATCGGCAACTGAAATCAGAGGGTTCCTTCACTTGGATTCCTATTTGAGAAAGAGGCATGGCACCATGCCTGTCATTCTTCACTTGCTGGAGCCACTAACCGGAATTGAACTGGCAGAGAAGCTTGAAATCAAGCTGCACGAGGTCGAGGTCATCTTCGTGAATGGATTCGTCCACGCTTTGGATGCCGTCATTCATCCCGGTGACCGTGTCGCCTTTTTGCCGCCCGGCTGCCCCGGTCCTTACCGGGTTGCCCTTGGCTTCTATGGAAAAAACCAGAAGAATGCCTCCAGTTTCAAGTTGAGCAAGTGAGGCGGAGTAAGGGTTAATAGGCTTCGACGTACGCTTCACCACCTATTGCCGGATAAAAGGATGTGCCCATGAAAATCAAAGTCAAACTCTTTGCCACATTAAGGGCAAAGCACGAAAAAGAAATGGATCTGGAACTTCATGAAATGACTACACCCGGAGATATTCTCGATCTGCTGGGCATTCCACACAATGAAGCCGCCATAATCATGGTCAACGGCAGACACTGCAAACTGAGTGCCCGTTTGTCCGAATATGATACAGTGGCTTTCTTCCCGGCGGTTGGCGGGGGTTGAATACACCGGGAAAAATTGATGTCCAAATAAAAACGAGGAAGCAAACTGCGCTTCCTCGTTTTTATTTGGGAAGGCGGAGACAAATATCTCTCCCCGCCTTCTGCCATTCCATACTTTTGAA
>WXFH01000140.1 GCA_009881125.1 Acidaminobacter sp. | reverse complement strand
ATTGAGTGAGTGTCTGACACCAAACTCAGCTGAGTGACTGACACCAAACTGAATCTGGTGCTAGAGCTGCACCAGAAACTTCGGCAAAAACATCATTTTTATCCTTTCGTGGGTATAAATAACAAGAAGGCTAATCACGGAACTTACCCCACTCACCCTACGTCAAAACTAACATGAAAGAAGGCGCAGTCAATGAAAGTCACAATGATGCCAAAAGATAACGCTGGCAAATGGGCAGTGTACCTGGGTGTTTTGTTTGTCGTTCTCATGGCTTTGAAGTTTTCGAACACAGTCCGACTCCCGCTCCCGTCTCCGCTTATTGCGCTCTTTGCCATTGCCGGGCTGGTGCTTGGTCTGATCTCAATTTTCCTACATAAAGGGAGGGCTATCATGCTCCTGATCCCGGTTCTGATCGGACTGCTGGTCGCAGCCTGGACCACAGCGGAGCTGATGTTCCCTCACTGAAAACTTAGGTGGTGATATTATGTTCGAGTCCCATAAGTCAAGCGGCGGCTGGATTCTGGCTCTGTTTGGCTGGATTATCAGCGCAGCGGTCGTGCCGTTTATTCCGGAGATCATGTCCGGCGGGCGGGTCCTCGGCTACCCGCTGATGGAATATGTAGCGACCATTGGCTTATTTGCGGTTGTTTTGCTGGTGGTATGGATCCCCGCGGGGATCAGAGCTTCAAAACTTTACAGATTAAACGGCCCAAAGCGAGCGCTTTTCGCGCTGCTGAAAGTGTTTGTCGTGCAAATTCTGATATTTACAGTAATTTTCAGGTACTTCTGGAATAGCTGAAGCAAGCGCCACGAATTCGAAATCAAAACAAGGGGAAGCGGATGCCGGTTTAATTCAGGCCTCCACTTCCCCTCTTTTTATTTTTTGCCGATGGTCACTGTAAGCCCCACCACTACTCCAAGCTGCCTCTGATCCATAGTACCGCCAGCTGTGTCCGATCTCTAAGACCACATTTCCCAAGGATCTTCGTCAGGTGATTCTTCACGGTGCCTTCCGTCAGGTACAGCGTCTCCGAAATTTCGAGATTTGACTTTCCCTCCGCAACGAGGGCGACTATATCTTTCTCGCGATCCGTCAGATCTCTGAAACACTCAGCGAGCCTGTGTTCAGGCGCTTCAGGTGTGAGTGAAAATTTTTCTGCAGGCATCAAACTCACAGCCTCTTCGATTCCAGACTTTTGACGAAACACCCGCTCCGCGACACCGGTTGCCATAACCGAACTGCCCCCCGCCACTGCCCGGATGGCTTCCGCAATCTGCGCCGGCGTGGCATCCTTCAACAGATAACCCTGAGCACCCAGCGCCATGCCTTCGTGGATATACTGGTCATCGTTGAAAGTCGTGAGGATGATGATTTTGACTTTCTCCCCCCGGGCCCTCAGCCTTCGGATGGCTTCAACGCCATCCATTTCAGGCATGCGGATATCCAGCAGCAGAACCTCTGGCTGAAAGTCTACGACCAATTGAATCGCCGCATCGCCATTAGCCCCTACAGCGACCACTTCAATATCCGGTTCCTTTGAGAGCAGCATTTTCAGCCCTTCTGCTATCAGTGTCTGATCATCGATAACCACAACTCGGATCACGGTAAATGCACCCCTTCAGGTCGACATAATTTATCGTTCTCATACTCTAAGCAAAGGATTATGAAGCGTATAAAAATCGAGTCAGCTCTGGCACCAAATCAAACTGAGTGTCAGTCCCCAACTCAAATTCTGTCCGCGTCACCAAGTCATTGAGGCTGAGGCGGAAGCGAAACTTCAATTCGAAAGCCGCCTCCAGGAACAGGACCAAAGTTCAGAGTCCCTCCCAAGGACAATACCCGCTCCTGCATGCCCCGAAGTCCATTGCCGGGGAAAACGGGCGCCTGCACCAGCGGTCCATCATTCTCGACCAACAGTTCGGCTCCGCCGCCCTCCTCGACCGTGAGTGCCGCCACAACATGCTCAGCGTTTGAATGGCGGCGCGCGTTGGTCAAGCTCTCCTGCAATGCCCTGTAGAGGACATGATTGGCCCGAGGTGAGAGCAGCGACAGATCTCCCACAATATCTAGCCTGACCGTCTGCTTGCCGTTTGGCAGCGCCACTGTGTCGCCCCGCTCCGCCAAAGCCTCGAAGTCCGAGCGCACCCAAACCGGATCCCTCAGGGTCGTCACGATCTCCTGAACTGACCTCAGCATGCTGCGGCCTTCAGCTTTAGCCGAGGTCACCTGCTCAGCAGCCTCGCCCGGTTTCCCTGCGTCAAGAAAATGATCCGCCATTTCAAGCCGCATAATCTGAGCTGTCAGAGCGTGACCCAAGGCGTCGTGCAACTCCCTGGAAATTCTCTTTTGCTCGTTGATGGCGGACAGAACTTCAATTTCCTTGGATAAACGTGCAAGCTCATCCCTCTCTTTTCGATAACCTTGGGCAAAGCGCAGCGCCACAGCTACCGCCGCCAACAGTCCCAAATACTGTACAGCTCCCCCAAGATCAAAATAAGCCGGATCCCGCCTTAAGATCTCTCCGTATTTGACTGCTGCACCGGCTACAAGTAAAAAGATCCAAAAAAAAGACAGCTCTTGTCGATTTTCCTCCGCGTGCCACCTGAAACCAACCGCACCTCGACCGACGTCCCTTTGGAATCGCGAAACCGGAATCCTCGCCCCATAGGCCCGCTCAAAGATCAAAGCGACATAGACCAGCGAAAAAAACGGATTAACCGCGTACTGCGAAACAGCCTCTAGGCCTGCCGCGAGCAGGATCTCTGAAAACTCTGCCGGATTCATGAGCTTCCCCGGCAAACGTATGGCGTTGAGAACGAGAAGGAGCAGAGATAGTGCCAATAGAATGGAAAGGCGACCATCGGAAGCGCCTTCAAAAATGAGTCCTGCAGTCAGTATGACACCCAAAAGCACTCTGGAAATCCAAAAGCCCACGGCCGCCAGCCTCCCTCACTTCTAATGGTGTTAATTATATCACTTTGATGGATGGGCGGGAAGACGGGGTGAGCAGGTGCCAGCTGCAGACACCAACTTCCTCATTTTGGATACAGTTGTCCAACCCCGCCCGCCACACCAAGCA
>WXFH01000139.1 GCA_009881125.1 Acidaminobacter sp. | reverse complement strand
GACGAAACCGGGTGTCAGACACCGAGTTTCTGTTGTCTAGCAAAGGTAGGGTTTGTCAAGCAGGTATGTGGAGGAAGTGAAATAGATTGTACACAATCTATTTCACTTCCTCACCAAAATGACATCAAATTTCATTGTATACAAAAAGGGAAGGCTGGGCCATTGTTGGCACTGCCTTCCCTTTTTCCTCGTCGGGTGTCTGACACCCGCTTTCAGGTC
>WXFH01000138.1 GCA_009881125.1 Acidaminobacter sp. | reverse complement strand
CGCATTTATATCAGCCGGAGTCAAAGCAAATGCCACCGCACTGCTATAAAGCACAGACAAACTGCAAATTATGGTCAACGCTGCTGTTTTAAGTTTTTTGATTGTCACTTGAACACCATCCCTTGCGTTTTCTTAAAAAATATTATAACATGAATTTGCTTATAGAAAAATAACAATAAATAACAAATAAAGCAAATGGAGGATTTTATGAGATCGATTACGGGTTTATTTTTAATAGCTGTCATTGCAGTACCTGCAGCTGTTTATCAGATTTCGGAAATGACTTCCTTTAAACTGCATGCCATGGAGAGTGAAGCATCTGCTAAGATCGTGACGGAGACCACCAACGAGGTTGTCATAGGGGACTCTTCAAAAAAAGAAGGCGAACCAATATCAAACAAAACAGCAGCTGTACGTCAGGAAATCGAGGATGAAAAGCAAACCCTCCACGATGAAAAAAAAGTTGAAAACTTTGAATCCGAAGAATCTGAAGATGAGAAAAGTGCGACTCTGACGCCACTGCAATTCATAAATCAAATGCCCTTGGATGCTTGGCTGGAAATTAGAGGAATTGGGCAAGTTACCGCTGAAAGGATCTTAAAATTCAGAAAAGAAAAAGGCGGATTTGCATCACTGGATACTCTGCTTGAAGTTAAAGGGATTGGCCCGGCCAAGCATGCAGCCATTATGGAATGGGTTGAACAGAACAATAAAAAGACGGATTAATGTCATTCAAAGAAGGAAGCCCCTACGTATTATGGCTTGG
>WXFH01000137.1 GCA_009881125.1 Acidaminobacter sp. | reverse complement strand
TTTGGCACTAAAATCCGCAAAATCTAAACCGGATCCAATTGATTATTGATCTGTATGTCAGTGGGTGAATGAGGCAGCTGAATCCGGGTATGAGTATTTTGCACGGCGACAAGATTATAATAAAGAAGGCGGGCGTGAAGATATGGAGTTCATCATGGAGCGAAAATTAAGAATTGGCATCAGTGCCTGTATGTATGGATCAAAAGTTAGATACAACAATAAAGGATGGGATATGCTGGAACCCCTGGGCAGAGAGCGCAGTGATTTCATTTGGCACCCTGTGTGTCCTGAAGTGCTGGCGGGACTGGGTGTGCCCAGAGATGCCATTCGCATCTCTGGTCCCAGCGGCAGTGACGTATGGACGCATCAAGCCAAAGTGGTTTCCTCCGGTGGGAAGGAAATCAGCAAATCGTTGATGAACAGCAGCGAATTTTGCATTAAGCTATTAAAAGACGCAAAGGTTGACGCATTTATTTACATGGAAGGCAGTCCTTCCTGCGGCGTATATCGGACCACCCTCAGGGACAAAAGGCTGGGTAAGCCGCCGGGAGTTTTTGGTCACAGACTTCTCGAAGAAGCCTTTTTCCTGATTCCTGCAGCAGATCTTCAGAGTCCCCTCAGGTGGTGGGACTGGCGCAGGCGGCTGTATGCGTTTGCTTGGTTGAAGGATGCAAAACTTGAGAACAAAGCGGATTTATATGCGATCTGGCACAGAATGAAATTTGTCTGCCAAGAGGTCGATCAGGTCAACGCGAGAGCATTTGGTCACCAAATAGCGAATTTGGAAGATCCAATAGCATTGGAGCGCTTGGAAGCGCTTCGCTTTGAAATTCTTATGATGCTTCGAAAACCTTCGACGCCGGCCAGAATTAAGAACATGCTGTGGAAAAATTATACCCATGTCCGAAAGAAGCTCGGTCACGATATTGAGGGGATTTTAAAACCGGAGGATGAGCGTGGGATAACCAAGCTGGCGGAGGAGTTGATCCTCATGGAGCGGATTGCGTTTGAAAATGATGTGCTCATGGGAACGACACCAATCAGCAATCGCGGTCGCAAAGGACGCTGATTGGATAACAGTGCCATACAGTGACTTGAGTCACGCAGTTTACGAGGAAAAGTGAAGGTGAAAGGGGGGAGGGCTGGTGCTGCTGTGAGCGCAAACTCATTGGGAGGTGCCGGCCTGACGCTTTGAGAGGATTACTTCTGCTTTATAGGGATTTTCGTTTGGAGGATCAGACCGCACTTTTTTGCGCATTGGAAGAAAATGATGAGCTGGGGATCCTGTGGATCTATGATGAAAAGGAAGAGGGGATCCCTTGGGCGTCGAGGGAGAGCTGTCATGGGCTCCGGACCAGACTGACGGCATTTCGGCAATTTAATGACTTGCTGATGACCATTGGCCATGAAGCATCACTGATTGTGGGCAATTACAAAGAGGTGCTGATGACCCTGAGACAGCAGACCTATCCTTTTGACGCCGTCTATTTCAACCGTTTCTATGACCGTGCCGGAAGGGCGGTGGAAGCGGCGGCGGCTGAGACAGGCGCAATGGTGTGTCCCCACGAGGATGTGACGATTTTTCATCCTTCAGAAATTTTAAAAAAGGACGGAACCTCTTATCAAATGTTTACACCTTACTACAGACAGTGGCTGGACCGGTTTCTTCGGACTACGGTTTCATCAGGACGACAGGCGCTGAGGCCACGGGCAAAATCAGTGGCTTTGACGAGTGAATCTATGACACTGGTGAAGGGCAGGGCGATTGAGTCAGCACATCCGGTTCTGGAAGGCGGTTATGCTGCCATGATAACGCAGTGGCGCACTTTTCTTGAGGATCAGCTGGTGCATTATTCTGAGCGTCGTGATTTTCCGTCCCTACAGGCAACCTCTGGCATGTCGGTTTATTTGAATACGGGGATGCTTTCGCCGCGTCAATTCGTATCGGATCTCGTCCGTTATCCGGGTCACGAGCCGGTGTTGAGGCAATATGTTTGGCGAGAATTTTATTTGCAGCTTCTCAGACATTACCCTCATGTGCTGGAGACAGCTATGAGGCCGGAATACAAATCTGTGCGCTGGGAAAGAAATCCTGAATATTTTGAAGCGTGGTGTCAAGGAAGAACGGGAGTGCCTATTGTCGATGCGGCAATGAGATGTCTGAAACATGAAGGCAGGATGCATAACCGACTGAGAATGGTGGCGGCCAGTTATCTTGTGAAGGATCTTCACGTCAACTGGCAGCTCGGTGAACAGTACTTTTTTGAACAACTTGCGGACTCTGAACCGGCGCTTAATAATGGCGGCTGGCAGTGGAGCGCTTCTACCGGGACTGACGCACAGCCCTATTTCAGGGTGTTCAACCCTTGGCAGCAGTCTCTTCGCTATGATGCGGCTGCGACGTTCATGAAATTATGGCTGCCTGAGGTGGGGAGCGCTCCGGCAGTGCTGTTTCATAAACCCGGAGGGCTTGGGCGCTATGGCTACCCGGAGGTGATCGTAGATCACGGTGCTGCGGTGAGAATGACTAAGGCACTCTATCAGGAAGCCAGGCAGGCTTACTTAAAAGAATTGAACAGGGAATAAACGGAAATGGAGACTGGAGACTTACGACTACTGGATCAAATACCAATAGACGTAGGTCTCTTTTGGTTCACGACTGTTGGCATCATTTTCCTCCATCTCCTGATTTTTTTAATCCTTCAACTCGAA
>WXFH01000136.1 GCA_009881125.1 Acidaminobacter sp. | reverse complement strand
AGAAGACCATTTGAAGTTGAACTGGCGGATTGCAGGCGAAAGCAGGACTGGGATTTGACTGCTGCGCAGTGCAGCGTCATGATAGGGATTGTCTGAAGGCGACAGTCGACAGGTGACATTTGACAGGTGACTGGGGTGAACCGTTTGGAAAGAACATTAAAAGCCGTCTATGCGTCCATGGGTGGTCTCGATCAGGAGATGCACCAGCAGCACAGGGATCAAACCGGCAGCTTTTATACGCCTTTTGAGGTGGCGAGTGAAACTGTTCATATTGCGGCGGTTCGAAGGCTGTGTTATGTGTTTTGCGCTGATCCTGATAAGGTAAGGCGCTGTCTTGAGCAGCCGGGGTCAGACCCGCGGCAGGCAGAGCAGTATTTTGATGCCATGCTGACCTGGTATGTGGTGGATCCCGCCGGTGGAGACGGCGTCTTTGCCATAGCCTGGCTGAGTCTTCTGGAGAATTTGTGCTTCGTCCTCGAAAAAGAGCCTCAGCTATTGATGAAAGCTGCTGAGAGGGTTCACCTTTTCGATCTCCAGGTGGAGCCCGTCGCCCATTACAAAGCCATGGTGGCCTCTTATTTCAATATGGATTCGGAAAGACTGGGGAGTTACACCGGCAACGTCCTGGATACGGCATCACTGTTTAAATGTTCGCCGGTGTCAGAAGTTTTGGCGCGTGGCGGCTATGATCTCGTCGTGGGCAATCCGCCCTATATTGGCGAAAAGAACCATAAAGACTTGTTTGATGAGGCGAAGCGATATCCCTTTGGGGCGGCGCATTATGAAAAGAATATGGATTTTTTCTATTACTTTATTCATTTGGGCATGGCGATCCTGGCTGAAGGCGGCGTCATGGGACTCATCACCACCGGGTATTTTTTTACTGCGGATGGGGCATCGGGTCTCAGAAAAGCAATGGCTCAAAATGGAAGTTTTGTGGATCTGGCCCGTTTTGAAGGCGGTTCACTCTTTAAAGACGCTGCAGGTCAGAGCAATGTGATCTTCCACTACAGACGTGGCGTTCAGGAACACTGTCGTTATGTGGAGGTTCCTGCCCACCCAAAGACACTGGACGTCATTGAGCGCTGGAAGCAGTCTGCTTCTGTCATTTGGCTGAATCGGAATCAGATTGTCAGCCGCTTTGGAAACTTTTACTTCTCCATGCATCCCGGAGAACCCCTGGCCATTGAAGAAATGGAAGCGGCATGCGGGAAGACCTTTGGAGATGTCTTTCAGGTCCGCCAAGGCATTGTCAGCGGTTTCGACCGATCGTCGGATGAGGGTGTCTTTGTCCTGACGCCTGAAGAAGCTCTATCCCTGAGGATTGAAGATGTACTGCTGGTGCCCTTTTATAAGAATAGTCAAGTCAAACGCGGCAAGGTTGATTTGGAAGCCCGTTTTGTCCTGTTGTACATTCCACTTGAAGTTGAGGGTTTTGAAGCGCGGTACCCCAATGCTTACAGGCATTTAAGCCGGTTTAGGGACAAACTTTCAAAGCGGCGGGAAGTCGCAAACGGGGTCCGACCCTGGTATGCTCTGCAGTGGCCCAGGACAGCAGCGCTGTTTGAGGGACCTAAAATTGTGGCGCCCCACAGAACTCTCAATAATGCCTTCGCTTATACGGATCAGCCCTTTTACGGAAGCGCGGACCTTTATTATTTGACGCCTATAGTTGGTGTGGAAGAGGTTAAACCGGCCTTGGGGATGGCTGGAAGCCCAAGGGACGTTGACCGGGAGGGCACCGTGGAGGCAGATTCCGGCATAGAAACCGGACAATTGACCTTTTGGGAAAATGAAGGATTTCAACATCAAGCCATAGCTGATACTATGGAAAAACCCAATGAGCCGCCTGCATTAATAAGCAGGACT
>WXFH01000135.1 GCA_009881125.1 Acidaminobacter sp. | reverse complement strand
CAGCATGGGCTCACGCTCCTAAAATTGGTTTAACCAACAGATTCGACATAACTTTTTAAAATCCTTTTTGAAATAATTGGTAATTGCAAATGTATTTTTTTGACATGCGGATACCGGGATCTAAATCAATTTCATGCTTTTCTTCAGAAGCTTCAAGGCAGCTTCTGGATATTCTTTAGATAAAACTCCGAGAGATGCCATTATATAATCATTATCCACCAGAATTTTAGCTTCAGGCGTAGGCAATAGCTTATTGCCTTTATTGCTCCTTGAAACTTCGCGCATTATCTCAACTCTATTGGGCAAACGTGTTAAAGCGCCACCCGTACCAATTATATATTGGATGCTCGTTAAATCTTTGCCTTCAGCCATACGAGTTTTACCTGAGCCACCGAAAAGATCTCTAAAGGCACCTGCATGCCGATGTGAAGATTGAACAACAGCTTCGAGGGTCAATCGTTCAACAAATTTAATTTGTAATGGTGTTTTTGGAATTGGTGGATGTGTCTCTATCAAATGCTCAAGTGTTTCTGAATCAATATTCAAATCTTGCATCAGCTTATCTTTACCTATCAGCTCGACAATATTGAGCATATTAACATAGACTCCTAAGTCACCTTCAACTGTACGCTTCGCAGTTGGTTCTGGATTGATCAAAATCCGGTTAATCTCGTCACTACCCTCAGTCACCGAATGAAGATCCGTTGTAGCTCCCCCGACATCGAAAACAATCAAGTCGCCAAGTTCTTCTTTTAAAAGTTTCGCCGCCTCCATCACTGCTCCAGGCGTCGGAATAATTGGACCGTTAACCAGATCTCTTACATGACTCATTCCTGGCGCGTGAACGATATGCTCCTCGAAAACGTCCTGTATAACCTTTCTGGTTGGTTCTACATTTAAGACATCTATTTTTGGATAAACATTATCTACAATATATAACAACTCAGTTTTCTTACATTCTTCAAATAATTCTTCAACATCGTCATGATTTTGTATATTTCCTGCATAGATTACAGGTACTTTCATATCCAATCCTGCAATCATTTCAGCATTATACAGAGCAGTATCTCTTTCACCGTAATCTACACCACCAGCAACAAGTATAATATTAGGCATGATACTCTCTATATGTTTTAAATCACTTCGTCGAAGCCGACCTGCAGTTACAAGGTGAATATTGGCACCAGCACCAAGAGCCGCTTCTCTGGCAGCTTTTGCTGTCATATCATAGACAAGTCCATGAACAGTCATTTTTAATCCGCCTGCAGCCGAACTAGTTGCAAGTAATTCATTGTATTCAATATTATCAACACTCAAATTCGTGCGTAAATCATCAATTGCATTGCTAAGTCCAATTGTAACGTCTCCATCAAGAACTGTTGTTGCTGCTTGTCCTTGACCGACAAAAGTCGGATCAGTACTTAAATTGGTAAATGCATTTACCACAGTTGTTGTGCTCCCAATTTCAGCAACCAAAACATCAAACTTCATAGTTATCCCGCCTTTATATACTATAGGGTCTATCAGGCTGATTGGCACCATACACTGCCGGAACTGCAGTCGTCGACCCACAAAGAGCAGTCACATAAATTGATTATAACGTGACACTTTAACAAAACATATATTTATTTTTCAAATTTGTATTTACATTATTAACAAAATAAAAAGCGGGGGTCAGACCCACAGCACCATGTCCATACTCCAGAACCGGCTGCCTGGGTCTGACCCCCGCTGTCCTTATTTCAAATCCCTACTTCTGTTTCTCTTCCCTGCACTTCACCAGGAAAGTCGCCAAGTTGACACCTTTCGTGCCTCGGCCAAAGCCCTCATCCATGCCATTCTTACGCGCGATTTCCGGAGTAACCTGAGTACCGCCCGCTGCCAGGCAAAGTTTGTCACGGACACCCTTCTCAATCGCATACTCGTGAAGCTTTTTCATGTTCTTGTAATGTACATCATCGTGCGAAATGATCGTCGAGGCGAGAATGCCATCAGCATTGAGCTCAATCGCCGCATCCACCAGTTTCTCGACCGGAACAGATGTGCCAAGATACTCAACTTCAATGCCATACTTCTCAATACCGCCGTGCTTGATATCAATGATCTCACGCATTCCGACAGAGTGCTCATCTTCGCCAACAGTTGCAGCGACAAGGAGCATCGGCTTTTCTTCAATAATCGCACGTATCTCCTCATCAGACAGAACCTCTGGCTCAGGCGAAATCTCCAGCTTATCGAGATCCAATTCAAAGCCGACAACACCCTTAACCTGAACGCGGGTACCTTCTGCCGGATGCATTACTTCGAGGTGAATGACCTCAACATCTGTCAGATTCATCTTCTTCGCAAATTCAATCGCTGCAAATTCAGCCTTACGCTTGGATGTTGGGAGGAAGAGGTCGATGGTGACGACGCCATCGGCAAGCCACTGTACTTCAGGCTTGATGACGTTGGTGTCATAATACTTAGCCACTTCTTCGATACGCTTATCAACGTTGTCATTCTCGTCCAGCTCATTGATGTAGACAATCTTCGAGCGGTCCTCGAGCGTGCAGCCGTCAATCAGCTTCGAAGGGGCACCCACAAATTCAGCGCCGTACTGCTCGACATTGTTGTAGCCGTAGTGCGCTGTGACCGGCGCCATGTAGTCCGCTTCGCGCTTGAATACCGCGCCTGCGCCCACGCCGCCATCGATTTTGCGGGCGATACCGTCCCCATTGCGCTCCGGATACTTCGCAGAGTCAACGAAGAAGCCCTTCTCGACCGCTTCAAAGTAGCCGCCAACCTCAAGGATTTCCTCCATATAGAGCACTGCGCGCTCTTTCAGCTCACGCGCGGTCTCCCGCAGGACGCCCTCCGACTTCAGCTCGACCATCTCCATGAGTGCATCCATGCCCACAAAAGTCTGCTTCGCCGTGTCGCACGCCTCGATGTTGTAAACATGCCAAGGCACGTTTCTACCTTCGTCCGGCGTGATGGTGGACTGGATGTCCGCGCTGGTGAGCTTGGAAATCATCATGTTAAGGACGTGGGTGACCGTCGCTTCACGGGAAGACGACGTGATGTACTTCGTGTTCATCTGCGCGCGCATTCTGTAACCTTCGAAGAAGTCGCGGAGCGCAACAGCATACGGGAGGTCAAATTTAAGTGCAGGTGCAGGGCTCGCCGATGGTGGCACCGTCGACAAGCAGATATTTTCGCGCTTCATCCCGACTTTCTCAGAGTATTTCGAGTTGATGGCGTGCTGTACAATGAGCTCCGGCATGACTTTCCAGGCCTCGCGCGCTGTAGCGTTGGCGTTGTGGGCACCGTCGATTTGCGCCATATCCGCCCATGCCATTAGGGACTTCGACTCTGCAGCGTCAATGAAGGAACGCACCATATTGACGTTTCTGTAGAGGACGTTGTACTGTGGATCCTGGTGAGCGCCGTTAACGCCTTCTTCAGCAAACATAACAGCGACGTCAGGACCTGCAACACCTGAAACGTAAGAATGGTAGTTGATTGGTCTGCCGACTTCTTCCTCAATCATATCGAGCGCTTTTCTGTGAGCTCTGACTTGCTTTCTGGTTATTGGAATACCGCCGATGCCCTGCGGGGAGCCTTCAATCAGCCCGTCAAAATGGGATTGACCAGCGGTCCTGATGACCATGATATGGTCAGCGCCGTGCCATGCAGCCATGCGCATGCGTCGGATGTCGTCCTCGAATCGGCCGGACGCTATTTCGGTGGTGATTGTGTTGAGTGGTTGTGGATCCAGGTTTCCGAAGTACTGGATATCGCATGGAATGCCAATGCCGTTCTTGAGTGGCTCGCTGCAGTCGGCATATTCAAAAGGTCCGAGCTTTAGCCCCGGCGCCGGCTTTCTCCAAGACCAGCCGCGACGTTTAGGCGCATAACTTTCGAGGTCGCTGATAATGGCGCGGATATCGAGTTTATCTGTGGCTTTAATCGTCATTATCTGTTACCTCCTTTGAACATAGTTACAGCGTCATCCCAGAACTTACCTTCGATCAATGCGAGTCCTGCTTCACGAACAGAAAGATTTTTTTCTTTCGCGATTCTGTAAATTACGTTGCCCGTGCCGTGTCCGATCAACCCGCGATCAATGGCACCCTCTACAAGCGGCTTAGCTTCAAGGCTTGAAAATCCCATACGAAGCAGGACAGATCTCTCAACAGATGGCGTCGTGTGAGTGCGCGCCAGTTCCAAAAGTGGATCAACCACTTTTTCAGTCAACTGCCAGAAATAATCCTTGAGTTGTTCGTCCGTCATGTTTTTAAGGTGCTCGCGTCTCGACTCGAAGTCGTCTGCTCTTCTTTCAGAACCTTTCATGAGTAACCTCCTAATATTTGTTTTAGTTGGTGTTTTTGAGCCTAAATTATATTGCGGGTCCGACCCCATGTGTCACCCTCGGGCCATGCGGGTCTGCGGCTAGCGCCTATCGACACCATGTGTCAAATTCTTATGTCCACGCGGGTCTGACCCCATGTGTCATGTCCACGCGGGTCTGACCCCAAATGTCACTTTTAAAGAATTTCCTTCAGCGCCGCTCGAACAAATGCTTCGTCCGTCTTTGTCTCTACAGCGAGGAACGCAACGTCAGCATCGCTGACTTCTGTAACTTTGTTATTGACAACAGCATTCTTGATTAACGATTTCCTAAGCTTTGTCATGTCGAGATCCACAGCCCTAATCATGCCAGGATTCTCAGGAATGACAATGGATTCCCCTGCAACTTCCGTCCTTGGATCCCCAAATACAATCTCAATGCCATTGTTGCGAGCGAACGAAAGCTGCGATGCATGATGCTTGCCCGCACCAGTATATTCAGTCTCCTGAACCACGATAATCTGATCGCGATCCATCTCCTGAGCCAGAGAAAATGCTGCCGCCAGCGCCGTATTCCCCGCCGGTCCACGCTCGAGGCCTTCCACCTGAGCCATCGCCTCTGTGATGTAAAAAACTTCACCCTGATTAACCTGGAGATAGCGATCCATGTATCGCAGCGGTCGCGCCGCAGAACGCGGCACATCCGAACGGTCCGGCCAAGTAGCGAACGGAACGCCAAAGCCCGTATGCCCAGTTGTAAAGGATTTCTTGTTAAACATAGTATCGCTCGCCATATGGAGGCCCGCAAGATTAACACTCGCCGCCACAACTTGTGTATTCAGAGCGCCTGCCTTAATCAGGCCGCGAGCCGTACCAGTCAAATTGCCGCCGCCAGCGTTCGTTGCCACGACCACATCCGGGTCCCGGCCAATGCGTTCGCGCATCTGCATGATCAACTCATAGCCCAGCGTCTCAACGCCCGCAATACCAAACGGTGTATACAAAGAAGCATTAAAGTATCCAGTCTCTTCCAGCAAACGTAAGAACGTATAAAACAGCTCAGGTCCAACAGAAAGCTGAACCACTTCAGCGCCATGGGCCTCACACTTACGAGCCTTTTCAACGATCTCCGGCTGACCAACGCCTTTGGAATCGTAGCACTCCTGAACCACAATGCACTTCAGCCCCTGCATGGCAGCCTGTGAAGCCACCGCTGCGCCGTAGTTGCCGCTTGTCGCCGCAATGACGCCCTTGTACCCAAGTCGCTTCGCATGATAGACGGCCGTCGCCGCGCGTCGCTCTTTGAAGCTGCCGGACGGATTGCCCGCCTCGTCCTTGACAAAAATCCTTGCACCTTTGCCAGGTGCCGCGTATTTTCTGGCAAGCTCAGTTATATTTTTAAGTTCAAAAATCGGCGTGTTTCCAACACTCGTCTGACTCTGGATCTTCTGAATCTCTTCAAGTGTATAGCCGGTTTCCTTCATCATTTTTTCATAGTCAAATGCGATCGTGCCGCTCTCAAAATCAGCATAGTCAATGCCGACCGCCTTTTTCATAATCTCATTTCGACGGCTCATGACCGCCTCATAGGAATTGTCTCTAACCTCTAAATTACTCATTGTCGTCACCTCCGAACAAAATGCTTCGAAGCTGGCATGAAATCGTCAATAGCTCCGGCACATAATCCCCAAACGAATGCGAATAAGTTGGAAACACTTCTACCAACTCACCGGTCACGTGCCGGCCAGTCAAAGTCACAACTTCGACTGTCTCGCCCATCTGCGCGTCGCTCTCCGCAATGCCCTTCACCCAAAGCTCAAGGGGCACCGCCTTAGTATCATCAGGTACCTGCGGCGCGCGCTGATCCGGCGTTAAAACCGTATCGTGCACTCGCACCCAATCCCCTTTTTTCGCTGCCATAGTGAACACCATCCTTTTCATCTCTGAATCCCTGAATTGGAGATCTCCAACTATGCTCTGATCCCCAAAATGCTTCAATAAAAACAAGTAATTATTTTAGCCGATGGTCACCCATCCCACAACCAAACCCGCCTCACGAAAGTCCCCGAAAGATACTTCGATGCGATATTGTGGATGATAACGACCATCGGCAAACACAAAAGCATTCGGGGGTTTAGCCAACTTAGCGCCGGTTAAAACCCCAGATGCGCTGATCCTAACCTAAAATGTCATCTGAATTACTTGATGAAGTCTCTGAAATCGCCCATGATCGCGCGTGGAACCGGAAGGTCGATCATAGTGACAAGGCCTGGCGCAGCGTTGATGACGTGAGGGATCATGTTGACGCACATAGCGTAGGTGCCAATGCCGCCCTCGACTTCAGGTGTATTGGACATATTGATCGCAGGTGAACCTTTGATCGTAATGTAGTCGCCAGTGCTGGTGCCGCCCATTTCAGGCTCGATTTGCTGCGGATGGATCATATCGATTTTGACTTCGCCATCGACGAAACCTTGACCTGTCATAGTGACGCCAGCGACGTCGCCAGCTGCGGCAAAGCCGTATGGAGACTTTCTGTCAACTTCTGTGACAATCGGGCTCATTTGCTGCTCGAACTTGTCAACTTTCCAGCCAATCGCGTCAGCGATCATTTGGATGGACTCCGCGAAGCCAACGTGGCCAGCGAGGGTACCGTTTTTGACATTTGTATCGAAGTCAGCGAGTTTGCTGCCGACGCCTTGCTCGTGCATAACAACCGGGCCAAATGGAGACAGGCTGTTGACGCGCTTGGCTTGGATGTGCTCAACATCTTCCATGCAGCCCGTCATGCAGACGACAAGAAGGTCCATCATGAGGCCAGGGTTGATGCCTGTGCCGAGAACCGTGACGCCGTTTTCTTTAGCGATGCGGTCGAGCTCTGCAGCAAGCTCAGGGTTTTGCGCTTGTGGATAAGCCATTTCTTCAGCCGTTGAAATGACGTTGATTTTCTTTTCGAGACAAGCTTTGATTCTTGGGAACGCTTCTTTTGTATAAGAATCAGTAGCAGTCATGATGACGTCGCAGCATTTTTCTGTGATCGTCGCGTCAAAGTCATTGCTGATGATGACCGGCTTACGGTCGCCGCGCTCTACACCAAGGTATTCGTATATATCTCTTCCAACGCGAGTTGCGTTGCGGTCAACAACTGCTACGATTTCAACACCTTTTTTCTTAAGCAACATTTTTGCCATTCCGCTGCCCATTGCGCCGAAGCCCCAGATTGCCACTTTAACATTTGGTTTTTGCATTTTGAAAGCCACCTCCGAAAATTTACCCACATGTGTGGGTCTTGCCAATTATATACGCAAGCCTCGTGCCAAATTTCCAAAACGCATAAAAATATTTCAGATTACTTCAAAATCTTTAAAATTTTTTTTCTGCCGATGGTCATTTCACCCCCACCTCCAGCATTCCGCAGCCATTCCTGCAATATATTGTTTTTCTTACTGTTTTTGTACTATATAATGAAGGAAACCCGCCGAAAACAGGTTCATAATCTACTATTTTCAGCTTCTGAAATTTCAAAATGAATCTATAGACAAATTAAAATTTATTTTTCCAATAATATGAGAGCTAAGAACGCATAATCATTCTAATATTCTGATAATATTTATGTGGTGATTGGATGTTGGAGTAAAAACCCTTTTAAAAATGTAAAAAAGCAAAACATTTTGCGCTTCCGCCGCAAAATATTTTGCTTTTTTTCTGTTTGAAGCATGCCCGCCCAATCTTTAGCGGATCCCTTCCA
>WXFH01000134.1 GCA_009881125.1 Acidaminobacter sp. | reverse complement strand
AATTTGACTCGTCATTGGACTTCTTCCAACACTGACCAAACAGCATCCCCCAACGACGGATTGTTCAATTTCATTTAAGCTGTAGTTCACCTTCGCGTTTTTGCCGCCCTCAATGGAGAGGACTTTAGCACCGGTGATGACCTCAACACCTTTGGTCTCCAAAACCATTGAAATCAACTCGACCATATCACGGTCTACACCGGGAAGAATGGATGGCATCATTTCCAACACGGTTACTTTTTTGCCTAGTGTCGCATAAAGGGTCGCAAATTCGATTCCGATCACACCGCCGCCAATGATGATCATGCTTTCCGGGCAATCTTTCAAGGCGAGAACCTCATCACTGGTCAAAATATTTTCCCCATCCAAACCGGGAATAGGCGGCCGAGAGGGAACAGAACCCATCGCAAGAATAATTTTGTCTGCTTTGACAAGCTGTTCGCCTACCTCAATGGTTTGGGAATCCTTGAGTCTTCCAAACCCATTAATGACTTCTACACCGTGTTTTTTTTGCATGATCCCAATGCTCTTGCGTATACTCGTTACGATTGTGTCTTTTCGTGCTGCCATCACGCCATAGTCGTAGGTCACTGTACCTGTAGAAACACCAAAGTTTTCAGCCTCTTTGGCATTTTCATAAATTTCTGCGCTGTGAAGCAAAGCTTTTGTAGGAATGCACCCGCGATTTAAACAGGTTCCTCCAAGATCCCGGGCTTCAATTAATGCAGTTTTTAGTCCTAATTGAGCACATCTAATTGCGGATTCATACCCTCCAGGACCGCCCCCAAGTATTGCAACATCATACTTCATGGTTTTCCTCCCATTAAATCAAAAGTCCAGGATTTTCAAGAAGTGTCTTGATCCTTCTTAGAAACTCTGCGGCTGGCGCGCCATCGATGATCCTATGGTCATAAGTCAAGCTGAGCTGCATCATGCTGCGTATAACAATCTCATCACCAATCACCACTGGCTGTTTAGCCAATTTACCTACTGCCAGAATACCTGCTTCAGGAGGATTGATGACTGCGGTGAAACCATCAATGTCAAACATTCCCAAATTTGAAACCGTGAAGGTTCCACCCGTGTATTCATCCAGTTGCAGCGTATTATCTTTTGCTTTCTTTGCCAATTCCACTGAACAGGATGCGAGTTCTGGCAACGACATGAGATCCGCGTCTCGAATGACAGGAACGATCAATCCATCTCCAACGGATACAGCCACACCCAAATTCACATACTCTTTTATTAAAATACCGTCATCTGACCATGACGTATTCATCATTGGAAATTCTGTCAAAGCCTTTGCGGCGCATCTGAGGACAATATCGTTATAGCTGACTTTTACATCCGCTTTTTTAAGTTGTTCATGCAATTTAACCGCCTCAGTCATATCCACCGTTATGCGATGATTGGCTTGCGCCATTTCCTGAAGGCTTTCTTTCATACGTGAAGCGACAACCTTGCGCATACCGGTCAGGGCTATCAGTTTTTCTCCTCTTGAGGTCTTCGAATTTCGAGCTTCGACTTTAGCGGCAATCGCGGCCAACACATCCTGAGACATGATTTTGTCGCGAAGTCCGGTACCTGTTATTTGATTCAGATCCATATTATTTAAAGCAGCAACCTTTTGCGCCAGTGGTGAAGCTTTAGGTAAGTCTATCTGCGAATAAGCCAATACATCCCGTTCAATAACCATCCCTTCAGGACCCGAACCTGAGATAGTGTGATAATCGATTTGCATGTTTTCAGCAGTCATTTTTGCTCGAGGTGAAGCATACTGCCCATGAGATGGTGAAACTACGTCATTTTTTTCAAGGCTTTCGAGCGGCTTTTGAATCACAGCAGCTGAAGGTTCTGCACCGGATGCTGTTGGGCTTATTATCACGTTCAGTGTTTGTAGGATTTCTGAAATATCCTCACCCGGTTCGCCAATTACCGCAATCGGTTGAGTAATTGGAACGACCTCACCTTTGTCATGAATGATTTTGAGCAAAGTACCGCTGGTCGTGGCGTCTATTGTAATTGACAGCTTGTCGGTTTCCATCTCAAAGAGAGACTCTCCCTCTTGAACCAGATCCCCTTCATTGAACAACCATTCTGTGATTGTACCCTCTGTCATTTGCAGACCTTGTTTTGGCATAATAATTACTTGAGCCATAATTTACCTTCCTTATCTTTGGTAGCAAACAGCTTTCGCTGCGTTGACTATATCATTCACACTTGGTACGACAGCACTTTCCAGTTCTAAGTTAAAAGGCAGCGGGCAGGCTTTCGCGCCTAGTCTAAAGGGTGGTGCATCCAGATATTTAAACGCGTTCTCTGTAACCTGTGATGCCACTTCAGCGCCCCATCCAGCAGTTTTATGGGCTTCATGAGCGACCACAAGCCGGCCTGTTTTCTTCACGGATTCTATAATCGTTTCCATATCCAGCGGCACCAAAGTTCTCGGATCAATTACCTCAGCGTCTATGTTCATTTTCTTCAGCTCTTCTGCCGCTTCCAGGGCACGACTCACATAAAGCAATGAAGCCACAATAGTGACATCTTTTCCTTGGCGCTTTATATCTGCTTTACCGAATGGAATCATGAAATCTGGATCATCTGGTACTTCGAACTTCACAGGATAGAGGGCTTTATGTTCAAAAAACAATACTGGATTGTTGTCTCGTATTGCCGTTCTGAGCAGCCCGGCCGCGTCTGCGCCAGTTGACGGGCATGCTATTTTCAATCCGGGAATGTGCATAAAAAGTGTCTCCAGGCTTTGGCTGTGTGTCGCCGCATTGCCGCGCCCAATGCCCTGTTGACCTCGGATGACCAGAGGTATTTCAGCTTTTCCGCCAAAGACATACCGCGTTTTGGCAGCCTGATTAATAATTTGGTCTGCTGCTACGAGCGTAAAATCCATATACATGAGTTCCACGATCGGCCGCATTCCTGCTGAAGCCGCGCCAACGCCGGCTCCAATCATTCCGGCCTCCGAAATAGGGGTATTTCGAACGCGGTCAACGCCAAACTCTTTATATAAATCTTTGGTACAGCCAAAAACACCGCCCAGGATTTCGATGTCCTCTCCCATGATAAACACGCGCTCATCGCGGCGCATTTCTTCAGCAATGACGTCGCGAATCGCCATTGAATACGTCTTCATACTCATTGAACAACCTCCTTGTCCACATAAAATACGTCGTCCATGACATGCGCCGGATCTGGCTCAGGACTCTGGATGGCAAACTCCGCTGCCTCATCTGCTTCTTTAATGGCCGCATGTTCAATGGCATCCAGCTCGTCAGCGGTGAATGTACCTTCTTCAATCAATTTCTCACGGAATTTTTTAATGGGATCTTTGTTTTCTTTCCAATCATCCACTTCACTCTTCGAACGGTAAACTTGTGGATCTCCAGTCCAATGACCCAAATGACGATAGGTTTTACACTCAATAAGGGTTGGTCCATCTCCGGCTTTTGCACGTGAAATCGCAGCCTCAGCGGCTTCATAAACCGCATAGACGTCATTGCCATCAACAGTAATACCAGGCATATTGTATCCAACACTGCGCACACTGATATTCTCAACTGAGGTTGATTGAGACACTGGGACTGAGATTCCAAATCCATTGTTCTCACAGACAAAAACAATCGGAAGCTTCCAAACGGCCGCCATATTTAAACTTTCATGGAAAGTCCCTTCATTGGATGCGCCGTCGCCGAAAAACGACACTGCAACCTGGTCAGTGCCTTTAAGCTTTGCTGCCAAAGCAGCGCCCGTCGCAATTGGAATTCCACCACCGACAATCGCGTTTGCTCCCAGGTTTCCTTTAGTAAAATCAGCGATATGCATGGATCCGCTTCTGCCTTTACAATAACCTGTTGCCTTCCCCATCAACTCCGCCATTGCGAAATCAAGTCTGGCGCCCTTCGCAATGCAATGACCATGTCCTCGATGAGTACTCGTAATATAATCTTCATCTCGAAGCAGCGCACAAACCCCTGCTGCAACTGCTTCCTCACCTGCATACAGATGTACAGAGCCACGCAGTTTGTTTTGCTCAAACAAGCTCTGCGCCTTGAGTTCAAACCATCTAATCTGATTCATCGTTTGATAAATCCAGCGTTTTTTTTCTTTAGAAATCACTGACCCTCACTCCTTTTTACTTCACTTCATGACTATTCAGGTAAATTCCAATTAAAAAAACTATAATAAGGTTTCGCTGCTCGCTCACGAAAATCTTCCATATCAACATTTGACCAGTCATAGACACCTAGTCCTGTTTTCTGACCAAGATTTCCCGCTTCATAACGTGACCGGATATAATCCTGAGTCCGGTCAGCGTTGCTTAGATCCGGGAACAGGTAGTCATCGATACTGACGATCATATCCAATCCGGCATAGTCAAAATGCTCAAAGATGCCGATTGAAGTATATCTCGGAACAAAACTGTATTTTAAAGTTTTATCAATATCCTCAGGTGTCGCGATTCCTTGTTCCACCATATGCACCGCTTCTCGGTAAAGTGCGTGTTGAAGTCGATTCCCAATGAATCCCGGTGCCCCTTTTTTCATCATGACCACTTTCCGTCCAACAGATTCAAGAATCTCATAGAGATAAGATGCTGCTTCATCACTGGTATACTGACTTTTTACTAGTTCAACGCACGGGACAAGATGTGGTGGATTCCAGGGATGAGCCACCAACAGTTTCTCTTTGTCCTGCAGTCCTGCAGCCAAGTCGTCTGCAGAGATGGCGGAGGTTGAAGAAGCAATGGCTTTAAATCGTTTGCAGTGCTGTTCGATCTTCTTATAGACTTCATGTTTAATTTCAATACGCTCAACAACACATTCAAAAATAAAATCAGTTTCAGCAACATCTGCATAATCCAGCGAAAAATTGAGCAGTTTTGAACTTGCTTCATATTGCTTTTCCGTCACGAGTTTTTTATTGATGAGATCACGAAAGCTGTCGTCATACCTTGCCTTGCCATCAGATGCTGTTTTCTCATCAATTGCGAGCATGGTCGTTTGAAATCCATTCCCGGTGAAAAGTGCAGCCAGACTAGCCCCTATCATGCCCGTACCTATGATGGTGATATGCTCGGTTGGTTTAAATTTCATATACACTTCTCCTTTTCTGAAAATAATCGATAATCGATTATTTTAAAAGCCAAAATATGCCTTCACTTTTAATATATCAATAAATTTGGATCGTTAATCACTCTTGATAAACAGTTCCCGACACTAAGGGTGAATACGTTGCGCCTCGAGATAATCGAAGCATTTCACAACATTGGTGCGCTGAATATAATCCATCATCTCGTCCTGGCCAATATCTACTGGAAAACGGTCTGCAAAGCTAATTTCTTTTATACATTCTTCTTTTGACCAGCCTTTTTTTATCCCTTGATCCACTGCTTTGATCCATTCTTGAATAAAAGCAATCTGTTCTTCTAAATAGGATTTGGTTACGACAGGCCCGTGTCCTGGTATGACATAATCTACATCTAAAGTATGAATGAATTCAAGAGACTTCAGAAGTTCCTCAATATTGGCGCTATGCAGCCAAAGCTGACAGTCGGAAAAAACAGTATCCCCTACAAACACAACACGCTCTTCTGGAACATAAACCGCAATTTGAGAATCCGAATGCCCTGGCGTATGGTATAGCATGAAAGTATGTTCGCCCACTTTTAAGGTCATATTCTCACTGAATGTAATCTGTGGTCTATTCACAATATATTTTTCGCGGGATGGCATATGCTCCAATCCCTTTGGATCTTGGCGCGTCAGCACATCAACGCTGTAATCATAGCCATCCATAGTGCCAGGGACCAGGAAAAAATCTTTATTTATTTTCTCATGAGCTATGACAGGACATACACCTGCGAACCAGTGATTTCCAAAGATATGATCAATATGTGGTTCTGTGTTAATCAAGTATTTAATATCTCCCCTGCTTCGAGCAAACTCAATGGTATCCAAAAGATAGGTGAGAATTTGCGCTGAATCGATAAAAACAGCGCCCTCACTGGTAAACACAATACCAGGATTGCACCCCCGGATTTTGGTTTCTGTAAAGACGTTGGGCGTTATCCGTTCCATGATCTATTCCTCATTTCTTTATGGTTTCTGTTTGAATATATTCGTAACCGACGATCACATTGGATTTCGCCGGTTACGAATTGGTTTTTGAAAATTATTGAGCGTTACTATGAGCCTCTTTAAGAACGTATTGTGTCCAAACTCTGACCATTTCTTTTCGGTATTCCTTAGTCGCTCTTGCATCCGTAATTGGTGTGCAGAAATCGGAAGCAGCTTGTGCCGCTTTAGCCGCCAATTCGTCTGTCAATACTTGACCAATGAGCATTTGCTCAGCAGATGGCACCCTGATTGGTGTCGGAGCCACTGCGCCAAGTACCACTCTGGCATCCTCAATAATGCCATCCTGGCTCAATTTGAGACGCGCCGCTACGCCAACAATGGCAATATCTGAGTCTCCACGAATGGCGTATTTTTTATAAGCGGCCCCATTACCAGGTCCAAGATCCGGCAGTTTAAATCCAACCACCATCTCATCCTTCTTAAGAGCCGTTTTCCCTGGCCCAGTAAAAAATTGTTCCAGCGGCAAAGCTCTTTCACCTTCAGTTCCCGCTATCCTTACTATAGCGTCAGAAGCGATCATCCCCGGCACTGTATCAGCACTTGGAGAAGCATTGCAGGTATTTCCGCCGATGGTCGCGACATTTCTTACTTGCATACTGGATACATTGCCAGCACTTTTCTTGACAACCATCCATGAACCAGTGAACATTTCTGATTTTGTGATGTCCATAAGCTTCGTCATGGCACCAATATGAAGGCCGTCTTCTGTTTTTTGGATCCGTGACAACTCAGGCATTGCATTTAAACTCACCAATGCTTTAACTTTCTGCGCCCGACTTCTCAATCTAACTACAAGATCTGTACCGCCTGCCAATAATTTTGCCTCTGAACCATATTCTTTCAAAATTTCGACACATTCATTCACGGAAGTCGGTTCATAATACCAATCAAATTTCATTCTGCATACCTCCTTGGCTCAAATAGTGGACCATCTTATCGGTTCATTTGATCCCTTGCTGCTTCCACAGCTTCGACAATCTTTACATAACCTGTGCATCGGCAGATATTACCGTGCATCCCTTCTCGAATGTCTTCTTCTGTGGCATTGGGATTTGCGTCCAAAATGGCTTTTGCCGTCATGATCATCCCAGGAGTACAGAACCCGCATTGAATGGCAAATCGATCGATAAATGCTTTTTGCAATGGATGCAATCCATTTTCATCTTCTAAGCCTTCAATGGTAGTGATTTTTTTGCCGCGTGCCTGACCAATAAGAAGGGAACAGGCTTTAACTGCTTTTCCATCCATAATTACAGTGCAGGCGCCACAGTTGCCATCATCACAACCTTTTTTAGCACCAGTTAAACCAAGATCATCTCTCAGAACTTCCAATATAGTTTTAAAAGGTTCAACTTGCATTGAGTAAGACTTTCCATTGACATGAAAATCGATATTTATTGCTCCAGCAGATGGATTAATCATTTTTTGCCTCCTTTGCATTGATCAACTCGAGAATCCTTTCAGCGGTCATTGGCATGACAGTTGGCCTTACGCCAGCAGCCTGATAAACGGCTGATGCGATGGCAGGACCAACTGGTATTGTAATGGACTCGGCCATGCCCTTTGCACCGTAAGGACCATCCGGAAGTGCATCAGGTGAGATGATAGGAATAATGTTGCTTTGGAGTGGCGTTTCCAACACGGTCGGAACTCGATAATCATTGTATCCAGGATTCGCCATAACGCCATCTTGATAAACGTGACCATCCATGACCGAGAAGCCCAGTGCCATGATAACGCCGCCTTCGATTTGCCCTTCAACTAATTTAGGATTGATAGGATTGCCGGTGTCAGCAGCACTTGCGATCTTAAGCAGTTTGATTTGTCCAGTCTCAACGTTGACAGCGATTTCAACCGCACAGGCACTGAATTGATACCAGTTCCACATCCGCGGCGTACGGCCATCCTCATGGCCAGGTCCAAACCAAGGCACAGCCGGTGCCGGGCAGAAAACACCCCTGCCTCTGACAGGTGTTCCTTTTTGTAATCCCCAGTTTTGATCTGTAAAGAAGGAGAAAGGCTCGAATAGATCTGCCACTGCAATTTCTTCAACATTAGATCCCAAGATGAAGGCTTTACCTTGTTTGATCGTCACTTGCATAGCTGCCACGCCCAATTTGCGGCCAGCGGCTTCTTTTAATTGGCGAATCGCATCCTGACAGGCAATACGAACAGCATTACCTGTTGTGTATGTTGTACGACTGGAGGCAGCAAAGTTGTCAAAAGGTGTAACGGCAGTATCAGCTCTAGTCACCTTGACACTCTCATAAGGGATCTCAAATTCGGTTGCAACCATCTGCATCAACGTAGTCTGAGCACCCATCCCCTGCTCGTCGACACTCACCAGGAGCTCAATACTGCCGTCGCTATGAACCAGTACATCCGCTTCAGCACGACCGAGTGGTGTATTTTGCTTTCCACCAACCGCGATTCCTTTGCCTTTCCGCCAAGGTCCAGGCTCTTGCTCACATGGCTCGTCAAGTTTAATCGCATCTGCAACCGCTGTTAAGCATGCTGCAACGCTTGTGCTCGTTAATTTTTCGCCATAAGCGTTTTCATGGCCTCGCTTGATGAAGTTCTTCAAGCGCAGTTCCACAGGGCTCATGCCCAGCTTTTCCGCAAGAACATCCAACAGGTTCTCCATAGCCCATTCAGATTCTGGACATCCCAGTCCGCGATAAGGTGCGCAAGGAACGGTATTCGTACTGACAGCATACCCATCACCAAAGACATTAGGGACATCATAAACACAAACCAGACCAGAACCAGACAGTCTCCCATCATAATAGTTGTTGATGGATGCACCCGTGTTTTCAGTGATCTTGAACTCTTCAGCTATGATTGTGCCATCCTTCTTCGCGCCCAGCTTTAGGGTGGTCACGCATGGCCAGTTTGAAGGAGAAGATGTGAACATTTCCTTACGGGTCAATATGTGAGAAACATTCCGTTTTGTTCTGAGGGCAATCACAACAGCAAGAGGCTCAATCAATGGAAATAAGCGATTTCCAAAGCTTCCGCCCTGGAATGGCTGAACGACTCGAAGCTGCGATCCTGATAAATTTGGAAACATGTTAACAAGTTTCTCTTTAACAACACCGTGAATACCACAGCAGTTCGTGTAAACGGTAATACCATCGCTCTTGTATTCTACTATGACACCATTGCACTCGACTGCAGCAGTAGATTTTTTGTCATTTGAATACTTCTGTTCAACGATGACGTCTGCTTCTGCGAATGCAGCATCCAAGTCGCCCTTTTTCAGTTTATAGCTGCCAAGGACATTGGGACCATCAGGATGGGGACCCTGGTAGCCTGCAGATAATCCAAGTTTTGGATCCACAACCGGAATCGCGTCAGGACCAACGGCTGCTTCTTGGTCAATGACATAAGGTAAAACTTCGTATTCGACTTTTATTAACTCCAGCGCTTGTTCTGCAATCTCAATGCTTGAAGCCGCAACGGCGACAACTGCTTGGCCAGCCCAAATGACTTCATCCTTAGCTGGATTACCGTAATAATTGTTGGCATATGGTATATACTCCCAAGGAAGATCCGGATCTGTCCCTTTTACAACAGTAGCGACGCCGGGTAATTTTTCAGCAATGCTGGAATCAATATTGACGATTTTTGCGTGAGGATGAGGACTGCGTAAAATTTTTACATGAAGAAGATCTTTAAATTGACTCTGGTAGTCTTCAATAAATCTTGCCTTACCCGTTGCTTTGTCATAAGCATCGACTCTCTGCACGCTTTTGCCAATGTAACCGTTCTCTTGAACATCAGTCATGTTGAATCCTCCTTATTATATGTTTTAACCGTTTTGCTGAAATCCTTTACTGTCCCTCCTCGAATATAAGAAAATTAACAGTCTGCTTATTACATATAATCGATTATCTTTATTATGTCGAGATTGTATCATCATCTATAATCGATTGTCAATAATCTCTTATAGATTTTTCTGATAATAGATAATATTCTGATGAGGTGTATTCGAATTACAACTTACTAATGCCTATTTCAATGCAATGAATAAGAAAAACAATCGCACTGAATCATTTTTTGCAAGGCAATCTTGACATCCTTGCATCACTGTAGTAATGTCTAGAAAAACAATACATAATCGATCATCTATTTTATATAACACTTTCAAAAGTGCTAGATTATTCTCACCTTCATTGTCAATCAATCACTAAGCAATCCATGTATTAGCTCAATCCTTTACAATTGACTTCAATTTTCAAAAAAACTTTCAACTTGAAAGTTTTTTGCTAATTCAATGAAAAGGAGGCCTGACGTGTACTTGTGGTGAATTAAAAGTGATTAAAAAACGAGGAGGAAAAGTATGAAAACTGAAAAATTATTTATTTACGCCATCTGTATTGCTGCACTTGCCGGATTTGTCGACTTGTCCACCAACCTACTGCAAGGATTTGGGATTATTACCACAGAAGCAAGTTTAACTTTTATTACATTCATCAGTTGGGCAGCCTATTTTCTTTTAGGTGCTAACCTAAAAGGCGCTTTTAGCGGTATTTTAGGCATTATTGTCGGTATATCCGCAGCAATCCTTATGTTTTTGTTGGTTGGTGTCTTTGCGACAAATGGTTTGGATGTCGCTACAGTTGCAATTCCGCTGGCCGTGTTTGTATTGGTCATTATTATGCTTCTTTTTGAGAAAGTCCCGTATTTTAACAATGTAGCGGCTATCTTTCTTGGAACGGGTATGTTTTTCGGTCTGATGGGCATACCTGCCGTCGCAGCCGAAGGTTATCTCATGGTAGCTGTTGGCGAGCTCCTCTATGCGTCAATTGGATTTGCCGCCGGGTGGTTCACCATAGCAATTCGTATCGCTGTTGAAAAAAGCGGATCAAAGGTAACCAAAGTACAGGAAGAGCATTAAGTTGTCGCTGTAATTATTTGGGGTTTTAGCGTGTTAATTTAAACTGCAACAAATCCAAGCAGTCAATCAAAATATTCAATCGGCCGCAACACAAATTTGATTGCGGTCGGTTGTTTTTTATTTGGCAATTATACAATGATGATTTCACCACCTCAAATTAACACTCGCTGCCAACACTTCAGAGC
>WXFH01000133.1 GCA_009881125.1 Acidaminobacter sp. | reverse complement strand
ATAAAAATCAGAAAAACCATTCATTGCTTAAAATGGATCAGTCTGTGATCCAGTTTAAAGCGGTGAATGGTTTTTTCTTTGATTGCAGCTTTATTTGAAATCTGATGCAGTCCCTTCATCTCACAACATCAACGTTCGATCCGCAAGTGCTGAAGCATCTTCCGGATCATGGGTCACCAGGAGGGTTGTCATTCTTTGACTCTTTATTATAGTCTTTAAATCCTCCCTCAAATCCATGACCAATGTGCTGTCCAAATTGCTGAACGGCTCATCCATCAGCAGCAAATCCGGTTCTCCTGCCAGGGCTCGGGCTAAGGCGGTTCGTTGCTGCTGCCCTCCGCTGAGTTCATGGGGATAACGTTTTTCCAGTCCTTCCAGCTGAACCAGGCTGAACAGCGATTCAAGCTTTCGCTTATCTTTGACCTTCATTCCAAAGGCAATATTTTGAGACACCGTCATAAACGGGAATAAAGCATAATCCTGGAATACAAAGCCTACTTTTCTTTTCTCAACAGGAACGAAAATGTTCCGGCTCTGCACAAGTTTATCACCAATGCGAATAATCCCTTCAGCGTTCTCTTCCAGTCCCGCAATGATCCTGAGCAATGTGCTTTTGCCACTCCCGCTCTTTCCAAGAATCGCGAGAATCTGCCCTTCCTGAACACTGAGAGCAAATTTCTCAAAAATCCGTTCCCTTGAGTTTTTATACTGAAAGTTTAGCTGCTCTATAGACAAATTCATGGCTTCACCTCTTCCTGGGTCCTTTTATATTTTTTCTGATGAATACCCGCAAAGATCAAAAGCGCTGCGACACTGAGAGAGACAATCATCAGCGCCGGCACAGAAGCCTCCATAATGCGTTCATCATTGGCATACTCATAAGCGCGGCTGGCCAGCGTATTAAAATTGTAAGGCCTCAGCAGTAAAGTCAGTGGCAGCTCCTTCAAAATATCGATAAAGGTCAGCAAAAATCCGGATATAAGAGACGTCTTGACCATGGGAAGCTCAACCTTCACCAGCGAATAAAATCTTCCTTTCCCAAGGGTAGATGCGGCTTCGCTATATTTAATGCCTATTTTCGAGAATCCCGAGTGCACACTATTATAACCCGCAGCCATATAACGCACGACAAAAGCATAGACCAGCAGGACGGTGCTCGTACTCAATATAAGTCTTTTGGATTCGGGATTAAACAATACATAGACCGGATAGAGCCATTTGTCCAAACCCACGAAAATGACCATGGCACCTATGGCAATGATTGCGCCGGGAATAGCGTACCCCATCTGAACTACTTGATCCATAAGTTTGCCTCTTTGATCGAACTGCCAGCGCCGCACTTGTACTATCAGCAGATTGATGGCCAAAATGATCAGACTGGCAAGGATACTATAGAATAAGGTGTTGTAAATAATTTGAAAGAGTTGATCCAACCTCACCAGACTATAGGACTTCACTGACCAGACAGCCATCTGTCCCACAGGGATCAAGAATACGACGAGAGAAACAATGAGGAGTCCCAGCGTGACGCCGTAGCGTAACATACCCTTTAACGGTATGGGCTCCAAAAGTCTGGGCTGTTGACCGGACATGTGATAGCGCCTTCGGCTGCGGTTGAAGCTTTCAAAGCCTTGAAAGACCACAATCAACAGCATCATATAAAACGACAGGCGCAGCGCCACCGCGGTGGTACCGGATCCAAACCAGGAACTGAAGATCGCCGAACTCACTGTGCGAATGTTGAAGTAGCGCACCACACCGTAGTCACCCAAAATTTCCATCATGATGAGGGTGAGTCCGCCGACCATCGGCAGCCGCACTAAAGGAAGGATCACTTTCAGAAAAATCTTGACGGGCGAATGGCCATGAACACGTGACACTTCAATCATCCCACCCGCGTGATATTCCAAAAATGCGCGTACAGGTCCATACACATAGGGAAACAGTGTGATCGCATAAATCAGCACAGCACCCCGGAGATTCATAAGATCCAGATGCTCAGGTTTAAATGGGATTTCATAAGTCCTCAGGGTTCGCTGGATGACCCCCGTATAACCTGTCATGCCTGCGAACACATAGGCAGCTATATAGGGCGGTATGGCCAGCGGCATATAGAAAAACCACTTGAAAAACCGCTTCAAGGGGAAGTCAAAAAGAGCCACCGACACTGCAGCCAAGACACCAAGCACTGCAGAAAAGAGCAGCGAAAACACTATGAGATAAACGGTGTTGTAAACCGTATCCTTGAGTAAAAATTCCTTGAAATGCAGCCACTCCGGCGTCGCTGCCAGTTCAATTTTGAATAGTATTGCCAGCACCGGCAGACTGATCAAAATGAGACAGAGAAAGGCCAGCGCTATGACAGCGCCAACCTTTCTTCTTTTTTGTCCGAAAGTCATTACTTCCAGCCTGCTTCTGCAAGCAGCCTGACAGCCTCGGCATTTAACTCGCCCAGTCTGGAAAGATCAAGGGTTTGTTCTTTAAAGGTGCCCAGTGAATTCAGGAAGTCAGCTGCCGGTACGCCGCTGAGCACTGGGTACTCATAGTTTGCCTCAGCATAGGAGGTTTGCGCTTTTTCACTGGCTAAAAATTCGAGGAGTTTAACGGCGTTGTCCATATTTTTTGAACCATTGACTACCCCGCCGCCGGAGACATTAATATGCGTGCCGCTGCCTTCTTGATCCGGGAAAAAGACGCCTAAGCCCTCTACAACTTTTTGCTCTTCAGGATCGGCGCCATTCAGCATCAGTCCCAGGTAATAAGTGTTCATTATGGCAATGTCACCTTCGCCAGCAGCAATAGCCTTTGCCTGATCCCGGTCGCCGCCTTTTGGCTCTCTGGCTAGGTTACGAACGATCCCTTCCGCCCAGGCTTTGGCTTCTGCTTCTCCCATGGTTTCGATCAATGACGCGAGCAAAGTTTGATTGTAAATGCTGTCCGCACCTCGAACGAGAATACGTCCCTGCCATTTCGAATCCGTTAGAGCCTCATAAGTGGAAAGTTCATCAGGATTTACACGATCCTTGGCATAGACAATCACGCGGGCGCGCTTTGTGAGGCCAAACCAGTGTCCATCCGGATCTCTCAAATTCTCAGGAATATTGGTGGTGAGCAATTCGCTTTCGATGGGCTGAAGCAGACCAGCGCTCTCTGCTCTGTAAAGTCGACCGACATCCGCGGTAATAAACAAGTCCGCTTCAGTATCTGTTCCCTCTGTCTTGAGACGCTCGATCAGTTCATCCGATTTGCCTTTGACTACATTGACCTGGATGCCAGTCTCCTCTGTAAAGCTCTGGTAGAGCAAATCATCCGAATCATAATGGCGATCTGTGTATAAATTTACGATTTGAGTCTCAGCTGATGCCTCCGCTGCAGGCGCCGCAGGCTCAGTGGCTGCCGGCACTGGTGCGCAGCCTCCAAGAAACAGGGCGGTGAGTATGGTAAGTGATGTAAGTGTTATTGCTCCAAATAATTTCATGTTGACCCTCCGATGTAATTGATAATGATTATCTTTTTCACATCGCAAGTATGGCATACAATAAAAACGACGTCAACCCTAAATCTAAACACGCTCGACTTTTTTCGACAATATTGTGATAGTTATTAAAAACAATAAAATTCCTAAACTGGACTGAAAGTGTTTGAAAATCTAACCTTTCTTGAGTGATTAATACGTCCGTCCCAGCATAATTTGTGAGATAATAAATTATTAAGCCCCCCAAGACATAGTCATGGAAATGCGCGTTGATCTAATCAATCCTATTGGAGTGAGCCCTATGAAGATTTCAACCAAAGGCCGTTATGGTCTGGAAGCTCTGGTGGACTTGGCGATGCATGCCTCAGAAGGTCCTGTCAGCATAAACAGAATTGCTGCCAGGCTAAGTCTGTCAGAGACTTACATCCTACAGATTTTTTTAAAGCTGCGGCGCGCTGGGATCATTGACAGTACCCGCGGCGTTAACGGTGGCTATGCATTGGCACTGCCTCCAGAATCTATAAATGTCCTGATGGTTCTGAAAGCCTTAGAGGGTCCATTGACGCCGGTGGACTGCATACTGCCCGAATCAAAGCTGCCGTGTGACCGAATAGAAAACTGTACCACAAGGCCCCTTTGGGAGGAAATGTACAATTTGCTCTCAGAAATCGCAGAAAATATCACTGTACAAGCCTTGATGAACTGCACCGAAGAGCTTGCGAGACAGGATGCCGACAGTCAACCCAGCGATCAAAAGAATGAATTAATTGAATATTTTTTATAATTCAGGATTGACAAACAGACGATCCTAATGTAATTTTATATAAATCCTATAGGAATAGTACGCTTAAATGAGGTGAACACTCATGAAGATTTCTACAAAAGGCAGGTATGGACTGCGCAGTATGATCGACTTGGCCGTCTATGCCACAGAGAGGCCAGTAAAGCTGAGTGCGGTCGCGGCCAGACAGGGAATTTCACTCAATTATCTGGAGTATGTGTTTTCCCTCCTAAAAAAGTCTGGACTCGTTCTGAGCGTCAAAGGCCCAAACGGCGGTTATAGCCTGGCTAAGGCACCTGAGGAAATCACCATCGGCCAAGTGCTTCATGCACTGGAAGGTACTATTGACATTGCGGATGAACTTTCAGGCACAGCGTCAGACCAGCGCACCGCGCTTCAGCAGTGTCTTCATGAAACTGTTTGGGACAGAATGAATCAGGCGCTTCAGGCGCTGGTCGATTCAAGAACGCTGCGGGACATGGCAGATCATTACCGTGAATCCAATCAAATTGGAGACGGACAATTTTACATATAACTATTTTTAAGTAAATCACGACAAATCATATAGGATAACTATAAAATCTACACATTTGACTGTTATGGTAATAGAGACAGTCAAAATATATCCGTTAATCACGACAAATCCTATAGGTTTTATCTAACCAGGCGCCTTTTCCCCCTAAATACAGAACCAGGAGTGATGAAGATGATCCGACACGAACAGCGCAGATATCACAGAAAGATTCAGGGCAGCAGCCATCACCACGATCATGGCCACGCCCACCACCACGGGCATGAGCACACACATGACCATGACCATGACCATAACCATAACCATAACCATGAACACAAACACACTCATGCGGACCCTCAAGATGGGCGGTCCGGTACAGTCCATACCTCAACACCGCCGGTTAATGATTACGCTCAGGCCATAGCTGAATACAGAAAGACCTTCTCTACCAGGGAGGACGTCCTGAACCAAACGCCGGACCCTGCGGTCAGAGACATGTTGGTCCACTTTGAAAAGTCCGGCCTCGAGACCCCTTTTGATCGGTTCGACGCCCAAAAGCCCCACTGCAGCTTTGGAATGGCCGGTATTTGCTGTAAAAACTGCAACATGGGCCCGTGCCGGATCACGAAGAAAAGTCCCCGCGGTGTCTGTGGCGCCGACGCGGATTTGATCGTCGCCAGAAATTTGTTGCGGTGGGTTGCTGCAGGCACCGCATCCCATGGCGCCAGGGGCCGGGAAGTCATGCTGGCTTTAAAGGCTTCTGCCGATGGTCGTTTACATATGCCCATCGCCGGGGTGGACAAAGTGTTTAAAGCTGCGGCGCAGCTGGGCATTCTGACAGAAGGCAAATCGGTCGAAACCGTTGCCGGAGAACTCGCTGATTTATTGCTGGAGGACCTTTCCAGAGCTGTACCTTCCAAGCACAAAACGCTGCATGCTTTCGCAGCGCCGGAGAGAATTAAGGTTTGGGAATCTCTCGACATTATGCCAATCAGCGCTTATCACGAAGTGTTTGAATCTTTGCACCGCACGGGAACCGGAACTGACAGCGACTGGCAGAATGTCATGAAGCAGCTTCTGCGTTGCGGATTGGCTTTTGCCTGGAGCAGTGTGCTGGGATCTTCCATTGCTATGGACAGTCTCTTTGGTCTGCCGGAGCGCAGCACAGTCAAATGTAATCTCGGCGGGATTAAGGAAGGCTACGTGAACATCGCGGTTCACGGTCACTCTCCGGTCCTCGTCAGCGAAATAGTCAAACAAGGCAGAAGTGAAGCGTTTATTCAGAAAGCCAGAGAGCAAGGCGCCCACGGCATTCAGTTTTATGGCATTTGCTGCTCTGGGTTATCTGCCATGTACCGATACGGCGGCGTTATTCCGTTGTCTAACGCCATTGGCGCTGAGCTGGTTCTTGGCACCGGAGCCCTTGATTTGTGGGTTGCGGATGTACAGGACGTGTTCCCTTCCATTATGGAAGTGGCCGCTTGCTTCAAAACAACGGTTGTGACCACAAGCGACTCTGGGCGGCTCCCGGGTGCGGAACATTACGCCTATGACCACCACCACTCCAACTTGCACGAAACGGAAGCGCTGGCTCAAAAAATTATAGACAGAGCTATAGAGAGTTTTGCCTCAAGAAGAGATGTGCCAGTCTTCATACCACAGTATGAAGTGGACGCCGAGGTCGGATTCTCCCTGGAGTATGCGGTCAGCAGATTTGGAAGTATACAAGTGATCGCGGAGGCTTTGAAATCCGGTAAGATTGCCGGCATAGTCAATCTGGTTGGCTGCAACAATCCTAGAGTGGTTTATGAAAAAGCCGTGACAGACATCGCGCAAACACTCATTGAAAACAACTTCATGGTGCTGACTAACGGGTGCGCCTCATTCCCTCTTCTGAAGCTTGGATATTGCCACACCTCAGCATTAGAGAAGACAGGCAGTTCCCTAAAAACCTTCCTTGAGCCAGATTTGCCGCCGGTATGGCACATGGGCGAATGTCTTGACAACGCCAGAGCTTCCGCTTTGTTTAAAGCGCTGGCAGAAGCTTCCGGCAAAGATCTCAAGGAAATGCCGTTCGCTTTCGCCAGCCCGGAATGGTCCAATGAAAAGGGTGTTGGTGCTTCACTTGGCTTCAGGCTGCTTGGACTCAATTCCTATCATGCCGTTCATCCCACGGTTCATGGCTCAGACAACGTCATGAAGTACCTGTATGAGGATACCGGAAAGACACTGGGCGGCGTCATGGTCGTCGAAGTCGATCCAATCAAGCTTGGCGACAAAATCGTTGAGGACTTAAAAGCCCGTCGCAGCCAATTGGGCTGGGCATAGCCATAGAACTATTTACTCACACTAGATTGAAAGGGTGCAAACCGCATGAAGACACGAAAATTTCTCATTTTGCTAAGTCTTTTAACTTTGATGGTCGTAACCGCTGTCAGCCTTTCTGCTTGCAGTACCGATAAAGATTCCAAAAAAGAGACAGAGTCGCAGTCCCCTGCCCCTGTCGATGCGCCGGCACAACCAAATGACCCTGTAACTGTTAAAATTGGATATCTCCCAATCACTCATGCTTTGCCTCTTTTCGTCGAAGACGAAATTAAGGCGCTGAAGTCTGAAAACGTCAATTTGGAACTCGTGAAATTTGGCTCATGGACGGAACTCGTTGATGCCCTCAATACCGGAAACATTGACGGCGCTTCAATGCTGATCGAACTGGCCATGAAGGCAAAAACCCAAGGTATCGATCTTAAGGCTGTCGCGCTTGGCCACCGTGACGGCAACGCGGTTGTGGTCTCCAAAGAAATAAATAAGGTCGAAGATTTGAAGGGAAAAACTTTCGCGATCCCGCACAGCTTGTCCACACACAATGTACTACTGCATCTGATGCTCAAAAACAATGGCATAACTTATGACGATATCGAAGTGATTGAGCTGCCGCCGCCCGAAATGCCTGCCGCGCTTTCTGAAGGACGGATTGCGGGCTATATCGTCGCAGAGCCCTTTGGCGCGAAAGTGGTTGCAGGCGGCGTAGGAAAAACGCTGTATGAGTCAGGGGATCTTTGGGATAATGCCGTATGCTGTGGCTTAATCCTCAGAAATGAGTTCATCGAGAAGTATCCTGACGCCGCGGCAGCCTTTGTGTCGGATTACATCAAGGCTGGGGAGATGGCTGAAGCCAAGGATGCGACCATCGGCGAAATCACCTCAAAGTATTTAAAGGTGGATCCTGAGGTTTTGGAACTGTCGCTCAAGTGGATTTCATACGATAACTTGAGACTTGAGGAAGCGGACTACAATCAGCTGGCGTCCTATATGATAGAAATGGGCTTGATTGAGAATCCGCCAGCCTATAGCGACTTTGTCGATACCAGCCTCGTGGACAGCATAAAGTGAGCCGTGATGTGATGAAAAATGTGAAACAATTTATAAGAGCAGTGATCAGTCTCAGCATACTGATCGGTGTCTGGTGGGCAATAGCTGCGTCGGGTCGTTTTGAGCCGTCGCTGCTGCCGTCCCCCTGGAAGGTTTGGCAGGGCATGTTTGAAATGATTAAGGATGGCACACTTTGGACTCATGTGTGGATCAGTTTGGGAAGATTTTTCGCCGGCTACCTAGCAGCAGCGGTCTCCGGCATTGTGCTCGGCCTCATTTTCGGTTGGTATAAGAAGGTCTGGGCATTTGTGGATCCTATTGTTCAAGTATTAAGGCCGGTTTCGCCGATTGCGTGGTTTCCATTCATCATTCTCTGGTTTGGCATTGGCAATGCACCGGCAGTCGTCATCATCTTTACTGCCGCTTTCTACCCCATCCTGTTGTCGACAGTAGCCGGTGTGAACCGCGTCGACGCTTTGTACTTAAAAGTTGCCGCCAATTTCGGGATTCGTCAGCCTCAGCTGCTTTATAAGATTATACTGCCGGCAGCCTTTCCTATGATTATGAACGGACTCCATATGGCTATAGGCTCTGCCTGGGTATTTTTGGTCGCAGGTGAAATGGTGGGCGCCCAGTCCGGACTTGGTTATTTGATCATTGACTCCAGAAATGCACTGCGGTCGGATTTGGTGCTGGCGGGCATCATCTTCATAGGTATTTCCGGTTATTTTATCGACCGCTTAGTAAGGCTCATTGAGCGCATTATTGAAAAGCAGTGGGGCATTTTGTCGGAAGGGGGGCGTACTTAATGTTTATTGAGATTAAAGATGCGTCGCGCTCCTACCATCAAAATGACGGGCAAGAAACATCCGCGCTGGACAGTGTCAACCTGAAAATTGCGGAAGGTGAATTCATCTGTCTGCTGGGCCCCAGCGGCTGCGGCAAGTCGACGCTGCTAAACATCGTGGCGGGCTTTGACCGACCCTCACAAGGAAGTATTCACGTCAAGGGGCAGGAGGTCACCCAACCATCGGTGGAAAGAATCGCTATTTTCCAGAATTACGGTTTGCTGCCATGGCGCAGTGTACTGAGAAATGTCACTTTAGGACTGGAAGCCACCGGGATGAATGCAAAAGCAAGCAGGCTCCTGGCAGAGGAATATATTGAACTGGTTGGGCTCACTGAATACAAGAAACACCATCCCGGCCAGCTCTCCGGCGGCATGCAGCAGCGCGTCGCTTTGGCGCGAGCCCTGGCGGTGGATCCGAAGATTTTGCTGATGGACGAGCCCCTTGGTGCTCTGGATGCCATGACGCGCATGAGCATGCAGGATGAAATTGAAAGGATCTGGCAGAAAAAAATGAAGACGATTATCTTTGTCACCCATGACATTGAAGAAGCCGTATTTCTTGCGGACCGCATCGTCATCATGACACCAAGCCCAGGCAAAGTCAAAATGGTGATGGAGGTTCCGCTTGCCAGAAAACGAGATCGAACGAGTCCAGAGTTTTTAAAAATCAGGGATCAGATCTTTAAGGCTTTCGAATTTAAAGGCGAGGACGCTTGGGATTACATTCTGTGAGTCCTCCACCTGTACAGCTAATGGAAATTATTTTGATGAATAGGGAAACTATTTTTTCTATATTATTAAGGAGGTTTGTGAAGTGTTTTCAAGTTTCGAAAAAAGGATCATCGCCACTTCTGCAGCGATCGCAGTACTTGCCAGCGCACCTGTTCCTTCCGGCGCAATGCACATTGTTGAAGGCTATCTTCAACCGGCGTGGGCAGTGGCTTGGGGATTGTTGAGTTTTCCTGTGCTGACGGCAAGTTTCATAACCCTGCGCAGGAAAACTCGTGAAACCTCAGGTTGGATGACCATGCTTCTGCTCAGCATGGCATTTGCACTAGTTCTCTCCTCTTTGAAGCTGCCGTCCGTGACCGGCAGCAGTTCTCATTTGACAGGAGTCGGCCTTGGCACGATGCTGCTGGGACCGCTGGCTATGACCGCAGTTAGTTTTGTAGTACTTTTGTATCAGGCACTTTTCGCGGGGCATGGCGGACTCACGACCATCGGCGCAAATGTCTTTGCTATGGGTATTGTCGGTCCGGCGGCGACCTACTTTGTCTTTAAAGCGGTGAATAAGATTGCTAAACGTCAAGGTATTGCTGTATTTTCAGCCGTGTTCACAGGAAATGTCGCGGCCTATGTGATGACAGCCTACCAGTTGGCGCTGGCGCATCCGTCCGAGGGGATCGTGATGACTTCCTTCATTGAGTTCTTTAACATTTTTGCCGTGACTCAGATGTCCTTGGGTGTCATTGAAGGGCTGCTGTCCGTGGCGGCGATTAATCTTGTAAAATCACTGAATTTTGGTGAACCAGCACGGCTTGGCACTAATAGGGTGATGATGGAATGAATAAGAATTTGTTATTACTTTCAACTGCGGCTGGCATTGTATTCATGGCGCTGTTGTCTCAGCAAGGCGCACAATTTGAAGGCGCGGATGCTATAGCGCTCAACGCAATAAATCGCTTCAGCCCTAGTTATGTACCCTGGGTGAAACCCCTGTTCCAACCGCCCAGCACCGAGGTGGAGTCTTTGATTTTCAGCCTGCAGGCCGCGATTGGCGCTGGAACCATTGGATTTATCTTGGGACGTCACTTGCCCCAGAGGGATCTGAAGCTGCAGAAGACCACGGAACGGTAATGTATAACGAGGCTTTCACCTGCCTGCTTTACTGAGTCAGTAAAACAATGAATTCTGCTGAGTTTTTTCGTATGACCCATCTGCCAAAGCCCCCACCCTTCCCTGTCATTTAAAATTGGGAAGGATGAGGGCTTTTTGAATTTGCTGGAACACGCTTATTGATTTTCAGAGTTGCACGAAAAATGTTATTATTTGAGTATATGTGAAGCAAAATCATCGAAGAATGCTCTTCATTATATTGAGAAACAAAACAAGGAGAATCAAAATGAAAATAAAAGCATCC
>WXFH01000132.1 GCA_009881125.1 Acidaminobacter sp. | reverse complement strand
TAGGCCAATGCCGCTGACACCGAATTGAAACTGGATGAAACTCGGAGTCGATAGGCTAAAGCCGCTGACACCGAGTTTCATTCTTAGATTTATATTCGATTTCGGCTTGACCACTTCTGCGTTCACTCAGTTGTTTCAATTTAAGACTCGTGGTAAACTTGAAAAAACTAATATAGATCATTTCGAATATTATCAAAGCTAGGGGGATAAAACGTTGAAAAGACAGCTGAAATTCATCCAAACCATTATATTACTTATACTGCTTGTTGTCGCAGCCGCAGGCTGTTCAAAAACCGAGGCCGGAGCACCCATTGAATATTCTGACCCTGTGTTTGGCGAACTGCTGAAGACAGAATTGAATAAAGATGCCATTACCCCGGAGGATCTCGACAAATTTACGCGGATCACTATTGGCGGCGACCATTTTATCAGTCTGTCCGGTGGAGATATTCCAGAAAAGAGCATAATCCTTTATTTTGGTACAGAAGTAGAATATGAAGGCGTTCGTTACAAAGGATTTGGAACCATGACGTCCCTTGAGGATTTGAAGCACTTCAGAAACCTTGAAAAGCTTCAGATCACACTGCAGCCCGGCATTGATTATTCGACCCTGCCTCAGGAAGTCCTGGCCAAGCTTCGGACCATCAGCATCAGCCAAAGTCAACTTAAAAACATCGATTTTCTAAAAGGCGCTGCCTCCATGTTCAGTCTGAACTTGGCCTTCGGTGAAGTTCAAGATCTCTCCCCGCTCGCAGCGTGTACTGAGCTTGTCACTCTCTCCGGAAGCGAAAATCCAATTGATGATCTAAGCCCTCTCACCGGTCTCACAAAGCTAAAAACCATTAGTCTTTACAGCAGCCAAATCAAAGATTTGACGCCATTATCCGGTTTAACGGCTTTAGAGACGCTGGAACTTTATAATAATCAAGTCGAGGACCTAACGCCGCTGAGCGCCCTGACAAACTTAAAGGAACTGGAGCTCATTGACAATAATATCAAGGATGTCAGTCCTTTAAAGGACTTAACCAACCTTGAGAGTTTGCGTCTTGACGGTAACCCCATAGAGAACATTGACGTCTTGTCACATATGGAGAATCTGGTGCTTAAACCTTAGCCTTAACCTCACCGTTCCTCGGCGTCTCATAACTTTCTTGTTTTGTTAGCGTGGCAAGACCGTACTGTAGAGCAAAAAAAGCAGGCATCCCACTCACTATTAAGTGATTGGATGCCTGCTTTTCACATTCCTGGATTACCC
>WXFH01000131.1 GCA_009881125.1 Acidaminobacter sp. | reverse complement strand
GCTAACGCTTCCTGCTACCGAGCGCGTAGTGGACTTGCACCACCAAGTTATCGCCCATGCCGGGCGCACCAAATAAAGTCGCTGAGTTAAAGAGTTTGCCGATAGTCATCAACTCCCGGCACCCTCTCAATCTCAGCGGCTTTTTTTATTTCACGAATTTTGCGGGTCTGACCCCGGCGGATGAATTTTGCGGGTCTGACCCCGGCGGATCATTTTGCGGGTCTGCGGCTTTCGCCTATTGACCCCACC
>WXFH01000130.1 GCA_009881125.1 Acidaminobacter sp. | reverse complement strand
AGCGCAATACAAGACGGTATTGATTACATCAATATTAAAATTGAATTTAAAGGTATAAAAAGGTAAAAGTAAGGCCGTTGGCATCAATCTTGAGGTCGGTTCCCGACTTCAAGGTGCAGCCAATGGCCTTACTTTTCTTTTTGGAAGAATGGAGAAATAGTCACTCATTGAAGATCGTCAAGTTTTCGCTGCCCAAATCCTTGTACTCCATGCCCATATAGCCATAATCTCCAAGGTCGGGAAAGAAGCACTCAAAGCCAGTGTGACCAATTGAAAATATGACGTTTTCCAGCTGCGACTTATCAACGGAGGGGTAGCCGTACAGCAAAGCTTGCTTGTTGTACACGGCGGCTATGAGCGCTTTATAATCGACATTGGCATCGAAACAGCTTTCGAGTGAGATCCGGTGACCATCGGCATCATAACTGGCAAAGTAGGCTGGATTTCGCATGAGGTCGAGAGGTTGGTCCTCGCGGATGGTGAATGCGGATAATCCTGTTGCGGGTCTGACCCCGTCTGTCAATTTGTAAGTGTAGACCGAGTGGCGGAGGGTGTAAAAAGGACCGACTTCAGTGATGTCGAGAGCGATTTCACAGTAGGGCTCTTCGCCGGGTGCGAGATTTTCATCCGCTTTCAGTGATTTCACGAATAGACGGCTTTCTTCGAGGGTCGTCACAACAAGGGCTTGAATGGCAGGCGGCAGATCTTTGGGATAGCGGTAGTGAAGGAATGCTCTGAAGTCAGTGTTTTCGAAAGTTTCTTCTCCGGCAATCAGCTGCTGGCTGAAGAAGGTGTCTGACTGGACGAATTGCTGGTCTCTGGCGCCGGTATTGAGGTAGGGGTTGGTTTCGGAACCATCGGCAAAACGCTGTCTAATGGCTATCTCGCCTTCGAAGAGATTAAAGGGCAGGGTGATTTGTGCGGGGTAGAAACCGGTGTCGAAGTCGGGTGTCTGGTGATCGAAGACGAGAACAATGCCATTGGTCTGCAGGTAATATTTCTGGTTGGCCTCAAGGCCTTTGAAGGGCGTGGTCAGCCTCGGAACCCAGTAAAGACCATTTTCGAAGCCGGGCTCTTCGTCGGAGTTCTGGCTGCTCAGCATTTTGGCGACCTCGTCATTGATGCGGTGCATAGCGGTTTCGGGGTTTGCAAAGAGAGCGGGAAGCGGGATTTTGTCGCCGGTTCGAAGGTCGTAATTGCGGGTCTCGAGGCGGCCTATGTATTCTGACCGTTCGCCCGTGGGATCGTTGAATGTATAGGTTTTATCCGAATAAATGGCCACAGAGAGGAGATTTTCAAAATTGAAGGGAGCGGAGGCATTCAGGGTGAACATAGTATGCGGTGTGCCTGGAGGGATGCGCTGGTAAATGCCGCGGTAGGGCGGAAGATCAGCTTTTTCCATGGCTTCGTAGAGGCTGTTGAGGTCATTGTTGATGGCGTCCTGGATGCTTTCATCTTTCAGACCTTCGATTTTGAACGTGCTCTGCCATAATGCGCCTGGGACATCCTGCTGAGAGGTACTGAGCGAGATTGGATTTAAATAGAGGGTGTCGAAGTTTGACGGATTAAGAATCGTGATCAGGTGAGTCAAGTCGGGAGGTGGGGCGGGCTTGAGGGGGTCAATTTTAGCGGTCGGAACCGCCGTTTGCGTTTCGGATTCAGCCGACGGTGACGGTGGATCATCTGACGGCGTTTCAGGCGTGTTCGCATTTTGAGTGCACCCCGAAACTAGCAATAGAAAGGTTATAAGCAGCATAATGGTCAAATGGCGGTTGTTGCCTTGATAAGTTCTATTTAACCCGAACATAACCTGTCTCCTCCGCGAGGGTCTGACCCCCATCCGAAAGCAGCCAGCTGACCACTTGTCTTGCCGGGCTGTTCTCTGGCTCATCCCGGCGCACGACAGCGTAGTAGGCAGTGGTGAAAGGGTAGGTTCCAGCGGTGATACTTTCTGGTGTCGGCGCTATGCCATCCACCTCGAGCAGTTTGATGTTTTCGTCGCCCCACATGTCCATGACGAAATAAAAGTAGGAGTACCCTAAAGCGCCTTCGCCATTTTCAAAACTGGCCACCGCGTTGATCAGCTGCCCCATCTCCGCGACGATTTGTTCCATGGGTGGATCCATTGGTTTTAGTTCTGTCCCATCTGGGGTCAGACCTGTCATGACCATTTCAAGAAAACCCGTCTGGCTGCCGGAGTTGACCGGGCGCTGGTAGGGGATGATGTCGAGGTCTTTGCCGCCGACTTCACTCCAGTTGGTAATTTTTCCGGTGTAGATGTTTTGGAGATCAGCCGGGGTCAGACCTGCTATAGGATTATCTGCATTCACCAGGAACACAAAGGCCTCGCTGACGACTCGAATGACTTCAAGTTCAACCCCTGAGGAGGCTGCTAAGGCAAGCTCTTCTTCAGAAGGAGAGGTGACGAAGATCAGATCTGCTTTCTTTTCTATAAGGTTGACGTAAGCTTGGTGGGTTTTGTTATGTAAAATATAAGGCCGGGCCTCTTCCGGTGTCATGTCCATCAGGCGAGCCGCCAGCGCTTCGGAAAGCGGGATGGTTACCGTGGAGCCGTCGACCCGGGGGTAAGTTTCAGGCGTGAAGGAAGGGGCGTCGTCCGAGTAGGTCTGACCCCCGCTGTCCTTTTCTTCACCCGACTGGGTCTGACCCCCGCTGTCACCCCCGTTGTCCGCCTGAGTCCCACCATTCTCCGTCTCGCGGCCACAGCCAGCGCCAAACATCAAAATGACAAGGAACATCACCAGAATCGTGACCACTCTCCTGAGTGGTTTACTTTCTTTACCTGTTCGATTACTATTTGTCGTCTCTTTCTTTGTTATTTCTTCGGGCATGATCAGCGCCTCCTAGCGATCTAATCCTTTAACTCAACACAACAATTGGAATGGATGAGAAACAAACATAAAATTGTGAATGGTTTGTCTAACTCGACTATATCACTTTGAATTTCCATTTGTTATTAAAGAACTATTAAACGAGCACCAAGCAAACCTTTCTCTCGACCGAGCAGCTCAGATCAAACCAACCAACGAAAACCAATCCTTCCATCCAACCAACTGCATACTCATCCATCATCAGGGTATGAATTTCATAGAAATCCACTCAAGCACTTAATTCGAGTAATCTGCACCAAAAAATTCACCCATTCACTGCCAAGGAGGCAATCTCCATGCTGAATCCATCCGTTCCATGGGAAAACGCCATCAGAACGCGCCGCTCCGTACGCAAATACAAACTTGAGCCCCTCAGCCAGGAACATCACGACGCCCTTTCACAATTTATACAGACACTTACCCTCCCGTTCGAGCACGACATTGAGTGCCGCTTCTTCAAAGCAGATCCCACCAAAAAACTCTACTTCAGCATGGTCTCGCCGCCGGACAATCTGGCCTTCATAGCCCCAACGGATAGTTTGTCCCTCAGCAAAGTCGGTTTTCTGGGAGAGCTCATCCTGATTTACGCCAACAGCCTCGGCATCTCCACCTGCTGGTACGGCCACTATCACTTGGCAGAACTCGAACGCCTCTCGCCCCATCTGCCATCCCCGGACTGCCTCAAGACCTCCAACATGGGCTTTGGCTACTCAAAAGGGGAGGAGGTCGAAGGCCGCCGCGCCATTTGCGTCACCCCGCTTGGCTACCACGACACCTCCGGACTCAGACTCGTCGACCGCATGACCGAAACCTTCATCAGCTACAAGCGCAAACCCCTTGAGGAACTTTTTATTCAGCCGATGGTCGTATCAACCCTCAATGAGCCCCTGCGCCACGCCCTGGATCTCGCACGCCTCGCACCTTCCGCTGCCAACAGCCAGCACTGGCGCTTTGAGGTCTCAGACGACCAGTCCACCGTCAAAATTGCCATGCCCCCAGGTTACAAGCACCTCAAGTGGGAGCACCCCAACGTAGACATTGGAATCTGCGCTGCCCATTTTTGGGTCGGACTGAACCTTCTAGGTCTAACCTCATCTGTCACACTTACCCTGGAAGAGGGCAGGGCGGTATGGACTTTTAATTTGAAATGAATCACTTTCAGCAGGTGTCTCTCAGAGCCTGCTTTTTTGTGCTGAAAGCAGGGTGGAGGGGAGACCATCGGCAAAATCTTTTTAAGCGCTTATCAAATATATCAATGGCTCAAACGCCTGCAA
>WXFH01000129.1 GCA_009881125.1 Acidaminobacter sp. | reverse complement strand
GGTCTAAATAGACGAGTAGGTCTGACCCCGTTGGTTAAAATGACGAGTGGGTCTGACCCCGTCGGTTCATTTTCGCACTTCAAAATTACTTCCGCGTTTTTCGGAAGTTATCTTCAACTATTTATATTACAATTATGCCAAGCACTTCATCCTTCAAAATTATAGTTCCATCCAATAGGGCAATCACTAATCCTTTATCAACCCACTCC
>WXFH01000128.1 GCA_009881125.1 Acidaminobacter sp. | reverse complement strand
TGACACATGGGGTCAGACCTACTCGTCTTTCATAGGTCTCGACACAAACCAGACCCGCGTGTACCTCGAAGCCTTTATTCCCAGAATTGATAACTGGTCCGTGTGCGACAGCTTCTGCGCCGGACTCAAATCTGTCAGAGAAAACAGGGAAGAGGCCTGGCCATTTATTATGTCCTGTATGAAGTCCAAAAAGGAGTTTGAATTCCGCTTTGGCGCTGTCATGCTCCTGAACCATTATTTGACCCATGACTGGATCGACCCTGTCCTGGAAGCCTTTTTCACCCACACTCATAAAGACTATTATGGGAAGATGGCCATTGCTTGGGGCCTTTCCCAGGCCTTCGCCTTCGACCCGCGAATAACTTTAATGCAATTTGAACAACGGTGGGTGATAGGCACAGCCGCGATAGGCAAAGCCGCGATAAGCACAACCGCG
>WXFH01000127.1 GCA_009881125.1 Acidaminobacter sp. | reverse complement strand
GGTGATCATGTCGGTAAGAATGAACAAACTGCAGGCACCATTTTCTGGAAGCTTCAAGTGATACGAATCCCTTTGTTGGGAATTTGGGACTATACTTGCACGTTTTAAAAATTGATTCTGAATAAGGTTTATCATTGCTGACGCGAGGTCTGCTCCTGGATGGCGTGACTCCCAATTCATACAGTGTTGCCAGCATTGTAGCGCCTTTCATAGGACTGCCGTTATCAGAATGAAGTATGAGTGGCGTTTGGTGGGTTCGTATGCCTTGAGACATAACAGCTTTACGTATCAGTCGACTTGCGTGTTCTGCTGACTCGTCTTCCCATACCTCCCATCCAACTATGTCCCGGCTGAAGATGTCAATGATCAGATATAGAAAGTAGTACAGTCCTTTAATTGGTCCGGGCAGGTATGTGATATCCCAAGACCAAACTTGATTGGGCTTTGTAGCGCAGTGGCTTGCCTTTGGCTTGCCAGAAGGGCGCTCTGCACGTCCACGATAGTGCTGTTCACCGGCGCGACGCATGACCCGGTAGAAGCTTGATTCAGAAGCAATGTACACCCCGCGGTCAGCTAGCGCCGGCACAATCTGGCTAGGCGGCTTGCTAGCGAATTCGGGGGAGTTGACTGTTTTGAGGATTAACTCAACCTCATCTTCCTTCAATTTACGCTCTGAGTCATATTTGGTTCTCAAGGGTCGTTGATCTTCTATATGTGTATGTGGATTTTTCCACCGTTGTAGCGTTCTTGTCGTTATGCCTAAACACTCACAGGCTTTGAACTGGCTTGCTCCGGATAGTACTGCTTCTTCTACCAGCTGGATTATCATGGAGCGATCTGAGAGGCTGGTCATTCGTCCTCGTCTGGTGTTCCCCAAATCGCTTCGGCCTTTTTTCTTAAAATCAGTAGCGCTGCGGCTTCCGCTAATGCTGATTCCTTGCGCTGCAGCTCCTTACGAACTTGACGTAACTCTTTTTGGAGCGCTTTGTCTTGTTGAACTAACTCGGCGACTTGGCTTGGTATGTTGCCATTGGCGGTCATGCAGTTTTCCTGCCATTGCTTTACCTGTTCTGGATAGAGCCCTTTTTTACGGCAGTACTCAGATAACTCAACCTCATTAAGGTTCATTGTTTCAACAACGATTAGAAACTTATCCTGGCTGCTCCATTGATCAGCTGGGGCTTCATTACCCGGAGCTGCATAACCATTTGCTCTGAGCTCATTTCTCCATTTCTTGAGTGTAGCAGGCGCGACGCCAAGTGTTTCACTAATCTTGCTCAGGGCTACGCTCTCAGGCGGTAGCATCATACGAATTGCTGTTTCCTTAACTCTTCTTGTGTAGGCCATTAGTAGTCCCCCATTCAATTCTATTATTAGGATACTTTTTTTAATGGTCTACGACAACTATTGTGACACATAGGG
>WXFH01000126.1 GCA_009881125.1 Acidaminobacter sp. | reverse complement strand
CCGTGCCGGTATGTGAAAGTAAATACTGCAGTCGTGGAGGGGTCATGGATCTTAAATTGAATCGAAAATTCAACGAAAAATTTAAAGCCATAGAAGCTCGAACTTTTATGGTGCCACTGTTTGTAATCATGGTTGTTCTTTTTGTGTCGTATAGTCACATGACAGATTTTATTAAAGAACACTATTATGATTTAAGAAGAGATGAAGCTCTTAAAGTCGCACGAAGCTATGCCACGAGCATTTCAAAATCTGAAGAGGCAGAGGAAATAGTCAATCAGCTGCTTGAAGAAAAGTTGAGAGTCGCAAGTCAAACTATGAGGTTATACAAAGGGCAGCAGAGCAATGCGCTGTATTCCAAACTTGCGGAAATTCTCAAATTGGATGAGCTCGATTATTATAATGCACAGGGCGAGCTTCAGTATTCAAATCTGAAAGAAGTGCTGGGCTGGAAAGTTTATAAGGGACATCCTATCGATAAGTTTCTGAAAAGCAGCGCAGAATTTTTGGTTGAAGATATCAGACAGGATGTCATTACGGGTAACTTTTATAAATATGGGTACTTGAAATACGAGGATGGCAGTTTAGTTCAATTTGGGGTTTCAGCGGATAAAATTCAAAGTTTTTTACATAGTTTTGATAAAGAGCAACTCCTTGCAGTAATGAAAGAAGAAAAAGATGCCCTACGGATTTGCTTTATAAATGAATCCTTTATCGTTACAGAGAGCACGGATCCACAGAGGGTGGGTACAATTATCAAGGACCCTTTAGTGCTGGAAAATATCACCAAAGAGCAAGAGTTCAGCTATGTGGATTCAACATCGAAAAGAAATGAGTCTTTTGTGGTTTTTGTTCCCGTATCTACGGGCTTAAAAACTGAAGGCGTCAGTGCGCTCGCCATACAGTATTCCCTGAGCGAGACCAATGCCACTGTCCGCCAGGTCTCCATGTTTGTCATGATCGCCCTCTTTATGGTCTACTTATTTCTCCTTTACATAGTTACTGCAACCTACAAAAAAAATAATAATTTAATTCAGCTGGCCTATTTTGATTCCTTGACGGGTCTGCCTAACAAACAATTTCTTAAAGAATTTATGAAGAAGGAATTGGATCACAAGGACGGTCAATCTACAGCCCTCATGCTGGTTAACTGCAGCAATTTTAAGATCATTAACATGACAAAAGGGTATGAGTATGGTGATGAGGTCCTGAAAGCATTGGCCAAGTTGCTGTATGAACTTGAAAATGAGAATGTAAAGTTGTTTAGATTTACGGCGGATCGTTTTGTTCTGTACGTCAAATCCTATGAGGGTGCAGAGGCGCTCGTATTTTTGGCTGAATCGATCAGTGAAAAGATGAGTCAGCCGATGGTCATTCAAAACACAAAGCAATACATTGAAATTCAGATTGGCATTGTCGAAATCAATTCCAGCTATACAGACGTGGGACAAATCATCAAGGAAGTGTCTATATCCTTAAATGATCTAAGCGAATCCAGTCAGAAGAATTATGTTTTCTTCAATAAGGAAATGGAAAAAGTACTCCAACGAGAAGAAATCATTGAAAAAATCATTAGATCTGCCTTGGCTGACCAGGGGGAAAGTCCCCTTTATCTGGAATACCAACCCCAGAAAGACTTTAAGAGTGACAAAATCACAGGTTTTGAGGCATTGGCAAGAATGACGGATCCGGACTTAGGGCAAATTTCACCTGTTGAATTTATTGCAGTGGCCGAGAGAAAGCAGTTGATAATCCCCCTTGGAAAGTTGATTCTATGGGAAGCTTGTCTGTTTGCAAGAAGCCTGAACCAATTGGGCTTTCATGGGATCCGGGTAGCGGTCAACGTTTCCGGCGTTGAAATACTTCAGGACAATTATGCTGAAAACGTCATGAAAATTGTGAGAGAAACTGGCGCTGACGCATCGGCGTTGGAACTTGAAATTACTGAGTCCATGTTGCTTCTCGATTTTGAGGGTATAAATACAAAACTAATAACACTTAGTGACCATAACATTGAAATAGCTCTTGATGATTTTGGGACAGGGTATTCGTCTTTTTATAAGCTTCAAGAACTCAATGTTCACGCCATCAAGATAGATCGTTCCTTTATCAATCGTATAGACTCAAAACAACATTCGGATTTAATCACTGCGGACATCATTTCCATGGCCCATAAGATCGGACTCAGAGTCATTGCAGAGGGTGTAGAGACAGAGAAACAGCATGCTTATCTTGCTGACAATAACTGTGATCTGATGCAAGGGTATCTGTTCAGCAAACCTTTGAAGGAAGAGGCTGCATTAGCACTTTTGAGGGAAACGAACCTCGAGGATTATGACGAGCGGACGTGCTGATGCGAGTCATATTTGGAATCCAAGTTGAAAAA
>WXFH01000125.1 GCA_009881125.1 Acidaminobacter sp. | reverse complement strand
ATCCTCTCGGGCGAATGGTGTGGGGGTCTGGTATGTTGGAGATGGCTGTATGCTTGATTAAACAACCAATTACTTAAATGAATGTGAAGGGATTTGAACGTGAATTATGAAAGAAGTTAAAGATACTGATATAACCCATATACCATTTGAAGCAGGGAATATTAGTGCACTTAAAGAATGGCGCCTGCGGGTTCTGAAATCGGATTGTCCGGGGTGCTATGGCCTATGCTGCGTCGCGCTGCACTTCTCGGCTTCTGAGGGATTTCCGCTGGACAAGGCGCCCGGTAAGCCCTGCCCGCATTTAATGGCGGACTTTAAATGTGAGGTCCATGATTCGCTTGCGGCCAGAGGTTATAAAGGATGTATAGGTTTTGACTGCCTGGGCGCCGGGCAGAGGCTGACAGGAGTGACCTTTCCTTCGCAGAGTTGGAGAGCGGCACCGAAGCTCTCCCGCCCAATGTTTGAAGCTTTCGTTGTGATGCGTCATCTCTATGAACTGCTCTGGTATCTCAGTGAAGCTTTGGAGCGTTGTGAGGGTAAGCGACTTCGGCGCGCACTGCAAGAGGCTTTGATAGAAACCGACAGTTTGACTTTTTTGGATCCGGAAGCTTTGGTAAAAATTGATGTGAATGCGCTCAGGGCCGGGGCTAACGAGTTTCTAATCGAGGTGGGCGAGCAGGTACGAGGCATATATGGCAATGGAAAAGCAGCGCCGCAGTCTGTAAGGCAGCGGCTTGGTCGTTATGCGGATCTTGCAGGGGTTAAGCTTGGGGCTATGAATCTCAAAGGTGCGAATTTAAGAGGTGCAATTCTCATTGCTTCAGATCTGAGTCATTCGGATCTCAGCGGCGCAGAGCTTATTGGTGCGGATCTTAGGGACGCTAATCTTTGTGGAGCAAATTTGGCTAATGCGCTTTACCTGACCCAGGCGCAGGTCAATTCGGCCAAAGGGGACAGGGAAACACAATTGCCGGAGATTTTGGACAGGCCGGTGCATTGGGTGTAGTCAGCGAAATTTAATAATTTTATGAGCAGCAAAAAGGGAACGGGTACAACTTCAAGTTGTATCTGTTCCCCAATTTTTTTACTAATGTTACAGATACATTGC
>WXFH01000124.1 GCA_009881125.1 Acidaminobacter sp. | reverse complement strand
GGCTATGGCGCTTCCGTCATCCTCAAGGCTGATCCCGAGGAGTTCCATATTGAAGTTGGAAATTTCAGCATAAGCCAGCCGGTGAGCAAGATAGTTTGATTCATTCATATAAGTCATATTACTGCCATCAATGGTGGACAAGTATAAGTCGCTGTCCTTTGCGCGAACGCTGTCTTCCTGTAATTCAAGGACCGCGTCTACTGCCTTGAACACTTCTTGCTCTTCCAATGTCAGACCAACAGGCATTGCAGCACCAGCATCAGCATTAGGTTCAAGTTCAGACTCATGCGCACGATCACCGCAGCCCATAAAACTAAACAGAAGTAAAACAAAAAGAATCACAGCGCATCCAACTCTAATTGAAAATCGAAATGACATGTTCATAAAAATCCCCCCACAACTGCGTTAACGCATTAACAAAAGGGTAAAGTGAAAGAAGTGTCGCTTTTCAATGACCACATCCATCAAAAATAT
>WXFH01000123.1 GCA_009881125.1 Acidaminobacter sp. | reverse complement strand
CGGGTTTTCTTGGTGTGAAACGCAATTTGAAATAATCCGAGTCCACACTGCGCATAACGCTGTCAATCCAGCCAAAGCAAAGCGCTTCAGTCACCGCTTCCGAAAGTCGGATGCCCGCCGCATCCGACTTTGCCTTTTTTATTAAGATCCAAATTTCTTTTTCGTTCTCGTGGTTCAACTCAAGCCACTGCCTCCATGTTTCTGGTGTCAGAAAGTGCTGAACATTCTCAGGCCTGGTCATCTTTTGACGCCCCGTTCAACTCGAAGTCCGCCACC
>WXFH01000122.1 GCA_009881125.1 Acidaminobacter sp. | reverse complement strand
AAGCAGTTCAATATATGACAAGCGCAATAAAATTCATCTAAAAAATTATTTATGCTGTACTGAAAATCTATAGTTCGTTAATAAGCAAACTCTCCCCCAAAAGTCAGTCGTTGTTTATGCCTTCCTATTCCTGTATAATTTTATCAACTAGTCATCGAGGAGGTGTTTTTGCCTGAATCCAAAATTCAAATCGACCCTTTACGAGATCATTTTCGAATCCGACACTCCAAGAGGAAAAGCTTTCGACGTCCTGTTGATCTTATCTATCTTGGTCAGCAGTCTTCTGATTATTCTTGAAAGTATAAACAGTATACAAAATAGAATTGGAAGCCTTTTATTCAGCATTGAATGGCTATTTGTCATACTATTTACGTTGGAGTATTTTTTGAGAATATATATAGTCAAGCAACGCAGGCAATACATTTTCAGTTTCTTCGGTTTGGTCGACCTCTTCTCAATATTTCCCGCTTATGTGAGCTTCTTGCTGCCATCGGCCCGCTTTTTAATGGTCATCAGGGTATTTCGGCTGCTCAGACTATTTAGGATTTTTAAAATGATGAGATACGTTGAGGAGTCTGGTACTCTTATTCGAGCACTGAGAGCCAGCCGGCCAAAGATTATCGTCTTTTTGTTCACCATCATGTTTATTGTCATCATCACCGGATCTACGATGTACGTTATAGAAGGTCCACAGTACGGATTCAATAACATCCCCGAGTCCATGTACTGGGCTATTGTGACTGTCACCACAGTCGGTTACGGAGACATCTCCCCTCAGACCCCCGCCGGCAAGCTGATCTCAAGCCTGCTGATGGTTGTCGCCTACGGAATTATCGCCGTGCCCACAGGGATCATCACCAGCGAACTTGCCTCAGCCTCTAAAAAGACCGTCCAACTGGCCACTTGCCCGCATTGTTTCTCAGAGGATCACGCGTCCGACGCCATTTTTTGCAATAAATGCGGCGGACGGTTGTGAAATCCTTCCTTTTTAAAAATAAAAGACAGCTTGCCGATGGTCACCCACTCAGCAAGCTGTCTTTTCGTTTAAATAATTTCAATTTCAATTCAATTAGCCGGAATAGTGAACAAGTTTTATA
>WXFH01000121.1 GCA_009881125.1 Acidaminobacter sp. | reverse complement strand
AACATTAATCCAAGAATCCTTAAAATGATTGAATGGACGGGGTTTGATCCAAGAATCTATCTGGATAATTAAAACTCAAATGGTGTTAAATACAATTGGTGTTTTCTGACATGCGGATAACGGGTTAATAGACGAAAAAACAGATTTTAATGGATACTCACCTTCAAATTATGATGATCGTTATCAGGGCAGAATGACTCTTTACAACGCATTGATTCATTCGATCAATGTTCCCGCGGTGGCTTTGCTAAACGAAATAGGTGTAGAGGCTGGCCTTGAGTTCCTTAAGAAGACTGGTATTCCCATGCATAAAGACGACCGCAATTTAAGTATAGCCCTGGGCGGATATACAGAAGGCGTATCCCCGTTGGAGATGGCACAAGCCTACAGCGTGTTTCCAAATCTGGGCACTATGTATAAAGCACATGCAATCACGAAAATCACGTTGAGCACCGGAGAAATTCAACTGGAAGTTGCAGAGGAAGCTGTAGAAGTGATGAAACCGGAAAATGCCTATACTATGACTCAAATGCTGATGGGTGTGATCTCGGAAGGAACTGGTAAGAATGCGAACTTGAACAGGCCGGTGGCGGGTAAAACCGGCACAACGGAATTGCCTTCAACCGAAGCTTTTGAAGGCATCTCTGGCGCTAGAGATGCTTGGTTCGTTGGTTATACACCGGAATTGGTGACCGCAGTTTGGGTCGGTTATGACAAATTGGATCCTGAGCATGTCATGGAATCTGCAGGTGGGAATCATCCTGCTGTAATATTCCGGGAAATCATGACTAGAGCACTTTTAAATACACCGGTTTCTTCATTTACAAAACCTAAAAATTATGAGGGAACTGATAAGAAAGACAATAAACCCAATAAAGAGGAAAATGAAAAAACTGATAATAAAGACAAAGGGAAAAAGAAAAAGGGCGATTGAGAAATGACTTGATCCAAATTGTGACGACACTATTGGCGCATGACCTTCTAAAAAGTTATAATATGGTTTAAATAATATGAAACTTTTTTCGAAGGAGGAGAATTTAGTGCTGTCCAATGAAACTATTCAATCCATTCTGACCAGAAGAAGCATCAAAATCTACAAAGAGGATCAGGTGCCTGAAGAAGAACTTCTGACCATACTGGAAGCCGCGAAATTCGCGCCTAGCGGGATGGGACTTCAGGAGTGGCACTTCACTGCAGTACAGAATATTGACGAGCTGAGGGCTTTAAATGAGGCTGCAAAGCAGGTTTTGTTGAATCTGCCCGAAGATGATTCTGTGCCGAAGCCATTAAAGAATCAGGCGAAGCATTATATAGACAAACCTGATTTCAACTTTTTCTATAACGCGCCCACACTGGTGATCGTGACTAGCGCTAAGGATCCGGCAGTATCATCTCCCGCGGCAGATTGTGCTGCTGCGCTTGAAAACATATTTGTTGCCGCTAATTCCTTGGGTGTATCATCCTGCTGGATCAATCTGCTCACGAGAATGAGTGATTTTCCTGAAATAAGAAGACTGTTTACCAAATGGGGAATTCCGGAGAACGAGCGCTGCTACGGGTCCGCTGCGCTGGGCTATAATGGGGGACCTGAGAAAAAGGCGGCGCCCAGACGCGATGGCACAGTGATCCTTGTAAAATAGCATAACAGGTACAAAAAAGCTGTATGCCAAACACTGCATACAGCTTTTTTAATGACGGAAGGTTGCCCGCCGTTTCTAATGTAAGTCTTGGATTGAAGAAAAAACAATTAAATTATGAATTGGAAAGAATTGAAAAATATCTTTTGTCTGTTAAACTGGTAAAGAAAAGACTGGGCTTATGTCAGAAAGGGGTTTGTAATGGATAACTTAATACTGTCTTTAAACGTTGTCATGCCCCTATTTTTGGCAATGGTTACCGGTTACATCATGAAACAGCTGCGAATTGTGGATAACCATACCTTGATAGTGATGAATGGCGTATGCTTCAGGCTGTTCCTTCCGGTTCTGTTATTCTACAATATTTACAGCACAGACTTGAAAGCCGTTCTGAATATCCCATTGATGGTTTATGCCCTGGGTACATTGGCGTTGGCTTTGGGAGTGTTGTTTATTGTGATCCCCATCCTGGAAAAAGATAATCGGAGGCGTGGGGTTTTGATTCAGGGAATCTTCCGCGGCAATTTTGTACTTTTTGGAATTCCTGTTGCTCAAGCGCTGGCACCGCCTAATCAGGTGGGTGTCGCAGCGTTGATTATTGCCATTACAGTCCCTTTAAACAATGCTATATCAGTGGTTATATTGGAGATTTTCAGAGGCGGGCGAATTGATGTCCCGCGTATTGCTCGGGGCGTAATTACCAACCCCAACATAATTGGTTCTGCCCTCGGATTGCTGCTCCTCGTTCTCGGCCTGCGTCTTCCTTATCCCCTCGAAAAAACCGCCCTCGATTTTTCTCGCGTGGCAACGCCGCTTGCGTTGTTTCTCCTGGGAGGAACTATGTCCTTTCGGTCGGTCAAGGGTGCGCTTCGCCCGCTTCTTATTGGTACTATAGGAAAACTGATTGTTTTGCCGATGGTCTTTATCCCCATCTCCATAGCCGCAGGATACCGAGGTATTGAACTGATCACCTTGATGGTACTTTACGGCGCCCCGGCCGCCGTCGCATCCTTTACTATGGCACAGCAAATGGAGGCAGACGGAGAGTTGGCTGCCCAATTGATTGTCTTTGGGTCAGCCTTTTCGGTTCTGACCATGTTTGTGATGATCTTCATTCTGAAGCAATTAGCTTATATTTAAGCGTGGTTGTACGCCAGTTTTTATTGCCTGGAGCGTTGGGATGCAAACTTTGCTCGTAAAGTGTCACGATTCCCATTCGGTCGATCATGAAGACTGTATGGGCACGAGTGCCATAAGTACCGGCATCAATATAAATGGAGGACAGTTTTTTTTCCAAGTCCAGGTCGAGGCCAGTCGAGGGCAAATCTTGATCTGGTGACATCTGAGTGTCTTTGAGAAGGGGCAAAAACATATCGGGTTCCAGTTGACCCGGGGTTGTCGCGAGAATTTCTGAAAATATGGTTTTGCCACGCAGGAGTTTTGGCCAGGGCGTGTCCAGGAACGCGTTGGACAAACCGTATAGGCCGGGGGAAAGCACAGTTATTTGCTTTTGGACATTGTCAAAGTGGTAAAGTCCGCTAGCGTCTAAGAGGATAAGATTAAAGGGATTAAAATCTGAAGCATCCTCCTGGATTTTTTCCAGAAACGCAACTGCGTTATCCGGCCTGCTGAGGTAGCAGGGGATCAGAACGCCTCTGGATTTCGGGGCGTCTTTATGAAGTGAAAAGTCCCTGTGATTGGTTAAAAGTCCAAAACGCCCGTGTTGATCAGATGCAAACCACGTACCCTGGTCCTTTAGATCCCTGCCGCCGGCTATTTCGGGCTGATCTGGCCAGTAAGCAGCGGCTGCCGCAGGGCGTGAGAAAAACTCGTCACGGTTTGCGGCGAGAATGATGGGGTATTCAGGATGTGAGTGATAAGAAATCCACGCAATACACATAAGCATTCTCCTTGTGATTGGATTCAACTGATGGAATAATACCCAAATCTAATAAGGGATCACTTGATTTGCGCCAACTTGTTTTCTGAACTGTTCAAATACGTGAATGTCAGCAAATGAATCAGCTGTGTCTGGGAGGGATGATCATAGTGGAGAAGGGCAAGGGTTATATTCACATTTACACCGGAAACGGCAAGGGCAAAACAACAGCTGCTTTTGGGCTGGCTCTGCGTGCGGCTATGACTGGAAAGAAAGTCTACATTGGTCAGTTTGTGAAAGGTATGGCTTACAGTGAAACAAAATGTACGGACTATATACCTGGTATTGAGATAGAACAGTTCGGGACCACTTGTTATCTGGATCGAAATCCGGATGATGAAGACGTTCAGCGAGCGAAAAATGGACTGGAAAAATGCAGAATTATCATGAAAAGCGGGGATGTCGATGTGGTGATTTTGGATGAAATCACTATAGCGGTGTACTTTAAACTTCTGACGGATGACGAAGTGTTGGATGCGCTTAAAGTGAAAGCTGAGCATGTCGAGGTTGTTCTGACAGGCCGTTATGCGACCGAGTCATTAATTGAAGCGGCTGATCTGGTCAGCGATATTCAGGAGATTAAACATTATTACACTCAAGGCGTGTTATCGAGGGAAGGTATTGATTGTTAAACGAAAAGGACAGGGCTTCAATTTTGGCCCTGTCCTTTTTGGGTGCGCCCGTCATGGGCGCACGCTCGTCAGATTACTAACTTTCTGCTTAACAAACATAATCTGTTTAAACTATCACTTGGTAAAAATATAGTTCATGATTTCCTAGGCTGCAGCGACATTGGC
>WXFH01000120.1 GCA_009881125.1 Acidaminobacter sp. | reverse complement strand
TTTTTCTTGAAGAGCCACTTCGCTTGAATGATGCTTTGAACAGTGTAGAACGTTCCATGATCCTCATAGCATTAAAACGTCGTAACGGAAACATAACAGCAGCTTCAAGGGATTTGGGGATCATCCGGCAAAGCTTGATCTATAGAATGAAACGTCTTGGGATTGAGCGGCCAGAATAGATAATAGAAAAGGCGGATAAAATTTATGCGCTTATCGTATAAAATTTATCTTTGCATTAGACCATTGCATCGTTAAAGCGTATAAAATTTGTGCGCATAGCGGTGCTTTCCATTTTTTGTGAATTTTGCTTCAAGCACTGATTTTACTGAATAGTATAAGTTTTTAGATAAGTGAAATGCTATGGCACGCAACTTGCATTAGAGTTCCTTGCTAT
>WXFH01000119.1 GCA_009881125.1 Acidaminobacter sp. | reverse complement strand
GTATTAAATTAATTATCACAAGCAGAGCCGCGAAAACCGCAGATCTGCTTGTTTTTTATTGTGACCCAGTGTCCTGGAAAGTCAAAAATCCTTTTTCTAAACACAACTTGAGTGACAGGGTTCGGACCTTATCCTTAAACTGAATGTCTATTGCATCACCATTTTGAGAGAGGACCTCTCCCGGGCCGAATCTGAGATGATGGGCGGCACCGCCGCGAATCTCAGGCGGCGGTGATTCGACGCCGGCGGCAGATGAAGCCGCGC
>WXFH01000118.1 GCA_009881125.1 Acidaminobacter sp. | reverse complement strand
CCAGGAGAGACCCTTCCTTTAAGAAATCGATACGCCAATGAAACTTAAGGCACCCCGCCGGGAATTCCTCCTGGCGGGGTGTTTAGTTTTTTGTGGAATTCATGCTGATAATCTATTGACAAACTAATTGGGTAAGCGTATAGTAAAACTATAGTCGCCCCCGCAGGGGTGGGGGTAACCGGAAAACTAAATATATCATTACTCCGGTATTTGAGCAGTCGAAGTTGTAATGCGTCGACAGACACCAAAATGGTCAGTTTGACGTGAAAATACTTTACTATTCAAATACCGGAG
>WXFH01000117.1 GCA_009881125.1 Acidaminobacter sp. | reverse complement strand
ATGGTCACCATAGGGTTGATCGCATTTGCCACCAATAGTTGTGTGAGAATTTTCAGCGCCTTTCCATCCGGATTGAGTTCAGCTATTTCCATTGCTGTTCTGGTCTCAGGCGTTTGGTTTGTATGGCGACTGATTTCCCATAATGGAGAAGCGTTTAACTACAAAATCATTGATAATCTTCTTGTGATAGAGCGCCAACTGGGCCGGACGAGTACCTCTTTTTTCAGTTTGAAGCTGAGGGATGTGCTGGAAATAAGAGCCTATGACCACACTCAAGACTGGAAAATTTCCAAAAAGAGGCGATTTACCGTGTCGCAGCTGAGGTCTTCCTGGCGGGTGGTGACATTTGAAACTCCTGAAAAAGGAAAATTGTTATTC
>WXFH01000116.1 GCA_009881125.1 Acidaminobacter sp. | reverse complement strand
AATCACCATCCCTTCTGGTTCAATCAAGTTTCAGTTCCCTATTCATTGGGATTGTGGCTGCAACACGCAAGAAGCAGATCCTCTTTTCATAACGGCATCCGGTTTCAGTTCCCTATTCATTGGGATTGTGGCTGCAACTGCTATCGCAACTTTATTGGTAAATAAAATTGGTAAATGTTTCAGTTCCCTATTCATTGGGATTGTGGCTGCAACTCATATTTTCCTCCTTATTTTTGTAAAGTGTAGAAAGTTTCAGTTCCCTATTCATTGGGATTGTGGCTGCAACCCTCTTCCCTGCCTGACCATGTTCCACAAAATAAAGCTGGACACAGAAGTTCAAAGATGTTATAGCCATAGGCATGAAGATATGTGGCAGGGAATTCAGTTTGGATATTATCAGGCGAATACAAGAAGCAGTTGATGCAACGCCTGCGCTATCCCGTCAGGCTCTTTCGCGTCAAGTTTGTGAATGGCTTGATTGGAAAGGTCAAAACGGACGTTACAAGGAAATGAGCTGTCGAGTCGCTTTATTGCGGCTGCACCGGCGCAAACAAATAAAACTGCCGGAGCCCCGGGACAAAAAAGCATTATTCAATTCGGGGAAAAGCAAAGAGATAGCCGTTGATTTTCCTGCTGTTTCCGGGGCTTTAGCGGATTTAGGCGCGATAGAGGTCATGCTCATCGAGAGCGGCGACCGGGAGCATTCCTTCATCTGGAATAGCATGATGGGGAAATACCATTATCTTGGCAGTGGACCGTTATGTGGCGCTCAGATAAGATACCTTATCAAGAGCTCGAAGTATGGTTGGCTGGGCGGATTATCATTCAGCGCAGCTGCCTGGCATGTGACATCCCGGGACAGATGGATTGGCTGGAGCGAAGAAGCTCGTCGGGCACATTTGCATCTGGTAGTTTGTAACAGTCGTTTTTTGATTCGTTCCGATGTTCAGGTGCCTCATTTGGCCTCACACATTCTCTCCAGATGCGTCAATCGTCTTGACGCAGACTGGTTAAAGCGATATGGCTATAAGCCGGTTCTACTGGAAACCTATGTAGAGCAAGAGCGTTTTTTGGGTACCTGTTACCGTGCAGCCAACTGGCAGCACGTCGGTGCAACCAAAGGCAGAGGGAGACAGGATCGCTGTCGGCAATATGCTGTGCCGGTGAAAGATGTTTATATCTATCCTTTACGACCAGATGCCCGGGATATACTTGTCGAAGAAATCTGCCCTGGACAACAGACACAACCCGGTCAGTGGATACCGACAGACTGGTCAGAGGAAGAATTCGGTCGCGTGGAATTGGGAGACAAACGACTGACCAAACGGCTGATGAGCATTGCCCGTGATTTTTATGCCCGTCCCCAGGCCGCCATTCCTCAAGCGTGTAGAACACGGGCCAAAACCAAGGCCGCCTATCGTTTTTTTGATCATCCGGAAGCGCAGATGGATACCTTGCTGAGTCAACACTATACATCCACAGTTAACCGCTGCAAGGCGGAAAATATCATTCTGGCTGTTCAGGACACCACATCGCTCAATTACAGCGCCCATCCGGCCATGGAAGGAATTGGCCCCATCGGTTCCAGCAAAGAAGGCGCCATCGGCTTTCTGGTTCATGACACCATGGCTTTTAATCTGGAGGGAACGCCATTGGGGTTGTTGGATGTGCAAAGCTGGGCGCGCAATCCTGATGAATTCGGCAAAAAGCATCAACGGCGCAACCTGCCCATTGAGCAGAAGGAAAGCTATAAGTGGCTGAAAAGTTATGAGAAAGTAAATAAAGCGCAGCAGTCCTGCCCGGAAACTGTCTTTGTCAGTGTTGGAGATCGGGAAGCGGATATTTATGAGCTTTTCCAAATGGCCACAAAAAAAGAATCTTTAGCGAAACTGTTGGTGCGCGCCGAACATGACCGGATGCTGAAAGACGGGCAGGGGCATTTGTGGGAACATCTTACCGGACTTGAAGCGTCCGGCATACAGGAACTATCCGTGCCTCGGCAGAAGCACAGGCCGGCGCGGATTGCCAAAATGGAAGTGCGCTTTGCCGAAGTATACCTCAATCCTCCCGTAAATCAAAAACATCTTCAGCCTGTTCGCATCTGGGCGATATTGGCATCAGAGATAGACGCTCCCGCGGATCAGGCTTCTCTGGAATGGATGCTTCTGACCACCTGTCCGGTTCATGATTTTGACCAGGCATTGGAGAAGTTGCGCTGGTATGCCCTGCGCTGGAGCATTGAGGTTTATCATCGCACATTGAAGTCCGGCTGCAAAATAGAAGAAAGGCAACTGGGCGCAGTTGGCCGCATTGAAGCTTGTCTTGCCGTGGATATGGTTGTGGCCTGGCGCATATACCATTTGGCGAAACTGGGGCGCGAGGTACCGGATGTTCCCTGCACTGTCTTTTTTGAAGATGCCCAGTGGAAGGCGCTTGTTGCCTACATTACCAAGAAGCCCATTCCTCCGAAAGAACCTCCAACTTTGCGCGAGGCGATACGAATGACCGCATCGCTGGGCGGTTTTCTCGGCCGCAAGTGCGACGGCGAACCTGGTACAAAGAGTCTCTGGCTTGGCCTGCAACGAGTTGATGACCTTGCCGCCATGTGGATGCTGATGATGGATTTCATCCACTCCACAGCCGATCCCCCACCTTCATAATGCATCTATGACTTGTGGGGAAGGGTCAGGTTGTAAACGGGGGACTGGGCGTGAGGAAAAGTCTTTAAAGACATTGTCTCTCGCAGAGCTCGCAGAGAAAGAGAAGCGAAGGATTCAGAAAGCAAAGGATTCAATTTGAACTCGTTTTTCCGCCCCTGCCTCCTGTCTTCTGTTGACCTGTTTTTTATGGTATTAGACAAAATAAGATATTTTAGTGAGAACACTTTCGGTTATAATTGTATACAGGAGGACATAAGGACATGAACGAGAAAACAAGAAGACCAA
>WXFH01000115.1 GCA_009881125.1 Acidaminobacter sp. | reverse complement strand
ACGCGGACGGTTTCTGAACTGGTGACGCGGACAACTCTCAACTTGGGGACGCGGACGGCAATGTATTTTTAACACAAGAATGTAAATTTGTTCACTATTAAAATCAGTCGACCGCCATCCGTGTGGTGAAGGTTGTTCCGCAAGTCTTCCAAAATCGAGTAGGAGGCTACCCATTAGTTGAGTAGCCGTCCTCTCACACCACCGTACGTACCGTTCGGTATACGGCGGTTCAATCGCTTGAGTGCATTAAACGTAATTGCTCGTATTGAGCCGGGAA
>WXFH01000114.1 GCA_009881125.1 Acidaminobacter sp. | reverse complement strand
AAACAGAAAAATAAAAGGCGCGACTATGGGAAGTCCTGTCCTGAGACAGCCCACAGTCGCGCCTTATTTCTTCATTTATAACCAAAGGGGGGCATCCCCGTATCTGTTCAATGGAGAAACACTTCACTCAGCCTCCACCAGAGCCTGAAGCGCAGTCTTAACCGTTTCAAAGTCGAGGCCTTGCTCTGTGCAGAATGTTTTGATGACCGTCAGCGGATTCGGCATTTCAACCCCAAGGGCGCGCTCCAGATCAGCCTCGCTGACACCGGCGTCCAGCACTTCTCTGAAGGTCGTTTTCCCCTTGATCAGCAGACCTTCCAGCGAAGCGTCACCCTCAGCCTCTCCAGACGCTGCCGCATCAGCAGAACTTTGTTCAGTGCTCTCTTCGGTCACCGCACCGCCGGTTTTCGCT
>WXFH01000113.1 GCA_009881125.1 Acidaminobacter sp. | reverse complement strand
TCCGTGATTTAGGCTGACGCAGTGATTGCCGCTTCCAGCATAGCTTGAATACCGGATTTTGTAGCGGCCTCTTTAGTGGCTTCAGCTATTTTTTCGCCATTTTTGTAGAGCGTAATAGTCGGCAGTCCCAGTACCTTTTGAGAAATAGCGAGGCGCCTCGCGCTTGAGGTATTGAGTTTGCAGAACTTTACTTTGTCACCATAAGCTTCAGAGAGTGCCTCAACATCTGGCATGAGTGCTTTACATGGCTCACAGCCTTCGTTCCAGTAATCCACCAGCACCAAACCTTTAGCGTTCAGAACCTCTTGTTCGAAATTGTCTTTATCCAGAATTAACATAGTGATCCTCCTCGTAAAATTAATAATGCTTCATAATTCGTCATAATAATTTGGATCCTTCAAACATACGCGTTACAATGACTCAATATATTTCTCCGCCATAACCGCGGCTATGGCGCCGTCTGCAGTCGCTGTCACCACTTGACGAAGCTGTTTTTGACGCACGTCGCCTGCTGCAAAAACTCCGGGGATATTGGTTCTCATAGTGTCATCCGTTATGAGATAACCTGAAGTGTCCATGGTGAGACAACCGTTAAAAAGTGAGGTTGCCGGATCATAGCCTATGAAGACGAAGACGCCCATGGTGCCGTCATCCTCAGACGCAGGGATGTCCGTAATCTCGCCGGTCTTTACATTCTTGACCTTGATGCCCTCGAGAATGCCTTCGCCATAAATCTCCTCGACGACCGAGTTCATCAAGTAGTCGACTTTCTCGTTCTTCTTAGCCTTTTCAATGATGGATTTTGCCGCTCTGAACTCGTCACGTCTATGGACCAAAGTTACTTTGCGCGCGAATTTTGTCAGATACATGGCCTCCTCAACAGCAGTGTCGCCACCGCCGACACAAAAGACTTCCAGGTCGGTAAAGAAATCAGCGTCGCACGTCGCGCAATAGGAAACGCCTTTTCCGGTCAGCTCGGCTTCACCCGAACAGCCAATTTTCTTTGGCGTCGCGCCGGTGGCTACGATGACCGATTTAGCATAGTAGATGGCACCACTTTCGGTGTGAATGACTTTTGGATTAACTTCAAAATCAAAGCGTGTGACAGCGTCCTTGACACGTTCGGCGCCAAATTCCTCACATTGGTTGACCATGCGCTCTACGAGGCTCGGACCGGTAGCGTGTTCAATTGAACCCGGGTAGTTGGCAACTTCGTCGGTTGTTGCGATCTGACCGCCTGCTTTTTCCTTTTCAAGTATGACGGTTTTCAATTTCGCGCGGGCTGCGTACAGACCCGCAGACAGGCCAGCCGGGCCTGCACCTATAATGACGACATCATAAAACTGTTCCATGTTCAACCTCCTGAATTTTTTTGGAGAGAAGGTAGTGCTCGAAGTCGGACCTCCAATGTGGGTTATGGTTAATTCACGTGACTATATAGGTAAATAAAATTGTCCGACAATTTAATTATAGTTAAAATATAAACAAGTTCAAGAATTATTTCTTGGTTTAGTTTTAAATTTCACAATTTCATCATTTAACACTTGAATGGAATCGCCAAAGGGGTTGATGATCCATGCCATTGTGATCCGAGTGACCATCGGCATAATAAAGAAATGTAAATAAAAAACAAGTAC
>WXFH01000112.1 GCA_009881125.1 Acidaminobacter sp. | reverse complement strand
TATTGATATGCTCCCCTTGCAGTGACAGTTTTGTTATTTCAACTGTCTGCCACAAGGGGAGCATATCAGAGAGCGCTTCACATTCTCTTTGTCTTTTTTTCTCAAAATCTTGACAATGGGTTTCGTTGGTGATATTTTTATATTATCAATAATGATAATAATATCTATAGTAATAATAAAAATTGAAAGGTGGATCTGATGTGAAAACCTTGCATAAAGTTGTTCTGTTAGCCGCTATAGGCGCATTTGCAGGCGCGCTCATTGGTTATTATCAATTTCTCACCATGTCACCAGAATTATCAGATGCTGTGATGAAGCAGCTTGGTTCAATGGAAATGCTGCTAGTGGTAACCGGTCTTCAAACAGCACTATTGACGGCTGTCGCAGCTGCAGTAGGTTATAAGCTGAGAGAAAGGTTAACTTTTCCAGATACAAAATTACCTGATTACAATGGAATTATATCAGCTGTCGCTATAGGCGGCGCCTCGTCTCTGATCATTACACTCTCAGAGAAATTCATCTTCATGAAGTACCTTCCCGAAGGGTTCAATACCTTTAATTTTTCACCCCTCTATTTGTTTGCGGCTGTTTTATATGGCGGTATTGTCGAGGAAGTCCTTTTGCGACTTGGACTTATGACTTTGATCCTGTGGCTGCTGACCAAAGGCTCTAATAAGCAAAATAATAAAGATGGAATTGTTGCCGCAAGACAAGCCATAAGTGTTTCTCAAGCCTGGGTGGCCATTTCCTTATCGTCACTCCTGTTTGCGCTCGGTCATTTACCTGCTACAGCTCAAATGATGGGTCTTTCAGTGCCTATTGTAATCAGAGCGCTGCTTTTAAATGGAATTGCCGGTCTCGGCTTTGGCTGGCTTTACTGGAAGAAAGGGCTGCTCTATGCTATGCTTGGGCATATGATGGCCCATATAATCAATCAGCTTGTCCTTATGCCGCTGCTTTTGTGAGCTTAACGACACCTCTTGCGGCATTTTTAAGGACA
>WXFH01000111.1 GCA_009881125.1 Acidaminobacter sp. | reverse complement strand
TTCGTATACAGGCCTTCACGGTTCGAACCTTCAATTCTGAGATCAACCGCACGTTACAAAAAAAGTGACACCGCACAGTAAACTAAAAGCAGGGCCATAACCGAATTGATCAGCTTTTGATGGCTATGCAGAAACCTTTGAAACACAGATCCGAACAACGACCAGCAGCAGGTCGATACAAACCCTACAAAAGCCAGAAAGACAGCGAAGGCAATAACCACGGGAATTGATTTGTAATAGGGTACGACAAAAGTAGACAGTGTCGTTATACTGTACAGAATGACCTTGGGGTTGACGAATTGAAGCAGCAGCCCTGCAGACATTGTGTTGGTCTGCTTCGTGCTGCCTGAGCCGTCCTGGGGCTTGCTGTGATAGGTCTTCCACGCCAGCCACAAGATGTAGACCGCGCCAACAATTGTCATGACAGGTTTAATACTTGGAATGACAGCATATAGGGAGACGCTGAACAGACTGCTCAAAGCCAGAATAACCAGAAAACCAAAGAAGATCCCGATATTAAAGGGGAGGCTCTTTAAGAATCCATAGCGACTGGCGTTGGACATGGACATGATGTTATTTGGGCCGGGTGTGAAGGTCGTTATAAACACGTAGGATAAAAAGGCAGCAACATTAGGCATAAGACTCATCTCCCGTAAGATTGGGCTTTCTGAAGACCAGATGAGGGGGGATTATGCCTTCATCCGGAGATTGTACCGCCCATATAGAACGAGGGTGCGGAACCGGTGTCAGACACCCTCTTCCACACCCCTTGATTTTATTGTTTTATCAA
>WXFH01000110.1 GCA_009881125.1 Acidaminobacter sp. | reverse complement strand
TGGGAACGTCGATAGAGTCATTCATGAAATTATTATAAAATTCTAACGAAATTATTGATGAAGGCTCATATTGACATTTTAGAACGAAAGAGAGACGATTAAAAAACCAGAGTTTGCCGTTTGTCACTAAATTGGAGGAGTTTTTATGGCAAATAAAGAGTTGACGCTTCAGGACGCGGAGCAATTGTTAATAAATCAAAAACAATACTTTGATACACTCGAATCCAGAGAATTATCGTTTAGAATAAAACAGCTCAAACGGCTAAAATCCATCATTCAGAAGCATGAAAACGCGTTGTTGAAAGCGTTGGCGGCAGATTTAGGAAAAAATCCAGTGGAAGCTTACGCGACTGAGGTTGGATTTGTCTATAAAAGCCTTTCGGAGTACAACCGGCATCTCAGAAGGTGGGCCAAGCCGCAAAAGGTTAAGACCCCCATTTATCTTCAGCCTTCCAAAGGCTATATTGTGAGGGAACCATTTGGGAGTGTGCTCATTATTGGACCATTCAATTATCCTTTTCAACTGGTCATCGAGCCGTTGATTGGCGCTTTGGCGGCGGGGAACTGCGCGGTTGTAAAGCCCAGCGAGCTTACACCCGGTGTGTCGCGTGTAATCCAAATGATTCTTGATGAGGCCTTTGACAAGCATTACGTTGCTTGCGTTCAAGGCACACAAGAGACGACCTCATCCTTGATAAACTCCAATTTTGATTATATTTTTTTTACGGGCAGCACGAGAGTCGGGAAGATTGTAATGGAAGCTGCGGCGGCGCATTTGACCCCGGTTACTCTGGAACTTGGGGGAAAAAGTCCTGTCATTGTCGATCGAAGTGCGCATATAAAAGAAGCTGCTCGCAGAATCATGTGGGGGAAAACCATTAACGCTGGACAGACCTGTGTAGCACCTGATTATGTTTATGTGCACGAAGACGTCAAGACCGAACTTGTCCGGGAAATGACCCGCAGTATTGAGAAGATGTGGGGCAAAAAAGATTATTGGAAGAACGGTTTTGGAAAAATAGTCAATCGAAGACATTTTAAACGACTGGTGACCATGATGGAAGAGGATCAATCCCACGTGATCTGGGGAGGGCGTCATGATGAAGCGCGGTTTCACATTGAGCCAACGTTGTTGGAAATACCAAATAGGGATACTGCGGTTATGAAAGAGGAGATTTTTGGGCCTTTGCTTCCTATCATGACCTATAAAGACTTAAACCTGGTTATATCTGAAATCAACAGCCACTCCAAGCCTTTGGCACTGTACCTTTTTACGACGGATCAAGAGGTTGAGCGCCGGGTTCTCAATGCGATTTCCGCTGGCGGAGTCGCGATAAATGATACGATCACGCATGTAGCGCACCCTAATCTGCCTTTTGGCGGCGTAGGCCAATCGGGCATGGGGCGCTATCATGGCAAACAGAGTTTTTTGACATTCTCGCATTGTAAGAGTGTTCTAAAGAAAGGCAGATTCAATGTGACCATTGCTTATCCCAGCTACAGCTCTCGACAGCTGAAGCTGCTCAGGAAAGTGCTGAAGTGAAATTGGTGTGAAACTCGGTGTCAGACACCCGGTTTCGTTTGTTCCCGCCCCAAATAGAATGGAGGCTTTTTATGGACTGCGCTCAAATATATCAAAAGCTCCTGGAGGAGCTCGAATCAGGCTATAGAGCAGCACTTATAACGACACTGGCTGAATCCGGTGGTCAAGATCCAGTGGAAAAAAAGTTGATTTCAAATCGTGATTTGATTTGGAAGGATCAGGATCAAGCACTGCGTGCGGCACTCGAAGGTGGACTGGAACGCGGGGAGTTCTTCTTTGAACAAGGCAACGGATCCAATAAGGCAGGGATTCTCTTGGAGCCTTTCTTCCCGGAAGCCCAGCTGATTGTCCTTGGAGGGGGACATATTGCCGTACCCCTGGTGGAATTTGGCGTGAAAGCCGGATTCAAGGTCACAGTTGTGGATGACCGTCCGTTTTTTGCGAATGCTTTAAGGTTTCCAGCGGCTCACAGAGTGATCTGTGAAAGCTTTGGCAGGAGCTTTGAGCTGCTGAATCTCAATAAAGCGGCCTTTGTGGTCATTGTGACCCGTGGGCACCGCTATGACAAAGTGTGCTTGGAAAATGTGCTCAAGTATGATACGGCCTACGTGGGTATGATTGGCTCCAGGCGGAGAGTTGCCGGTCTCAAGGACTTGCTGATTTCGGAAGGCTGTGACCAGGCTCTGTTGGAGCAGGTGTGCACGCCAATAGGCCTAGAGATTGGAGCGGTGACACCGGAGGAAATCGCCATTTCCATTTTGGCGCAGGTCATTCAATATAAAAGAAAAGGCGATAAAGCTGCGAGGAAATCCAATAATTGGCCTGAGCTGGATCTCGCGGTTCTAAGCGAGTTGGCCAAGGCAGATCATGGGCCGCGTGCCTTGGTGACCGTGGTGGCGACCAAAGGTTCTGTCCCTAGAAGAGAGGGTGCCAAGATGGTTGTGTGGCCGGATGGCAGGACCATAGGCAGCATAGGCGGGGGCTGCAGCGAAGGGGAGGCTATTCGAGTGGCCTATGATGTCATCCGAGACGGAAAGTTCAGGTATCTTGACATTGACATGACCGGTCAGGTGGCGGAGGACGAGGGTATGGTCTGCGGCGGTGTCATGAAGATTTTGGTGGAAAGGACATAGCCCCAAAGGAGGAACCCATTATGTACAAAATTCCCATGAACAATCCCTTTGAAGCGGACATCTTCGTCGCCATGCTGGAAGAGGAGGGAATACCCTACACAGTCGTCGATCATAGCAGCCTGGTTTTCGATGGTTTGTTCCAGATGACCATGGGCTGGGGTCACGTCGAGGTGCCTGAAGAATACAGAGATGTGACGGAGGTTCTGCGCAAGAATTTTGATGACTACGTAAAAAATAAGGTGGAGGGCGGAGAGTGAGGCTAATGTCTGTCGACACCCGCTTCCAAATCAATGAAAAATGAATTTGGGTATGAAAAAACGACCATTGGCATATTTTTTTGCCGATGGTCGTTCCTATGAACAGCCTTGTGAAAAATGTTTTGTTGCTTATAAAACTTATCTTTATTTTAAAAGGAACTGTTTATTTAATCAAACAAAAGACCCATCAACCGCTCAATCTTTTGGAAATCGATGAAGCGACTTTCTCTCAAGATTTCCTTGCCTTGTTGGAAGACAAGGACTGTCGGCATGGCAAACACCAGGTGCTGGCCTGCAATATCGACAAATTTTGTCGCTTCAACTTTTACGATTTTGACCGGAACTTCCTCGAGCAGCGCTTCGATCTTGGGTAAGACGGAATGGCAGACATTGCAGTCTGCTGAACTGAAGTAAACGACGAGCACCTCTTCGGCGTCCATGAGTTGGTTCAGCTGGTCTTTGGACTCAATGGGGATCATGGTATTTGGCATCAGGTTTTCTCCTTTTATTATGGGGCTGATTGAATCAGCCTGAAATTATGAGTCAATTAATAACGCCTAATCCTCTACATCATAACATGTCACAAGCAGGAATGTCTATCCCCTGCGGGTGGGGGGTGGCATTCGGAGAAAATGCCAATAATTCAGTTAAATGCACTATTTTCTACAGGAAATTGGGTAAAAATAGCATGAGTTATTTATACCATATAATTCTGATTGATTTATTGGATGGGGCCATCTGTGAAAGAAAGGGTGAATCGCCATGAGGAAAATGCTTCTTCCTATAGATTCAGAGAACGTGCCTGAAAAGGTCTTAACGTATTTGAAGGATTTTGTGCCTTGCATGGAGTATGAAGTTACATTACTTAATGTCATTTCTTCAGATCGCATAAGGATGAATAAAGAGGCGGACGGCGTCTATGACATAAAACCACTTGATCTGGAGACACCCTCCAATGAAATGTTGACCAGCTTTGAAGAAACATTAAAGTCAGAGGGGATAAACTCAGTTGTCACAATGATTAAAGCTGGTGAACCTTCAGAAACTATTGTTGAAATCGCTGAATCGGGAGACTTCCACGTAATCTTGATGTGTACCCATGGAATGGGTGCAGCCAAGCGGCTTTTAATTGGATCAGTGACCAATAAAGTTGTCCATCATTCCAGCGTGCCGGTAATTGTCATTCGAGAGTAAGTGCGTCATTCATTTGTGACAGTTCAGAAGAATAATCTGATGGATCCCAATCCACTGTTGGCCTCACACGGCTTTCAGTGGATTTTTTTAGAAATTGTGAACCTGTCCGCGTCACCAATTCAAATTTGGTGACGCGGACAGGTTTTAAACTGGTGACGCGGACAACTTTCATTTTGGTGTCAGAGCTGCTGATAACAATTTTCAATTATGTGACGAACAACAGATAGGATGAGTCAAAAAATGGGTATTAAAGTCGTTAGATTCGTATGCTTTGCCAATTGGGGTGAAGAGAATGAGAGTGTCCTCCGCAGTTTGGCTTCAATGGGTGATCGCAGGGATTCTAATTGGACTAAGCATCAGTCTCTTCAAGATCCTTTTATTGGACTGGGATGTGTTTACGCGGCTGACAACAGGAGATTCACGAGTTTATTTTGGGATACTGGTGATATCTGCCTTTGTAATGCATTATTTCAAGCAACGATTTCCTATGATCCGCGGCTCGGGATGCCCGCAACTTAAAGGTGTCCTTTTGAATCGTCTGGAAATGAAGCCTGAAGCGGAATTGCCCCTCAAATTTGGATCCGTGGTTTTAATGAATGGCCTTGGTTTGTCGGTGGGGAGCGCAGGTCCGGCGGTCCAGTTGGGGGCCTGTTTTGGACAACTGATTCTAAGGGGAAGAAAAAATAACGACTTTTTACTTAGCTGCGCCATGGCCGCTTTTGCTGTTTTATACGGCGTGCCTATGGCAGCCATTGCCTTCGCTGTTGAAGAGTATCAGTTGAGATTAAAGCAGGAGCAGTTGTTGAGTTTGGGTGTCATTATGGCGGTTGCCTTGGGCATCAGATATAGCTTATTCGGATTCTCACCAACCTTGAATTTCACAATGGAACGTTATCCCAACTGGATTGGGATGGGCATGCTGTTCGGCGTATCGTTGTTTTTAGGACTGGTTTTTAAATTTTCTCAGCTTTGGCTTGGAAAACTTTATCGCTGGAAACCATTAATCCTAGTACCTTTTATACTGACCTATTACTTTAGCAAAATAATGCCTCAGCTCTTAGGCGGCGGGATCGTATTATTCAGCTACATGGAGGCACAAGGAGCCACACTTCTCTTGGAAACGGCTGTTATGCTTTTGTTGGGAAAAGTTATTTTTTCTCTGGTCTGTCTAAGTTCTGGCGTTCCCGCTGGCGTGTTTTTACCCATCCTCGCCATTGGTGGAATTTTGGGCAGTGTTGCAGCTCTTTTTTCCCTGGAGAACTTCAGCGAGTCAGTTCTTGCGTACAACAGTTACATAGTGCTCGGCATTGCGCTGATCAGCACCGTGATTTTAAGGCGGCCATTTACCGCAGTATTGCTGGCCGTTGAACTGACCGGAAACTATGGCTGGTTTCCATATATCCTATTAATATCACTGATTATGAACGGCCTTCTAAAGCGACTG
>WXFH01000109.1 GCA_009881125.1 Acidaminobacter sp. | reverse complement strand
GACAGCTGCGGACAGGCGTTGAAGCAGGTACAAAAGCAATTAACAAAGCAATTAACAAAGCAATTACAAAGACTGATATTTTAGCCGATGGTCATATCCCCATACTTTCTCCACATTTGACGGTTAGAATGAAATTAGACAAAGTTCGCTTACACTATGAAAGATAAAACAATGTGAATCAGCGAAAGGAGTGAAAGGGTTGCTGACTCGGCTTAAAAGAAGGATTATGAGGTTTCTGACGTCCATAGCGGCTCAGAATAAAACCAGC
>WXFH01000108.1 GCA_009881125.1 Acidaminobacter sp. | reverse complement strand
GACAAAGGTTTATTTTTCTTTTGCCTATGAATTCTAATTCTTATCAAGATTTTTCGACAATGAATTATAGTGGCTTTGAGTCAATTGAATCAAAACTGAATGGGTATAATGTTCGTAGAAATTGTCTGGTTGATATCCATTTGGAGGCGATTTATATGCTCGAGTTACCAGAAGCCAGTGTCATGGCTGATCTGTTGAAGAGTACAGTCTGTGGACGTGAGATTGCAGCC
>WXFH01000107.1 GCA_009881125.1 Acidaminobacter sp. | reverse complement strand
GTCCGCGTCGGGGGTGCGGACGTTTTCTTGGACGGTTTAGGCTACTAGTCCTTTACTTCGTCTGAACACCAACGGACTCATTCCACCCAGTGACATTTTGATTCTTTTTTCGTTGTACCAGATTAGGTATTCATCCAAGATATTCATAAACTCGTTTAGGCTAACAGCGACCCATGAACGATAATAAAACATCTCAACCTTGAGTCTGCCAAAGAAACCCTCGCAGGCAGAGTTATCAGGTGAACAGCCTTTCTTTGACATTGATCTCACCAGGCCTGCATTGTCCATCCTGGATAGCCACCCTGGCCAACGGTAGTGGCATCCTCTATCGCTGTGGACAATTGGACGCTCGTTCTCTTGCAGGTTGTCTATGGCGCGATCAAGCATACTGTTAACCAGAGCTGCGTCAGGCCTTGTTCCAATTGACCAGCTCGTTATAAATCCGTCATAGCAGTCTACTATTGGTGATAGGTACACCTTACCAGCAGGGATTGTAAACTCGGTTATATCTGTAAGCCATTTTGTATTTGGTGCATCTGCATGGAAATCCCGATTGATCAGATTGTCTGCTGCAGGCGCTATCTCACCTAAATACGAACTAAACTTTCGCTTCTTTTTTCCGAAAACAACAAGTTTTAATGTTGACATGATACGTCTTACAATCTTCTCTGAAACACGAATGCCTCCCTTTTGAAGGGCATCGTTAATCCGCCGGTATCCGTATCTTCTGTGATTTTCTGCAAAAAGAGCAATGATTCGAAGCTTGAGTCCCTCATGTTTCTCAGGGATCAATGAAATCTTATGGTGATAATGATAACTGCTTTTTGGTATATCAACATATTTCAATAATTCCTTGAGGGTATATTTGTTTCTTAGGGCGTCGATCAGTGTTGCTTTCACTTTGTTTGTCAATTTATTCGGATCGACGCCCGGGTTCTTTTTTAGAATTATTGAGAGTTCTCCCATGAGTTCTTTTTCAATCTTCAATTTCCTGATTTGTTTTTTTAATAATTCGATTTCAACTAAGAGGCCCTCAGTACCTTCAGGCGGCTTGCCTTCGTGGAGCTTATCTTCCAGTTTCAACATGATTATTGGATACTCCTTAGCGAGCAGAACACCGTTGTGTTTATAATTAGTTCTTCGGCCGACACTGTGCTTGTCTCCGAGATCCGTCGCCCTGACACACGGCGTGTCAAGCTCTACAACGGCTTCCTTTTTCTGCGCTTGAGTGCATTGTATACTACTGACATGCATTTTGCGATCATTTGGATTCAATTCATCACACCAAAGTCTTAATTTGCCCGGGGATGGATAGCCCAAAGCTCTTACTGTTCTTGAAAGGTTTCTCCCGTGCTCCAGGTAATGGTTAACGGCTATTTCCATTTGCTCTACTGAATACTTGACCTTTCTAGGTTTCTTCCCCCATTCGTCTCCGATTGATTGACCCCTTAGATAGTCTTTGTACCATCTCCGGATGACTCTACCTGATGGATAACCGAGCTCATTTGATACAGCGGCCGCAGACTTGTCGTACTTAATGTATAACTCGATTACTTTTTTCCTAACTTCCAACGAATACATACGGACAACTCCTGACTTTTTCATAGTCCAGGTTTTTGTCCGCACCCCCGTCACCAACTCAATAGCTGTCCGCGTCACCAACCTGAAAACCATTGCAAT
>WXFH01000106.1 GCA_009881125.1 Acidaminobacter sp. | reverse complement strand
CGTATGAAGACCATCGGCAGAGTCTTTAAGCCTTTAATAGCTTAAGTACTCTTTCCGATGGTTTTTAACCAATACAGCGCATGAACAGTCCCCGCCGGTTCAAACTAAAACCCCAGTTTCATGATAAACGCAGTCTGAAACTCTGCAGATCCAGACAGCTCCACATATTCCATTCGCGCCTTAATCTCGTTTATCTCCCGCAAAACGCCTTTCGACCGCAGCGCCGCCACAGCGCCCATACCCGCTGCATTTCCAATGATTTGAGCCTTAACCATAAGTCCCGCAGGCAAAAGCTTGATCTCTTCGGCGCTCTCCAGGTTCAGAAAACTGCCAAAGCCACCTGCCAGCAATACCTGATCAATTTCCTCCGGTCCAATCCCAAGCTGCCCCATCAGGAGTTCCACCGCTGCGTGGATGGCGCCCTTTGCCAGCTGAACCTCCCGAATGTCTTTTTGAGAGATAAATACGCCCGAATCCTTATCCAAAAAGAAACGGTCATTCTCATCCCGCTCCAGCAGCCGCCCCTGCTGGCTCAGCTTCCCGTAGCGCAGCAGCTCCGCGCAGAGGTCGATGAGCCCCGACCCACAGATCCCCTTCGCTGCGGATCCGCCCAAAGTCGTGAATCTGTGCGGCCAGCTGAAGTTGACTTTGTCAATGGCGCCATCGACACCACCCATACCGCAGCTGATCGAGCCGCCCTCGAAGGCAGGTCCCGCGGCCGTCGCGCAGCACAGCATCCTGCCTTTCCCCGCCAGCACAATCTCGCCGTTGGTGCCTATGTCGATCAGGAGCTGCACCTGATCCTTTGTTTGCCGATGGACACCGGCCGCAAAAGCAGCAGAAAGAAGATCCGCGCCCACAAAAGCAGCCTTTGAGGGCAGGACCGTCAGCAGACCATCAACGTGGAGGTTTAATCCCAACTCAACCGCAGGCAAAGTGAGGGGCTCGGTAAACACCGGGACAAAAGGCGACACGCCCATGAGCGCGCAGTTGACACCGAGCAATAAATGCAGCATGGTCGTGTTGCCCGTTGCGACGACGTGCAGTATATCTGTCGTATCAATGCCTGCCTTGTGCGCCAAACCAGATAACAGCCTGTTGATTTCCTGGACAAGGAGCGCGCTGAGCTCCCTGGCGCCAGACACATTCGTCGACACATAATGAATGCGGGTCATGACATCCTTACCCCTGACGAATTGGGGATTGAGGGCGGATTCGGTGGCAAGAATCTCGTCGGATGCATAGTGATGCAAGTAGGCTGCCAGCGTCGTCGTTCCTATGTCAATGGCTGCCCCGCAAGTCTTGCTGGCTGGCGACTCCGACGAACGGATCCCGACAATTTTATGATCCAGGGTAGTTGCGACGAGCTGTTGATCTTTGCCGGACACCAGCGTCGAGGCTTTTGTAAGGGCATTCAGGGAAATGCTGTCCGCCCCTGGCACCAAAGTCAGCATTTCCTTCAAAAGGCCGCTTTGATCCTTAATTTCAGCTGGCGCAACATTGATGATTGTTTCCATCACCCAAGGGTCGATTTCACCAGTCTCCACATTAAATCCTTCCACCATAATCTGTGGCTTTAAATGCTGATTGGTCAAAGTGATTTCAAGATCCCGGTCCACGTCAATGAAACAAAGAAGGCGTTCCTCCAGGTCCATATTTTGACTTTGACGGAGCACCTCTTCCTCAGAGGTAGGCTCAGGGCTTGAACCCTTTTCAATTTTAGCCCTGCACTTGCCGCAGGTTTTATTGCCGCCGCAGGCGCCCTCGACCTTATAACCCTGATCCAGAACGGCACTCAACAAATTTTGACCGTCTTTGACATAAAACTCATGACTGCCGCTTATGTCATGAACGACGAGCCTGTGCTGTGCAGGCGGTTGCGGCTTCTTTCGAAGGGAACAGGATTCCAACTGACACAATGCACAGTCGTGATGGACCTCACTGAAAGTGCCGTCTTTAGTTCTCCCAATGACAAAGGACAGACTTTTTTCAGGGTCCATCATGAAACTCTCGTTGAGTTTGACGCTGAGAGCGGGTTCCCTGGCGGTTAACATAGAAAATAGGGGCTTTTGGTCTGAAATAGGCCAATCCTTTTCGCCCGGCAAATACAGCCGCGTCAGACCAGTGGCCTTCGAGGCGCGAGATTCTGCGGCCAGGTGGTTCCAGAAGTCCGCTGCCAAAGTCTCCAGTGCGGCGTTTTCTATGGACTCCAGAATAAGTTGATCCGAAACCGTCGGCTGAGTGCTTCGAGCACTTTCGGTTGACTTCTCAATGGTCGCCACGCCTAAGATCGCTGCACTGCAGTTCTTGAGGGCGTCGCAGACGAATTTTGACTGGAAGGTCAACCCTTTGCCCAAAGCGTCATTGTCAGCAGCGACTGGGTCAGATTCAATGGAAAATTCGTCGAAGTAAACCACGGGTTTGAAATGCAAACCTGCTTTGTCAAGGTGACCCATGAGACGGTCCATAATCTTTGTCGGTGCTGTTTTGCCTTCTGGGTAGCCCATGTGCTTTAGAACCTCACCGGGTGAAGCATTAAGTTCTGAATAAAAAACCATTTGATCACCTCGAATCGGAAAAGAGACGTCGCGATTCCGTCATTTTAGCCGTCAGTGGATCCGTTTGTGGATCTCAGATGTGAATTAAATGTCTTTAAATTTGACTTTCGTCATCAGCCTGATGCCCGGGCACATGTTCACGTTCCGATGCCGCGCGCCTGAAACTATTCGGCGTCATACCGGTCTGCGCCTTGAACAGCTTACTGAAATAGGACATATCGTGGATCCCCACTCTGCCGGCTATCTCAGCAAGGCTCATGTCACTTTCTAAAATAAGCTGCTTGGACTTCTTAATCCGGTACTCCGTTAGATACTTGACGTAATTTTTCCCATAGATGTCCTTAAACTTGCGGCAGAAATAAGATGGACTCATGTTGGCGACTTTTGAGATCTCGCTCAGGGCCAGATTTTCGTAGTAATAGGTATGGATAAAGGCCATAGCCGCCTCGAACCCTTTCTCGCAGCCTCGTTCGCAGGCTGACCTCACCTGCACGGACAGCTCTTCCACATAGTCGCTGACGATCTGATGGATGCCGTTCAGAGAATTGGCCTTCAGAATGGCCACTGTCGTATCCACTGAGCCTTTGGAAATCTCCGTGGAATCAAGTCCAATGTTGACTGCATATTCAAGCAAATTGAAGATCAGCTTTGTGAAAATGGATTTAATGGTCTCTTCACTGTAGTGGTTGGCGACCAGAAAACTGCACCATTCACGGATGATGCGCTGAAGTTCATCGAGATTGCGCTTCGAAATGAGTTTGATCAACTCAAATTCGAACCGGTCAGTCTCGCTAAGCAGGAGCAGATCAAGTGCTTTGTCTGTAAAGAGATCAGAATAATGGAGGATCACGCCCTTTTCATAGGTAAAGGCATGGCTCAGTGTTTGGAAGGACTGCTCGTAGGCTTTCCATATTTCGGTATGACTCTTGCAGACATTGCTGATGCCAATCTTGACAGAATAGCGTGTCGTTGATCCCACTGCATCCACCAGTGCTCTGCCTATAGCCTCGGCGCTCCCCTTAATTTCTGCCCCCGACAGTTCAGAAAAGTTTGCCAGTACAATAATTTTATCCGTCCCAATCAGTGAGGTTGTGATAGCTTGAAAACTTTGTTGTCGAAGGGTACCCCTCACCACGTTAAGAATCCTTCGTTTGACACCATAGCGCTGCTTGTTGTCAAGTTTTTCGCATATCTTCCAGAAGTCATCCACCATGAGCAGCAACACGACATGGTTAGGTGCTTCCAAAGGATAGAGGGTCTCGAGGGACTTCAGCTGCGTGATCCGGGACGCATACCCGTAAATAAGGTCATAGATGTATTCCATGGTCAGCATTTCATTGAAAATCGCATCTTTCGCGGAATCCACAGTTTGATCCTCAGTCTGATTTTCAGGCTGAGGCTGTGGTTGTGGCTGTGACTGTGATTGCGGAAGTAGACCGGTGTCAGCAGAAGACTGCGCCAATACAGACTCCAGCCATGCCTTCACTGACTCGAGGTCGCGGCCTGAGTTGTCTTGTTCAACTATGGATTTCAACTGCTTCAAAATAGCGTCCGGACATTGACAATAAACGGATGACATGGAACCCACCTGCCTTAGAGCTTCATTTGGGTTTATTGTACACCAGGATCACGCTGCAACAAAGAAAATGGTGTCAGACACCTGCTTCCCCCCATAAATTAGGAGGAAATGGGTGTCTGACACCCTCTTCCAAGCGTGTTAGTCGAACGCCAGCCCCAGTTCGGCGAGCTCTGCCTTCACCTCATCATACAGGTCGAGATAGTGCGGCCTTGGCTGAACCGTCTGGACATTGTAAAGTTCAGCGAAGCTGAAGCCTTCCGGCGCCTTACCTATGTAGGCTTCATACAGGGTGTAGATCTTCTGGACAATCTCCTCTGCGTCCTGTCGGCTCAGTTTGACAGCGGCTCGGGTGATCTCGCCCATCCATCGGGATTCGAGACCGGTGCCGTGGTTGTCCTTAGTCGGCTTGTGAATCCGTACGCCAAAGATGTGATAGCCGGACACAGTCTGGGCTATGACCGATGCCGCAATCTCATAAAGCATCAGTTTAGTGCCGGGTCCTGCCGATGTGGTGACAGTACCCTGAAGTACCGCCTTAGTATTTCTCGCGATCGCCTGGCCGGCCGCCGTCAGAATCCAGAGAGACATACGGTCCGTCGCACCTGCGTTGTAATACGGCGTCACCTGCAGATCCAGATAGGCAGAACCAAGATGTGCCTGCCCCACCACCACTGCATGAAACAATCCACCTACTGCAGCAATAGCCGACCCCTCTGCCCCACCCGCGAAAGCGCCTATAACCGGCGCCCACCACACCTGGCGCATGCAGCCGTACTGAATGGTATGCATAATCTTGTTCAAAGCATCGAAGTCCGTCTTCAGTTCTGAAGTCGTATGGGCGCAGATGCCGTCTGTAGTGCGGATGCCGCCATCATAGCAGGTACAGATGTCTGCCACTGCAGAACCGCAGCCGCCGAGCAAATGCAGCCCCGGTCTGCCCGCTTTCTGGATGGCCTCTCTGATTTTCAAAACCGACACTCTGGCTGCGTAGAGCTCACTCGGTGCGCCAAACATGACCGGGCGATTCTCGATCACATGAGGCGGATCGAAGTAAAAGGAATCCACAAAGGGCTCCTGGGCTATGCTCTGGTAAAGCGGTACCAGCATCTCCTCTGTGGCCTTGCCCCCTATGACCCCACCCTGAATGGTTGGAAGGGCCGGATCCTCGACATTTCTATGACGCATGACTTTTGTATCTTTTCCCGTCCCAATCACGATTTGGTCCGGCAGATTTCTGAGAATCTCATTGAGCTCAATTTCCGTGACTTTGATGACCCGCTTGGTTTCCATAGTATAGGTCCCCATGCTGAGATAAAATTCCTTGCCCGCCTGGTAGAGGCGGTCCGCGAGGTCATCATCCAAATTTATGAGGGTATGTTTATCGAACTTGATATCATATTTCTTCATTAAACGGGTCGTTTCACTGTAGACCTTCAAATCGAAATCCCGGGCTTCCATTTTCTCACCGGTGTTGAGCGCCCTATCCGCTATTTCCATGCTGTTTAAAAGCATGCTATCTCCCCTTACTGCCGCATATTCTTTTCCATGAGCTGTTTGGCAATGTTCACACCGCCGGTGGCATCGACGGAATAACCGTCAGCTCCGACGGTTTTGGCATAGGCTTCTTGAATCGCGCCGCCGCCCAAAACTACCTTGAACCGGTCGCGCAGGTTCAGCCTGACCAGATCCTCAAGCAACTCCTTGGACTGAATCATGCTGGTGGTCATCAGACAGGACATGGCAATGATATCCGCGTCCACTTCCTTGGCTTTGTTGATGAAATTGTCAATGTGATTGTCAATCCCAATATCATAGACCACGAAACCTGAAGCCATGAGAAGCGTCGAGAAAATGTTCTTTCCAACGTCATGGATATCCCCTTTTGGAGTGCCAATGACGACTTTACCGTTAATCAGGTTGTTCTTTTCATTCTCGGGCAAGGTCGAGATGAGGAGGTTAATGCTATCCTTCACTGCTTCCGAGGCGAAAATCAGTTCCGCCAGGAAGTATTCCAACTTCTCGAATTTGTCCTTCACAATTTCGATCCCCGGAAGGAGGCCTTCATCAATGATCTGAAGGGGATCGACCCTTCTCTCGATAAGCTCTTTGACCAGGTTGATGACAGCCTCATGGTTGTATTCCACAACTTCGTCTGAAAGCTTTGAAAACAGTTGGCTTACATCTATATCACGCACAAAATCACTCCGTATGACTTGACATAAAATTGAAGTAAAAGGTGAAAAGAGACCAGTCACACCGGTTTGTTGTGAGGAGACGGAACCATCGGCATGACTGGTCTTTAGAGGTGAACGGGTTAAGCTTCGTTTACTTTGGCATTGCCTGCGGAAGCTTTCTTCTTGCCAAAGAGTTCTTCAGTAATGGAATCGTGGAACTTTTCGACGATTTCCTTGGAAGGCGCCTTAGTCGCGAGGGAGACTACAACGAGGAGGGTCACGTTGGCGATCATGCTCCAGATGAGAGCAGTGACCTTCAGCGGGTTAGGCCAGACGAGGGAGAACAGGAGGAGGATCAAGAATCCACCCAAAGTGCCGGCGATAGCGCCTTCTCTATTCGCGCGCTTCCAGAAGAGGCCAGCGATAAGCGGCGGGAAGAGCTGCGCGTAGCCAGGTGTAGCGAAGCGAGTCGCCGTGCTGAAAACGTCAGGCCAGTAGATGCCAAACAGGGTGGAAATGATGACAAAAGCAACGATCGCAACACGACCCGTGAAGACGATATTTTTGTCAGTCGCTTTTTTATTGAGGAATCTCGTGTAGAGGTCGCTGGTAAACATGTTGGAGCAGGCCAGGAGCTGGGAGCTCGCTGTCGACATGGCCGCCGCGAAAGCAGCTAGGAAGATGCCGGCGCCCAGGTAAGAGCCGCCCTTGATGGTGTTAATGGCCTGATGGATGCTCATCTGCGCTTCAAGCGGCGTCAGTCCGCCACCAAACAGATAAGGGATGATGAGGATGCCGATGAGGAGCAGAGGCACCATACACACGACTTCATAGATTGGATAGACAAAAGCGAGGGTTTTGTAAGTCTCTTTGGTTTTCGCTATGAAGAAGCGGATGAAGATATGCGGCCAGACCACGAAAGAACCAATGGTGATGGCGAGATGCAGTGTCAGAACCGGCGAATACAGTTTGTTCGGTCCAGGCAGACCATTGAGGCCCGGGCGAGCTTCCGCGGCTTTCTGCGCGATAACAGGAAGCGGATCCGGCATAGCGATAAAGAGCACAAAGAGAGTGATCAGAACAACGACGGTGAAGACAACACCCTGAACGGCGTCTGTCCATGCAACTGAGCGCATGCCGCCGACTGAAACGAAGATCAACAGAACTAATGCGATGGAAACCGTACCGACCATAACCGGCACATTGGCTGCCCCGAACAGACCTGAACCAAGTCCACTGAGCTGAAGCCCTATGTATGGCATTGTAAAGAATATGAGTCCGACTGAGGTGACAACCCTGAAGAAATTGGAGTAGTATCGTTCGCCGAAGAAGTCTCCCGGCGTCGAGTAACCATACTTTTTGCCGAGGAGCCAGAGTCTGTAACCAACTATGACGAGAAGGCTTGATCCCCAGAAAATGCCTTGAGCGATGCCCAGTGAGCCAACGCCGTTATTGTAGCCTTCGCCAACGACACCATAAAAGGCCAGTGTACTCCAGATGGAGAAAATGAGGGTCATAATGGTAGCGAATGTGCCAATGCTTCTGCTTCCAAGGAAGAATCCGTCATTAGTCTGTTCGTTTTTCTTGTTGGCGTATAGGCCAACCCCTATGAGCAGGAGTGAAAACAATATCGTTGCGACAATTGTGATCAATTAATTCGCCTCCCCGTAGTTCTTGAAATAGAGGTAATTGATAATAGCTGCATAGAAACCTGTCAAACTTATAGATATTACAGAGAGTGGCAGCCAGCCAAATACAAGCGGTGGGTTTGGTCCGAGCAAGAATCCGCCCCAGACGCCCCAGACGAAACCAATAATAGTTAAGATGAGAAAGGTTTTCTTGGACATTTCATACCATCCTTTCAGGTTGATCCTTTAAAGCGATTCCCGTCGCTGGGTATGTGCACTTACCCTTCAACAGAGGTTGCTTTATTAGTATGAATATTAAGACAATTGAGATGTATAAACAACAAATTTTCTTGTCGTAAAATATAAAAATATTGTCATTGTCAGTAAACTTGTTGGT
>WXFH01000105.1 GCA_009881125.1 Acidaminobacter sp. | reverse complement strand
TGGGCGGATCCAGCGGCAGCTTGACGACGCGCCCGCCCCCAGCATAAGGCAGGATTGATAAATGTCGATAGGTGCCAGCTACAGTTGAAGCCGCTGACACCCTATCCCATGTTGGAAGGAGGGGTTGATAGACTCAGCCGCTGACTTCAATCTTCATATTGTAAGATCATGGACTCAGTGACACCGTGGTTGTGGCAGATTTCACTG
>WXFH01000104.1 GCA_009881125.1 Acidaminobacter sp. | reverse complement strand
TAAGGCTCTTTCTTAGCCCCATACACCTCAATAACCTTGTCCTCAATATAACAGCGGAAGAGCGCTGTCATGATTTGGTGTCTTATGTGGTTTAGGATCGGATCAGAATGATAGATTAAGTCGGTAGATTAGGATATTCGGAAATTTGAGTCAGTGTTTAAAACATACAAGAAATATATGTATTTATAGCCATTCTATTGGCGAATACTCAAGAGGTGAAGCCACCAATTGTTTAACTTTGATAAAGCCTGTGCTTTGTCCTCCATTTTCGGAGATGGAAGATAGGATAACTAGGCTTCGATAGATGCCGATAAGTGCCAATAGGCTCCAGTAGGCCCGGCCGCAGCCGCTTCCGCTGACACCTTCTTTCACGCCCCCTCTTCTGCGCCTGCTTCCGCTAAAACAGACTATAATAATATTCG
>WXFH01000103.1 GCA_009881125.1 Acidaminobacter sp. | reverse complement strand
TGACGCGAAAGCAATTCTGCCATATTGTGTTGACCTTCGTGATTACTTCCCCACGTTAAACCCAAATAGATCCTCCAACTCTTCAGCCTGGATTTCCCGCTCGCTCTTCTTGCCTGCATTCTTGAGCATGCTTTCCAGCTTGGCTTCCATGGACTTTTTCACCAGGTCCCTTCCGTCTAAATGCCGGAGCTCGAAGAACAGCATGGGATTCTGGTCCAGCCTGGCACCGACGCCGTAAAGCACCGCAGCCACATGCTTGCACATGCTGGCCCAGTCCGGGCAGCTGCAGTCAAAATGAATCTCCTTGGGTGATGGAAAGAGCCCATACTTCCGGTCTTGAAACAAGATCTCCAAAGCCATGGGAAATTTACCTTCAATCAGCTGCTCCAGGGAATCGATCTGATGATTGCAAAGGGCCGTGATCTGTGCCCATTTGTCGTCACTTAACATGTCGATGTTTATTTCCACTTTGTAAGGCTTTGACCTGCTGCCCTGCACCAGCGCATCAATGCGGCCTTTGGTGATTTTAAGGTCCAGGACTGTGTTGCTCTTTACATAGCTTTTGCCCCGCCCGATCCTGTTGCTGTAATCCGCGTAACTCTCGAGATTGGCGTTCCAAGCTTTCCCCCACCAAGTCCTGGCCAGGGTCCGGCCTTCGATGATCACCGGCTCAGCCTCAGGATTTTCCTTCATAAGCTTTTGTAGTCCCTTTTGAGCTTTTGCTTTTTTCTCATCGATCGTTTCCGGTCTTCGATAATTATAGAAACTCATGAGATCTCACTCTCCAGACTGAGCATGGCCATCAGTGCCTCATTGCTGTATTCCGTGATCCACTGTTCTCCGCTGGTCCCTTGTAAGAGTTCACCCGAGAGTTTTTGCTTTTCCTCAATAATGGCGTCTATTTTTTCTTCAATGGTGCCCTTGGTCACCATTTTGTGCACCATGACGTTCTTGGTTTGACCAATCCGGAAGGCGCGGTCTGTGGCTTGGTTCTCGACGGCGGGATTCCACCATCGGTCAAAATGGATAACGTGGTTCGCAGCCGTCAGGTTAAGGCCGACACCGCCCGCCTTCAGTGACAGTACCATATAGGGTACATAACGCTCGCCATTGAATTGTTCAACCATCTCGCTGCGCCGCTTAACAGGGGTCCCTCCATGCAGCACCAATCCCTCCTTGCCAAAGATTTCCTTGAGGAACTCTGACAGTGGCTCCGTCATCTCTCTGAACTGGGTAAATACCAACACTCTCTCGCGCTTTTCATGAATGGTCTCGCAAAGCTCTCTCAAATGCTCGAACTTCCCACTATTTTCCGGTTTGAAATCTTCTTGTCCCAGATATTGGTCGGGGTGATTGCAGATCTGCTTGAGCTTCATGAGGCTGGCCAGGACGAGCCCCTTGCGCTCGATCCCTTCCGCTGTCTCCAACTTCGTTTTCACGTCTTCAACCAGCTGCTTGTAAAGCAGCACCTGCTTCTTGGAAAGGCCGGCATAAGCGTTCATCTCAAACTTGTCCGGCAGATCCGCGATAATGGATTTATCCGTCTTCAAGCGCCTGAGAATGAACGGCTGAATCATCCTCCGAAGTTTAGTGTAACCCATAGTTTCCTCACTGAGCTTCTTGCCGAATTCCGCAAACTCCTTGGCGGTCCCGAGCAGCCCCTGATTGAGAAAGTCAAAGAGCGACCACAAGTCACTTAACCTGTTCTCGATTGGGGTACCCGTCATGGCGATCCGCATACCTGCCGGGATCGCCTTGATGGCTTTGGTTTGTTTCGTACCCGGGTTCTTGATAGCTTGAGCTTCATCCAAAATCAACAGGTCCCAGTGCCGCTCCCTTAAGGCTTCCATTTTGACGGCCATCCCGTAGGTCGTGATGTAAAGGAATTTTCCTTCCTCAATTTCGAGTTTGCTTTTACTCTTGAGATCGCTTTTATGCAGAATTTGATACGGCATCTCCGGGGCGAACTTTTCAATTTCCTTTTGCCAGTTGCCAATCAGTGAAGCCGGCAGCACCAGCAGGGTCTGACCCCCATTATAAGTGAGTGTCTGACACTCAGTGTCGTTGAGTGTCTGACCCCCAGTTTCGTTGAGTGTCAGACCCCCGGTTTCGTTGAGGGTCTGACCCCCGTTGTCATTGATTGTCAGACCCCGCCCATTTAATCTGTAATGCTCCAGGAACGCGATCATCTGAACCGTTTTACCCAGACCCATGTCGTCAGCTAGACAAGCCCCAAAGCCATATTGCGACATCCGGTTTAGCCACTGATAACCCGTCTCCTGATAAGGTCGCAGCGACGCCTTAAACGTTGGGATCTCTTTGGCAGTTTCTGTGGACATCGGCAGCATCAAGCTGTCTTTGAGGGCTCTGAGCCACTGACCATTGGAAATTGACACCTCAACCTCAGCCTCAGGTACGTCAAGGAGTTTCTCCAGTGTGAGCTCCATTCTCATGGCGTCACCCAGGGTCAGACCCCCGTGGCCAGATTGGCCCTCAATCCTTTCGAAGGCTTGCAGCACCGCCTCAAGCTTCTTCTTGTCCAGTTCCACCCATTTTCCCTTGTACCGGACCAGCCCCTCAGCCATTTCCAAAAACGCCCGAACCTCCGCTTCGGTGACTGTGTCGTCACCCAGCTTCATGACCGGCACAAAATCCAAAATGGCATCCATGCCAACCTTGGATGGCGACTTTTCTCCCACTGTCACCGACATCTGCGGGCTCCGGCTCTTCCTTCGCCACCAGTCCGGCACGCGGCACATAATCCCGGCTTCTTCATACAGCGCGGTCTCTTTCAAGAATGTATATGCTTCATCAACTGTGAGCCGGAGAGGCGAAAACAGCTCCCCGCTTTCCATGAGCCCCGAAATGAACGCGCTCCGATCCGCCGCCTTGATCACAGTGGAAATCAAGACCAGCAGCTTTTTCTCATCGCCCTCAAACTCCTCCAGTGCGTGCTTCAGCGGCGTGTGCACCGCCCGCTTGCTCTTCTCCGGCTTCGTCGAATAGGTCGCCATAAACGCGAATGGAAACCTCTCATCCTTACTTTCAACCAAATGAAAGAAAACCCTGCCCGCCACGTTGATGCTAGAGTTGTGCTCCGCGAAGTACCGGCTGACCGGGCCTTCATAAACCTGAATTTCCCTTTTAAATACCTTCAGCAAACTCTCCCAAAGCCCCACAAGCCAGCCTTCGTTCACAAATTCCATGCCGTTGACAAAGGGCAGCCTGTCCCTGAGCCGCGCCGCTTCTTCACTCGAAAGCTCGACCTCGATGAGCTCTCGATCCACCTCCAGGTCCGGCTGCTGAGTGATTTTCCGAATCAGCAGCTCCGCCACATGGTGCAGATAGTCGAGCCCAGTAGAAAACCACTTCTCCCTGCTCAGATATCCCAAATGGTAAAGCGCCTCGTATTTGTCCCGCTCGAAGGCACCGGCCCACTCCAGTGCTTCTGCCGATGGTTCCCCTTCCCCAACCTCAACCACAAAGGAAACTGGACTAAAATAGGCATCCAGTTCACATGCCTCACTCCTCCTATAACGCGCCATACACATCATCCTTTAACTTCACAAATTCCAAACTAAAATCCAAATATCATTCTGATTTTATCTGAGAAAGAGGGTTGTGACAAATGTTATGTATAAAGAAAGTGGAAGCGGGCGTCTGACACCTGCTTCCACGACAAATTACTTACCACTCACTGTGAAAATTACCGGCGTTGCATAAACCGGATCAATCCCCGCCAAAGAAGCGGAGGCTTTTATTGTATAATCACCTATTGGAGCTTAATTGGCCACCTTATGCGCCGCTGAGAATATCCCCAGCGCGTCAGTGACACCGGTGTAGCGTTTGACAAGCGTAGAAGTTGGTCCCGGACTCCACACTTCAACGGTGACACTTGCCCCGCTGACCAGCGCACTTTTTTGATCCTTCACTTCGACGTTGATATAGAATTGTGTGTTCCATTTATAGACCGCTAAATTGGATGGACTCGTTATCTCAGCAAAAATCTTAGTAGCTGGAACAATCGTGTTTGATTTAAAATGTGCAGTTGCAGTTACATTCGAGTCCATAGTCACATTAACAGAACTAGTTGTATAATCAACGTTATTAATGACCCACTTGTCGAATAGGTGACCTTCAGCTGCAGTGGCATTAAGCACTACGTTTGATCCTGCGTTATACACATGTGTGCCAACCGTAGGTGAAGTGGTGCCCAATCCGTCTACGCCTACTGTCAGCGT
>WXFH01000102.1 GCA_009881125.1 Acidaminobacter sp. | reverse complement strand
TCCGTCATAATACTGGTCTGCGAAGCAGGGTCCTTTGACGTCGCCTTGCCCAACTGAACAAATTGACCCTCTGAGGTTAGTTGAAACTTGATGTATGATACAAAGTTTCACAGTTACTAAAACACAAAAAACCTTTGCGGATGGAGTTTGATTAAGCGCACCATCGGCAAAGGTTTTATTATTGGGGTGGAACGCGACGTTTATAAACTTTAGCTTCAAACACCTGCTTTCTCATTTGATTTGATTAAATATCCGCGCACACTCGTGACTTCAGTCGTGGGTTAGCGGCGCCTTGTGTATAGTTATGAATTAAACTGAAAGCGTTCAAAATACTTTGTTGCAGCATGGACATATGTTATAATTGTATTGAGGTGGTGCGCAGTGTCAAAAGTAAAAAAAGGTCGAGGTTATGTCTACTCCATTCAGTATCATATTGTCTGGTGTGTCAAGTATAGACGA
>WXFH01000101.1 GCA_009881125.1 Acidaminobacter sp. | reverse complement strand
AGACCACCTGCGAAAGCACCCACGCCCACGAAGACATGGAGCAGCAGCATTAAACTCCGGAAAAGCTTGACGACGTTCATGGCTCTTTTCTCCTTCTCTATGTAAGTTTTGTGATACCAACTCACGGGTGCGCCTCGCTTTCGGCGCTTATGAGAAACAAGATGCCCATTTTACTTATCTGTCCGTCGATGCTGCCTGTTTTACTGTTCGATTTTTATATTTTGAGGCTGACTGGCCACCCAATGATTCTGCCCCTCAGCAATTCGCCTGAATGCTCGTTGATGCTAAGCCGTTTTCGTACCAAACTGACTAAAGTGCCAGTTCCCAACGTTCTTCAGTCTGAACTTTCCCCCAGATGTCATGGGTCACGATCTCGGTAATCCGGAAGCCAAACTCCGTATAGAGGTGGCGTGCAGCGTCCAGTTGGCTGACGGTCCAAAGAAATACTTTGTTGTAGCCTGCTGCTTTCGTAAAATCCAGAGCGGTGCGCATCATGGTCCGGCCCAGTCCCAGGCTGCGGAATTCGGGCTCAATAAGGTACCACCGGAGTTGAGCCGTAGTGTCATCCACGCGGACAATGGCGATCATACCGGCTCGGATGCCTTCCGACCCTGTGCCTTTCCAGGCCTCAGCTACCCAAAGGTTTTCCTTCTCGGGGATCGCTGAGGCTCCAAAGTCGTAGACCGGTCCTTCCACGTAAGGTCGGAAGGTATCGTCAAAACCCTGTTTCTCCGAATAGAGCTTGTCATGTCGGTCTATGACCCAATCGAGGTCACTTTTCTGAAACTGTCTCAGTGTAAAACTGATAGATCCGTGATCCGCTGCGTGATGGGTCATTTTGATCGCCTCCATGGCATTATTGTTCTTCGAGCGCAACTACTTCAAAGTCTTTTGAAACCAAACTCTGTGCTTCAAAGTCCCATTCGAAAATCAGGGCTTCGGAGCGCCGGGTCTTGTGTGTCAGAAGCCGCTCACCCCGGTGGATGACCATGCTCTGCGCCTCCCAAAACTTAACGGTTTTGTCCTCCCCTGTCCGGTTGCATACGAACACCGGCAGCCCCGTTTCCCTGGAGCGCTGCTCCCACTCGCCCTCAGGTCCGTAGAGCCCGGGACCCCAAGCACTTGGCGCCACCAGCACCTGCGCCCCCTGAGCGAGGTGCCCGTCTGCAACTTTATTGGTGTAGGCGTCCGCACAGATCATGATGCCTACGTTGATCTGGTCAATGACAACAGGTTTGATTTCCTCGCCAAAGCTCGACCAGCCGTCCGAATGCACAATCATTTTCCTCTGGCTGCCGATGGTTCCATAACCGCCACCCAGCACAAAAACTGTATTATAAAAAAGTCCATCACTGCCTCGTTCAGGCTGACCAAGGAACAAATAGGCATCCGCCTCACTCACGCGCCTGCCCAGGTCCAGCGACCAGGCATCCGGCTGTGGCTCAATCCAGGCGGTGCCAATCAAATGGGAAAACTGCAGCCCGCTGACGGCGGTTTCCGGTGTAATGATCCATGTCGCACCTGCCTTGAGGGCGGTATCGACACCGCGCTCGATCAGTCGCCTGTTATGCTCCAGTTTGCCTGCAATGGCGTTAAGGTGCAGCATAGCAATTTTTAGTGTTGTCAAGTTAGCTTCCTCCGGGGTCGTTATGTCAAGGTTTCAGCTTCTGCAGGTTTGTCTCAGTGCAGAGTTCCTTGGTTTCCAGGTTGATGTGCGTCATCTCCAAAGTATCCTCAGGAGAAAAGTCCATCCAGTACTCCGGCACTTGATAAACAAAGCCGCAAAGCGGGCATTTGTAATAGGTGAGCTCCAAGATGATGACCTCCTTAATTGGCGTTGCCATTATGGATTATTATAGCATATTTGTATAAAGGAAACGACACCCCCGGAGGGGTGTCGCTGTGTTTTAACGTTAAACTTAGCGGTGCCACAGCGTCATGCAAAGAATTGCACGTCGTTGTAGCAGACACCATTTTCAATGCAGCCGTTTCAATCAAATTTGTCTTGACTTGTTATCGCTTTCTTCTTAATCCATTGATCCATGGAAGTCATAAACGCAGCCATTGCCTCATTAGAACCAGTTGAAACTCGTCCCCAGGTTTCATAACCCCATACCGTTCCAGGAGTTATAAATATCCCGCTATGCGACAGGTGTTGGATTACTTCCAATACTGGATGCCCGAAATTGACGAAGACGAAATTGGCGAAAGAAGGCACATAGTCAAAGCCGTTTGATTCAAAATAGTCATACAGCATTGCTAAAGATTTTTTATTCTGTTCAACGCTTTTTTGAACATGTCCCGGATCTTGCAGTGCTGCCAATGCAGCGGCTTGAGCCAAGAGATTAACATTGAAGACGAGTTTGATTTTGAATAAAGCGTTTATGATCTTTTCTGAGGATACAGCATATCCCACCCTCATTCCAGCGAGACCGGAGGATTTCGAAAAAGTTCTGAGTACTATCAGATTTTCATGGGATTTGAGGAAAGCGACGCCATCCGGATAGTCCAGGCAGTCAAAGGCGTAATCAGAATAAGCTTCATCCAGTAAAATCACAATATCATCTGGCACCTGATTCAATACTTCTATCAATTTTTCTCTGCGTATAATTGTCCCGGTTGGATTATTGGGTGAAGTCAAAAAAATCAGTCTGGTCTTTGGTGTGATTGCCGTGAGGATCGCCTGCGGATCAAACTCGAAAGTTTTGAAATGGACTTCTTTAAGTATGCCATTCATGAGCTGAACGTTATTTTTATAAAGAGAAAAGTACGGGACTGCAGCGATGGCCTCATCTCCTGGATCTATTAATATTTCTGTGACCAGTCTAATAATCTCATCGCCACCATTGCCCAGTATTATTTGTGATGGCTTGACACCCAGCAATTCAGAAAGAGTCAATCTGAGCCTGTCTGAACCAGCATCCGGATAAGTATTGATTTGTTCTAAAATATTGCCGACCGCTTTCAATGCTTCCTTTGAGGGACCATTGGGATTTTCATTGGCATTCAGTTTATAAACCTGATCCAAACCTAATTCTTTCTTCAATTCCGCGACTGGTTTTCCGGCTTTGTAGGGATCCAGCTGCTCCAAACATTTTCTAAACAAGGATCATACCTCCCTGCATCTTAGAGTGACTGCTTTCGGTTCAAGCTGCTAGAGTGTGATGCCTTCATCTCCAGCTTACAGGACCGGTAAGCAGTCTCCTCCTCTAGGCAGTACAGCAATGGTCGCTCCAGGATCGAGCGTCAATAGTTGATCCACTGCAGCCTGAACGCTTTCTGCCCTTTTGTATCCCAAGACTTCGACTGCCTCATCGTCCAGTCCGTGAGAAACCACCAGGATCTGAGCCTTTTCCCGAGCTCTTGAATTACAAACTGCAAGTACAGCTGAAATAAGGTCAATCGATTTGTCATCAATGGGCGCAGCCTTAGTCTTTTCGAGAATGTCATGATAACTCATGCTCAGCCAATCAGAAAATTTGGGGTGATTATGGGCTAGGCCTTCATAACACGGGCTGGCAAATACAATAGTCCCGCCGGGCTTGACCGCGAAGTAAGCTGAAGTGACACCTTTTAAGGCTTGCCAAAAATCCAGGTCAGCAGGAAAGGAACTGACAATGACAATATCAGCAAGCGCCGGCATCTCTACGGAAAATGCCTGTCTGGAAATTCTGGCACCTTCGCGGTGTGCCTCGACAAAGTCACCGCTTACGACTTCAATAACTTCGTCCCGGTGATTCTTGACTGTGTTGATTATAAATTTCAGTCCTGCTTGCCTTGCGACTTGCTCAATTCCCAGCCTGCATGGGTTATCAACAACACCAAGCGGAATTTCATCCAGCATGGCAGCAGAAATATGCGTCGCAGCAGTCGTTGGATACCCACAAATCCCTGGCTGCAGAATCTTCGCGCCGCCAGAAAATCCAGCGTCGGAATGTGGAATTATATTGCCTATACCTATTATGAAATCCGCATCCAGTACTTTCTTATTGACCTGTACCGGGATCTCATTGCCGTTCACAAAGACTGAAGGCATTGTGACCATACTGCTTTCGTCCTGGTAATCATGTTGATGGATCTTGATTTTGTTGATCAATTCAGGGCCAACCTTTTCAAATATTTCAGCTTCAGTCATTAATCTGTGAGATCCAGGCGCTGTAAGAATTTCCATCTGGTCAAGCGCTAAAGCACATTCCAGAAGATAGTCGACAAGAACAGGCAAGATTTCCCTAACCGGTGTCGATCTGGTCGCATCCTCAATGAGAATCAGGACGCGATCCGTTGGTTTGACACAAGCGCTGAGAGGCAGGCATCCGAAGGGCTTATCCAGACTTTTTCGAACCGCTTCAGCTAAGTGGGTCTGACCCCGGGTGTCCCTCAATGTGCCTTCAAACATAAAATTTTCTTCTGGTATCTCAAAAGTAATGGTATCTGACCCATAGGGGATTTTCATTTGCATAAAACGGATGCCTCCTTAAGCGCGGGTTAGTGCAGTCAACCAATCTGGTTAAACCAATCGACCTGTGTACCTCGTTCGGCCTATAGAATTTCAATCCAGCCTTCTGTAGCATTCAAAATAATTTTGTCACCGTCTTTTATCTGTTTGTAGAACTCTGGATCAACTTTGTGCACCAAGGGGACCTCAAAGATAAGGGCACTGGAAACTAAAACAGGATCCGCATGCTCAATGATCATGCCAAGAGGACTTTTCTGATTGCGTCCGAGCTTAAAGAGACCATCGGCCTGAACCACAGAGCTGCCTTTTCCGGACGGCATCATCAGAATCTTGCCGGCAATGTTTCGGCCTTCCAGGTCGTGATTTCGCTCGACAACTAAGCCTGTCTCAGGCTCGACCAAATAATAGCAAACTGCGTCTTTGGAAATGATGATTTCGCCTTCAGCATAGCCTTCTGCAATACGTTTGCAGGAAAATTTAGCTCCCATTATTTAAGCACCTCCCCGAGAATCGCCGCTTCAACGGCTTCCTCCAGTGGACGAATTTTAAATTTTATACCTCTGATTTCATTGTAATACGCGCACTTTGGTGAATCTGTCACTGCATTCTTGCCATAGTATGGCTGCCAACATGGCGGCACATCTATACACGTATCTGCGATAATATGACCCCCGGCGCGCTGGATAACATCCAAATAACCCATTCGATCTGCAAGTTCACGTGTCAGCGAGCTGGTTAAAACCCAAAAGTCCACCGCGAATTTCCGTTCACCAACGGTTTTGGCAATCGTTTCAACCTGATCAATTGTGAGATGCGGACATCCAAACATGGCAAAATCGATCTTACCAGGTTCTCTGCACAACTTTTCCCGAGTCGCTGCCAGATCCTGATCCGTGATCTTGACGCGATGCTTTATTGTATTATTTCCAAAAGCTGCTTCAAGAGTTGGTGCTTCTGGTGTGATACCCACTATATGATACATTGAGACCGCACCAGAAGTGTTGAGCTGCGCGCCAAAATTCATGAACCCTGCTGGCGTCGGTCTGGATTTTATTCCTGTGAACACTGGTATTTCCAACCCTTTATAGAGTTCTGGATAGCACCACCCGAGTATTTGATAATCAAAATCTGTTTCTACTTTTGCTTCGACTTCAACCAGTATTTCGCCCTTTCGGTTCTCATCCAAAAGCAGCCCATACTTCGGAACCAGACCTGTTATGGCAGCGCATAGCGCGCTTTGTGAGGATTCGCGGTTGGTTCTCGCTCCAAAAACTGAATTGACATAGGGCGTAGCGCTGGATTCTGAGAAAGCAATGACTTCCCCAAAGCCAGGAACATTCTGCTGCAGATATGGTGTACAATCGAACGTCAAGGTCGCGCCAATTTTTTTATAAGCCTCATTTGTTGCACTGACAATATCAACCCCAGCCTTGGGGATCTCGAAGAGATGCTTATTCAAATATTTCAGGTCAATGCTTGGGTTGACCGTTGGCGACACCTTGCAGTGCGCACCGAGTTTCAGAAGCTTATCCACAAACCAAAGATCAGCATCCTGAGCACTTAAAGCGACATGCGCCCGTGTGATCGGAACCATACATTCAGCTTCAAAAGTCTCACCCATAGCGACTTGAATCTTCATAGCCGCGGCAACACCTTCACCATACTTGCCGTCAAGCATGTCTTTTTCTTCAGGGGTTAGTTTCATGATGCACCTCCATAAGTCACAGTTGTCCAAATTTTTGTCGTTCATTAGATTGAATCAATCACCTATTTCAGCAAATTGACCAGGAACATTGTAGTAGCAGGAACGTAGGTCGTAATCATCAGAACAATGATTAATGCCGCCAGGAAATATTTCATATATTTCATCATGCTGCCGATGGAGACTTTACCTACAGCTGACGCAACAAACAAGTTGATGCCGTATGGCGGTGTGACAAACCCTATGGCTAGGTTCATGGTGATGACAACACCAAATGTAATAGGTGACATGCCGAGTTGAGTGACAATTGGCAATAGGATTGGTGACAGGATGATCGTCGCTGGAATATTGTCAATCAAGCAGCCAATCCCCAGTAAAAATAAGTTGATAATTAAAAGCAGCAGAAATTTGTTGGTCGTCATGGACATAATCGCATCCGCCATAGCAGTTGGTATCTGTTGAATGCTCAGATACCCTGCGAAGGCCATGGAAAATCCCACCATAAAAGTAGTGATGCCATTGATCAAAATGGTATCAAATAATGATTTATACAGCAGCTTCCAGGTCAATTCTTTGTAGATAAATGCGCCGACAAACGCCGAATAAACGACTGCGATAACAGCGGCTTCGGTAGGTGTAAACACGCCGGCATATATACCACCGAGAACAATGGTAGGTGCCAGTATAGCCCAAATGGCATCTTTGAAGGCAATCCAGATTTCCTTAACTTTAGGAAAATGCCCAGTACCTTTGTATCCGTATTTCTTGGCCAATATGTAGGAGGTTGTGAGCAGCGCGACGCCCATCAATACACCAGGAATAAAACCCGCAATAAACAAGTCGCTGATGGAAGTATTGACAACTACACCGTAAATGACAAATGGAATACTGGGCGGAATTATAACTCCAATGGTTCCTGCAGCTGCTGTCAAGGATGCCGCAAAACCAGTGTCATAATCTCTTTCTTTCATTGCCGGGATCATAAATGTTCCAATAGCTGAGGTTGTCGCCATGGCTGAGCCGGAGATTGCCGCAAAAAACATACAGGATACTGTTGTAACCATGGCAAGTCCACCTGTGAAGTAGCCAAAAATCAAGTTCGCAAAGTCCAAAAGTCGCTTTGCTACGCCGCCAGTACTCATCAGACTGCCGGCAAGGATAAAGAATGGTATGGCCATCAAAGGGAATGAATCGCATCCCGCGATAGCATTTTGTGTGACCATCACCAGTGGAATATCTGAAAAAAAGAACAATGTAATCGCAGTCGAAATGCCGACGGCGTATCCAATTGGAACGCTGAGAAAGATGAGGACAACAAAAGATCCAAATAGAAACAATGCTTCCATCTTATATTGTCCCTCCTTCAGTTTCTTTTGCCGGTCTAAAAAGTTCAAAAAGCTGGTCTATTATATAGATGCTCGTGATCGCTGAGCTAAATGGCAGTGATAGATAAATATAGCTTAACGGAATTTTCAACGCGGTTGAAAGTGCATTTCTTCCCGCTATCATCATGACAAGCTGATAGCCGTTGATGACGAGAAAGATGCAGAACAGCAGAAGAATTGTCAGTGCCAGCGCATTCAGCCACTTTGCGCCTGAAGGACTCAGCTTTTTCGAGAATATTTCTACACGTATTTGTTCTTTCAATCGAATCCCAACACCAGTTCCCAACCAAATTTGCCAAATGAAAATGTAACGCGCAAGCTCTTCACTCCAAGATAATGAATTGTTGAAAACATATCTCATAATGACCTGTATGAAGATCAAGACAACAGTAAAAACAAGACTTGCGATTAATAGGCGCTCTTCAAATTTAGTATAGAGACGAAGCATTTTTCTCATCCACGTCACCCTCTTCCAAAATGGAGGTTCATAGTAATCTGTTAAAATGATCTCCAAAATTTTCTTATGGATCTTTTAATTTAGAAAGATGCCGGGAGGCAAAGTCGACCTCCCGGCAAAAGTGGCACAAGGATTGCTTTAAGGGGGGGGGATTATTTGTTGTATTGCTCGATCAGGTCAAACCACTCTTGACCGAATTCTTCTTTGTATTGCTCATGCATTGGAACGAGAGCATCCATGAATTTTTGAATATTTTCTGCAGAAATTTCGTTTACTTTCATTCCAGCTTCAATCAACTTGTCAACGGTTGCAATATTGTCATTGATCTCATCTTCGCGCTCAGCTTCAACGAGGAATTTTCTCGCACCGTCCTTGACAATCTTCTGCTGTTCTTCTGATAAATCGTTAAAGAAATCTGCATTGATGATATTGACGAGATAAGATTGAACGTGGCTCGTGAGACTGTAGAATTCCTGTACTTCATAGAATTTTGAAGCGTATACGAGCGCCGGAGCGTTTTCTTGTCCATCAACTGTACCTTGCTGCAATCCTGTAAAGACCTCACCAAAGCTCATTGGTGTCGGATTTGCACCTAAAAATTTGAACATGTCAATGAATACCGGACTTTCCATAACACGCATTTTGATGCCTTCAAGATCCTTAGGTTCATTAATCGGACGGACATTGTTAGACATACTGCGGGCGCCGTTGTAGCTGTAGCCAAGGTTCATAAGGCCTACTGGAGCAAGTTTTTCATCCAGTTTCTTTCCAAGATCGCCATCCAATGCGGCAAAGCCAGCACGAACATCTTTAAAAATGAACGGTAAGTCGAGAAGTCCAAAAATCGGATCATATGCTGTCAAAACAGCTGTCGACGGAATGGCGATCTGAACTGTATTCAATGCGACAGCTTCAGTAATTTGAAGGTCGCCGCCAAGTTGTCCGTTTGGAAATAATTGAACTTCCATGGATCCGGCGGATTCCTTTTCAACGTAGTCTTTAAAAGCAACAGCAGCGCGATGTGTTGCCGTTTCTTCAGAAACGATATGCGCAACTTTGATTACTACTTTCTCAGCAGGTGTTTCAGTTGGTGTTTCAGCAGGTGTCTCGGTTGTGGGTGCTGGCTCAGGACTGCTGCAGCCAGCTGTCATACCAATTATCATCACGAGAATCAACAGAAGTGCAAATAACTTTTTCATAGTCTTCCTCCTCAATTTTGATGTTCACTCCGAATACCCCTAAATTCCCTTTTTATGTAATTCTCGATAATTTTACGCCTCACCTCCTAATTTTATGAAGAGACTTATAAAGTTAAATAAATTCAACTATTTGTGAATTTGCGTCCACTCTTAGTCTGCAGCCGTCTTTTAGTGCGGCGTAGAATGACGCATCTAACTGATCCACCATTGGAACTTCCATGATAATGGCACTTGAAACGAGTACTGTATCCGGATTCTGTATGATCATAGCTTTTGGTGCGTTTTGTTTCATTGTGAGCTGATAAAGACCGTCGGCTTGAACAACAGAACTTCCTTTTCCGCCAGGGAATACCAGAATTTTACCCGCAATGCTTCTGCCCTCCAAATCATGTCCCTTTTCAATGACCTCTCCGGTTTCAGGATTGACCAGATAAAACATAATGTCGTCTTTTGAAACGATGACTTCGCCCTCCGCAACACCTTCTGAGATGCGATGGCACGAAAAACTCTTCTCATATATTGTCATTAGTCGATCTCTCCTCTCAACGCGGCGTCAATGCAGGTTTCAAGGTCTCTTATGATGAAATTCAATCCTCTTCGCTTAGGGTAATAGGCGCATTTTGGGGAATCTGTTATGCCCGTTTTACCTGAGAGATAGTGCCAGCAAGGCTGATCCGGGCATGTATCCGACACAATTTCACCGCCGGCTTCTCTGATAACCTCCAACAAACCCATTCGCTGCGCCATTTCTTTGGTGTGACTTGAAGTTAGAATCCACATTTCGACCGCTAATTTTTTGCCTTGAATTCGCTCCGCAATGATCTGCACTTGACGGAGGGTGAAATGCGGACAGCCAAACATGGCAAAATCAATTTTCTGATCTCCAGGCTCGGAAATTTGAGATAAAATGTCCTGCAGATCTTCATTGGTGATCGTGACGATTCGTTTAGGTTCTTTGCCGCCAAACGCAGCTTCCATAGTTGGCGCTTCAGGCGTGACACCCAGAACGTGGAACATACCATACGCACCTGATGTATTGAGTTGAGCACCCAAATTCATGAATGCCTCAGGTGTAATTGGTGTAGGAAGCCCTGTAAACACCGGAATACCAGGTCCGATTTTTTTACCCATGTACCCAAGGAGCTGGTACTCGAAATCACTCTTAATGTCGGCTTCTACTTTGACCAGAATATCGCCATAACGGTTCTCGTCGAGTAAAAGTCCATATTCAGGGACAACGCCTGTAATTGCGGCGCAAAGTGCACTTTGCGCGGCTTCGCGATTTGATCTTGCTCCCCAGACACTGTTGACATAAGGTGTAGCGCTGGATTCAGAAAACGCAGTAACTTCACCAAAAAACGGCACATTTGTTTGTATGTATGGTGTGCAGTTGTAAGATAGTACTGCGCCAAGTGCTTTGTATGTATCGTGGGTACGCTGCATCAAACTTGCGAATTCGTCAGTGACTTTGCCCACACTTTTAAAGTAGTTAAGATTAAATCCCGGATTCACAGTAGGCGGGATTTTGCAATGCGCACCCGCTTTTAATAGTTTTTCTGCAAACCAAAGATCAGCTTCTTGATTGCTTAGGGCGACATGAGCTCGTGTTATTGGTACCATTCTTTTCGCGTGGAAGGAATCACCAATCGCAACCTGGATTTTCATAGCGATCGCAGTACCTTCTCCATGCTTGCCTTCAAGCATCTCCCTTTCGAACTTGGTCAGATCCACAATTCTGCCTCCTTTAGGGATTAAATGTGTTTTATTCGACATGTTTTGTAAAAAATATTTTGAATTGGAAGCTGCACCCATGTAACATGCAACCTGTATACAGGTATCGATAAAAAATGTTTGTCTTTCATATTAAAAATGCTCTAATTTAGAGATACTCTTAATCAAACAATTTATTATTTTAGTTGTTTGTTTTGTAGGAATGACGCTAAAGATGAAAATCCGGATCCTTAAGGACGTTGTTTTCCGCAAATAAAATATGCTCGGCCAACAGACGCTTAACTTCTTCTTCATTTTTCTCTCTGATCGCTTGAATTATGTCCAAATGCTGCTGAATAGTAACTGACTGATACGGAAATTTGCTGATAGACAAAGCCTGGATTCGTTGTATCCTTTGACGAATACTGTGCATTATATCCTGCATAATTAGGTTGTCAGATTTGTCTAAAATCAAGGCGTGCAATTTATGATCCGATCCTGCCAAGTCTTCATACGAAACCTCAATGCCAGCTTCGAGCTTCTCCTTACTTTCGATCCAACTTTTTTCCATTTCAGTCAGATCTTCCTCAGTTACATTTTTCAAGAAAGATTTAACTGCTGCGCATTCAAGCGCAGAACGGACTTCAAACAATTCGTGAACTTCTCTGGTTGTAATATTTGGGACAAATATTCCGATTCCATTATGAATTTCCACTAAATTTTCACTCGCTAAAATTTTCAAAGCTTCCCTTACAGGCGTCCTGCTCATGTTGAGCGCTTGCGCCAGAACGTTTTCGCTTAAAAATTCACCAGCTCCAATTTCGTTGTAAATGATCATATGTTTTATGGCATCATAAGCTACGTCCGTAAGGTTTTGCGCTTTTTTTTTCGGAATTATCAATTTTGTTTGTCTGGTCAAGGTGTTCCCCCCTCAGATTTTTCTTAGAAATACTATCCGAAAAAAGCACTCTTGTCAATTTGAGCCATATTAAATAAGGTTATCCATTTTGTTGACTGAAGTTTCTGAATATTCCACCTGCATACAGGTTACATCCAGGTGGCGAATCTGTCAATCAAATTATTTCTAATAAATAATTTTTAATTCAAGTAACTCAATTTTGATTTGAACCAATGCGAGAGAATCATAAAAAGACTGTGAGTTTAAATCATCCGCACAGTCGTTTGAATTTAATTTTATCTCATCTCAATAAGGTATGCTATTTCCGCCTCCACACACTCACCTTGCCAGACTTCACCTTAAATTCCCCGAAGCCGTCTTTTCGGATGACTACAGGGTCTTCAACATTGCCTAACCAATCTCCATAATTTTGCTCCGCCTGGTCTTTCCCTACAAACATATGGATGACGCCATCCTCTTTTTTGCTCAAAATCACAGCCATCTTCTCGGGGTGTTCCGCCGTGCCGAGCCTCACCCAGCCAATTCTCTGGGGATCCACAAAATAATCCACCTGATCTCCATAAGCAGCCTCTCTTCTTGATCTCATTAAAACGTCAATCTGACCTTTCAGTCCTTCAAACGGTTTCTGACCCCCTGTTCCGAAGTAATCCCCAAAAAAGACGCAGGGATAACCTTTTATTCTGAGCAGGATCAGCGCATAGGCATGAAGCTTAAACCACGGCTCTACCCAGGACTGCAGGGACTGCCCAGGCTGCGAGTCATGATTGTCCACAAAGGTAACAGCCCGCTCCGGAAATTGTTCAACAATTGAATTATTAAAAATCATCCTCAAGTCATAGGCCTGACCCTGAATGGACGCTTCATAGAAATTGAAATGCAGGCCCACATCAAAGAGATCGATTTTATGCCCCGTTTTTTCAAGATATGTTCTCTTAACTTGGAAATCCGAAACCCAGTATTCGCCCACCATATAAAAGTCTTTTCCGAATTTCTCCGTGAGACGCTGTCTAAATATATTTATGAAGGCCGTATCAATATGTTTGAGTGCATCCAGGCGAAAGCCGTCAACATCTGTGGTATGGATCAGCCATTCGGCCCAGGTGATGAGTTCTTCAACCACCTCCGGATGCGCATGGTCCAGATCCGCATGCATCAAATAGTCATAATTGCCATATTCATAGGAAACACCCAGATTCCAGCCTTTATTTTCCCCGAGGATTCGAAAAATACCTGCTTCGCTATCCCGCTGATTATAATCCACACCATTGAAATGATTAAAGTTCCATTTAAATGATGAATACTGGCCATTTCTACCGGGAAAGTCAAAGCCGGTCCACCCCTCAATTTCCTTTGGTTCTTCAAGCTCCGTCTTTCGATCCTGTGGATTGACCTTAACTGCCATAAAAGTTTCCGTGCGATCAGCCCCGGCTTTATGGTTCATGACGACATCCGCATAGACCTGAAGGCCGCTGGCATGCATTGCCTCAATCATTTGAACAAGTTCATCCTTGGTTCCGTATTTGGTTCTCACGGTAGCCTTCTGATCAAACTCACCCAAGTCATATAGGTCATAAATGCCGTAACCGACGTCGTTCGAGCTTGTCCCCTTACAGCAAGGCGGAATCCAGATGGCTGAAAACCCCGCATCCTTTAATGACCCGGCCAAATCTTTCAGTCGGTTATAATACTGGCCATCATTTGGCAGGTACCACTCGAAGGCCTGAAACATTATGCCATTTTCCATTTTGTCCCCCTACAAACTCTAATTGTCAAACTCAAGGATCATGTCATACCAAATTGCGCCGCCATGGGTGGAATCTGAAACCCCCAGATTCACAAATCCGAATTTCTCATAATATGGAAGGAGATGTTCCTTGCAAGTCAGCACCAAACCATAACGACCCGCGTTTCTGGCTGTCTCGATCAGGTGTGTCATAAGCATTTCTGCAATGCCTTTTCTGCGGTGCTCAGGCATTACATCCAGCCCAAAGATCGTCTGATAGTTTCCTTCAGGAATATGTAATTCAGTGTTATGAAACAAATCGTCATAGATCACTTTGCCATTGATGACACTGCCATTGATGAATCCCACGATTTTTCCTTCCAGCTCCGCAACAAAAAAACTGTCTGGAAAAGTTTTAATCCGCTGTTCAAAGGAAGTTTTCGTCGCTGCTTCCGCTTCCGGAAAGCACGCCATTTCAACTAATGAAACTGCTTCAAGATCCTGCAGGTTTACCGGTCTGATTTTGACTGTCATGTACAACACCCTTTCAAAAAGATTATAGTTCAGGTTTATTTGACTATATGAAATCATGAACGGAAGTAGTGCTCACACACAGGGGTGGAAGCAGGC
>WXFH01000100.1 GCA_009881125.1 Acidaminobacter sp. | reverse complement strand
TTGGAGGTAAAAATACAGGCGTTGGCGCGATGTGCCAGCGCCTGTTTAGATTCCGGAAGCGAGTGTCTTTAGGTGTCAGACGCTGATCTCCAGCTTATTTCTTAAAAATATAAAATTCAGAAATTCTGATGTCCACATTTTTTTCGGGGACGGTACTTGATTTTTTCTTTAAACTGGTATATAGTGTAGCCATGGGAGGGCTGAATGATGGCAAGAACCGCCAGACTCAAAGAAACCTATGGCATTTATTATATCTATCAAGCCAGTTCGGCTGAACGTCCACTCTTCGGAAGTGACGAGGATCGGTCTTATTTCCTTGAAATTTTGAAACGCGCTCAAAAAAAATTTGAGTTTAAGCTCTACGCGTATTGCATGCTGTCTCCGAATGCTTATCATCTTGTATTGGACCCCAACGGAAGTGATTTGTCGAGCATCATGAAAAGCATCAATATTGGTTACGCCATGTATGTGAAATGCGAGCATCCCTTGTTTAGGGATCGCTACAAAAGCACACCTTTGACTTCAGACGAGCAAGTGCAGAACCAGATTCGAAGCATTCATCAACAAAGCAGTTCCGTTTACAACAGTTATTGTCATTATGATTTGAAACATCCTCTTCCGCTGGACTGGATCTCACCTTTGACCAAAGAAAGTTATGGCGGAACTTCTTTAACAGGCGGCGACCAGAAGGTTCAAGACCTCTCATGTCAAAATTGCATTACGACTTTTGACGACGCGGAGTCACTTCTGATACGAATCGCCAAAGAAGATGGTAAAACAGCCACCGAACTTTTAAAGGACAAAGCTTGCCGCAACCAGTTAATCAAGGATTTCAGAAGACAGTCCACCCTGTCCTTAAAGGAACTGGGCGCTTTGTTTGGAGGACTTTCGGAATCCTCTGTCTGCAAAATATTGAACAAATAGTAAACTCAGAGAGCTTATCCCATAAGCTCTCAATTATAAACTCAATATTCAAGTTTCGTCCCCAAGGAGGCAAAAATGATGACTCTCAATTTATCTTTTAATCTGGACAGCAGCGCCTTAAAAAAGACGACTCTGGATCAGGATGCTCTGTATGATCTCCTGATTGTCGGTTCAGGCCCTGCAGGTCTGAATGCCGCTCTGTACGGCGCCAGAAAAGGATTGAAGCTCGGCATTTTAGGGTTGAAAAAAGGCGGCCAGGTTCTGGATACCTCTTCTGTAGATAATTTCATTGGCGTAGAAGACATTTCCGGAGAGGCGCTCGCCGAACGCTTCGCAGCCCATGTCAAAAAGCTTGAAGTTCCAATCTATGACGAGTCCGAAGTTGTTGACTACTTCAGCGACAACAACCTGCATCATGTGGTGCTTTCCTCAGGTGAGACCTATAAGTCAAAGACCATGATCCTGGCGACGGGGTCGAAGCCAAGAAGGCTGGACGTGCCAGGCGAAAAGGACTATGCAGGTAAAGGGGTTGCCTACTGCGCAATCTGTGACGGTCCGCTGTTTAAAGACAGGGATGTCTTTGTAGCAGGCGGCGGCAATTCGGCTGTCGAGGCGGCGCTGGATCTGGCTAAGTTAGCCCGGTCTGTGACCCTGGTTCACCGCAGTCTGCTCAGGGCGGATCAGATTCTGATCAATCAAATAAATGCAGATCCTAAAATTACTGTGCACCTTAAAACAAAAATTACAGAGATCATCGGAGACAAGGCCATGATCGGCATTCGCGTCGAAGATGCGGATACCGGAGAACAGCGGGTTCTAAGCGGTGATGGGATCTTCATTGAAATCGGATATCTGCCCAACACGGGACCTTTTAAAAAGCATGTGGCGGTCAATGCCCAAGGTGAAATTCTCACGACTCCACTCAAAGAAACCAATGTGCCTGGACTCTTCGCCGCCGGCGACGTCACCGGTTTTCCCTACAAACAAATTGTAATTGCCGCAAGTGATGGCGCAGTCGCCGCCCTCGCCGCGAATGACTATATTCAGAAGCATGGGTTGTAAACGTACTTTGATAGGAGACGTGCGGATGTGCAACCATCGGCAAAAAAAATAAGGGCTATGAAAGCCCAACAAGGAGGAAATTATAATGAAAATGTTTGACGCGCAGCTTGAAACACAACTGAAGGAAATTTTCAACGACTTGGCAGGCGAGGTCACTCTCGCGCTGTTTACTGAAGGTGATTGCTACAGCTGTACCGAGACGAGAAGTTACATGCAGGAAGTCGCTGCCCTGAACGACAAGATCCATTTTGTAGAATACGACTTAAAAAAAGACGCGGAAAAAGCCGCGGCCTACGAGGTCGAAATGGTACCCAGCATAGTGCTCCTGGACGCAAGCGGCGACTACAAACGCATTAAATTCAACGGCATACCAGCGGGTCACGAGATCAATTCCTTAATTCCTGCCCTGATGGAGGTTTCCGGCGCTGAGAGTGAACTTCCCAAGGAGTTCGCCGACCGCATTGAAGCCATACAAAAGCCTATCGACATTAAAGTCTTTGTCACCCTGGGCTGCCCGCATTGCCCTGGCGCGGTTCAAAAGGCCCACAAACTGGCACTGATGAATCCGCACATCAAGGCAGAAATGATTGAAGCTCAGACCTTTGGGGAATTGGCGGACAAATATAATGTCTCCGGCGTACCAAAAATAGTCATAAACGAGTCCCACGAACTCGTGGGCAATCAGCCGCTTCAGGCCTTCCTGGATACCATTGAAGCTATCTAGATGCCATTTGACTGTCCAGCCATGCTTTCAGCACCACCGCATGGTTAATCACGGGATCTTTTGCACCATAGAGCAGCGTCACCGGCTTAATTTCCAAGATCTGGCGGAGCCGCGCAGCATAAGCGGCGGCACCTTCGCTCTGGTCAAGCTCCATAGTGTAACGGACTCTGAAGGCTTCCATACGTTCCGGCAGGTGACAAAAGTCTTTTCTGAGCGCTGTGCTGGGCGCCAGGTCCTTGGCCCAGTCGGCCAGCGCCGCTCTTTCCTTGCTGATCCCTCTCGGCCACAGACGGTCCACGAGGATCCTGAAGCCATCCAAATCAGAAACAGGCTCATAGATGCGTTTCAGCAAAATCTCGTACATGAATATCAGCTCCCGTTGACATTAATTATGCAGGTAAGTGTAAAGGTCTGCCCGTGATACCTTCCATGCGCCCCACCCGCCCCTTGCATTTTTCCTGCAACCGCATAC
>WXFH01000099.1 GCA_009881125.1 Acidaminobacter sp. | reverse complement strand
ACAGCACCTTAATTCGAAGTGGGGGTTTGCATAGTGACGACTTTGTGGCCAAAACTGCCTATTTTTGATGTCCAAAGTTGAAGAGTTTTCTTGACCAAAACTGACTAATTTATTTTACCATTCACAGGTGGTAAAAATTTATATAAAATCATTTACTTTACTCGGAAAAATAAATGTCCTATCCTCGATTATCTTATGAAAATTCCCAAAAAAGATGTTGCCAAAACATTAAGGGAGATTGACCTTCTTGAAGAATTTGGACTTTCACTAGGTATGCCTTATATTAAGAAACTAACTGGAACAAAGGACCTGTGGGAATTGAGGATAAAACAGTCAACACACAATTATCGAATATTCTTTTTTACTATGAAAGATCAACAGTTCGTTTTACTAAATGCATTTCACAAGAAATCATTAAAAACACCTTCAAAAGAACTTTATAAAGCTGTTGAGTACATGAACGAATTCCTCGAAAGGAGCTATAATGATGGATCATAACAAGATAAAAAAGATACTCTTCAATGATGATGAACTTAAAAATGAATACAATGAATTAAGTCCGATTTATGAGTTGAAAAAAGAAATTATTCGACTTCGTCTTGAGAAAGGACTATCTCAAAGAGATTTGGCAGATTTAATAGGTACAAAACAATCCGCAATATCGAGACTGGAAAATGGCTCCTATAATCCAACGGTTGAATTTCTCAATCGCGTCGCTCATTCTCTCGGTAAAGAATTGCACATTACATTCAATTAGTTAATCTGTGGATTTTGTGGGATTGAATGACCATCGGCTAAGCCCGCTTTTAAGAATTTCTGTGATGTATGCATGATCTCAACGAATAGTGGTATTTAAAGTATGTAAACTATCTGCCCAAGAATCACTGGGTTTAGCACACGT
>WXFH01000098.1 GCA_009881125.1 Acidaminobacter sp. | reverse complement strand
CTTAAGGTTAAGTTGATTATAACAAGAAGCACACGGCTCCGCTTAACAGCTGCCTCAGCCAAAGCCTGAGGTTTTTGGCATTGAGAATCCTGATCCACTGCCGTTTAATCCGCTGCCTTTACTGCTGCCTCCAACATTGACCGCAGTGTATCTGGTCTTTATTTGTGAGCTGTTGCATTCCGGGCATCTCTGCTGTTCTCTGCTGCTAATACTGCAAAAGACTGAGAACTTGTGCCCGCAGTCTGAACATAACAAATCATAACTAGGCATTTTGCACCTCCAAACCACATTCAACCCCCTGGTGTAGGGGGGGTTCTTTAAGTTTACAAAAAACGTGACTGGAAGTCAAATGATATTAGATATCACAAGCTCTGGCACTGTTTTTGTTTTTGTCCGCGTCACCAAGTTCAAACCTGTCCGCGTCACCAACCTCAAACCTGTCCGCGTCACCAACCCAAAACCTGTCCGCGT
>WXFH01000097.1 GCA_009881125.1 Acidaminobacter sp. | reverse complement strand
TTGATTCCCTACTCCCCTGGGACCCTACAATCCAAGCAGCTTGTGCAGTGAGAAATTAAAGAAGAAATATAGGTGGCCTTCTGGCTGCCTTTTTTTATTGGGCACAGATGATTATTAACCGCTTACCCTGAATTTCTTAAAATCTAACTTCATAACTATAATTCCCTCAAAACAACTTAGAGCCAAAATAGAGCCTTCTCGGAAAGTCCGAGAAGGCTCTATCTAAGAATCAATTGTTACGGTCTCATGTCTACACTATAAAGCGTTGTTGAAGCCTTAAACTTATTCTTTGCTGCATCAGCAATATCATAGTTCTGTGTTACTTTTGGCTCAACTTTTGTATCTCCATCAGGTGTGAAGTAGAGGATAATCACTGAATTGACACCGTAAGATGAATTACCAAATGCAAATGAGCTTACAGTCTCACCTTCAATAGAGAATGAAAGTCTTGATACTGACTCGACCTCAAGAGATTCAGTGAATGTGATCTTAATTGCATCGTTTGATGTGCGCTCTACCATTAAATCATCTTTGTCGTATCTGTTTGCGTCTGTTGGATCATTTTCAGTATACTTAGCAATTGCTGGTGCATACTTGTCAACAGCTTCTTTAGTTTCAGCTAAAGCTTTTAACGCAATTGTCTCGCCATAGATATTTTTGGAGTCTTGACCAGCAATACGAAGTACTGCTTTTACGTTAGTGTCAACACCAGCCGTAGTTAATAAAGTGCCGTCATAATCGAAGTCTCTTACAGTTGTAATAGTAACAACTGTTTCATTGTCATCATTAACTGATGTGCTAATACGGCTGTATTCAAGAGCTGTAGCAGTTGTTGTTCCTTCATAAAGTTTGAGGTCGGATGCTTTGAATGTAGTTAGCTTGTCATCAAAAGTGATGACAACTTTATTTTCATCTTTGACTTCTACTTTATTTACATAAACAAAACCTTGACCAACGAGATCTACGTTGCCAGCTAAGTCAGTTGTTTTGTTGCCAGCAGCATCTGCAACTCGACCCATCTTGACAAAAACTACACCCTCATTAACCATGAGATCTGCGCCGTCATCGTCTTCAACTAAAGACTTAATGCGGATTTCAATAGCCTCACCATCGTCTACGAGTTTAATAACTGGAGTAATGTCGAGATCTTCAAGTGATACGTATTTATCTACAGTAGAATCCTTATCAGCATCTACGTATACCATATATTTAGCAAGATCAAGGACAGAGTATGCTCCCTCAGTAGCCATCTTTTCACCAAAAGTGATCTTAAGCAACTGATCTTTTTGAGCTGCCTTATACAGAACTGCTTCGAATTCCCCGAAAAGTGGAGCTGTAAGATCGTCAATCGTCAAATCTTGAGTGACTTTTACGATTTCATTTCCGGCCATATCTTCAAGATCTTGAATTGTTAATTTGAAAACACCTTCAGTATCTCCATCGAGTTGAAGAGTAATGTACTTATCATTATCATCTTCACCGATCATATCAAAGCTAACTTCATCGCCATCTTTATCGATGATCAAGAATGCATCATCGAAATCAGAGTCTTCGCTGATATCTTCAGTAAATTCAATTTCGACTTCTACATAATTTCCGACAAGATCAACATCGATATCTTTGACAGCAGGTGCAGTTCTGTCAACAGTAATCTCAACTTTTGCGACAATCTTGTTGTTCGCATTTTCCCAAAGATCTTGAACAGCATCAGCGACTACATAAACATATGCTGTACCTTCAGGAAGAAGTGTTTGATTGTCAAAGAATAATGTTAATTCATTGCCATCAATCAGATAGCCATCAGATACACCACTTGTAGTTGTATCTTTTACTGTATTAGTTGCATTTGTGTGATAGAAATACTTATACTCGTTAACATTTCCTAATGTTTCATCATCAAAGAGTCCTTCAATGTCTTCATTGAAAATGAGTGTTACTTCATTTCTGTCAGCATCTTTGTAACCAACTACAGTAGGAGCTTCTTTGTCTTCTACAACATTAATTTCAAATGTTGTTTTTACGACATTGAAACCAGCGAAATCATCCATACCGCCAACTTCAACTGTAAGTTTGCCTTCATCAAGTTTCGAATAAAGTTCAACATTGATTTCGGTATTGTTCTTAAGAAGTTTTGCTTCTTTAACAATGTAATCTCCGCCATCAACTTCGAAGTAATCAACATCAACATATGCGCCAACATTATCAGAATCTTCACTCTTAATCGGTTCGCTGAAAGTAACTTTGATAGTGTCATTTCCAATAACTTCAGCTTTCAAAGCTTTTGGAATAGTCACGTCATTGAATTCGAAAATTTCGCTGACAAATTCATCAATGAACATTTCTTCATCATCAGCTGCTTCTACGCCATCGATTTCGAGAATAGCTTCTGTCTGTTGATCTAAAACGCCACCAACAGCGCCTTCTTTATCAAAGAGAGAAATGATGACTGTCTTGTCGTCAGCTTGAAGATCAAATGATACTCTTGCCCATTCAGCAGAGGAGAAAAGATCATCGCCATCTTCATCAGTCAATACATAGTTGCCGTCATCCGTAGCAGTGTCAGAATCAACAGCCATATTAAACTTAACTTCGATTTGTGTAAGGTTCAACGCCTTAACAGAAGTTACTTTCAAAACTTCCTCTTCCATGTAGCCAAGAACGATACCAAGTTTGCCAGCACCGGACTTAACTTCAGTGTTAAGAGTTGTAATCATCATAGTGAAGAGATCACCACGAAGGATAGGGCTTGTAGCAGCAGTGTCTACGCCAGCAAAGAGGCCTTTAGCTGTTGCGAACTCAACTGCGTTTGCCCAGTTGAAGTCGACGTCAGCTTCGTAGCCGAGTGCTTTAAGCATAAATACAGCAGCTTCTTGAGCAGTTACATTGCCTGCTGGGTTGAACATGTTAGCGCCAACGCCTGCAGTCCACTCGTTCATTTCAGCGTAAGCAATCCATGGAACTGCCCAACCGAAACCTTCGAGGTCAGTGAAAGTTGATGGAAGTGCGAAAGCTTGAGCTTCTGCGCCTTTACCCATCATTCTAGCTAATACTACCATCATTTCTGCGCGGTTCAGGTTTTGATCTTCATTGAGGTTACCGTTTTCGTCCCCTGCAATGATGCCGTATCCCTTGAGCATTGTGCCAGCTGTTGAATCAGCCGCAAAGCCCATTGGGATCATCCCAAGCACTAATACGAGTGCCAGGACGAGAGAAAGTACTCTCTTCATCTGCAAATTCCTCCCTTTTAATGAGTGTGTGAAGGGTATTGTACTGCGTCTTCAGCCTTACCCTTCTCAGAGGCTGTCGACTAGGTCATCTGGTGCAGAGTTCATAATGAAACTCCACCTTCTGCAACAGATTATACCATTTGGAAGGAAGTGGAGCAACCAACCAAACGTTTTGTAATACAACTGTAAAATGAGCAATTACAATGCTCTACACGTTTAATTATACCCCAGTTTCAGGGAAACGCCCGTTACAGTTATATTACATATTGCAAAACGGCGAAAGCCGCTAATGCCAATGGGTGTAGAGACAGGTGTAAAATTCGTGTAACAATTATTTGTGTGGATTTTGTGGATAACCTACAAAAGCCATATAAATTTATTTGTGTATTCTGTGTATAATGTGGATTATTGTGTTTTCAACCATTCCAGGCTTTTTACGAGAGGCTCGTCGGCCACAACTTGATTATAGCGTTCGAATATCGCTCTATCAATAGATTTTTTTACAGTCTCATCCAACAGTCCGTCCACCTGAGTGTTGATCTTCTGCTCATAACCGCTCAAGGCCAGCTGTGTTTCACTGTCAAACACCCCGCTGAGCTGCAGGTCATAGCCCAAAATATTCAGCCTTTGCTGCAGAGCCAGTGCTGACACAGAAGTTTCTCCGGTTTTCAAAGGACCGGTGTAATAAAACGGCGCCAGCGCTTTAAAAGGCGAAAGATCTGAACCTTTATCTATGACTTCCACATCCGGCGCAATGCCGACGCCCTGGATCTTCAGGCCATTCGGACCGTAGTATTCCGCTATGGTCAGTTTGACGCCATCCCCTGTCGATAGCCGTCTGACTTCCTGAACCAGTCCTTTTCCATAACTGGTCTCACCAAAGACCTTAATATTTTCTCTTCCTATTAAGGCCGCTGTCAAAACTTCTGAAGCACTGGCAGATTTTCCGTCAATTAAAACCGCTATATCACCTTCAAACCCAGCGCGTTTAGCGTATTCGGTATCATCCGCTTCACGCCTGTAATCCACGGTTACAATTTTTGAACCCAGCGGAAGCAAAGTATCCGCTATATCTACAGCAGCATCCAGATAGCCGCCCGGGTTCCCTCTTAAATCCACAACAAGCTTTTTAATACCCCGGTTCTTGAAACCGGAAACCGCTTGCCTGAATTTGTCTTGAACACCTAAGCCAAAGTCCTCCAGCTTGATGTAGCCTATAGAACCTTCAACCACTTTTGAAGTGACACTTTCTATTGTGATTTTATCACGTGTCAGCATAAAGGTCAGTTCACTGGTCTTGCCAGGCCTTTGAATGCCCAGCTTGACCTGAGTGCCTGCCGGGCCTTTGATTTTCGCGACAACCACTTCAAGGGACTGGCCATGAATGCCCTCGTCGTCTACCGAAACAATTAGATCATCTGCCAGAATGCCCGCCTTTTCAGCAGGCGATCCCGGGATCACTTTATGAACGCGTATGTAAGGCCGGGCTTCAATCAGGTACATGCCGACGCCTTCAAAGCTGTTGTTGAGACTCTGAAAGAGTTCGGTCATTTCATCTTTGGTCAGGTAAGTACTGTAGGGATCCAGGGTCTCCAGCATGCCCTTCAGCATGCCTTCGGTCAGTTGGGCATCATTAACTTCAAGGTAATAGTTCTCCTTGACATAGCCGCGCATCCACTCCAGCAGCTCAGTATCCATAGTTACCTCTGCTTCTGCCGCGAATCCGCCAGGAATTACCAAGGTTAACATAAGTAAGCACAGCGTCAGAATGCGATAAATCCCTTTCATGTCCATGACCTCCTCATACAGT
>WXFH01000096.1 GCA_009881125.1 Acidaminobacter sp. | reverse complement strand
GCAAATTTTCGACAGTTGCATGGATCTCTAGGATTTATTATATCTGAAATTGGGGGAATGCTCAAAAAAAGAAAAAGCCCCTTCAGGCTTTATTTTGTCATGGCGAGATCTGGTACGCTGTCTATTTCAAGATTCTCGGTCTTAAGTTCCTACAGCGAAAGCCCAAAGGCCCCGACGCCAATCATGAGGATCAGATTGAGAATAGCAAAGACCGCAAACGACGCTATCAGGAAACTTTCCTCAATTTCTGCGAGGTGTGAGATCCTATTTCTGAGGCGGAAGCCTTTATTGGAAGCTGCCACAGGGCGTTCGGCTTCACTCGCTTTCTCACTTGCCTGATCCAGGTCAATGACGGAAAGGGGCTTTTGGCCGCTCAGCAGCAGGCTTTCACTTCGCCCTTCCTCAGGCTTTTGTGAGCGCTTAATCTCGTGGAGGATCTCCCAAATTGTGAGCAACGCAAAAACCACTGTCCAGACCGCAAAAAACAGTGCCGTATGTCTAAATTCCAAAAAAGTCAATAATTCAATGGCTAATGCGGAAAGGATGGACATGTACAGAGACAGTCCTCTTCTTGGACGCGCAGTTTCCTGCTGCATGGGCGGATCACCTCATTGGGCTGATGGATTGGGCGGCGTTCTGGGCTAGTGGTGTGGGTGAGGGTGAGGGTGATAAGTGCTTTTAGCCGTTGGTCGGCTGCTTTCCACATTGCAGATTACAGGGTGCGAGTTATGTTAATCTCTTCTCATTTCCTTAATATGATACCTTATTTACCAGTGATTGGAAAGTTAAATTTCGATTTTGTTCACGAAATTTTAGAAAATTAAGGAATGCGGAAGGTGTGATCTGAGTGGACGTTGGGGTCGACAGGCCAAAAGCCGCTGGCACCGCCTTCTACATTCTTGTGTTACAAAAACATGACAGTCCGCGTCCCCAACCTGAACTTGGGGACGCGGACTGTAATATTCGGACTGTCATATTGTTGA
>WXFH01000095.1 GCA_009881125.1 Acidaminobacter sp. | reverse complement strand
CTTGGTCACCTCATCCCCATACGAGCATGAGATTGTGCTCACTTTGTTTTGGGTCGCCCTCGGTCGTACAACAATGATTTGGATTCTGTTGAACGGCCTTCGTTATTACAAAATCCTGCTCCTCAAAGAAGAACACGAGGCCAGATATGCCCGCCTTGTATGGCTGACAGCGCAGTTGAAGTCTGAAATGTATTGGATGGAAAAAAACATGGAAGAAATTGAAAAAGTCATGACCAATGCTTACACTTTATTCGAAAATATCAAATTCAATCAGCGCCAGGAGGCCTGGGGCGAGCAGGCGGTCTCTATCGCGCGAGATGTCCATGAAATCAAAAAAGAATACGCTCTGGCGGTCATGGGCATCAAAGAGCTTACAGCGGACGCGGTCGTCGTCGGCGGTATGCAGTTTAAGGATATCTGTAAAATCCTCTATGATTCCACTGAACGGGAAATACGGAGCTTAGGGTACGAAATTAAACTCGAGTTTGAGTCAGGTGAAAGCTTCTATACCATTAAGCATTATTTTCTGATGTCGATTTTAAGAAATTTGATCATGAATAGCATAGATGCTATTGAAGCTGCTGAAAAAGAAGGTAAAATAAAAATGGTTCATGAAACAGACCAGAATCAGCATTATTTTGTGGTGTCGGACTCAGGTCCTGGTATAGAGCCTGAGGATCTGGACAATATTTTTACGCCCGGATTTTCTACAAAAATTAACTATGCCACAGGACATATCAATAGGGGCTTGGGTCTGAGCGTTGTCCAAAATATTGTGGAGAAAGAGCTCGGTGGTAAGATAGAAGCATCATCGGTCAAAGGCGAGGGAACGACTTTCAGCATTGCAATTCCCAGAGAAAATTTGGAGGAAAACCA
>WXFH01000094.1 GCA_009881125.1 Acidaminobacter sp. | reverse complement strand
TCAGGCGATTGAATAAGAGGTGGATGGCATGTCTCATTACAAGATAGATGACTCAGCTCGAGTGATAGGCACTTTGACCTTGGGTGAAGGGGTTTACGTTGCTCAGGGGACCATCTTAAGATCTGTTGGGGATTCGGTGAGCCTCGGCAATCAGAGCATGGTGCTTGAGAATTCGGTTGTGATTGGTACGCCGGCGCAGCCGGTTGTCATTGGAAGCAAAACGATCTTTGGACATAAATGCATTGTTATAGGGGCACAGATTGGTGATCTTTGCGAAATTGGCAATGGGACTATTTTTCTTCCCGGTTCAAAGGTTGGAGACTATTGTATCTTTGGAGAGGGCACAATAGTTCCACCTGGAAAAGTGATTCCGGATGAGTCTGTGGTCGTCGGGCGGCCGGGACGCGTCATCAGAAAATTGACAGACGAGGATCGAGCCAAGATCTCGAGAATGCGTGGGCATGATGTGACTTTAGCGCCTGTTGCAGGGCATAAGCTTCAAATAGAACCGAGAGAGGGTGATCACGTGGGTAAGCTTATTCCGTTTGGGAGCAAGGTGCCGAAGGTTGAGGCGAGCGCATTTATTTTTGATGCTGCGGAGATTACTGGGGATGTGGTTATTGGAGCGCATTCCAAAGTCGCCTCTGGGGTTAGGATTATTGGCAACACCCATGGACCTGTGCGGATTGGAAACAACGTTCAGATTCTAGAGAATTCAGTGCTGCATCTGCTGCCGGACAATGCGCTGATCATTGAGGACAACGTGACTATTGGTCCGGGCTGTATTGTGCATGGCTGCACCATAGGCGCCGGCTCTGTCATTGAAGCAGGGGCTATTGTCTGCGACTACAGTATTTTGGGGCGCAACACCCTGGTGAAGTGCGGCAGTTTGGTCAAACAGCGCAGCGTAGTGGAGGATCATCAGATCGTGGAAGGCTTTCCGGCTAAAGTTGTCGGTGTTAATACGCACATTATGAAGCTGCCCGATTGGGCGATCAGGGAATAGTCATGACATTTGAAATTAAGAAAGAGGGCGACTATGAAAATTTTTGGAGAAGCAGCAGTGCCGAACAAACCTTGCCCTCTCTGCGGTAATCAGGGGCGGCCGGTGGGCGGCGCTACAGTGAAGCATTTGGTTGAGGAAAGCCGTCAAGAAAGAGTTGATGCTGAAGCCGGCTATTTCATTTGCATGGATGAAGCTTGTGATGCTGTTTATTATGAGGCTTCGGGTGACCTTAGATTCTTAAAAAACGAGGTTAATGTTCCCATATGGTTCAAGAAAGACGCGGATCCCAAATATGCCTGCTATTGCAGCCGTGTCACCGTGGAAGACGTAATCCGCGCGGTGGTCGATCAAGGCGCGAGCAGCGTGAAAGAGGTTAATCAACTGACAGGCGCCATGAAGAACGCCAACTGCGCATTGAACAATCCGCTTGGCGTGTGCTGTCATCCGGTGATTCAGGAAGCCATCGATCGAGGGAAGGCAATGAAGGGCAATGTAAACTCGGTGTCAGACACCTAGTTTAAGGCCGGTGGCACCGAAAAAAATAAAGAGTTTGTTTGAGGACAACTGACCATGGGCAGAATCCTTAAACAAGCTCTTTTTGTATTGAGATAATGTTACAGTCCGCGGTCCCCAACTTCAGGTTGGCGACGCGGACTGTAATATTTCTTT
>WXFH01000093.1 GCA_009881125.1 Acidaminobacter sp. | reverse complement strand
GCACGAACCAGCTGCAGCTCATTGAAAAGCTTCGGAAGTTAGAGGTGCCGATGGTTATTGAAGGTCTCTTCCCGCCCGGGAATCCAACTTCGATCGCAGAAGAGCGGCAGTTGGTACAGACTGCGATTGAAACCCTCAAGTTGGATCAATCGAGCTAAAAGCCTACATAAATATTCTTGTTGCATAATAATATTATAAAATATACTGATCGTTTTCGCAGGATGATCAGTTTTTTCTATTGGATGAATACGATCAAGCCCTGTAAAATAGCACTGTATAGTGAGACTCATAGTAGCTGAACGAGCATAACACAATGGGTAGACATGATTGGGTCACTCGGATCAAAGATTGTCTGCAGCGGAAATTGTCCTTAATTAAAGGTGGGAAGTCCATGAAATACATAACCACGAAAAAACTGATCGCAGTTTTCATGTTGACGGTGATGCTCCTGACTTGCCGTTTTTTTATGTCCTCTGGAATGTTCCATCACATGGACGCAGAGGGGATTAAAGCATACATAGCTTCCTATGGCTTCTGGGCCCCAGTCATTTATATGATCCTATTTTCAGTCATACCTTCAGGTTCCATAATTGCCATTGCGGGCGGAATGGCATTCGGCGTCTTTTATGGCGCCCTCTATACTCTGATTGGTGCGGTCATAGGGGCCAGTGTGGCTTTTTATGTCTCAAGGCATCTGGGACGTGAGGTTGTGGAAAAACGGCTGCACAGCAAAATGAAAAGCTTTGACGATCACCTTCAGCGTGGCGGGTTCCTGATGATTCTTATTCTCAGGCTGATACCCATCATCCCCTTTAACGTTGTGAGTTATGGGGCGGGACTGACCAAAATCAAATTTATGGATTATTTCTATTCCACTTTGTTTGGCATTATTCCCGGTGTTTTGATTTTTACCAATTTAGGAGACAAGGCTCTGGATGTCAAATCCCCGCAATTCCTGATCGCGTCAGGGCTGCTTGTTGTGATGATCGCAGCATCCATTCTGCTCAAAAGAAAATACTCTTTTGAGGACTTACAGGCCATAGCACTTAAACGAGAACGTCAACAAAAAAGTAAAACCAGACTGGAATGAGGTCTTG
>WXFH01000092.1 GCA_009881125.1 Acidaminobacter sp. | reverse complement strand
CAGAAAAAATGGATAAGGAGGGTGGTCTGCAAGCCGCTGATGATCAATGTTCAAGGTGCTATAGCTATGAAGCGCCTTAGCCTTGAAAGAGTGAAAGTTTTCTTTCAACTTCTTGACAAGGCCAAAATGATGTTTTATGCTTGACTCAATTGAATGAATCCAGTAAAGGTTTGCCAGGAGAAATCCTGGCGATTAAAAGGGAAGTCGGGTGAAAATCCCGCGCAGTCCCCGTTGCTGTAAGGTGGAGTACACTTGCTTAATGTCACTGATGGCTAGTCCGTTGGGAAGACGCAAGGTTGTATGATGAAGCTGAGCCAGAAGACCTGCCTTTATTGTAGTTAGCATTTTTCTGCGTGGAGACGGAAAAGGTTATGATGAGGCATGCTATGTCTCTATGATCGCGATATGACTCTGACGCTTTAATGCGCCAGAGTTTTTTTTATGCCTTCGCGCCCAAATTCATGGAGGTGTCACAATGTATACCAAAACAGCCAAAATCGCAATTGTATTGTCGTCAGCCGCCGCCCTGGTACTCTTGGCTGCTGCGCCTTCTGGAGCCATGCACATTATGGAAGGCTTCCTTCCGCCACTTTGGGCCTTGGGATGGGGACTGATCAGTCTGCCTTTTCTGGTGGCAGGGTACTTTTCGATTAAAAGGCAGGTTGAGGTCTCACACAAGTATCTTGTGCTGATCGCCATGTGTGGCGCCTTTGCCTTTGTGATGTCCTCTCTGAAAATTCCTTCCTTGACGGGAAGCAGCTCTCATCCTACAGGCGTCGGTTTAGGCGCAATTCTCTTTGGGCCTTCAGCCATGGCCATTATTGGTATTATAGTTCTTCTGTTTCAAGCCTTTTTTCTGGCCCACGGCGGACTGACGACGCTGGGCGCCAATGTGTTTTCCATGGGTATTGCAGGGCCTATGGTCTCATTTTTAGTCTATCAGCTCATGAAGCAATTAAAGGTGAAAAGCAGCACAGCGGTGTTTCTGTCGGTGTTTTCAGGCAACATGATGACTTACATAGTAACAGCGACCCAGCTTGCCTTGGCTCATCCCACAAATGGTGACGTCATGACGTCCCTGATCAAATTTCTTGGCATTTTTGCGCTGACGCAGATTCCACTGGCCATCAGTGAAGGCTTAGTCTCTGTAGTCGTTTTCAGCGTCCTTGAAAAATATAACAGTGAGGCGCTTAAAGCCCTTAAAGTGATCGCTTAATAGCAAAAGGAGCACTGCAACATGTTGAAAAAAAACCTGATTTTAATTGCATTGACCCTCATTCTTGCGTTTGTACCCCTTATTGTACTAAAGAATGCCAAATTCGAAGGGGCGGATGGTTTGGCGGAAGAGGCAGTTTTGGCAATTGATCCGGAGTATGTACCTTGGTTCGAGCCTATGATTGAACTTCCCAGCGGCGAAGTGGAATCTTTGTTGTTCAGCCTGCAGGCCGCTATTGGCGCAGGTGTCGCAGGGTTTATCCTGGGGAGGATGACTGCCGGTAAGAAAGAGGTGGACAGCAGTGCTCGTAAGGGATGAAACGGCGCTCAGCTCCCGGATTGCTGGAGTAAATCCTAAGTCAAAGATGTTGTTTGGCTTATGCGCTACCGTAACTCCGCTGCTGGCGGATCATACTGTTTTTAGTTTCTTGATGATCTTGAGCCTTGGTGCTCTAACGCTTTATTGCACGAGACTGCGTGTCGGCGCCTACCTCAAATTGTTGGCACTGCCTCTTGGATTTCTTGCTATGGCGGTCCTTCCGCTGATGCTGCAGTCTCATGCTGAAGAGACTGCGATTATCATTGGCTGGTCAATTTTCGGCAGGATTATTGGCATAACGACCGGAGCTTTTGCCGATGGTCTCAATACAGCTCTGCGAAGCCTCGCGGCTGTCAGCGGCATGTACTTCATCCTGTTGACAACCCCCATGTCTGATCTTCTGTGGGCATTGAAAGATATAAAGATGCCGACTTTGCTGATCTCCCTGATGTCTTTGATGCATCGCTATATTTTTGTCTTCTGGTCAGAGCTTAGAACCATGAAAACTGCTCAGAACTCTCGATTAGGTTATGTTACCTTTGAGCGCTCCGTTCATTCTGCAGGACAGCTGATCGCGAGCCTTTTTCTGCGGGTTTACATTAAATGCGACAGGGTTTATGACGCGCTGGAATCCCGTGGTTATACTGGTGATTTTCAGCAGCTTGAGAAACAGTACGAGTCTGGCAGCGCACTTGTTTGGGGTGCCGGGGCGATGACTCTGCTGTCAAGTGTGATGTTATGGCTTGAAAGGAGTGGACTCGTTTGAGTGTAATTCTGGAAACTCGAAATCTAACCTATACTTATGACCATCGGCAAAAAGCACTGGACTCGGTTAATTTGGAGATAGAGGAGGGTCAGACCACCGCGATTTTGGGAGGGAACGGCTCTGGAAAATCTACATTATTCTTGAACCTCAATGGGGTGTTGAGGCCGAGTGCGGGTGAAGTGCTTTACAGAGGCCAGGCGATCTCCTATGGGGGCAGCGCTATGATGGCGCACCGAAAGCGGGTCGGTATAGTTTTTCAAAATCCGGACGATCAACTCTTTTCAACAGATGTTCGCAGCGATATTGCTTTTGGCTTGTTGAATTTAGGTTTATCCCAGGCTGAAGCAGCGCAGCGTGTGGAAGCCGTCATGACTCAGGTGGGCGTCTCCCAGTACGCTGACGCGCCGACCCACGCCCTCAGCTTTGGACAAAAAAAGCGGGTGGCGATCGCGGGTGTACTGGCCATGGAGCCGGAGGTCATCATCTTGGATGAGCCAACGGCGGGGCTGGATCCAAAAGGGGTCAGCGATATCTTGTCGCTGCTTTTACATCTCAGGAAACAACAGCGTTTGACTGTTATCTTGTCCACCCACGAGATTGATCTGGTGCCCCTTTACTGTGACAAGGTCTTCGTGATGGACCAAGGCAGGGTCGTGATGCGGGGGACGAGCAGCGAGATTTTTAAAGCGCCGGGTCAACTTAGAACTCATAATTTGAGGTTGCCCAGGATCGCGCACCTCATGGAAATTTTGAGAGACAAGGACGGTTTGGAACTGGAGGCGGGTGCGGCGACCATCGGCCAAGCCCGTAAAAGCTTTTTGAAGTGGGTGAGGCGCGGATGACAAGTGATTTTGGTGTTGTGGTGAAGCATGGCAAGGCCCTTCGATATGGGTATACCACGGGGACCTGTGCCACGGCGGCTGCGGCGGCTGCGGCGGAAATGCTGCTAAGCGGGAAGCGCGTGGACAAGGTGCGTGTCACGTTGCCCGCCGGTGGAGAGATTGAGCTGGAGACGGCGCATCCTGAAATGATGCCTGATTTTGCTCGCTGCGGCATCATCAAAGACGCCGGCGATGATCCGGATGTCACTCACGGCATAGAAATTATGGCAGAGGTTCGGTTTCAACCCGAGAGCGCCACAGGGATTACTGTTAGCGGGGGTTCAGGCGTAGGTGTGGTGACAGCCAGAGGTCTGCCTTGTGAGGTCGGGGGGCCTGCGATTAATCCTGTACCAATGAAAATGATTTGTCAGCATGTAGGGGCTGTGGCGACTCGGTATGGTATTGAAGATGATCGTGGACTCAGTGTTCAAATTTCGGCTGTGAATGGTGAGGAAATCGCTAAAAAGACTTTCAATGCTCGTCTGGGCATTCACGGCGGCATTTCTATCCTTGGGACCACAGGCATTGTGGAGCCAATGAGCGAACAAGCACTGATCGACACCATTAAGGTGCTGATTGACAAGGCGTCTCAGCAGCATCCCGAGGTCGCGTTGATTTCGCCTGGCAATTATGGCCGGGACTACTGCAGGGAGGTCTTGAAGCTCGACCTGGAAACCGGCGTGAAGTGCTCGAATTACATTGGTGAAACATTGGATTATCTTGTTTATAAAGGCTTTAAAGAGATTTTATTGGTGGGGCATGTAGGGAAGCTCGTGAAGCTGGCAGCGGGGATTATGCAGACGCATTCTTCTATGGCGGACGGCCGGATGGAAATCCTGGGTGTGCATAGCGCCATGGCAGGGGCGCCGTCGGCTTTGGTAGGCAAGATCATGGCCTGCGGTACAACAGATGAGGCAGTCGAAGTCCTTGATGAGGCTGAGCTGACTAAAGCTGTATTCGACTCAATCATGGAGAGGATCTGTTTTCAATTGAATTATCGGACCCGTGGGGCCATGAAGGTAGAGGTTATCCTGTTTTCAACCCAGGATGCAGTGATTGGAGAGACGGACGGCGCCCTGGCGCTGGCGCGAAGACTAAGAGAAATGAGGTATGTCGAATGACTTTAAATAAAGGCAGGTTTTACAGTATTGGCACTGGACCTGGAGATCCTGGACTTCTGACACTGAAAGCCGTTGAAACCCTTAAGTCCTGCAAGGTGATAGCAGTACCGGACAGCGGCGCGTCGGAAAATGTGGTGCTGGGCATAGTGAAGGCTCATTTGGAAGATCAGCGGATTGTCTACTGTGATATGCCCATGACGCGGGACAAAGACCTTCTGGAAACCAGCCATCAAAGTGCTGCAACGACACTGGCGGACTATCTCGATGCGGGAGAAAATGTGGGCTTTCTGACGCTGGGCGATCCCGCCATCTATTCCACTGCACTTTATGTGCATCAAAAACTTCAGACCATGGGCTATGAAACTGAAGTGATTCCAGGGGTTCCATCTTTTTGCGCGGCGGCGGCTAAACTAAACGTTCCGCTGTGTGAGGGCGGTGAGATGCTGCATGTGGTGCCGGCGTCCTATTCAGATTTGGAGGGTGGTCTGGGTCTTAAAGGCAGCATAGTGCTGATGAAGTCAGGTAAAAGCGCGGCCAAAGTCAAAGCTCTGCTTGATGGCAGACGGGCTATGGCCGTGGAGAGGTGCGGGTTATCGGGTGAAAAGGTTCACGAGGAACTCAGCACTTGGACTGAGGACGCCAGTTATTTCAGCGTGTTATTGGTGAAAGGGGAAAACTCATGATTTATTTTGTTGGCGCAGGTCCTGGCGCGCCAGATCTGATTACGGTCAGGGGAAAAAAAGCGATCGAAACTGCGGACATTATCATTTATGCCGGTTCATTGGTCAATCCGGCACTGCTGGAGGATGCAAAAGGGACCTGTAAATGCTATAACAGCGCGGGCATGACGCTGGAAGAAGTCATTTCAGTCATGACGGCCCCTGGGAATCTCAACAAAAGTATTGTCCGCCTTCATACAGGTGATCCTTGTCTCTATGGTGCCATTCGTGAGCAGATGGACTTGCTGGATCAGTATGGTCTCGGTTACGAGGTCATTCCGGGGGTCAGTTCCTTTATTGGTGCAGCTGCCGCCCTAAAAACTGAATATACCTTGCCAGAGGTCAGTCAGACTGTGATTTTGACTAGAATGGAAGGTCGTACCCCGGTGCCGGAAAAAGAAGATATTGCTAAATTGGCCGCCCATGGTGCGACCATGGTCATATTTCTTACCACCACTATGCTTGGGGAGTTGTCCAGACGCCTGATCCAAGGCGGTTACGCGCCGGACTCGCCTGCAGCCATTGTCTATAAAGCCACCTGGCCGGATGAACTTGTGGTCCGCACCACTGTTGCGGAGTTGGAGCAGGCCGCGGATGCCAACGGTATTAGGAAGATGGCCCTTATAACTGTTGGAGGCTTTCTTGGGCAGGATTATGAGCGTTCAAAACTCTATGATCCTGGTTTCACCCATGAATTCAGGGAGGCGGTTCGGTGAAGCTGGGTCTTGTCAGCTTTACAGCTCGGGGGCGGGCTTTAGGTGAGCATCTGGTTGATGGACTCTCTCAGTCCAACCAGGCAGAACTGGTCCTCTGGGACAAGTCTCAGATCTCACTGAAGGCTTTCGTCGCCGATCATTTCCGGTCCTTGGACGGGTTCGTTTTCATAGGTGCCATAGGGATCGCCGTCAGGCTCACTGCGCCCTATCTTGAATCCAAAGCACAGGATCCCGCCGTGGTCGTACTGGATGAAGGAGGACGCTATGTCATTCCCATTCTATCCGGCCATCTGGGCGGTGCGAACCATCTGGCGCGAGACATTGGGCGCTTGATTGGAGCCGAGCCGGTGATCACAACCTCAACGGATGTTCACGGAATTTTTGCGGTGGATACCTGGAGCCAGAGGCAGGGTTGTGAGATTTTGGAGATTGACAGGATTAAGAACATTTCAGGTGCGCTGCTTGACGGCCAGCCGGTGGGTCTGGTCTCTGACTTTGAAATCGGCGGAAAGTTGCCTGAGGGTCTGACCCCGGCTGTCAGCGGTTTGGTGGGGATTTGTGTTTCTATAAGCGAACAGAAACAGCCCTTTGAGGCAACGCTTCATATCGTGCCTAAGTGCGTAACCTTGGGCATTGGCTGCAGGCGGGGAACGGATTTTGAAGACCTGGAGCGCTTTATTATTGAGACACTAGCAGAGAAAGACATTTCACTTAAGGCTGTGTCGGCTTTGCATTCCATTGATTTAAAGAAAGAGGAACCCTGCTTGCTTCGGTTCAGCGAGACCTATGGCATTCCCTTCAAGACCTTCAGCGCTTGGGAACTTATGGATGTACAGGGCACCTTTGAACGATCCGCGTTTGTTGAAAGCATCACTGGCGTAGACAACGTCTGCGAGCGCAGCGCCATGGCTGCGGATCAAGGAGATCGGTTGGGGTCTGGTACCGAGTTCGATTTGGTGTCAGACACCGAGTTTGGTTTGGTGTCAGACACCGAGTTTGGTTTGGTGTCAGACACCGAGTTTGGTTTGGTGTCAGACACCGAGTTTAACTTGGGGACAGATAACGAATCAAATTTGGGGACAGACTCCAAATTCAATTTGAAGACAGTCATCAGTGGGGTGAACGCTGATGGAGCGGTGGCTAATTCTCGCCGCTTGATTATCACAAAGCATCAGACGTCGGGCATGACTCTGGCGGCAGCTATCGAGGACTGGAGGTGCGAATTTTGAACATCATAATGGCGGGGATGGATCACTCTATGGCAGGGATTGATCTTCGTGAGCGGTTTTCTTTTACAAAGCCTAAACAGGAAGCCATTTGTGAGGCCCTGAAGGCGATGGAGGGCGTGCGTGGCGCCGTCCTTCTCTCGACCTGCAACCGGACAGAGATTTACCTCTCTCTGGATCCACACAAAGAGTGTGATCCGTTCCTAAAGTTGTGCAGGGCTGCCAGCCTCGACGTGATTCCGCCAAGGCATCACTACAGAATCCGAAAGGGCCGGGAAGTATTCTGGCATCTGTGCCGGCTGGCTTGCGGCCTCGAATCTCAAATTCTGGGAGAAGATCAGATCATCACTCAGGTCAAAGAGGCAGCGGCACTTGCCAGAGGCTGCGGTGCCGTAGACAGCTATCTTGAAGTGCTCTTCAGAACTGCCATTACGGCGGCCAAGAAGATCAAGACCGTGGTCAAATTCTCAAAGGCGGAGAACTCAGTTGCGCTGAAGACGCTGGCAATTCTCAGGCAGGAGCTGGCAATCGAAAGACCTGGACGTGTCCTCGTCATAGGGAACGGCGAGGTGGGCAAACTGGTTGCGGACACGCTGGTTCAGAATGGATTTGAAGTGGCAATGACCCTAAGGCGTTATAAATACAGGGACAATGATATTCCAGATGGTGTGACAGCGTTTGATTATGGGGAGCGGTACCATAGGCTAAGTGCCTTTGATGCAGTGGTCAGTGCGACTGCAAGCCCCCACCATACGCTGGCCTATGAGACATTAAAAGACATAGCGATTTTGCCTGGAATCATGATTGATTTGGCAGTACCCAGGGATATTGATCTGGAGATTGGCAATCAAAGGCCTGTGAAACTCTTTGACATTGATACCATTGCAGAAGGTGCGATTGCGCAGTCAAATCAAGTGCAGTTTCAACAGGCTGAAGAGATTATTCATAAATACCATGGTGACTTGCTGAAGTGGCATCACTATAAGGAGCGCGTATCCGGATGAAGAAAATCTATGTGGTGGGTCTTGGCCCCGGAGATGAAAAATATATGACTCAGGCAGCCCGTGCAGCGCTGATGGAAAGCCAGATCATTGTGGGCTACGATCTTTACGTTGAGCTGATCAAGACACTGATTGAGGGAAAAACCATCCTTTCCACCCCAATGAAGCAGGAAGTGGCACGTTGCCGCATGGCGCTGGAGCACGCCCTTGAGGGCAGAACCGTGGCCATGGTATGCAGCGGTGACGCCGGGGTCTACGGTATGGCGGGCATTATTATGGAAGTCGCCGGGGCACACCCGGAGGTCGAAATTGAAGTCATCAGCGGCATCACAGCCGCGGTTTCCAGCGCCGCAGTCCTTGGAGCGCCTTTGATTCACGACTTTGCCATCATCAGTCTGAGTGATCTTCTGACGCCTTGGGAGAAGATTGAAAAGCGGCTGAGACTGGCCGCGGAGGCAGACTTTGTCATCTGTCTCTACAATCCGTCCAGCATGAAGCGCAAGGATTACCTAAGGAAAGCCTGTGACATCATCTTGGAACATCAGTCGCCTAAGACGGAATGCGGTTATGTCAGAAATATTGGCCGGGAAGGCGAATCGGCGGTGCTCTGCAGGCTGGAAGATTTGCGTGAAGCAAGCGTTGACATGTTTACGACGGTTATCATAGGCAACAGCCAGACAAAGCAGTTGAATGGGCGGCTGGTGACGCCGCGAGGGTACAGAGGGCTGGACGCATGACTCAGCGCAGGATCCTGATTTTTGGAGGCACCACCGAGGGCAGACTTTTGTTTGAGCAGCTTCAGGACCTAGGTATTCAGGCGGATCTCCATGTGGCAACAGCTTACGGCAAAGAGCTTGTGGATGAAGGGACGCAGGGTTTTGTTGAATCCGGCCGCCTCGATGTGGAGGGAATGGTCGGCCTTTTTCAGCAGCGCATTCCGGAATTGTTAGTCGACGCCACCCATCCTTACGCGGTGGAAGTCACCAAAAATCTGAAGTCAGCCTGCGAGATCGCGGACATTCCTTATCTGCGTTTGAGCAGGGCGGTGACCGAGGTTGAGGGCGTGATCCTTTGCGAGACCATTGAAGAGGCCGTCGCATGGCTGGATAGGCGTTCGGGAGCTGTTCTGTCGACCATCGGCAGCAAAGGCCTTCATCACTTGACGGGTATAAGAGATTACGAGAATCGTGTATATGCCAGGATCCTGCCGCTGACAGAGGCGGTGAAAGACGCCGTGGCGCAGGGGTTTAAAGGCAGCCATCTGATCTGTATGCAGGGTCCGTTTACTTTTGAGATGAATTTGGCGATGCTCAGGCAATACAAGTGCGAATATTTACTGACTAAGGATTCCGGTGTCAGCGGCGGTTTTGAGGAGAAGCTTGCGGCGGCCGAGGCAGCAGGAGCTCAAGTAGTGCTCGTAGGTCGTCCGAGTGATTCTGGCGGGCTGTCTTTTGAGCAGGTGCTGAAGGTGATTACAGGCCGGGAAGAGACGCGGGTGTCTGAGCGCAAGCTGAGTTATTTTCCGATGTTTGTGAATCTGCGCGGAAAGCGCGTTCTGGTAGTCGGCGGTGGAAAAATTGCCGCGCGCAGGATAGAGACGCTGCTGAAATTCGACTGCGACATCACGGTGGTGTCACCTGAAGTGGAGGACGCCATTCTGGCGCATTTCCGCGGTGAGAGACTGACGCTTCACGCTCGGGGATACAGCGCGGGAGATCTGGAAGGTGCAGATGTGGTCCTCTCCGTCACGAATGACAGGGAGGTCAACCGGCGTGTCGGGCTTGAGGCAAATGCCCTGGGGATTCCAGTGAGTGTCGCGGATGCCCATGAGGAATGCACGTTTTATTTTCCCGCAATAATTGAGCACGACGGCATGGTCATAGGACTTAGCAGCCAAGGCCAGTCGCATCAGGGCGTCTCGGCATTAGCGAAGAAATTGAGGTGGATCTTGAATCATGAAGATTAAAGTGGGCAGCAGAGAAAGCCGGCTGGCGGTGATCCAGTCTGAAATAGTCATGGCGGGTATCCGCGGCTGGGCTCCGGGCGCAGAGCTGGAACTCGTGACCATGAAGACTACAGGCGATATTATTCAGGACCGGACGCTGGACAAGATTGGCGGCAAAGGGCTCTTCGTCAAAGAGCTTGACCTTGCTTTAGCTGCGGGCGAGGTGGATATCACGGTACACAGCTTCAAGGATATGCCTATGGAAATAGACCCTTCCCTGCCGATTGTCGCGGTTTCCAGGCGCGAGGATCCCAGAGACGTTCTGATTTTGCCTAAAGGTGTGGCGACGCTGGATTTGTCAAAACCCATAGGCTGTTCCAGCGCCAGGAGAAGCCTGCAGATTCGCAGTCTTTATCCCGGGTGCCGGGTTGAGCCCATTCGCGGCAACGTGCTGACTCGTCTTGAAAAGCTTGATAGTGGTGCATACTCAGCGATCGTGCTGGCCTATGCGGGTCTTAAAAGACTGGGTTTGGAGGAACGGGTAAGCCGTATTTTTGAAACTTGGGAAATGTTGCCCTCGGCTTGCCAGGGGGTTCTTGCCGTTCAAGCGCGAAGGGGAGAGGATATTTCTTTTCTGAAGGGATTCCATGACAAAGAAGCCTGGGATATTTCTCTCGCGGAGCGCAGTTTTGTCAGGACTCTGGATGGAGGCTGCAGTTCGCCGGTGGCCGCTTACGGGGAAATGAAGGGCGGCGGAGAGCTGCTGCTCACAGGACTCTATGTGGATGAGGCTACAGGACGTTACTGGATTATGACCATGAGAGATCACAGATCAAGGGCAGAGCAGCTTGGCGTGCGGCTGGCAGAGGCCGTCAGAAGAAAGGGGAAGTCAGAGTGTTTGAAGATAAACCCAAACCGGGGAAAGTCATATTGGTCGGAGCAGGTCCAGGCGATGCGGGACTAATGACCATCAAAGGCTTGCAGGCGCTCAGGCAGGCGGAGGTCGTCGTCTATGACCGTTTGGTTGGCGGCGGAATTTTGGAACAGATCCCAGAACAAGCTGAGAAGATTTATGTGGGGAAAAACGTCGGTCACCATGTGGTGCCTCAGGAACGGATCAATGAGATTTTGCTGGAAAAAGCCCTTGAAGGCAAACGCGTGGTGCGGCTTAAAGGCGGAGACGGATTTGTCTTTGGCCGCGGCGGTGAAGAGCTTGAGGGACTGGGGGTGCACGGCATTCCATTTGAAGTGGTGCCAGGCATCACCTCTGCCATTGCAGCGCCAGCCTATGCAGGCATTCCGGTAACACACCGGGAGCTTAGCGCGTCCCTTCACATTATTACCGGACATTTGAAAGATGGCGCTGAGCTGAAGTTGGATTACGACGCCTTGGTTCGGCTGGGAGGGACCCTGATTTTCATGATGTCGGTTTCGAGTCTGCCTGAAATAGCGGCAGGTTTGATCCAGGCAGGTATGTCTCAGGAGATGCCTTGCGCCGTCGTTGAGAATGGTACGCTGAGCCGTCAGCGCAAGCTGGTAGGGACCCTGTCCATGATAGACCAGGCGGTGAAAGAGAACAAAGTTAAATCTCCGGCGGTGTTCGTGGTGGGCCACGTCTGTCAGCTTTCAGAGCGCTTTGACTGGTTCTCGGCGCTTCCGCTGCTTGGAAAGCGCATTCTGGTTACCCGGCCGAAGGCGACCGCTTCAAAGCTGAGCGAGCGCTTGAGGGCGCTGGGCGCAGAAGTTGTGCTGGCACCCACGATCAGAACCCGTTCGGTGTCCTTTGAAATGCCTGACCTCAGCCCGTATACCGTTCTGATTTTCACCAGTGCTGCGGGGGTATCCAGCTTTTTTGACGCCATGGACCGAGTGGAACTGGATGCAAGAGTCCTTTACGGCAAGCGCATAGCGGCTGTAGGGAATGAAACGGCTGCGGCGCTTAAAGCCTGTGGTTTGAAGGCGGATTTTGTACCAAGTGTGTTCTGCGGAGAAACTCTGGCGGAGGAAATGCTGGCGTCGGGCTGGGTTGGAACGGCGGATCGCGTACTGATTGCAGGGGCGGCAGTGATGGCTCAAGCCTTGCCCGACCTTCTCAGCGCGGCTGAAATTGAATTGAAGTGTCTTGTTGTCTATGAGACCGAAGCATTGCCATGTCAGGCTATGGAACTTGAGGCGTTTGACTGGGTGACCTTTACCAGCGCCAGCTGTGTGGAGGGCTTTGTACGGTGCGTCAATGATGCTCCAGAGCGGCTGAAAGGTGTCAAAGCCCTTTGTATAGGCGCGCAGACGGCGGCTGAAGCGTCGAAATACCCCATGGACATTGTCGTTGCCAAAGAGGCAACCATTGATGCCATGGTAGAACGAATTTGCGAGGAGACTGTGAAAGAAAATGAACATCCGACCAAGGAGGCTTAGAGCCAACGAGAACCTCAGAACGTTGACAAGAGAGACCAGAGTCAGCTCAAGCGCGCTGATCCAGCCGCTGTTTGTTAAAGAAGGCGTCAATATCAAGGACGAGATCAAGTCCATGGAAAACAATTTTCACTATAGTCCCGACCGCTTGGCTGAGGGGATTGAAGCTGGACTTGAGGCGGGTGTCAGTAAGTTTTTGCTCTTTGGACTGCCACTTCGCAAGGATGAAACCGGCAGCGAAGCCTGGAATGACCGAGGTGTAATCCAGCAGGGGCTCAGAGCGGTCAGGCAGCGTTTCGGCGATTCGGTTTACCTGATCACGGATGTCTGCCTCTGTGAATATACCAGTCATGGGCATTGTGGCCTTCTCAGCGGTACATATGTCGATAATGACTCGACAGTGGAGCGATTGGCCGAAGTCGCGCTGTCTCATTCTTTGGCCGGTGCGGACATGGTGGCGCCTTCGGATATGATGGACGGCAGGGTGAAGGCGATTCGGAGCAAGCTGGACGCTCATGGGCAAATTCACACGCCTATCATGTCTTATTCTGTCAAGTACGCGTCATCCTTTTATGGGCCGTTCAGGGAAGCGGCGGGCTCTGCGCCGGGCTTTGGGGACCGAAAGACCTATCAGATGGACTGGCACAACACTTCAGAGGCACTCAAAGTCGCAGCTATGGATGTCAGGGACGGCGCAGATCTCCTCATTGTGAAGCCGGCTCTTTCCTATTTGGATGTGATTCAGGCGGTCTCCTCTGAGGTCAACGTACCTGTAGCGGCTTACAACGTCAGCGGAGAATATGCCATGATCAAAGCAGCTGCCAAGCTGGGGCTGATTGACGAGTATGGGGCCATGTGCGAAAGCGCAGTCTCTATGTTTAGAGCAGGCGCTGATATTCTGATTACTTATTTTGCGAAAGAGTTGGCTTCAGCGATCCGGAAAGGGGATATAGGCTAATGCGTTTAACTTCAGAAAACTTGTTTGAAAGAGCATCCAATGTTATGCCGGGAGGCGTCAACAGTCCTGTGCGTGCTTTTGGCGCCGTAGGCGGATCACCTAGATTCATTCAATCGGCAGAGGGTGCCAGAATAATGGATGTTGACGGAAAGACATATCTTGATTATGTACAATCCTGGGGTCCAATGATTTTGGGACATGCGCATCCGGTGGTTCTGGACGCCGTATCACGTGTGATGGGACGTGGCCTGAGTTTTGGCGCCGCCACAGAACTTGAAGTGGAAATGGCGGAGCTGATGACCTCGGTGGTGAAACCCCTCGAAATGGTCCGCATGGTCAACAGCGGCACTGAGGCGGTGATGAGTGCGCTCAGACTGGCCAGAGGCTTTACCGGAAGAGACAAGATTATTAAATTTGCGGGCTGCTATCACGGCCATACGGACAGTATGCTGGTCAAGGCCGGATCAGGGGCTCTGACACTGGGGACGCCGGACAGTGGCGGGGTTACTCGTGGAACTGCTCAGGACACGCTGATTGCCGGGTACAATGACTTGAATTCTGTGGAAGCGCTCTTTAATAGCAATACTGAGGAGGTCGCCGCGGTGATTGTCGAGCCTGTGGCAGCCAATATGGGTGTGGTCCTTCCGGAGGCGGGCTTCCTGGAGGGGCTCAGAGCATTGTGCGACCGCTATGGCAGTCTTCTCATCTTCGATGAGGTCATTACCGGCTTTAGGCTGGGGCTGGGTGGTGCCATTGCTTATTATGGCGTCGAGGCAGATCTGGTGACCTATGGGAAAATCATAGGCGGCGGATTGCCAGTGGGCGCTTATGGCGGCCGGCGTGACATTATGAATAAAGTCGCACCGTCAGGCAATGTTTATCAGGCTGGGACACTTTCGGGCAATCCGGTGGCTATGGCGGCGGGTATCGCGACATTGAAGCAGCTTCGCGACAATCCTGGGATTTACGAGCATATAGATACTTTGGGGAAACGTCTTGCGGAGGGCCTGCGCGCTCAAAGTCCGTACACGGTCAACCATGTAGGTTCACTGGTCTCTCAATTCTTTACCCAGGCGCCGGTTCGGGACTACGATTCAGCCAAGTCCAGTGATACCGGAAAATACGCGGCACGCTTCAGATATTTGATTCAAAATGGCATCTATACCGCGCCGGCCCAGTTTGAAGCGCTCTTTATCAGCTATGCCCATACGGAAGCGGACATTGATGCAACGCTGGATGTAATGAAAAGATTTAAGGAGGAATTGTCATGAAAGGTGTATTGATTTTAGCCCATGGAAGCCGGGAAAAACAGACAGAGGAGACTTTCAACACGGTTGTGGATCTCGTGAGAGACCGCGTGGAGGAAGTTGTCGAGACGGCTTATATGGAATTCTCGGAAAAAAATATTGCCTATGGACTTAACGCATTGGTAAGCCAAGGTGTCACAGAAATAAAAGTAGTGCCTTATTTCCTTTTCAAAGGTGTCCACTTGAGAAAGGATATTCCTGAAGAAATCGCTGCATTCCTTGAGGGGAAATCAGGCATCGCGGTCACTATTGCCGAACCACTGGGGTCAGACCCGCGTCTTGCGGAAATTCTCGCGGAACGCATTAAGGGCTGAGGCCATGATCATTCAGATGATTGGCATTGGGCCGGGTACAGAAGCGCTGCTAACTCAGGAAGCCCTTCAGAAAATCAGGGAAGCAGACCTTGTCCTGACTAACGACAGATTATTCGAAGCCTTTGGGTATCTGAATCCCAACACTATGAGCTGTACACTTTCGGAAATCGAGGCAAAGATTAATGAGCATAAGGGATTGAGTAAAATCGCGGTTCTAGCCTCGGGAGACGTAGGGTTCTACAGTCTTTCAAATACGCTCAAACCGGTTCTGGAGGCCGATCAGGTTGAATGGATTAGCGGCATCAGCAGTCTGCAGTATCTGGCCGCCCGCCTGAAGCAGGACTACAGCAACGTTAAAGTCGTCAGTGTTCACGGACGGGATCGTTCAGTGATCCCCTTCGTAAGCTACCATGAAAATGTATTCGTCCTGACCGGCGGCGCCCACAAAGCCCATGATGTCATTGCGGACCTCGTGGAATCGGGATTAGGCAATGTGCGTGTGACTGCAGGTGAAAATTTATCGATGGCCGGAGAACGTCTGATCACCGCTGAAGCCTGTCAGCTGACAGACCTCAGGTTTGATAATCTTTCAGTTCTGTGGATCAACAATCCGCAGTACGTTCACCACTCGAACACGCTATATGACGAGGACTTTGAACGGAAATGTGTCCCCATGACCAAAGGTGCTGTCAGGGAGTACAGTCTGGCGAAGCTGGATATTCAGCCAGGGGAAGTCGTCTACGACCTTGGGTCGGGTACAGGATCTGTGGCTGTAGCCATGGCAAGACGTGCCCATGAAAGTTTTGTCTATGCAGTGGAAAAATCACAGGATGCCATAGAACTTATACGCTTAAATAGACAGAAACTGGGCGCTTTTAATATAAAGTTGATTGAAGGCACAGCGCCGGAGTGCCTGGAGAACCTGCCGGCACCAGATAAGGTTTTTATTGGCGGCGCCGGTGGAAAGGTCGACGCGGTGATTGATACTGTATTCAGGAAGAATCCCAGGGCGCGGATCGTCGTCAATGCAATTACCCTTGAGACACTTCAGGAAACTCTTCAGTCTTTTGAACGCCACAATTTTCGAAGTCAGATTCAGTGCCTTGCAGTGACTGAGGTTGAAGCGGTTGGAAAATACCATATGATGAAAGCGCAAAATCCAATCTACGTGATGATGGGTGAGAGAGTGTGTGGGTGACCATCGGCAAAACAAATGAATTGGAGTGGGTTCGGTGGCAAAGACAATTATGATACAGGGGACGGCTTCCAATGCCGGTAAAAGCTTGGTGACCGCCGGATTGTGCCGAATTCTGGCTCAAGATGGCTATAAGGTGGCACCGTTCAAATCGCAGAATATGGCCCTGAATTCTTTCATCACAGCAAAAGGGCACGAAATGGGCAGAGCTCAGGTTATGCAGGCAGAAGCCTGCGGGATCGAGCCAGACGCGCGTATGAATCCAATTTTGCTCAAGCCAACCAGCGATCAAGGCTCACAAGTGGTCGTCAACGGTGAGGTCCTTGGGAACATGAGCGCCTCGGCGTATTTTAACATGAAAAGAACGCTGGTACCTGAGGTCATGAAAGCCTTCAAAAGCCTCGCGGCGGAATATGATGTCATAGTCATTGAAGGTGCGGGAAGTCCTGCGGAAATCAATATGAAATCCGAGGACATTGTCAATATGGGGATGGCGAAGATGGCCGGGGCGCCTGTACTGATCGTGGGAGACATTGACCGTGGCGGTGTGTTCGCGTCCCTAACAGGAACCATGCAGCTCCTGGAGGAAGAGGAGCGGTCCATGGTGAAGGGAACAATTATAAACAAGTTCAGAGGTGACCGGACTATCCTTGAACCGGGACTTAAAATGCTTGAGGACATTACAGGTGTGCCAGTGGCGGGGGTCATACCTTACAAGCTCTTTGAACTGGATGACGAGGACAGCCTGACGACGCGGTTTGAGACCCGCGGAAGTAGAGCGGATCACGTGGACATTGCGGTGATCCGGCTCCCGAGAATTTCAAACTTTACAGATTTCAATCCGTTTGAGAGATTTGAACAGGTTACGCTGCGCTATGTCGGAAGGGTTTCCGAGCTGGGACAGCCGGATCTGATCCTGATTCCCGGTTCAAAGAATACTATGGCGGATCTTGTCTGGCTGCGGCGCTCCGGCTTCGAGTCAGCGATTCTGGCTCATGCGGCTTCCGGCGCGCCGGTGATGGGCATCTGCGGGGGCTATCAGATGCTGGGTCTGGCCCTGTCGGATCCGTATTCCATGGAGCACGGGGGTGAAATGTCGGGTCTGGGTCTTCTCGAAGGGTCGACCGTTTTTGAGGCTCAGAAGGTTCAAAAGCAAGTAAGCGGACGGATTTCAGAGATGGGAGGCATATTTTCCGGGATCTCGGGGATGGATTACGAAGGCTACGAGATTCATATGGGTGTGACGACGGGAAGCGGTCCGGTTGTCCATGATCAGAACATCTATGGCAGTTATGTCCATGGCCTGTTTGACGCTGTGCCTATAGCCCGGGAAATGGTCCGCGCGCTCCTCCTGAAGAAAGGCATTGAACCAGCGTTTGATGCCCTTGGCTTTGGGGAAGAGGGGCTTTCGGAGATCAAAGAGTTTAAAGACAGACAATACAACTTGTTGGCCGAGCATCTGAGGGCTTCCCTCGACATGGATTTCATTTATCAGGTCCTGGATGAAGGATTGGGGCAGAGCTGAAAGCAGGACGCATAAAACGTGGTAAGCCGATTGTTGCGGTACTCACCGGATTGGAGCGAGGCTAATGAAGATAGAAATTGTGAAGCCTGCGGAAATAGAAACCCGCAGTTTTGAAATTATTGGGGAGATTCTGGGTGGAAGAGTACTCGATCCTGAAAATGAAGCCGTTATAAAAAGATGTATTCATACCTCAGCGGACTTCGATTATGCGGATAATCTGCATTTTTCAAAAGGCGTAACCAGCCTGCTGGCGGACGCGCTGAAGCAGGGTGCGGACATTGTGACAGACACCATGATGGCGCGGGCTGGAATCAACAAGTCCAAGCTGGGGCAATTTGGTGGCCAGGTCCATTGCTTTATGGCTGACGAGGATGTAGCCAGGGATGCGGCTGACCGGGGTGTCACCAGAGCTACAGTGTGCATGGAAAAAGCTTGCGCGATTAAAAAACCGGTTATTATTGCTGTCGGTAATGCGCCAACGGCTCTGATCCGTCTGAAAGAGCTGATTGAAGAAGGCAGAATTTTGCCGGAGGGCATTATTGCAGCCCCTGTCGGGTTCGTCAATGTCGTAGAATCCAAGGATCAGATTATGGAACTTGAGATTCCGCATATTGTGGCCAGGGGACGTAAAGGCGGCAGCAATATTGCGGCAGCGATTTGCAATGCTTTGCTTTATCGTTGAGAGCGTGCTTTTATGCCTGAATATAAGAAAAAAGATTAGAAAAAGCCGTCAGGTCGCTAACGAATTTGAGCGATCTGCCGGCTTTTTGTTTTAATACTTAATGTCTAATGGGGTATGGCACAATTTCAAGAGAAAAGCTTGGAGGTATTGCGCAAAATGGCGGTAATAACTTAGCGGAACGCGTTGGTACCGCAGGAATTAATGGACCCAACAGAATCGATGGAACCGTTGGAATCAATGGAACCGTTGGAATCAATGGAACCATTGGAATCATTGGTGCCGATATACCCGATCGTTCCGATGG
>WXFH01000091.1 GCA_009881125.1 Acidaminobacter sp. | reverse complement strand
GTCTGGCGACGATGGGATCCATGCGGACGTGTCCGTCTTGGTCCTGGGCGGCGACGTTGAGGTATTGAAGAGCTGCGAGGGCCTCGAGGGCCCGGAGGTCACGATCCGCGGCGGCGAGATCAGTCTTGTCTCAAGTGATGATGGCATCAACACCTCAGGTGAAAAAGGCCTGTCGATTGAGGGGGGCTTCGTCTCGGTCAATGCGGATGGCGACGGCATAGACCTTAATGGCAGCGGCGCCATGAGTGGCGGCATCCTGCTGATACATGGCCCGACGAACAACGGCAATGGTGCGATGGACTTCAACGGCGACTTTATCCAAAGCGGCGGCCTGCTGATCGCGGCGGGCAGCTCTGGGATGGCCCAAGGGCCAAGCGAGAGCTCAACAGAGCTCTCGGCTCAGATCTTCCTGACGAGTCAGGCAGCAGGGACAATGATTCGAGTGGAAGCTGAAGATGGAACAGTTATAGCGGCTTTCAAGCCGGCGAAGACCTTCACGTCGCTGGTGGTGGCATCCCCTGAGTTTGTTTCCGGTGAGACTTATCACGTTTACGTTGGCGGGAGCAGCTCCTGGGAAGAGGCATATGGCCTGGTCACAGGCGGAGAGTCTACAGGTGGAACGGAGGCGGTGAACTTTGAGATCTCCGGATCAGTGACTCAGGCAGTCCAGGAAGGTGCGAGTGCAGGCGGCGGAATGGGAGGCGGTATGAAGCGACCGAGAAATCAGGCTTTAAG
>WXFH01000090.1 GCA_009881125.1 Acidaminobacter sp. | reverse complement strand
AAAATGAGGATAAAACCTTCGAAAGATTGAAAGAGGGCGTCAGCGGCTGCGACTTTCGCCTGTCATCGCCAATCGGCCACAATTACCTCCGTGGTGAGCAAAAACCATCGGCCAAAAAATCTCAGCCGATGGTCTCCCTTCACCCATAAATATCTTTCCTATGCCCCACTTCAACAATCAGGATCACGACCCGATCCTCCTCAATCTTCGCCAGGATCCGGTAATCCCCTATTCTATAACGCCATTTTTCGCTCATAGACCCCTGCAACGATTTTCCATGAAGCCTTGGATTATCGCAGTCCACAAGATTTTTTTCAATATAGGACAGGATAAAGAACGCGGTTTGCTTATCCAGTTTCTTAAGCTGCTTCAGCGCAGATTTGGTGTATTCAACACGGAATAGTTTCATAAGCCAAGTTCTTTCTTGACTTGGTCATGGCCATACCTTTCTTCTTCCCTGGTCTCTTCCCATATCCTATCAAATAAGGCCAAATCATAGTCTTCCTCAATTCTGGCCAAAACCGTTTCCCGTATAAATGAAGAGAGATCCAAATTGTGAATTTCAGCGTATTTGCGTATCAACGCGTCGTCTCGGTCATTCAGTCTTAAAGATACTGTGCCCATGGGTGCACCTCCAAAATTGTAATACATCGTATTGCAACTTCATATTACACCACTCTGGTAAATTGTTCAAGTATGAAAACAAAAAACCATCGGCAAACGCTCCTGCCGATGATTAGTTTCCAATCATCTTATAAATTGCGTCTGTTGTGAA
>WXFH01000089.1 GCA_009881125.1 Acidaminobacter sp. | reverse complement strand
GATAATAGAGAAGTAAAGCGTGGCACTCCACGCGCAGTTTGTGGTGGACTGTTGAATCCCCAGGATCTGGAATATGGAATGAAAAATGACCATCGGCAAAAGTCTTTCAAAGCTTTTCTAAAAGCTTTCTAAGGACCTTGCCGATGGTCAACTATTAATACATAATTATCCAAAATTTTTACTTTTTTGCCTAAACTGTCATCATGGGACAAATCATTCAATTCTTGTTTCCGCATA
>WXFH01000088.1 GCA_009881125.1 Acidaminobacter sp. | reverse complement strand
ATTAAGATTCAAGAGATTATTATGGATTATACCCCGTACGAGGGGGTTTAGACTAAACGCGACTGAACTTGATCTGGCATGAAGAAGGCAGAGCTGAGATGTGGGCGAAAGGGTCGATAGGCCAAAGGCCGCTGACACCTGCTTCCATGCGTGAAAAATGACCATCGGCCTACTAAGTGTCTTTAAGCTTTCAAAAAGCTTGAGGACGCTCTGCCGATGGTTTTTGACACAACACTCCATCCATAATCTTTAAAGTTGTCGCGACTTTTAACAGGCGTTTATGATAAAATAAAGCTGCTTCTCGATTGGAAAACCAGGAGAAAATCAGAC
>WXFH01000087.1 GCA_009881125.1 Acidaminobacter sp. | reverse complement strand
GTCCTTAACCAATAAAAGCGTTAGGGGCCCTGCCGATGGTCAGTTGCTCACTCTCTCACCATGTTCTGAGTTGATCGAAGTATGATGGTTCAACTTTTGGAATGTATAATAATGAGGTCAAGACAGATTGTGATCATTTTGCAATATTTTTAACCTGAACTTTGTTTGGATTGTTCAATTAGGGGACTAACTTGTTATCCTCAAAATGATCCATAATTTGCGACCAAATCCGCTTTGTCTCTTTAAATTCACGATCATGTTTCACTACGTTCCTATTATATTTCTCAAATTCAGTCAATATATTCATAAAATTCGCACGATCAAAATATGAACATATTTTGGGGAGTGTAATAGTTAGATTCTTCCGCATCGAATTAATCTTCTCTTCATAACTATCCGGTTGTGTGATATAAAGCAAGAGGGGCTTATAACGGACCCAGCCAATACAGGCATTGTAAAAACGGGTTATAATTTGATCATTATCAGCATTGATATGTTTCAGTTTAATCGGAAGTACACCCTCCAAAAGTCGATGATAGGTGGAAAATCCATCATGGAATGTATAAATTGGTATGCGAAGCACTTTGCGGTCGCTCAAACATGTACTTAAAAAGGTATCCTCGCCTCTGGCTCCTGGTGGATTATAAAACGGAAATACTCTTTTTGAATTAGTCAAGTTAATGCACAGATTCGCACCTGAAATGAATTTAGCGTGATGGATTTCTTGTACTTCAAATGGGGCATCACTTGTTAGTATTTTTGTATCCGCATAGGTGACGCCCCCATTTTCCATTACCCCCTTAATGCTCTCCCAGTTAATAATATCATTGCTGATCGCTTCAATAAATGTTTTGAAATCTTCCTCTGTCATGGTGTCATTGAAGTCCAGGTGGGGAATTGGCGAAATATAACCACAGTGATTGCCATGTGTGATGTCAGCATCCCGAATATGCACAAGATGGGTCGACAAAACTTGTTGTCCACCCCAAATCACTGAATTTCTAGTGTTCGTCACTGCCATAGGATACTCATCGTCGTCCAGGAAAATCAAATAATCCATCTGGTTCTTAATGGCATTGTAGAGAACTGCATTGCGCTTTGCTGCATATCCTTTTCCAAAGATCAAATTTGCATCTTTCTCTTCAATAACCTTCTCCCGGACTAAATAAGCTATTTCATTTTTAATGACTGAATCGTCAACAAAAATGAAATTGTCTATGTGCTCCATAAGTTCAGGATGAATGTTAGTAAAATCAGTTGCTTTTGTTTTTTGGTATTGAAGATCATAGGCAATAAAAATATTCAAATTGATTTTTTCGTTGTCAACAAGTCCGGATTCCAAAAAATTTGTGATATATGTCCTTAATACCTTCTTAAAACTCTTTCTGCCAGTTGCAAATCCAATTCCTACTTTAATGTGTTCACCTTTGAGCATTTTGCACTTCCTTTCAGAGCGAAAAAAAACATATGTGTTGTTGTTTGTAGGTATTACCCGAGCAAGATTGCCAGTTTAAACTCTCGACAAAGGGCTATACCTAAAAATTATAACATATGAATATAATGAATCGATTATATCAGAAATCTTCATCTGTTAGTCTTGTGTTCTCGTCCCTTCGGCTATACCATTTTCATGGCTTTTCTCATAAGTTGATATTTGATTAAATAACCGCTATCCCTAGTCACGCATTTCTGAACTGATATACGCAACGTCGTTATAACATTGTTGTCTCGATAGCCATCTATTACAGGT
>WXFH01000086.1 GCA_009881125.1 Acidaminobacter sp. | reverse complement strand
GCTTTTTGCGTTAGACAAAAGTGTCACACCTCATTTCAGTAACTTTAATTTTATTATACTCGATTGGACAAGAAATTGGCAGGAAAACGGTGTCAGACACCGCCTTACACAAAAAACAATCCCCTTAGTTTCGCTTCAGGCAAATCCGAATGGGTAAATATAGAACAACAACTAACGTTGTTATCAGAACTACCAAGAAGAAGAAAAAAATGAGAATGCCAAAATCAATGAACAAGAATCTGGGCATGCTCCTGTTAGCAATATGGCTTATTCTAATGGGACTTTCACAGGTTGTCACGCTCCCAATTCCTTCACTTCAGATTATACTTGCAGTTCTCGCAATTGCAGCAGGTGTTCTGTTGCTGATGAAGCGCTGACCAAATTGCCATTATGCTTAATTAAAAAAACGAGCCTGTATCTGGCTCGTTTTTTGATACCTCTATTTCTGGTTATAACCATTCAATCAACGAATGGTTATGATCAGTTGTTCTGATGATCCACATTCGAATATTCGGTTTTTTCGACATGACTGCTTTTTCGTGGTGTGATCAGTTTGAATGTGATCCACGCAATCAAGGCGACGACTATCATGGCGATAAGTGTACCAGGTTCCAAAACAGAGGTGGTTTCCAAGCCTTCAGTAACTGCGCTTGAAAAAATACTCTGAAAAATACTTACGACAGGTTTAGTGATGCTGTAAATGCCGCTGACAAACCCGTTTTCGGGATTTGCACCCAGCAGTTTGAAAATAAGACGAAATGCCAAAAGAGATTCAATAAGACCAAACAAAATTGCTGCAAGGCGAGATGAAAACTGATTGTTGCCAGATGTATTGCGTGTGATAGTTTGTCTTGTCATGATGACAGCTCCAATTCTATTTGAATGATGGCTTGGCAGTAAATAAAACGCATAAGGCCAGTGTGTTTCGAACATAGCAGGCAGCCTTCAGATTACAAGGTGTATTATATGTATACCCATTTTAAATATTTTAAACATACCATTATTTTTAACGAATGAACATCACACCTCTGCATTCCAAATGCAACGCTAATGTAACTCGGTGTCTGACACCGAGTTTCTTGTCAAATGCAAAGGTTATGAAACCGGGTGTCTGACACCGAGTTTGTCGCTGACACCGAATTTCTTTCAAAGCTAATGTCTGCAAGCTGCGCACCTAAAAATACAAAAGCATCCCACTTTCGGGATGCCTTTGTTCCTGAGTTTAGGACTTTAAAGTAAAAAAACCACTTCAAACGTTGAAATTTAGACGTTGAAGTGGTTTTCGTTTTGTCCTATTTTTTCAGATTGATTGCCAAATTTAACTTTGTGCAAGCCCGAAAC
>WXFH01000085.1 GCA_009881125.1 Acidaminobacter sp. | reverse complement strand
CTTCATTATTATGTCACTCCTTCCCTCAAAAATGGTAAAATTGACACAATGGCGCTTCTCCTCATCACAATGATCCCGCCAAAACCCATTCTTTAGTCACTCAAATCCCAGCACATCTGTTCGAAGAAAGGGGCAACACCATGCGTAAATCTTTACTTATCACTATGCTCTTACTCATATCCATCACTCTCTGCATACCCACAAACGCCTATGCCGCAGCGCAGCCGTCCAACTGGGCAGAGCCCTATGTTGAAGCTGTGATCACAGAGCCTGAGCTTGAAGTCAACCGCTTGCTGGACGACTATCAGAACCGGATCACCCGCGGCGAGTTCGCCTACCTTGCGGTCGCTCTCTACAACTATTACACCGGAACCACACCGGAAGCCGGTCAGGCGCGCTTCACCGACACCTCGGACCCCTACGTGCTGGCGGCGAAAAATGCCGGCATTGTCAGCGGCTACGAGGACGGAAGCTACCGCCCGAGCAGCGAAATCCGCAGGGACGAGCTGGCTACCCTATTCGTGAACCTGTTCAAAGCGTCAAAGATAAAATTCCAGCCCGCAGACGCCAATCGCTTTACGGATGATGCCGTCATCCAGTCCTGGGCAAAATCTTCAGTCTACATTGCCAAAACAAACGGCGTTGTGAGCGGCGTCGGCGCCAACAACTACGACCCGGCAGGTACCGCGACCCGGGAAGAAGCCTTGATCATGCTCTACAAAGCCATGCGCCTCAGAGGCGATAATCCAATACTCGAAGTCCACTTCATTGACGTTGGCCAGGGGGACGCCGCACTGATCAAGAAAGGCGACAAGGCAATGCTGATTGATGGCGGCACGCCATTCAGCGACGCGGTTATAGTCAATTATCTTAAAGCCAAAGGCGTCACTCGCCTGGACTACCTGATCGCGACACACCCCCACGTAGATCATATTGGTGCGTTGGACAGTGTCGTGAAAGCCTTTGACGTCTCAAATGTAATCATGCCAAACGTAATAGAAGACACGCCGACCTTTTTAAGCTTCACAAGTGCGCTCTCAACCAAGAGAATTATGCCGAAAGTCCCCGCCGCTGGCACAAGCTATGAGCTTGGAAAGTCTTCCTTTATGGTGCTGGCACCAAATAACGGCAGTTATATAAACATGAACAACCATTCCATTGTTCTTAAGTTGTCAGATGGTGTCAACGATTTCCTGTTTACCAGTGATGCGGTGACGCTCTCAGAAAATGAGATGCTCCAAAGCTTTAGAGATCTGCTCAACGCGGAAGTACTCAAAGTTGCCCATCATGGCAGTGAAGACACCTCCAGCCAAAACTTCCTAAATGCTGTGTCGCCCAAATACGCGTTGATCAGCGTGGGAAAGGGCAATGATTATGGTCTGCCGCACCAGACGGTTTTAAACCGCTTGGCCTCTATGAATGTGAAGCTTTACCGAACCGACCTCCTCAGCACCGTCATTGCGAAAAGCGACGGCATCAGCATCACCTTCGATAAAGTCCCTACTGCCGCCGCCTGGCTGCCGGGCACACGCACGGCTTCGACGTCATTATCTGCACCAGTTTCAGCGCCGGTCGCACCCCCTACAT
>WXFH01000084.1 GCA_009881125.1 Acidaminobacter sp. | reverse complement strand
CAGAAGCTGAGAGTATGACAGAGCTTTGAAATGCGCCAGAATCATTTTTCCAAACAAAAAGAGACAAACCGCGCACACCTCAACTTGGAGTGAGCGGTTTGTCTCTTTTGCATAGCGATTTCAAAGTGTTGAAGTTCAGAAGTACCGGTCCTCAAGTTCTTAATTGCTTTCATTTCAACCATTTCTTTTTCGTTTAGCCTTTTTCCGCGCAAAGTGACGCAGCAATACTTCGCTGTTCACCAGCCTGCTCAACACCATAAAAGGAAAGAAGAAAATCCAGAACAACAGAAACAGGTAACGGCTGATATTCGTTCGGGGGTTCTTATCGCTTTGGTTCAGAGCAGTTGTGCCGCTGCTCAGGCTTTTATTCGACACTAAATCTTGTAGTGACAGGTCTTTTCGAATGGATTCGGTTGGAATGGGGTCACCGCATTTACCGCAGAATCTAGAATCATTAGCCAGTTCAGTGCCGCATGTTGCGCAGTATTTCATGGTTGACACCTTCTCTTGTTGAAATTTGGAATTGAAACTTGGTATGCACTCATCATATACCAAAATTGAGTGGCTGTACGGTTTTGAAAAGATAAATATTCGGTAAAGAAAAGGCTTTTAGCCGATGGTTCCTTGATCCCAACCAATCC
>WXFH01000083.1 GCA_009881125.1 Acidaminobacter sp. | reverse complement strand
GTATGAGGACTATGCCATCAACAGCACGCTGTTCCACTGGCAAAGCCAGAGCACAACCAGCGTGGAGAGCCCGACGGGCCAGCGCTACATCCACCACAGAGAAAACGGTCATAAGATCCTGCTCTTCGTGCGGGAATACAAGAAAGAGCATGGGTTGACGGCACCGTTCATCTACCTGGGGAAGGCAAACTACATCAAGCACGAGGGCTCTAAGCCAATTAGCTTTGTGTGGGAACTGGAACGGGAGATGCCGGCAAGTCTCGTGGTTCGGGCGAATAAGAGTTTGATGTAAGGGGAATGATGATGAAACCAATAACTGTGACTGAGTTGAAAAAGGAATTGAAGAAGCTGGACCAGGCGGAACTGATTGAACTGATCACAAAGCTTTATAAAGACAATAAAACAGTCAAAGAAGCGTTGAGCGGCCGATTCATTGGTGCGCAGTATCAACTGGAAATGCTTGAATCAAATAAGAAAAAAATCTATGACATCTTCTTTCCAGACAATCCAATGAAGCCGGTTTCTTACAAAAAGGCGATTGATTTACTTGAGGCATACAGAAGCGTTGGAAATAATGAGTTCGTGTTGGATTTAATGCTCTATTATGTGGAATGTGGGGCTGATTTTACTGAATTGTTGGATGGCCCGGATGAAAAGTTTTATAGTTCTTTGATTAAAGTATATTCAAAATTTGTAGATCTTATAAATGAAAACGGTACAGATGAGTTGCACAATAAATTCAGAGAGAGAATCAAGAAAATATATGATGACCTGGCACCCAACGACTGGGGTTTAGGGGATGCGTTCTTTGAAATTTCGTTGGAACTGGAATGGTTTGATGAGGAAGTGTTTGGGGAAGAGGATGAGAAGTAACGGAAGAACGAATGAATTGATTTAATATTAATGTTTGAGAGCTGGAAAGGATTAATTATTAGGATCAGGAAGGTGACTATGGATGTTCCGGCGTTTAACTGATTCCCAGAAAAACTTTCGAAAGCAGATGAAGGAAGTTGAAAGAGAAAATTTGAATAAGCAAATGAATGGTGAACAAAATACGCCATTTTACAGTCACTATAAAGAAGATATGATTACTAGCTATTATGAGAAAAAGAATAAAAAGAAAAGAATTTTTCAGGGAGTAAGCATAGCATCTATAGTATTTATTTTGTGGAACACATTTGCATTTTTTTCATGGTTAGATGTGTTGTTCAGAAACCTGACTAATCAGGATTTTCCAATAGTTTCAGCGATATTGGATATCAACGTTGATGAACAGCGAGAGACAGTAGAATATTTGAACAAACTTGAACTCCTTGGTGAGCCAATAAGAAATTATTTATCGTATCAAAATAGAATTATTAAACAATACCCATCAAATTCAACGTTTGACATTCAGCAACGTCTAAATTCGCTTGAAAAATTGCATGAAAATCTTGTTTTAACACAGTCAACAATAAAACAAATTGACATACCTGAATTTTTGAAACCTCACAGAGCGTTTATACTTAAACAAGCGGATTCAATGCTGAGACTCAATCAAGAAACTCTCTTAGCTATTAAGGCAACTGATAAAAACACATATGAAATCCATATTGACAATTGCAATGCTGCGATTGATGAATATAACAAAATTAATAATAGCGCTAATCAAGAAATCATTTCGATATTTAATCGTTTTGAAATTGAATATGAATTTACACCTAATGGATTGAAATATTCATATTCTGAATAACCAATTTGAAATTAGTTTTTTGATTTATTGTGCTAGTCATCAAAAAAATATTGCTACGATGCACTAAATAACATTAGTATATATCAAATCGTGTTCTAAATATTTACTTTTATAAAATGATGCCGCATGAATAGATTGAGAATAAAAGCAATTATTTAAAACTCCAAGTAGAGACAGCGTTGTTCTACGTGAGATTATGAAAAAGTTGTGCAAAATATCTATTATAATTAAGTTTTAGTATAGGGGGAACCAAATTTGCTTACTGAAAAGTATACAGTATCACAATATCCCATAGCATCAATATTGGGTTTTATTGATTCAGGACAAATAGCAATTCCTGAGATACAAAGACCTTTTGTTTGGAAACGAAGACAAGTAAGAGATTTAATTGATTCACTTTTTAGCGGATATCCGACAGGGTATCTGATTATTTGGCAAAATCCAAATGTAAAGCTTAAAAATGGTGGGAGCTCATTAGGTAAAAAAATTCTAATCGATGGGCAACAGCGTGTTACAGCATTAATGGCTGCAATATCTGGAAAAGAGGTTATTAATGATGATTATCAAACATCAAGAATTAAAATTGCATTTAATCCACTTAATACCGATGGAGATGAACGTTTTGCTGTTCAAGACTCCTCACACTTAAAAAGCAAAAAATGGATACCTGATATTTCTGAATTGTTTAAAGCTACATTTGATATTTTTGGATTTGTTGAAGAATATTGCACTCATAATAGTGAAATTACGAAAACTGATCTTAATAATCTGATTATCAGACTGAGGTCGATTGCGAATAGACAGATTGGTGTCATTGAATTGGCACATTCACTTGAAATTGATGAAGTTACTGAAATTTTTATTAGAATCAATTCTCAGGGAAAGCCACTTGGACAAGCTGATTTTGCTATGTCTAAAATATCTTCAGACGAAACTAATGGCGGAAGACTCCTGAGAAAAGCAATTGATTATTTTTGCCATCTTTCTGTAAAACCCGATTTCTACTCAACCATAAAAAATTTTGATAGAGAATTTATGACTAGTGAATATGCTGATAAACTCAGATGGTTAGCAAATGATAAAGAAGACATTTATGATCCTGATTACAGTGACATGTTAAGAGTTTGCTTTATGCACCAGTTTGGCAGAGGAAAAATCTCTGATCTCGTATCACTTTTATCAGGTAGGGATTTTGAAACTAAAGAATTTAAAGAAACAATTGCCGTTGAATCATTCGAGAAATTAAAAACCGGTGTCCTAAATTTTATGAATGAATTTCACTTCACAAATTTTGTGTTGGCCATTAAATCTGCAGGCTTTATTTCTCCAAAACTTATCAATTCACAGATGACAATTGATTTTGCATATACTCTTTATTTAATTTTATTGAGTATGTCAGAAATTCCAAAGACTCAAATAAAGAGATATGTACAAAAGTGGTATGTTATGTCAGTTTTGACTGGCAGATATGTGTCTTCTCCAGAAAGTGCAATGGACAGAGATATTAGAAATATATCCTCCAAGGGATTTTTGGCGTTTCTTGATGAGGTTGAGTCCTCGACTCTATCTGATACCTTTTGGTCGGTAGGATTGGTTCAGAGTTTAGAGACTTCGGCAACAAACAGCCCATATTTCATTACTTATTTGGCGGCGCAGACTTATGATAATAACGATGGATTGTTTAATAATGGGATCAAGGTTAGTCATTTAATTTCAACTATGGGTGACATTCATTGCTAACTTCCCAAACTTTATCGCACTCAATCGATAATCGCAGCATTTTTAGTATACGAAAGTTCTGTTCAACCCTTGAAAATGCTGGTTTTTACCACG
>WXFH01000082.1 GCA_009881125.1 Acidaminobacter sp. | reverse complement strand
GGTACCAGGTGAGAATTTTTGTCTGACATCTACTTCTAACTATTAAGTAACTTTGAATGCAAAAGACCTTGGGATTGCGCAACCATCGGCAAACTCAAGGTCTTTTATCATGTTGTCTGGAATAAAGTTAACAATCGTTGGGTCGTTATTGATTTAGAGGAGTTCTGTTTTAATCAAAAGGGTAATAATTAAAGAAATTGGCTGGTTTCATTTTAGGGGGCATTTGTTCTCTGTTCAATTCAGGATTCAAAGGGAGCCGTAGTTGTCGCTATACCAGGCTTTTTAGAAAGAGTGGTGTTAGAATGCGAGCATATTATAAAAGAACCCTGCAAAATATCGCAATATTATTTCTAATGTTTGTGGGTGTCAAGAATTTTGTGATTTCGTTACCGCTTAAGCATTCTCCCTATTTTGAAGGATTCTACCAGAGAATTGATACTACGGATACGATGTTTTTACAGGGCAGACTGGCGTTTATTCTGAGTCTGGTCATGATTTTGCTGGCGTTCAACCTGTACAAGCGAGTTCGAAGTGCCTGGATTGCTGAAATCATTGTCCTGGTGATTTCAATTATTTTACAAGCTATTTACTTTCATGCATTTGCAGCCCATATGATTATTTTGGAGACGTTGATTCTCACTATCTTAATCGCTTCAGTCAATGACTTTTCAAGAAAAACTCACAGTCATTCCTTCAAAAAAGCGCTTATGTACGTTGGATTTTCCTTCTTATTGTTAATATTGAATGCAGCCTTAGGGCTTTATATCATCCGTGGCCAAGACCATGTTGCCAATGTTTTATCTCAGGCATTATTGGAATCAGTAAAATTAATGGTTTTTATGGATGAATCGGTAATCGCTGATAGGAACACAGTGGAGACTGTTTATGCAGATTCAATCATAGCATTATATTGGGTGAGTGTCTTTGCAGCGCTTCTAGTTATACTGAAACCTGTCACTTATGATTATTTTAAAAACAAAGCGGATCTGGAGAAAGTACATGCGCTTGTACTTAAATATGGACAAAATCCAATGTCCTATCTGGCTATGGAAAATGATAAATCCTATTTTTTTAGTGTTGGTGTCGAGGGGGTTTGTTCCTATACAATTGTTGGAGATGTCATGGTGATTTGCGGAGATCCAATTTGCGCATTGGAGAATGGATTCGTCTTTTTAAGTGAATTGCTGACCTTCTCAAGGACGCGTCATTACGATTTAGTGCTTTTAAATATTACGGAAATGTTTTTAAACCTTTACAAAGCCAATCAATTCGGGTATTTGAAATATGGCGAAGACGCGTGTTTTAAACTGGCTGACTACAACTTAAAAGGCGGCGCGGCAGCGAAAGTCAGAGCAGCTATCAACCATGCAAATAAAGCTGGGATTCAAGTCCATGAATATAAACCCAAAATGAAAATAGACTTAAAAATTGAAAAAGAAATAACAGAGATCTCTAATGAGTGGTTGAGAAATAAGGCTATGCCTGAAATGCAATTTATGCTGGGTGGTATAAATTTGGATGCACCTAGAGAACGTCGTTATTTTTATGCCGTTGATGACCACGAAATCATGTTGGGATTTGTAGTGTTTTTACCTTATCTCGGTGGGAAAGCTTATTTAGCGGACGTTACACGAAGAAGAAACAACGCGCCTCAGGGTGTGCTCGAAAAAATTATCTTTGATGCTTCTATGATTATGAAGGATGAAGGCGTCATCTTTGGCAACATGGGTTTATCTCCACTCTACAATGTGGACGAAAATGAGTCGCGGAATATCAGTGTAAAGGTCAGCTCGTATATCTATGAAAACTTAAACACCTTGTATAATTTCAAATTGTTGCATCATTCTAAGGAAAAATATGCGCCAACGCACTGGGAATCAAGGTATGTTGCCTATTATCCAAAACCCATGACCATCAAGTATGCCTATGCTATAGTCCGGTCGCAGAATCCAACTCATCTATCAAAAATCTTGCGGGAACTTCTGAATAATAGGGCATTCCTCAGGGGAAAGAAGTGAGTGTGTATGACGAGAGATTTACAAACCTCAAAAACAGATCACCTAAAGTCTGCTAATGCAGGTTACATAATTTCAGATGGCGCCAGAATCTATTACGAGAGGTACGGATCCGGCACATCTTTGGTGTTGATTCATGGCAATATGCAGGACGCAAGTTATTTTAAGAAACAAATTGAGTACTTCAAAGCGTACTATGAAGTCATCACTATAGACAGCAGGGGCCATGGAAAGTCTGATTTTGGGCATCTTCGTCTGTCTTTGGATGTTCTCGCGGAAGACGTCATAAAAATTCTATGTTATTTAGAAGTGAAACGAACGATTATTTTGGGTTTTAGTGATGGTGGCAATATTGCTGTAAAAATTGCCCAGTCTATTCCTGAAAAATTGATCGCAATTGTTGCGGTTGGATCAAATATAACGCCACAAGGTTTGAAACTGTTGTCCAGAATTTCTGTACTTATTGGTTACCAAATCGCGAATGCACTAAGCAATTTTACTTGGTTTAATCAAAAGGCTCAAACTCTGGCTTTAATGACTTTCGAACCCAATATTCCAAAATCACAGCTCAATCAAATCTTCATACCTGTATTAATCTTGACAGGCCAGTTTGATGTTATTCGCAGCAAACATAGTCAAATGATAGCAAAAGAACTACCCAATTCAGAGTGGGTAGTCCTTAAACACAGCGGGCATAACTTGCTTAAATGGCAAGCTGAAAAAGCGAATGAGATCATTTTTACATTTCTTAAAAAGATGACTTAGCAAAATGGCTTCATGGGAATTGCCAATTGACTATTTATTAGAACGCTCCAGCATTTCCAAACGTTTCAGGAGCTGTTCCTGGTTTTCGATCATCTGATCCAGCTTGATGTGGAGATCTTCAATAATAAGTTCAGATTTTAGGTTGATCTTATAGTCATTTTCAGCGCGAATCCGATCCTTGTGCTCCTGTCGATTTTGACTCATCATGATAACGGGGGCTTGTATTGCTGCCAGACAGGACAGAACCAAATTTAAAAGGATAAAAGGGTAAGCGTCAAAGGGTTTGCTTATAATGAAGGAATTCGTTAAAATCCAAAGACTTAAAATCAACATAAATAGAATGATGAATGTCCAGCTTCCGGCCACTACAGCCATTTTATCTGAAATCTTATCACCAATAGTATAAGTTTCGTGATGGGACTTGTTGATATTTTCAGCCAAAGTTTTGTCTAAAAGCAAATGAATTATTTCCTCGTCATCCTGGGGGGTCTTGATATCCTCTTCAATGATCAGTTTGACCAGATCGGCATTGGTTAATTGTTCGGACATGGAAATCCCTCCTAATTAGGAAAATAACTGTCTCAGCCCTTTTTCTGAAATCATGAATTTGGAATTAAAAAAAACTTGACAGTGAAAGGGGTTACTCGTTAAAATAATACTTAAATAAAATTGAGTATAGCATACATCTCTCAATTTGTTAACGGCGCATTTTTTATGAAATCTTAAGATGTTTTTATATTAACATAAAACTGCAAAAAATCACTTTGAAGACCAACTGAATTTATGTATAACTGAGCAGGCGATGAACTTATTTATAAGTTCGTGGGGCTGGGCCTTAATTGGCAACAGGAATCAAACCTGTGGGACAGTAAAATGTCCCACAGGTTTTTTTGTGTTCGCATATCGGAATACGACATACTTTTAAAATCCATTTGGAGGCGATGAAGCGTGACAGAATTTCAACTCAGTGAACCACTTGGCTTGACAAGCCAACAAGCAAAGCAGCTGCAGAAAAGATATGGTAAAAATGAACTTGCTGTTGAAAAAAAAGAAAGTGTTTTTTTTAAAATTGTTCATGTAATTAGTGAACCAATGTTTTTGCTGCTTTTTATTGCTTCTGTGATCTATTTTGTCCTTGGTGAGCCCAGAGATGGTGCTATTATGCTCATTTTTGTGATTGGAATCATCAGTATAGAAGCCATTCAGGAATGGAAGACGGATAAAACGCTTCAGGCTTTGAAAAATTTGTCAGCCCCCCAAGTTCAAGTTTTACGTGATGGGCAAATCCAGATCATCAACAGCTCCGAGCTGGTACCTGGAGATGTGATGTATATTGCGGAAGGGGTTAAGGTCCCTGCTGATGGTCATATAATAAAGTCATCCACCCTTAGGATTGATGAATCTTCACTGACAGGTGAGTCAGAAAGCGTATGGAAAGTGACCCGTACGTCATCCTCCTTAACATCAAAGGACTATTGGAAAAACGATTATTGCTATGCAGGAACGCTCGTCACTCAAGGAACCGGAACCATTCTGGTAGACAAAACCGGCCTGTCGACAGAGTACGGCAAAATAGGTGTGGATGTTGCCTCAGCGCCAGATAGGCCAACACCACTTGAGAAGCAAACAGATAAACTGGTAAAATTATGCGCTGGTATAGCCGCTATATTATTGGTTCTGGTCGGGATTGTAACATTTTTCAATTTGACAGATCATGATTTAAAATCGAGGATTATTGAAAGTATATTGGCCGGGATCACCTTAGCAATGGCTATGATTCCTGAGGAATTTCCGGTTATTCTGACAGTGTTTTTATCCATGGGCGCTTGGCGCTTGGCAAAGAAAAATTCGCTGATCAGAAAGCTTCCAGCGGTGGAAACCTTGGGTGCTGTCTCTGTTCTTTGTGTAGATAAAACCGGAACTATTACCATGAATAAAATGACTGTTCATGAAACTTGGAATTTGGACATTGATTCTGAACGGCTGTGCCTGATTATGGGAATGGCCTGCAAATCTGATGCCTACGATCCAATGGAAAAAGCCATGATCTCTTATTGTGAAGCGCAAGGCATTTCAAGACATTCCCTTTTTAGCAACACATTAATTTATGAATATGCTTTTACAGATGAAACCAAAATGATGGGAAATGTTTACAATTACAGAGATGAGCTCTTGATCTCCGCAAAAGGCTCCCCGGAAAATCTGCTTAACCTTTGTGACATGACACCGGATGAGCAGATCACAGTGGAGAATAAAATTCTGGAGATGTCAAATAAGGGACTTCGTGTGATTGCTGTTGGTCAAAAGATTTTACATAAAGGTGCACAATTGCCTGCCGAACTTACAGACTGCCGCTTGGAGCTATGTGGATTGGTGGGACTTGCGGATCCACCGAGGGAATCCATTAAGTCAGACGTTGAAATCTGTACGAGAGCCGGCGTCCGTGTTGTCATGATTACCGGAGATAACGGCATTACTGCAAGTTCTATAGCCAAACAAATCAATATGCCTAATAGCGAAAATATTATTACCGGGGATGAATTACACCAAATGAGCGATGAAGAACTTCGGGAAAAAGTTAGAAATGTCAGCGTTTTCTCCAGAGTCCTTCCGGAACATAAAATGAGAATTGTTAAGGCTTTTAAAGCAAATGATGAAATCGTCGCTATGACGGGAGATGGTGTCAATGACGCGCCTGCGCTTAAATATGCAGATATAGGGATAGCCATGGGCAAGCGAGGCTCAGAGGTTTCCAGAGAAGCTGCAGATATGATCCTTCTTGATGATAACTTTTCTACGATTGTAGATACGATTGAAGACGGCAGAAGAATTTATGACAATATCCGCAAGGCGGTTGGCTATGTCTTTGCGATTCATATTCCAATCGCATGCGCATCCTTGGTCGCACCGCTAATGGGTATTAGTCCGGTAAGCCTTATGCTGCTGCCTATTCATGTTGTCCTGCTTGAACTCGTCATTGACCCAACCTGTTCGATAGTTCTTGAGCGGCAACCGGCAGAACCGGACATTATGGAACGCGCACCCCGAGATCCAAATGAAAAATTGATCACCCTGAGACTTCTGTTAAAAAATGTAATTCAGGGGTTTGTCATTTTTGGTGCTTCATTCGGAACTTATTTATGGTCCTTAAACCAGCATCCGAATCTTCCGGCAGCAGCCAGAGCCATGGGATTATCAATAATTTTGATATCTAATATTTTCTTGGTCTTTGTGAATAGTTCCAACAAAGAGTTTGCCATTAAATCCGTGGCTAAACTTTCAAGGGACAAAGTCATGCTGGCGGTTACCTTTGGTACCTTTATTGGACTATTAGTTCTCCTTTATTCCCCAATTAATGCTTTTTTGAAGTTAGCCCCGCTGCCACTCGGTGATTTTTTGTTGACGCTGGGAATCGCCTTTGCTTCAGTGAGCTGGTATGAACTTGTAAAGCTTTGGAAAAATGTTTCCACATCTCGCTAAAGAAACAAAAATGTTAGAGTTTGAGTTGCAAGCGGGATAGAAATAACCATCGGCAAAAGATTTTAAGCATACAGTCCTTTATGGAGACTGATACGTTCTCTGCTGATGGTCATTCAATTACAGTGGTATCAACCTCAGTAGAAGTATGTGTTTCATTTTTCTCCATTTAGGTATCATTTAAGTAATACACGCAGTGAATGGATTGACTCATGTGGCTCCATGAAGAAATTCATACATGAAGCTGCAATAAAGTGAGAACGAAATTCCCTTTTTAAGAGGGGGGCTTAGCCGTGTCTATCAATAAGATTTTGAAAGTTGCCATATTGATATTGTTTATTTGCTTGGCAGTAGGAGCCAGTGTGTTTGTTTATAACGGAAATGCGGTGTATAAAGTCAGCCATGATTTTACCGGTCTGCCGCTTAATTTCGACCCTGAAACGTCATCCTCTGAGGTTTCTTTCGAAAATTCTACCATTAAAGTTTATGGTGGCTTTATCAAAGGCATTTGGAATGATCCGGCAAGTGGAAAATGCCTTGTCATCAGAGCTTTGTCTCCTCTGCCAGAGGTTTCAGTGAATGCAGAAGCAGCGAAAAATATTTCTATTAGGGTTGAAAATATTAATCCTGACTTCTATGCAGAACGATTCGTCAATAGTCGATTCAAAATGACAAAATTGAATACGAACACACTTTTAATTGACCTCAATTTTAAAGCTGGTGAGGAAGTAAATATAATTCCTGACAAACCTAATGCAGCAGATCTGGCCGGAGAATTTAAATATGTTATTCTGGGAGATAACAGGGACGGCTATGATACCTTTGAGAGTATGATTGAACAGATCAATGGAATAAATCCAGTATTTGTCATTGATAATGGCGATCTTGTTTTTAGCGGTAAGCCAAATCAGTATAGATTATTTGACAGACTCACCACCAGGATTGGTTCAACTTTATGTACCACACTTGGAAACCATGATATTCGTGGTGTTGGCCGTGAGACCTATACCATGCTCTATGGGCCTCCCTATTATTCCTTTGATTATATGGACTGCCATTTTACATTTTTGGACTCGTCACCAGGTTGGGCTGAAAATCGCGCGATTTCTAATGAACAATATATTTGGCTGGAAAACGATTTGAAAAAGGCTGCCGGGAAGAGGCTCTTTGTGGTTTCACACATACCGCCACGAGACCCAAGAAGCAATGTGACAAAAAATGAAATTGCGAATTATGTGAATCAGGCGAAAAACGGAGAAAGCTGGGCTGAACAGAAACTGGACAGCTATTTTCAAAACAAAAATATGTCTCATGGATTTCAGGATCCAGTGGAAGCAATAAAATTTGAAACGCTGATGAGTCAATATCAAGTGGATACAGTTTATTTGTCTCATATTCACAGTAACTTTGAATACTATAAAGATGGTGTGCGTTATTTGATTTCAGGTGGCGCGGGTGCCGAATTGTTGACAGAAAATAGTTATTATCATTATCTAGTTGCAAATATTGGCGATTTCAACAACATGACTATGATTGAGCTGCCTTCTCCTGCGAACAATTATATTCCGAGATTTGCAGCAGCCGCGAGGCTCTTTTATGAAGCTTTTTATCAAGAAAACTCCGTATCTGTGATTTTAATGCTTGTTGGATTGGCAATTCTGGGACTATTAATACTCATAAAACTATATTTTTGGAAAAAACAGACAATCAATATTTTTGTAAAGTGGTTAGGTGAAATTGTCAAATTTGCAGTTAAGAGACACAAGGACTTGTTTCGCTGAGGTAATCCTATAAAGAACAAAGGCTTGTCCGATGGTGATTTGAATGACCATCGGACAAGCCTTTTTCTTGGTGCGCCCGGCATGGGCGATAACTTGGTGGTGCAAGTCCACTACGCGCTCGGTAGCAGGAAGCGTTAGCTGAAGGCAAGGGCGTCCACCGCGAGGTGGAGTCTGAAGGAAGCCGGAGGCAAAAT
>WXFH01000081.1 GCA_009881125.1 Acidaminobacter sp. | reverse complement strand
GCCTCCGGCTTCCTTCAGACTCCACCTCGCGGTGGACGCCCTTGCCTTCAGCTAACGCTTCCTGCTACCGAGCGCGTAGTGGACTTGCACCACCAAGTTATCGCCCATGCCGGGCGCACCGAAAAAAGTGAGATCATCCCTTCAGATGACCTCACTTTTTTCATTTCAAAAGAAACTTGGTGTCAGCAGCTTAAGCCTATCAACCCCGAGTTTCACTTCAAAGAAACTCAGTATCTGTCACCGAGTTGCCTTTGGCATCCTTACCCGGAACG
>WXFH01000080.1 GCA_009881125.1 Acidaminobacter sp. | reverse complement strand
TAGGCGCTAGCCGCTGACACCGAGTTTATCCTTCTTTTTCCCATCTTACCACTTTTATGTCACCAAGAGGTATCCCAAATTTTGTTTTTATAAGGATTCAGTACTAAAACGCTACGACCACACTGCCTTCGTAGGTTGACTCGATAAACGCCTTGACTTCCTCGCTCTGAAGAGCAGCGAGAAGTGCCTTGAGGGCTTCGTTGTTTTCTTCGCCGGCTCGGACCGCCAGAATGTTGGCGTATGGGGACTCGGCGCCTTCGACGAGGAGACCATCGGCTACCGGATTGAGGCCTGCTTCAATGGCGTAGTTGCCATTGATCACCGCAGCGTCGACATCCTGGAGAACGCGAGGCAGCTGAGCCGCCTCAATGGCTTTAAACTTCAAGTTCTTTGGATTTTCAACAATGTCGAGTTCCGTCGCGTCGAGACCGCTGTCCTCGGAAAGAGTGATGAGGCCATTAGCTTCAAGAAGGATCAGCGCCCGGCCGCCGTTGACAGCGTCGCTTGGGATCGCGATGACAGCGCCTTCCGGCAGCGCGTCGGCCGAATTAACTTTCTCGGAGTAGAGGGCAAGAGGCTCAACGTGAACGTTGCCGGCGGAGACGACATCGGTCTGATGCTCTGCATTGAAGCCATCCAGGTAAGGCTGGTGCTGGAAAAAGTTCGCGTCGAGCTCGCCGTCATTGAGGGCGAGGTTTGGTTTGACGTAGTCGGTAAACTCGACAATTTGGAGCTCAATGCCTTGAGCGAGAAGATCGTCCGCCACCAGCGAAAGCAGCTCAGCGTGGGGAACCGGCGTGGCACCGACTTTGAGAATGGTTGTCTCTGCAGTTGGCGTTTCAGCAGAAGGTGTTTCAGCAGTTGTTGTCTCAGTGTTGACGCTGCAGCCCGCGAATAGGGCGAGCGAAAGGATGAGGATGAGTAACAAGATCAATGATTGCTTTTTCATAGTGGTTAGCCTCCTGATATGATTTATTATGATGAACGCTTCGCGAGGATTCTCCCCGCCGCGAAGTTTCCAATCCACTGGGTACCCTGCACCAGCAGGATAATGACCGCTACCGCGGCAATCATGACATCCGTCTGGAAGCGGTGAAAACCGAACCGGATGGCCAGGTCTCCCAGACCTCCGCCGCCAATGGCCCCCGCCATGGCCGAGTAGCCTATGATGTTGATGACCGTCAGTGACATCCCCAGGATCAGGGACGGCAGCGCTTCCGGCAGCAGCGCCTTGGTCACCAGCTGCCAGTGGGTGGCGCCCATGGCGACCACGGCTTCAATTGTGCCATCATCGACTTCTTTGAGGGCGTTTTCCACCACCCGCCCAACGAAGGGCGCTGCGCCAATAGCCAGCGGTATAATCGTCGCTGTTGTGCCGATGGTCGTCCCCACCACCACCCTGGACAGCGGAAACAGCAGGATCATCAAAATGATAAAAGGAAAAGATCGCAGCACATTGACCACCCCATCCAGGACGCTGTACAGCAGCGGCTTTGGAAAAAGACCATTTTTTGGGGTCAGATAAAGCAATATCCCTATGATAAGTCCTATGGCCAGCGCGAAGAGGCTGGATAAAACCACCATGTAAATTGTTTCGAGCGTAGGCTGAATAAGCAGTTTGACCAGAGTCATGCGCTCACCTCCTTTCGATAATTCTTGATTGCCTGGATGCCTGTGATTTCGCCATGCTCAATGGTGGCGATCCTGTCACAGACCTGGTGCATGATGTCATGCTGATGGGAGATCATGACTATAGTCAGCCCCCTCTGTTCCCTCAGCTTCAGGAGCAGCTTCAATATGGACTGGGTCGTTTCAGGGTCCAGCGCACTGGTGGCCTCGTCGCTCAGGAGAATCTCCGGATTCGACGCCAGCGCCCGGGCTATGGCCACCCTCTGCTTCTGTCCGCCGCTGAGCTGCCCCGGATAAGAATCCCGCTTTTCCCAAAGTTCTACTTCCTTGAGGAGCCCTTCTACCCGTCGCTCAATTTCTGCTTTATCAACGCCGTCGATTTCCAGCGGAAAGGCCACATTACCACGGACCGTTCTGGAGCTGAGAAGATTGAAGCCCTGAAAGATCATGCCTATGTTTCTGCGCTGCTTTCTCAGCGCCTGCAGGGTCATGCGCGTCATATCCGCGTCGTTAATCAGCACTTCCCCTTGGTCCGGACGCTCCAGACCATTGATGGTTCGGATCAGAGTACTCTTGCCAGCCCCGCTTTTACCCACGATCCCAAAAATTTCGCCTTTCTCAATTTCAAGAGAAATTTGCGAGAGTGCCTGAAAGTCCGCGCCGTTCGCTTGTCGGAATTTTTTTGTTATATTTTGAAATTTAATCATTTTTTACCTCCTCTGCCAAATAAAAAAACCTCAACGCGTCACAGCGAAGAGGTTTGTATACCGTATTGCCCCATCGCTGTCAGCAGTACCACCTTGCCTTACGGCAGGTTGGCGCAGGATCATCGAGCTGACTCTCTCCCCTGACTCTTGATATGGCTGTTTAAGTTGTTGAAATGAATAGTAACACATCCGAAAATGTTATGCAATACCCAAGCGGAATAGTCGGAATATTTTTTCTTTTCAAGCTGAAGAATGTGGAATTGGGATCAATAGGTCAAAAATGCCGCTAAAACCCAATTCCACCTCCTTCTTTCCGCAGTACGCCCTCCGGGCGCCCTTAACTCAAGTTGGTTTGC
>WXFH01000079.1 GCA_009881125.1 Acidaminobacter sp. | reverse complement strand
ATGGCATGAGGGTTTCACGTCTGATGGCCACCAGCACCGACGAGCGCACGCCTATGCCGGGCGCACCCAAAATAAAAAAACCAGACAAGTCTGGTTTTTTTAACTGCAAAATCACGAAAGTTTATCAAGGTAACTCAACATAGACTTCAATCTTAACAATTTTTCCCTTTTGAATTTCAAAAACCATATATTGATAACCCTCTCTAAGACTACGTCTGTAAGCGGCATTCTCAGGATCAATCCTGCCATCTGGTATTTGCTCCAAATCCTTGTAAGCGGATTTGAGTTCATCTAAAGTCATGCTCACCCGAATCCCCTCCGGTGTCTGAATAGTCGGCTGATTAGTGGTCATGCGCATCAGCCAAAAGGTTTTGCCATTGTCTTTCGGAGAGGTCCAAATCAGCTCCAAATCCTCGTACGTCACCGTTTTCACAAACGATCCGGCAAATGTATCAGAAGTTTGTCCAAGTACTTCAATGCTTTCTGAAAGTGGCGTTCCAATCTCAGGCAGCTCCAATAGCTCATTGTCCCATGCGTTGAGCGAAAGCACCACAGTACCTGCCATCAGCGAAAAAGTCTCCAGCGCCTCCGGGGTATTTTGAGTTTGCTGCACTTCATACGCCCCCATGACAAACTCTTGAATACGCCAGCCTTCAACAGTATTCGCAACGACTGCCTCGACCGGCCGCAACGCTGCAGGCATACCACCAGGACCCTCTACGCTTGTAACCTCAATCAGCTCGCCTTCAACCCTCCAAAGACCCGAATCGATCTTTTCCACTGCGCCTACTTCAATTCTGTCCGGCCAAGGACTTGATGTCAGCTTGCCAGGAGCTGCTTCCGGATTCGCAAGCCAGACATCCAACAGATCTTGTTCGACCAGGTCTCCATAATATTTCACAACATCCATTTTCAGGTCCTCTTCCGGCTCAAGCAAGGCGACCTTCTGAAGCCTGGAACCGAAGGTCTCGACCAACGCTATGACTTCCTTCCTTGCCACTGAATCTTCTATGGTCTGTGAAGTCGGCGTCGGTGTCACCGGCTCAGTTTTTTGACTGCAGCCCGCAAAACTGATAACAAGAAATAGCAATAGGATCATGGAAAGCATTAATTGTAGACCACTTGCCTTCGCATTTGGTGACTTTTTCTCATTTTGTTTTAAGGATTTAGTCCTCATAACTATTTCGCCTCCTGACGGTCAGACTGGCTTCACACTTTATAGTCTCAGACTTTTACCCAGCTCAGTCACTGTGACGCATCAAATCGGCTGAAAGTTCCAATACTGGCACCAACGAAACTCTCTTCGGTATTCCTGACAGGAATATTGAACGATA
>WXFH01000078.1 GCA_009881125.1 Acidaminobacter sp. | reverse complement strand
TCGACATCCACGCCCGCCGGTTGGGACAGCGCCAGCTCCACCTCGTTTTGAAGAGTTTCAAGCGCCCGCTTTGCTTCTTCCGGACCGTTATAGACGGAAGATAAATCCCATGTCGGATCTGATGTTTCCTCGACGAACGCTTCGCCGGATTGTGTTTTGGCATGAAACCATCGGCCAAAAGCACCGCCGGACAAAATGCCGAACAAAGCCCCTGCCGTCACGGCGAGGACCAGAATCCAGGCGACGCATTTCAAACGTTTGGTCCGCCTGATTTTAAGTATTTCCAGATCCTGCGCATCCTCCATGTCTGTCAGGTCCTGCATCTCTTCGCTATCTTCCAAGGCTCTGAGGTCATCTTCAGCGCCTTCACCCTTCATCCCCGGATCTTCCTCTTCAATCCGCTTCGGGTCATCATCCTGTGACCGCCGTTCTTCCCTGTTCAATGAACATCCTCCCCATTCTCTGTCATTCTAATACCCGGCTGTCCCCGGCGTCAACCTCACAAAGCATTTATTCAATTGTCGCTGCGGATCGGCAAAATCAGCCTCAACACCGGCAGGTGCAAAATTCAATAGTATGCTGCTTTTC
>WXFH01000077.1 GCA_009881125.1 Acidaminobacter sp. | reverse complement strand
GTTTATCTGTTCTCCGACTAAACAATGCGTTTATCTGTCTCCAGTTAGCTTCCCTCAGTACCCCTCCCTTCTTAGAGACTTTATATCATCCACTTGGTTCCATAACTGTGGTATAATCCAGCTAAACAGCAACACTTTAATCTTTATTTCTGCGAGGTGCTTTTCTTATGCCAAATACAAAATCTTCCATTACAAACACACCTCTAACTTTACTTCAAGTCCTGCCTGAAGTGGTTTTAACCGACTGGATCAGCACCGGCACTGCCAGATATGTAAGAGTTGATGAAAACGCACTTGTCTATCTCGCCGGCGATCCCTGCACCGCGGTCGACGTGGTTGTGGAAGGCCAGATCGCGGTTGAAAAGATGGATGAAGAAGGTCGCTTGACCAGAATCAGTCAATTTGAAACAGGTGATGTATTCGGTGCAAATCTGATTTTTTCAGGGTTGAAAGTTTTCCCCTTTGGCGTGACTGCCCTAAAGCCTTCAAAGCTGCTGCGAATTGATCCTGAATCCCTGATCCGGCTGGCTATGGCTGACCGGGCGGTGTTGCTGTCACTCCTGAAGGCGATCTCCATCAAATCCTTCGCGCTGTCACAGGGCATAGATTATTTAACCGGAAGAAGTATCGAAGACAAGGTGCTGATCTATCTCAGACAAAACCTTCAGAATGGTCAGACACGCCTTCATATGACTCTCTCCAAAAAAGCCCTTGCTGAATATTTGGATATCTCCAGAACCTCGCTGTCCAGAGCACTTAGGCAAATGAAAAGCGACGGCCTGATCGACTACGACCGGTCCAGCATCACCCTGTTAAAGCCATAGCCAACGGCTTAAAGTCAATAAGGGTCCCCAAACATCGGCATCATCTTCTTGTGAACCAATAATTAGAAGCCTGTTTCCCATCTGATGTCGAATCAGAGTGGGACACAGGCTTTTTAGGTCAATTTCTCAATATTTACTTTGAGATGGTCAATC
>WXFH01000076.1 GCA_009881125.1 Acidaminobacter sp. | reverse complement strand
GCGTTTCACCGGACGCTTTTATTTTCACAAGATTTATAGGAAAAATTTGTGCAAAATTCAGCATGCAATATTCTGCATTTCGTGATTTTTAGTGCAATTTATTGCACTGCGTTTAATTCGTGTGTATGATTTCTTCGCTTTGAAGCTGATACTTTTGAATCTTGTAATACAGGGTTCTTAATGATACCTCCAAAAGTCTGGCTGCTTGCTCTCGATTGCCCCCTGATGCCTCCAGTGCCTCAAAGATCGCTTGTCGTTCTGCTTTTTCAACAACCTCTGCCATAGTTGCTGTTGGATGACCCGGCACACTATGAGACACTTCTTTGGTTTCTGA
>WXFH01000075.1 GCA_009881125.1 Acidaminobacter sp. | reverse complement strand
ATCAGAATGCTTAGTGCCATGTAAACACTAAAACCAGACATCCTACAGGCTAAAATTCCGAAATACCGCGTTGTCGTCAATTGCAATACTGCTTAGTATTGCTCATTCCTCCGCCTTGTCTTTCGAAATTTTATCGCTGTATGCTGTTATAGTTTCAGAATTTACAAGGCACTAGTGCCATGTAAACACTAAAACCAGCTTAGTGTTAACCGGACACTTGTAATCATACCCATAAAAAGTCGAATGAAGACGCGAAACTGCAAAATAAATGATGTCGGAAAATGATAGAACTTGGGAGTGATAGGCGCTAGCCGCAGACACCTCCATACGTCCAGCTCCATACTATTCCAATTGAAAAAGGCCCGCACACCGCGCGGGCCTTACCTAGTGTCCAGTAAACACGAAAATCTATG
>WXFH01000074.1 GCA_009881125.1 Acidaminobacter sp. | reverse complement strand
TAACCGATGTCAAATTAATTTAATCTAAGTTAGCATACTTTCAAGCAGCAAAGCACTAAATCTGCTATCTCTATTATAGAACAATTGATTGCAAAACACACTACAAAAATACCATATATTTCTTATTTATTTGAAAGCCTTGTTGTTAAATCATCACATTGGCCACGACTATGCCCAAAATGGCGCCTGCAAAGACTTCGTAAGGCGTGTGCCCGATCAGTTCCTTCAGTTTATCCTGGCTGAAAGGCTTGTGCTGGTAAGCGTCCTCGATGATCTGGTTGAGTATAGCCGCCTGAATGCCCACGGACCGCCTGACGCCGCTGGCGTCATACATAACCACCAGACTGGTCACCAGCGCAACAGCATATAAAGGCGAATCCCAGCCTAAGTGAAGGCCAACCGCTGTGGAAAGTCCCATTACCAGTGAGCTGTGAGAGCTTGGCATGCCGCCGGACCCGATCATCCGGGACAAGTTGAGTTTTCGATCGATGATCAGCGTCAAAATGACTTTCAGTGCCTGAGCTATAAACCAGCTGACAAAGGCCACCTGGAACATTCGGTTGTTGACGATGCCTGGAAAAAAGGACATGGACTCACCCCTCTTTTGTCACTCTTATATTGTCACTTTTCAATTATCACGCTTTTATTGTCACGCTTCGTTGGTCACCTTATCAGACGATCCTTTTGTGGCTTGACAGATCA
>WXFH01000073.1 GCA_009881125.1 Acidaminobacter sp. | reverse complement strand
GTTAACCCACCCGTTTGATCAGCTTCGCCTGCTGCAAATAAGCGCACACGGGCTCTGCCAGATTTTCCGGGAGTCTCAGGCTTAAACGGCCGCCCGTCCCCGACAGTCTCATAGTGAGTCGTTCACCGACCAGAGTAAAGGATTCAAACTCTTCATATTGGTAGATCCCGCTCGTCGTCATGGCCTTGCTCGACATGCCATAGTGCTTTCGAAAATTCAGGCCGCGCACCAGGATGATGTCATGCTGAAAATCAGCCCTGGAGAAGCGGCTGCTGATCAGAAGCAACCCTTCTGTCACCACGATCCACATAACAACGCTGGCAATTATGATTCGAACCTCGATCTGATCAAGTTGAAAGATCGGGACCAAGCCTGTCAAGGCTATGACTGAGACGTTGAGAATTCGATCATAAAGCGGCGTTTCTGCAGTTTTCAGCGAAAATCTGAATTTATAAAGATCCGCTGCCTGTCTGCCGAGCGCTTCACTGATCGTTATATAAACCAGCGGCTGAAAGACCAAAAAACCAAACAAGGCAAAGTGCCAGGCGACGAGTCGATCGTTTTCGAAAGGTTCTGGTACCAGAATAAAGGATCCCAGCACGAAGAATAATGCGGCGACAACGCTGAAGGTTGCCAAAAAACTACGGCTCAGTCGTCTCATGAGGTCTTCTTCCTCGCTTTTCTCTTAGGTTTCTCTGTCACTGTCGCCACTTCTTCCACAGCTTCTCTTTCCACCGATTCTTTTTCCACAGCTTCTTCTTCCTCAGCTTCTTCCGCCTTTTTCACTTCTTTCGCTTTTTTAACTTTTTTTACTTTCTTCTCGTCTGCTGCTTCTTTCACTTTTTTCTCTGTGACTTTTTTCTCTTCAGCCTTCGGCACTGTCACCTCAGGCGGCGTCG
>WXFH01000072.1 GCA_009881125.1 Acidaminobacter sp. | reverse complement strand
GCACACAGGCATGCGGGCGAGTAAAAGGGCAGATCGAAAGAAAGTTAGATAGATAGATAGATAGATAGATAGGGAATAAAGGCGATTTAAAAGCAAGAACACCTGAATTGTTTCTGAATTGTGTGAAGCTCTGGCACCAAATTAAAACTTGTCCGCGTCCCCAAAGTTGAAGTTGTCCGCGTCCCCAAACTGCCCAAACTGCGGTCTAT
>WXFH01000071.1 GCA_009881125.1 Acidaminobacter sp. | reverse complement strand
CCTTAGGTGAAAGAGGGCGTTGATGCGGAAGATGGGGTTGATAGTCCGTAGGCTGCAGACACCAAGTTTGCCTTCAAAAAACAATAAAGACACGTTCTCCGTTCATTTTAGTGGACAGAGGCCGTGTCTTTTCATTATGAAGAAGTCGTCAACTGGCTGGAGAATGCAGACACCAATTTCAAAGCGCCTATTTTCATTAAATGAAATGCCGATGGTTACAACACCTCATATCCCGCCCAGTCCAACGCCTGCTGCACCACGTGCCTGATCCAGTCGGACTTGCCATCCTGATAACTCACGGGATCCAGCTTGTAGAGGGCGGCGAGCCTCGATTTCAGCGCCGCATATTCCGTCGCAACTTCAGGATGTGCTCTAAGATAATCACGAAAGGCAAGATGCCTCAGAATCTCGATATGGCCTACTTCATAGACGTGCAAATGGTGCGTTGGATTAGGCGCGCCTTTCACGAAAAATTCTCTGCCTTCAATCCCGTAGGCGCCCCGCGCCTGAAATCCCAGGGATTCAAAAGCAGAACGCGTTTCTGTGACAAGCGCGAGTGACTTCACTACACCCAGTAAATCCAGTGTCGGTTTCGCAGCCAATCCTGGGACAGAAGTACTGCCTATGTGGTGCAGATCAATTAGATTGTCACCAAAGACAGGGCGAAGCGCGGCGGCTGCCGCTTCAAATTGCGGCGGCCAGTTTGGATCATAGGGGACGACAACGATCGTTCGAACCTTAGGCGTATC
>WXFH01000070.1 GCA_009881125.1 Acidaminobacter sp. | reverse complement strand
AAAAGGGGGAGACTGGAGTATATGCCTATTGACTTCCTTCCTGAGCTTCTCATTCCGCTGTAACCAAAAAAGAAGAAGGCAACGCGCTCTTAGGCTGTGCCTTCTTCCAAATGGTAAATTAACGCTGCGATTTAGCGCTGCTCTTCATCCGTCTTCTCCGACGTCACTGCTTGGGCAGTTTCAGAGGTATGCTCTTCCGTCTCGGATTGTGGTTGTGGCTGTGCATGTGCATGTGCCTGTGGCTGTGCATGTGGCTGCGG
>WXFH01000069.1 GCA_009881125.1 Acidaminobacter sp. | reverse complement strand
TCGGGTTGCCCGCAAAGCCTTCCTCCATCTCTTCTCCGAGGCGGATCAGCGCGGGCTTGATGTCTGCTTCTTTTTCCGCATCACACAAGACCATCAACAGGTCTCCGGGGTATATTTTTGTGTCCCCGCGAGGGATCACTTCCGCTTCACCTCTCCGAATGGCAACTAGCAGACAGTTTTTAGGCCACTGTATTTCCCGGATTTCTCTATATTCCAGTGGCGCGTTCATAGCTACCGGAATTTCCATGATGACCTTTTGATGGCTGTTACCGTAAAGCGTCTCTCGCTGTCTGCCGCTCAGCATACGCTCAAACAGCGCTTCGTAGATTGGTTTTGAAGCGAGCAGATCCGTCAAAACGTAGGCAATCAGCGACACCGTCATAAGCGCCAGCAGATGCTGAAACGAGTTGGTCATTTCCAAAATCAAAATAGCGCCTGTGATTGGCGCTCTGACGATCGCCGTAAAGTAGGCCGCCATCCCGAGAATCAGGAAATTGATCACATAAATGGATTCCAGATTGAGATACTGTGACAATAATTCACCATATAACTTGCCTACTAGGGCGCCTACTACAAGCAGCGGCAGAAAAATACCGCCGGGTGTCCCCGGTCCATAGCAAAAGGCTGTAAAAGCGATCTTAACCACAATATACAACAAAAGCAAATAAAGCGGCAAATCCACATGACTCAGCATTTCTATGAGTTCGTGTCCACCTCCGAGCATTTCCGGAAGGACCAGGCCCATCAATCCCGCGCCGATGAATGGAATCAACATAGTATAGCGCGCTTTCTGTGACTTTAACTTACCATATATATCCTGGCTGGTGAACAGTGCGCGGTTAAAGACTATGCCCATCAGTCCCGCCAGAATACCTAGCCCAATCAGATAGGGGTAATGCGCCAGCGGGAGTGGCTGAACCTCTTGAAATACAAAAGCCGGTCCCAGTCCAAAGACTTGCTTTGAAACAAAATCCGCTGCAAGACTGGCGCTCATTACACAAGCGAGAACAAAAGGCGAAAAATTTCTATGCAGCTCTTCCAGCGCAAAGATCACACCTGCAAACGGCGCATTGAACGCCGCAGCCAATCCGGCGCTCGCACCGCTGGTAATCATGTACTTCTCCTCGGTTTGATGAAGCTTAAGAGACTTGCTCAGTCCCGACCCTACCTCAGCACCAATTTGAATAGAAGGACCCTCTCTGCCAAGGGACAATCCAAAACCCAGAGCCAACACCCCACCAACAAATTTCGCCGGCAGTTCCTTATACCATTTCATTTCAAACTGCCGAACAAGAGTGCCTTTGACCTGAGGGATTCCAGAACCCTTGATCATAGGATTTTTTTCCACCAGCATTCCGGTGATATAACCGGCTGCCAATAGCGCCGCAAGATAATACAGCCCCGTCCTCCAGTCACCCGCTGTTATGCGGCCGTAAATTGACGTTCTGAGAGGCGTCGCTGCATGAATGACCAGTCTATAGGCAATCACTGCCAGTCCTGCCAACAAACCCACCAGGATCCCTTCCAGGAACACCTTAAGCCTAAAAGCTCTGGGTTTGTGGAAGTACTGGCTGAACATCACTTTGCTCATACTTTCACCAACCTTTTAAAATTTGACACT
>WXFH01000068.1 GCA_009881125.1 Acidaminobacter sp. | reverse complement strand
TAATTATGTAGTCATTATTAAATAGGGCTTTTTGAACAGCTCACAATCCATTTATGGTGCCCTGTTCTTAATTTGTATTGCAAAAATTAAATGAAAACAAAATCGAGACAATAGTTGGGCTGATCCTGTTCAAATCGGAAAAAGCCAAAAAAGTACTGCAGTTATGGGGTCTCCATAAACTGCAGCGGCACTTTTGAATCAACTCGTTTCAACT
>WXFH01000067.1 GCA_009881125.1 Acidaminobacter sp. | reverse complement strand
TTTCATATGGCTGCTTTTTGCGATAGAACAAGTCTGACATTTCTCGGCTTTCATCAGCCAGATGTACTGAATTTACCAGTGTGACAGAGTTGGAGATGCACTTGCAAATCTTTGGAGTAATTGGATTTCAAAAAAATTACAGGGTGATTCAAGGTGTGATTTAACAAAATCATGCCGCTTCGTAAAAATGCTTGTTTTATTGTAAATTAATTTTTACACACCTACCACTTAAGAGGTTGCAGCCTACATCTCTTGTGCTCGATCACACTCCGTATCATCATTATCGTCATTATCATCATTATCATCATTATCATCATTATCGTCACCTTCATCATTTTTCCTTTCCTGAAAGCACAAAAGACTGAACCCTCGAAATAGGATTCAGTCTTTGCGTATGCCTGAACTCAAGTAACATTAT
>WXFH01000066.1 GCA_009881125.1 Acidaminobacter sp. | reverse complement strand
TTTCCCGGCTCAATACGAGCAATTACGTTTAATGCACTCAAGCGATTGAACCGCCGTATACCGAACGGTACGTACGGTGGTGTGAGAGGACGGCTACTCAACTAATGGGTAGCCTCCTACTCGATTAGTAAAGGAATGGAGCTGCTGCCGGGGGCAACAGCTCATTTTTGAAGTTGGCGGAAGAGACTGAATTGTTGAATGGATAATGAGAGTAACTTCGCGGGTCTGACCCCGCCTGTTGCATCCCAGAACCCCACGCGGGTCTGACCCCGTATGTTTACCACACCATCCACCTCGCGGGTCTGACCCCATCTGTCCACACAACACGCCCAACCCATTTTCAAAACTTACTAAAAGATTTCTAAACTTCCGTATTATTTAATAATTCTGTAATTTGTTGCATGATGTCTTTAATGAATTCATTCGTAACCAATTGAATTCATTCAAACTTATTCGAACTCATTACATACGAACTTTACAAGATCAATCACTAAATTCACCAAAATGTCATGCAAGTTTCAACTCACATTATCAAAGGAGGATGTCAAATTTGGATTACGCAGCTTCTAGTCTGAAATTACACGAAGATTATGTTGGGAAACTTGAAATCAAGTCAAAGGTGTCCGTTAGCACAAGGGATGACTTGAGCCTTGCATACACACCAGGTGTGGCTGAACCATGCAAAAAAATCCACGCTGAACCGATGGATGTTTATAAGTATACTGCAAAGGGAAATCTTGTTGCCGTCATTACAGATGGTACGGCAGTGCTGGGACTTGGTGATATTGGACCCAAAGCCGCTCTACCTGTCATGGAAGGAAAAGCTGTTTTATTCAAAGCGTTCGCTAACGTCGACGCTTTCCCGATCTGTGTGGATTCAACTGATACGGACACTATAGTTCAGGTTGTCAAAATGATCGCCCCGGGATTTGGCGGCATCAATCTGGAAGATATCTCAGCTCCCAGGTGTTTTGAAATTGAAAGAAGATTGAAGAAGGATCTTGATATTCCAGTGTTTCACGATGATCAGCATGGTACCGCTGTCGTCGTCTGCGCAGCTCTTATCAACGCTTTGAAAATCGTTGATAAACACCCGGATCAAATCAAAGTGGTGGTCAATGGCGCCGGTGCAGCAGGTACCTCTATTGTGCAAATGCTTCTGAACCTCGGCATCAGCAACATCTTGGCCTGTGACCGTGAAGGCATCCTGGTTCGCACGGACACTTACAGCAATACTTCAAAAGCAGAGCTCGCAGAAATGACTAACCCTAAGCTGATTTCCGGAAAACTTCCAGACGCTATGAAAGAAGCAGATGTATTTATCGGTGTTTCTGCCGCAAATGTTGTCACAGAAGAAATGGTTGCTTCAATGTCGAAGGATTCAATTGTTTTTGCAATGGCCAATCCGGTTCCTGAAATAATGCCAGACCTTGCTAAAAATGCAGGGGCAAGAATCATCGGCACTGGACGAAGTGATTTTCCCAACCAAATTAACAATGTATTGGCTTTTCCGGGAATTTTCAGAGGTGCGCTGGATGTCAGAGCGTCTGATATAAACGAGGCAATGAAGGTAGCTGCAGTCTATGCCATAGCAGACATTGTTACAGCTAATGAGCTGAAAGAAACTTATGTTATACCTGATGCTTTTGATCCGAGAGTTGGTCAACACGTCGCCAAAGCGGTTGCTGAAGCTGCAATTCAGTCTAAAATAGCTCGGATATAACAACCCGGGTCAACAGACGGGGTCAGACCTACAACGTCAACAGACGGGGTCAGACCCACAACGTCAACAGACGGGGTCGGACCCACAACTTCAAACAGATGGGGTCAATAGGCCTTAGCCTCAGACCCGCAGCCACATCGCTCACTGGAACACATAGCATGGGAGGTAAAAAATGGAAAGTGCAGTTCGTGAGGATCGTCTCCAAACTATATCTAAATCAAGTTACCTGATTAACGGTCTCTCGTTGCCGGTATTTGCTGTCATTGCTGCGGTTGTGCTCGTTGCCGGCAGGATTGGCGCACTCCCGGGCGGCATGGTCGGCGCGTTTGCTCTCATGTTGGTGGTTGGCGCGATTCTCAATGAAATTGGGATCCGTCTTCCAATTGTAAAGGATTATCTAGGTGGTGGCCCTATCGTCATCATCTTTGGGTCAGCAGCCATGGTCATGTTTGGCCTCTTTACTGAAGACCAAACTGCACTCATAAAGAGTTTCATGGTCGATTTTGAGTTCCTCAACTTCTACATAGCCGCTCTCATTACTGGCAGTATTTTGGGGATGAACCGGAAACTTCTGATCCGAGCGGCTGCCAGATACCTTCCTGCAATTATCGGTGGCGTCGTAGTGTCCTTCGTTGGCGTAGGGTTGGTTGGCGCGCTCATCGGCTACGGTTTTAAAGAAGCGATTCTTTATATTGGCGTGCCGATCATGGGCGGCGGCATGGGGGCCGGTGCGGTGCCGCTGGCGAAAATTTTCGGTGCGCAGCTGGCTAAGGATCCTGCTGAGATGCTGTCGATCATGATTCCTGCGGTTGCACTGGGAAATGCGCTCTCCATCGTGATTGCAGGCCTTTTGGATAAGTTGGGCAAAATGAAACCATCGCTGACCGGCAATGAAAAATTGATGGTGGTAAAAGAGCAGGAGACGTTTCAAGAAGAAAAACGTTCTCCGGTGGACTACAAAATTATGGGTTCTGGTCTGTTGATGTCCCTCGGATTTTATGTATTGGGAAGTATTTTAGGCAAACTTTTCCCACAGATCCATTCCTACGCATGGATGATCATCTCGGTTGCGGCGGTTAAAGCCATCGGCATAATTCCTGAAAAGTTTGAAGAAGGCGCTTTTCAATGGTTTGGCTTCGTTATGACTTCGATGACAACCGTGCTGCTCATAGGCATAGGTGTTGCATATACAAATCTGAGCGAAGTGTTGTTGGCTCTGACGCCTCAATATTTGCTGCTGGTTGGCGTAACGGTGGTTGGCGCTGCAGTTGGGTCAGGTTTGGTGGGCAGGTTGGTTGGTTTCTATCCGATAGAATCTTCAATTACTGCAGGTCTATGTATGGCTAATATGGGAGGAACGGGAGACGTTGCTGTACTTTCTGCATCAAAGCGAATGGAGCTCATGCCGTTCAGCCAGATTTCATCGAGAATAGGTGGCGCTTTCATCCTGATTCTTGCCTCAACACTGCTTAAGTTATTTTCATAAATGAACATGGGGATCTGTGGAAATTGACTTTTGCTCCCCTAGGTCTGACCCCGCATGTCACAAATATACCGTGTAGGTCTGACCCCGCATGTCACTCAAATGCAAAACGGCGCCAAGATTTGGCGCCGTTTCTGTTATAATGAGAGTAAAGAAAAGGTTCATGAATGAGGGTGTGTCCATGATCAGCTTTAAAAAAAGACCGCTTCGACTTGGGACGTTTATTATCCTGCTGGTTTGCCTGGTGCTGGCGATTTCACTGGCCGTTACCAACTGGCTGGTGAGTCAGCGCGTCGTCAGAATGACCCAGGAATATTTTGAAGGAAAAGCCAAAGATGTGTCGCATTTCATGTCGGAATCCATAATTGTGAAGGATGCCCTCAGCGGAAGGCGACTGCAGACCGACGTTCAACAGTTTGCCGAAACGATTCGCAAGGTCAGCGGCGTTGAGTTTATAGTAGTCGTCGACATGAATGGCATCAGGTATACGCACCCCAATCCTGAAATGATCGGCCAGCGCTTTGTGGGCGGGGATGATACGCCGGTTTACAGCGGAAAGGAGTTTTCGTCCGTTGCTGAGGGGACGCTGGGAAAGTCCATGCGGTATTTTACTCCGGTTTTTGATGCTGATGGCCGTCAGATCGGCGCCATCTCCGTTGGCATACTAATGAATATTATTGAGCACAATTTGAATGCCACCCGGTTGATGGTGTTGATTGGGGTGCTGGCTGGGTTCACCATCGGCATACCAGGGGCTTTTTTGCTGGCAGGGCGAATCAGGAAAATTCTGTTTGGCCTCGAACCGGAGGAAATTGCGAGGCTCTTTGAAGAGAAGAACGCGCTGGTTCAGTCGGTGCGGGAAGGGATCCTGGGCGTGGACAAGGAGATGCGCATTACGGTGGTTAATCAGGAGGCGGCGCGGCTCTTCGCGGTCGCGGGGATTACGGACGCGGTGATTGGCAAGAATGTGGAGGAGGTCGTGCCCAATACAAATCTGCATTATGTCATTGAGACGGGACTGCCGGAGTATGACCAGGAGCAGGAGCTGCATGGGGTTAGAATTCTCACCAATCGGCTGCCGGTCACAGTCAAGGGCGAAATTGTGGGCGCCGTGGCCACTTTTAGGGATAAATCTGAGGTGACCCGGCTTGCGGAGCAGTTGACCGGTGTCAAGATTTATGCGGATGCGCTGAGATCTCAGACTCACGAGTTTATGAACCGGCTGCATGTGATTTTGGGGCTGATTCATATGGGGAAGTACGAACGCGTTTCGGATTACATCAAAGAGGTGAGCCTGCAGGTGCAGGATGAAGTTGGCTATGTCATGAGCCGCATTAAGGATCCGGTACTTGCCGGGTTTGTGATGGCGAAGCTCAGCAGTGCCAGGGAGAAGGGGATCGTCTTTGTGCTTTCCGAGGATACTTATGTGCCGGAGATTGGAAATGTGGTTTCTGAGAGCGACATATCGACCATTCTGGGGAATCTGATTGAGAACGCTATGGATGCGGTGGGGGCGACAGGTTCAGCAGGGACAGTGAGTGCAGTGGCGCAGATATACGAGAAGAAGATAACGGTTCACATGGCGGTTGAGGCAGATGTTTTGTCTATGGTTATTTGCGACTCGGGGGAAGGCATAGATGATGCCTTGCGGGAACTGATTTTAGAGAAGGGGTATTCAACGCGTGGGGAGCAAAGGGGACTTGGAATGCATCTGATCGCCCGCATCCTCGAAAAGTATGGCGGTACCCTGGATATTGGGCGCGCGGACATAGGTGGGGCAAAAATTACGGTTAAGATTCCGGTAGATATGGAGGTGAAGCGTCATGATTAGAGTGCTGCTGGTCGAAGATGATCCGATGGTCGCTGAGCTCAACCGAGCCTACGTTGGCAGTGTGGATGGATTCACCGTCATCGGCAGCGTCCGGTCAGGACAGGAGGCGCTGGAGATCATGCGGGGTCAGACCCGGGGGGAGAACTCACAGCCTGACACACGGGGTCAGACCCAGGTGGAGCCCCAGGTGGTCGATTTGGTTTTGCTTGACATTTATATGCCCGGAATGCAGGGGCTTGAGCTTCTGTCTGAGATCAGATCACAAGGGCTCGGTGCGGATGTGATCCTGGTCACCGCAGCCAGTGATACGAAATCAATCAGGGAAGCCTTAAGACTTGGGGCTGTGGACTATCTGATCAAACCTTTCGAATTTGAAAGGCTAAAAAAGGCGCTGCTCGGTTATAAAGAAAAATTGCTGATGTTCCGACAAAAGAATAGTGTCAGTCAGTCGGAGCTTGATCAGCTGTTAAGCGAAAAAAATTTCGGCGTATCCGAAATGGCTGGTCTTCCGAAAGGGCTGGATCGGACGACGCTTAAGAGAATCATCGAGGTGGTCGCGACATTTCCTCAGAAGGATTTCAGCGCGGATGAGATAGCAAAAACCATCGGCATAACACGGGTTTCTGTGAGAAAATATCTGGAATTTATGACGGAGGTCAAAGCGGTCAAAATGAATGTCATCTATGGCGCTATTGGGCGGCCGGTACATAGGTTTGAGAGATTGCCGGGGTTTGAGAGGGTTATGGACCGATATATGGAAGAAGGAAAGTAAAATGGGAACCCACTGCCGGAGGCGGTGGGTTTTTTGTCGTTGTGG
>WXFH01000065.1 GCA_009881125.1 Acidaminobacter sp. | reverse complement strand
GCTTGCGCCTTTTGGCACTTATAGCCCCCGTCTGTCCAACCTTATGTCAATGCGGGTCTGCGCTGCGGCTTTCGCCTATTAGCGCCTATTGACCCCGTGTGTTGTACCTCGCAGGTCTGACCCCGGCGGGCACCAACTTTACGTCAACCCAGGTCTGACCCCGTCGGGCACCACCAACAAACCACCGTCAAAAAGTCCTTTGACACAAATTTTTAATTTTTCTTCAAATTCGTCAATCTCTTAGACGTTTTTTTGACATTAAGACTATATACTCGGGTCATAGAGAGACGCATGAAGTACTTTGATGTGACCATCGGCAAAAAATTGCTCTTAAGGATGAAGATCGAAGTCTTCAAGATCGAAGTCTCCAAGATCAAAGTCTTCAAGATCGAAGTCTCCAAGATCAAAGTCTTC
>WXFH01000064.1 GCA_009881125.1 Acidaminobacter sp. | reverse complement strand
TGCAGTTTCGAATTTCAAAAAATATTGGCTTTTAATAAATGCTGGGGTGGGTGGTTCCTCCCCAGCATTATTTTTTCAAAATTTTCAAGCATGAGAAAAGCGGGCCGCGGCCCGCTTTTTTGTTTTGTTGTATAATTTATGACTTAAGGGTTGAAGTGGAAGTTGGCGTCTCTTACACCAATATCCACTTCAGTCCAAGTGGAAGTGGGCGTCTGCGGCTGGCGTCTGCGGCTGGCACCTGTCAACCCTCCGCTTCCAAC
>WXFH01000063.1 GCA_009881125.1 Acidaminobacter sp. | reverse complement strand
GTTTAGGAGCGGAAGCGATTTGGAGTCATAGCTGGTATGCCTATTCCAATTTAATAGGGATTTCGGGCCCATCCTTCAACTTGCTGGGCGGAATCCAGATAGGAAACAGCGACTACTGGATTGGTAAATACACTATTCAACCTGAAAACGGAGGAGTTGGTGTCTTTGCCCATGAATTTGGCCATGACCTCGGACTTCCTGATCTTTATGACTATTATGGAGAGAATGGTACAGGTTTCTGGACGTTGATGTCTTCAGGCTCTTGGTTGAATGACGGTTTAGATGACATTGGTTCCAAACCAAGTCATATGGGTGCCTGGGAGAAATTCCAGCTTGGATGGTTGAATTATGAGGTCGCCAGAGCAGGTATGAAATCTGTTCACAGGCTAGGTCCGATGGAATTTAACACGAAGCAGGCACAGGGATTGTTTGTGATTCTACCGCAGAAATTTGTTGGAAGTCATATTTCCGATCCATTTGAGGGTGATTATTTCTATTACAGCGGATCAGGAAACAACCTGGACAATTATATGTTTAAGGCATTCAATCTTCAGGCCGGTTCAACTTTGACAGCAAAAGTGAAATTTGAAATTGAACTTGACTGGGATTATGCTTATCTGGTTGCTTCGACGGATAACGGTGCTAACTGGATCCCAATTCATACCAATCTCTCAACAATGGATGATCCGAATGGACAGAATTTTGGACATGGTATCACGGGTAGCAGCTTAGGAAATTGGATTGATCTGACCGCAGATTTGTCAGCTTACACAGGTGATTGTATTCTCGGTTTTAGATACTGGACAGACGTTGCTGTTGCAGAATCTGGTTTCATGATTGATAACATTAGTGTAACTGGATATGTAACTGATGGTGCTGAAATTGATACTGGCTGGATATTTGATAAATTTAAGGTTTCAAATGGCGATGAAGGGAGATTATACAACCACTATTACATTGCCGAATATAGATCCTACCTGGGATATGATAGTACTCTGAAAGTGGGACCATATTATTTCGGGTATGTTGATGATAATGATGGATCTCAAGACCCAGAGCCATTATTGCCTGAATTACCTGATTATGTGGATCATTTTGCTTATCAGGATGGTCTACTTATCCACTACTGGGATACATCACAATTGGATAATAACACCGAACTCCACCCAGGACATGGTTTATTGCTTCCGATTGACGCACATTATGATGCACTCTTTAGAATTGATAGTGGTTTGTGGCGAAATCGTATACAGTCTTATGATTCAACCTTCACAATTGCACCAACGGATGGTATTCCAAACATTCATCATGGAGGTGAATTATCCCCAGTCCCTAGCCTCCCAGGCGTCAAGGTCTTTGACGACAGAATCCTTCACTATGATTATGCAAATCCACTTGGCAGTGTTATACACCCTAACACCGGCACACTCATCACCGTTCTTCAGGAACCATACCTCAAAGTCAGAAATCCACAAGCGCCGTTCATGCAAATTCAGGTTAGCCCTGCAAAATAAGCTGGTAATAGTCAATACCCATTGACTTACACCTTAGAGGGGAAGTAAATGCTGAGGAAGTTGGCCCCCCTAACTTCCGGAAAAGCATGGACTTCCCCTCGTTTTTGTTGTGAACGAACCGTTTTTTTCGCAAAACAGCGATATTTGGGTATAATGGAGGTGAAGTCTCACTAAATTACGGGTATTACTGATTGAGCAGATAAAATTTATTAGGCGCCATTGCTGACTCAACCGCATTGCAAATATCCTAAATAATAGTTCATAACAACCTGGAGGGATCACCATGCTTGGCATCCTACTCAAAAATCTCGCCGGCTACGACCTGATCATCCTGCTGCTGGCCGTCTTTAACGCCATTGTGATCTACCCCAAGGTGAAGCAGGCGAGCCATTCGCTGACAAACAAACTGCAGCCCAAGATCTACGTCCCTGTAAGCCTGCTCGTGGACCGCGTCAGAGGCAAACGACAGGAGGACAAACTTGACCTGAACGCCCTGATCGCCATGCGGGCGGACGAAATCCATTATTACAGTCTCTTCTCTGCCATTAACAGCGCCTTTCCGCTGCTGGGAATGCTCGGCACCATTCTGTCCCTCCTCGGCATGGTGGATCTCAGCCAGCAGGACGTCACCCTCAGCTTCACCGTGGCGCTGACTTCCACCTTCTGGGGCCTTGTATGTGCTTTAGGTTTCAAAGCTCTGGATGCAGGGCTTTTGCCGATGGTCGAGCAAAACCAGGAAAACCTCAAGATGCTGCTGGAGCGCATCGACCACTTTGAAGAGTGGGGGATCCGGGATGAAACGTAATTCTTGGATGGATTTGACGCCGCTGCTGGATATTTTTTTGATTCTGCTGTTTGCGGTATTGATCAATCAAACCGTCGGTCAGCGCCAGTTGGAGGGCGCTTATGCGTCTGAGCTGGATGAGCTGAGGTCAGAAAATACGCAGCTGACACTTGAACTCGAGGCGGTGATGGATCAGGTGTCAGCGGTCGGTCTGAATGCTGGGGATGAGCGCGTTAAATACGACTTTTTGGTCGAAAAGGTCCTGGTTTTGGATGTCGAACTTCGTTCGATCCGCAATCAGATTTTTATTGACCATCGGCCGACTGGTCTTTATTTAGTGGATCAGCCTGAACGACGTGACCTGCAAATCAGCGCCATTCGTCAAGCCCTCGACGAGGAGCTTCAGAGGTTTTCGGGCGAAGTGCCTATGTGTCTCGTCACCTTAAAAGCTGACACCAGCACCTATAGATATGCCTATTTAATGGCACTTGAGGCAATAAAAGAATGGACCGGTGAAAATCCGCTACCCAAAACCTATTTCATACAGCTGAATTAATGACAAGTGAGGATACCCATTTCAGGAGGGCTGCCCATGGACGGGAAAAAACCCAAAAAGAAACGCAGATTTTTACGACTGTTTTTGACTTTTATTCTGCTGGTCGTCTTATTGCTTCTGTTTGGTGAGCGCTTAGGCCTCGGAACGGGGGATTATCTGTCCCTGCTGAGTCCGTCTCCTGTTTCAGGGCCTGTTGTAAAGCCGGTCGCTGAACCGGTGGCTGAAACGCCTCAGGACACAACTCAGGAAATCAAAATTACAATTTCCGAGACAGCTATTCAGGTGGATGGCGAGACCTTTACCCGGGACACCTTCGCGGCTTTTCTGCTGGAAGCAGATGAAAATACTCTGTTTGTCCTAAGTGATCAGCAGGCGAACTACGCGCTTTTCAAAGAAGTAGAAGAGATGCTTGAGGCTAAGAACCTGTCTTATGTGATTGAGGAGTAGGGATTAGTGCTGAAACCGGGTGTCTGACACCCGGTTTCACCCTCATGGCTATTGAACGCGTCGTACTCACCGAAGTTCTGTAAAATTTTA
>WXFH01000062.1 GCA_009881125.1 Acidaminobacter sp. | reverse complement strand
GCAGCTGAGAAGGGTTCGAATCTTCAATCAGAAGTGACAGGGGACCATTTGCAGTCAAATGGGGTGTCGGGCAGTGCAGAAGTTGCTGTGCCTAAGGGCGCTGCGGTATTTGAAGCGATTGACTTCAAGCAAGAGCTTTACGCCGGGTTCTATCAGATTGTTCACTACGGGCGGTCGGATGTGTCCGTGATGCTGTCGCTGTTAAAGGCGCTGCGGTTTATCATGGAAAAAGCGTCTATGGAGAATCGGAGAACAGTGCTGATGTTTCTCAAAGACCTTTGGGACAAGCTGGACCCAGCATTGTTGGAGGGGTATGATCGAGAACTGCTGGAGAGGGAGCGGGCGGATATCCAGGCGCTGATAGCCCTTGAGAAATAGGCAAGCGCATAGGAGGTCACTGGAAAAAAATAAAATCCGGTTGGCTTGGGGGCGTTTGAAATGAAACGACCTTAGGCTATACCGGATTTTTAGTTTGATGCGGGGCTAAACAGGTGTTTGGTTGTAGTCTGGTCAAGTCCGCCGCTGAATCACGTGTTCCTCGCTAAAACACCGGAAACGTCGTGTGGTAGGCAGTGTCCTCGATCTCGTAGTGATCCTCCAGGAACAGACTGACACAGGCATTGACAATGTCTTCGCGGTACCGTGTCCCGGCGCTTCCCGTGATTTCGTCCAGGGCGGCGTCGAGGCCGAGGGCGGCGCGGTAAGGGCGGTGTGACATCATGGCTTCAACGACATCCGCGACCATCAGGATATGGGCTTCGATGGAGATTTCATGGCCTGTGAGGCCCCGTGGATAGCCGCTGCCGTCACTTCGCTCATGGTGCTGGTAAATGGTTTCGCCAATAATCTTTGGCAGATGGACCTCATTCAGCATGTTGAAGCCGGTGGTACTGTGATTTTTAATGAGCATGAATTCCACCTGGCTCAGTCTGCCCGGTTTGGACAGGATTTCCGCCGGGACCTCTATTTTTCCAATGTCGTGGATGTAGCCAATGATGCGCAGCATCTGGACCACATCTTCCTCCAGATTCATTTTGCGGGCTATGGCAGCTGACAGATTTCCAACCCGCCGCTGATGGCCCGCAGTATAGGGGTCTCGAACCTCAACCACGGTGGATAGCAGTGAAATGATGCTCTCCATGATGTTTTGCAAATCCAGGGTCTTTTGCTCAATGATCTTTTCCAGATTCTTCTGGTAGAGTTTGTTCTCGATTTCGAGGCGTTTCTTCTGGTCGGACAGCTGCTTAATTTGCGCCGCATGGCCGACGGCCTTCAGCAGATCCTCTTTGACTATGGGCTTGATCAAATAGTCATTTGCCCCATGATGAAGGGCTTGTGAGGCCGTTTCCACAGAGGGATCACCGGTCATGATGAGGATCTGGACGCTATGGCAGTGTTCACGGATCGACTTAAGCAGCTCCAGTCCGGACATTTTGGGCATGACGATATCTGTCATGATGATATCGAACTCTTCCTCATCCAGTTTTTTCAGTGCACTTGGGACATCTTCCGCTATTTCGGCTGCGTAACCGTTTCGCTTCAGCATCTCGCTCAGGGTCAGGCGGATACTCTTTTCGTCGTCAACTACCAAGATTTTGCTTTTTGGGATTTGTGGCGTGCTGTTTACAATTTTTCTCGATGTGCTGTCCGTATCACTGCTCATATCGCCGCTCATTCCTCTACTCATTTTACTGCTCCTTGTCGTTGATGTTCCAGCCGTTGTCCACCGGCAGGTCCAGCATGAATCTGGTCATTTTACCCTGTTCAGTATCAAAGGACAGGTCACCATGATGTTCTTTGACGATCCCGTAACTAATGGACAACCCCAGGCCGGTGCCTATGTCCTTGGGCTTGGTCGAGAAGAACGGTTCAAAGATCTTGCTCTGGACCTCCTGAGGGATCCCGCCGCCGTGATCCTCGACGGTCAGCCTCAGCCACCGGCGGCCGTCATGCTCATTTTGACGACAGGTGAGGCGCATGATCTTATCCTCATGGAAGCCCGGATATTTTTCGTTGAGCGCGTCCCGGGCGTTGGTCAGCAGGTTCATGATGACCTGCTGGATCTGCTGGCTTCGACATTTCAGGTCAGGCATGTGCTCATCCAGTTCAATGTAGAACTTGATCTGGTCCTTGCGGATGACGGTCTTGATGAGTGAGGCGGTGTGGTTGATGATGTCGTAAGGGCTTGCATAGCTGTGAGACTGCTTCTCATATCTTGAAAACTGCAGCAGATTTCTGACGATTTCGGAGATTCGCTTTGACTCGTGAATGATTTCTTTCGCATATTCTGTTGGGACCGAGAGCGTCTCCATTTCCTCCGAGATCAGCTGGGCGTAATTTATGATGCCATTGATGGGGTTGTTGATCTCGTGGGCCACGCCGCCCGCCAGGGTGCCAATGGCCTCCAGTTTTTGCTGCTGCCGGAGCTGGGATTCGATCTCTATGCGCTTCATTTCATGGGCTTTTCGCTCTGATATATCCCTGGCAAAGACTATAGCGCCGATGGTATTGTTATATTTCACCGGGACCGAAGCAATTTCAGAGTGGGCCAGCGTACCGTCGAGTTTCAGCAGCACTTCCTCTCTCATAGGTACAGCCCGCTGGAGGACGTTCAGCTCGTGAATGCTCTGTTTGACAGTATCCCGGTAGTCCTCATGAACTTGATCGACAATCTGACGGCCAATCAGCTCATCTGGTGTTTTGGCACCGAAGAGTTTCAAAGTGGCTTCATTAACGTAGGTAAAGCAGCCGTGAGTTTGGATGAAAATGGCATCCGGCGAACTTTCAACCAGGAGTCTGAAGCGTTCCACGCTGTCCATGAGCTCTGCTTCAGCCCTTAGGCGGTCGCCAATGTCGTGGACTATGGAGTAGAGCAAGGTTTTCCCCTGGATCTGGATGGCGCCGCTGTAGATTTCGACGTCTGCCAGGTCGCCGCTGGCCTTTCGGTGTTTGAAAATAAAACTGTTTCGCTTGTTGTTTTTTGCTTTTTCCATCTGAAGCTTGATTTCTTCCATGGGAAGGGTATTCAAGTCTGAAACCTTCATGGTTTTAAGGGTTTCGATGGGCCAGCCGTAAAAAGTTTCTGCGGCAGGGTTGGCGTCGACAATACTGCCGGTTTCCGGATCGACAATCATCATGACTGTATGGTGATTGTTGAACAAGCTTTTGTATTTTTCCTCTGCCTCTTTGATCAGGCTAATGGAGGACTTTTGTTGCTTTTGATCGTGAATCAGCCTGCTGAGGAGAACTGTAGTTAGGGGATAAATGAGCAGGACGGGAAAAGTGATGGCCTTGAGGACGGCAACAGCGGTTTCCCCCGGCAGCGTCAGCATACACAGGAGCATGCCAATATGTAAAGTCATACCAAAGGCAAAGGCGTTTTTCCAGCTGAAGGCATTGGCCTTGGGTGCAAAATGTTTTTTCCAGAGGGTGCCCAAAACGGCGGACAAACTGATGACCAATATGCCGGTGAGCGCTGCCGCACCGCCAATAAAAAAGCGGTAGCCGGCCATCATGGCGGCTGCGATCAGTGTGGTGGGAAGTCCAAAATAAAGGGCGGTCAAGCCAACCAGTATGGAACGTGTGTCAAATATAATGCCTTCCTGGAGTTCGAAAGGGATGGACATGATGATAATACCAATTAAACCTAGGATTGCGCCTGAGACCAGGATGTGAAGCTTTGATTTTCCAGTGGCACTGAACGAGATTTCATAGATGAGACTGATGGTGAGCAGTACCGCAGAATTATAGATGATTTGCAGCAATAGGTCTGGGTTCATTGGAGCCTCCCGAGTTTGGAATTTTGGATGCCATATGCTAATTTTAATGTAAATTGACAGAGACGGCAATGTTAACTGCAGACAAACGGG
>WXFH01000061.1 GCA_009881125.1 Acidaminobacter sp. | reverse complement strand
GAAGGTGAGGATCAGCAGCAGGAGCAAAGATCTATGTAATGATTTTACGGTCATGACGGACTCTCCTTTCGCGATCAGGGCAGGGCAGCAGATCGACTTTGAGCCATATGGTGACATAATAGAATTCTTGATCCATTCATACCCCAAATCTTAAATAAACATTAATTGTGTCGGGGACAATTTCAAAACCTGTCCCTGTTGCTGAGTTGAAAGTTGTCCGCGTCCCCAATCCTGAAGTTGTCCGCGCGGCCTGAGGCCTATTGCCCCCAATCCTGAAGTTGTCCGCGTCACTAACCCAACTTAAAACCCAAAGC
>WXFH01000060.1 GCA_009881125.1 Acidaminobacter sp. | reverse complement strand
CGAATCCCCCCATAGCCTGCGGCGGCTGCCGCGGGCTATGGGGGGATTCATGTCCGAACTTATAATGCGCAAAGCCCGCACATCCCAGCGCGCCTTAAGGCGCTGGGATGTGCGGGCTTCCCATTGAAGAAAACACTCAACATTTCCTAATTCCATTTGTTAGAGTAACTACTCATGAGTTGACTACTCGTAAGTAGATAACTCACAAGTAATTATTCTTACGAAATGACAGCCTCATTAATACTATAAAAAGCCAGTCTGTTTCACCTGTTGGCATAAACCAGGCTTAAAATCCACTTTATGCAGTTTAGTTATTTTTGAAATGTAAAACTAATATAAAAACA
>WXFH01000059.1 GCA_009881125.1 Acidaminobacter sp. | reverse complement strand
TTCCGGACCAATAACTGAAGCGCCGGAGCCACAGCCCGTGCCCAATCCTGAACCGGCACCTCAACCGGAGCCGGATCGTCAGCCTGAAAAGCCTCAACCGGATCCAAACCCTATCCATGAACCTGAACCTCCCGTTACTGCAGAACCGCCTGTAATCCCCGATCCAACTGTAACCCCGGATGAGCCTGAGACGCCTGTTGAGCCTGTGATTGAAGCACCTCAGCCGGATCCATCCTCACAACCGGAGGATCCTCAAACGGAAGCGCCACAACCAGCGGATCCGCAGCCCGAAAATCCACATCCCGTAGATCCACTGCCGGAAGAGCCTCAAACAGAAGAACCCCAGCCTGAGGTACCGGAAGTCAAACCAACCCACACCGCAGAGATCCTAATGATCCTGCCGGAAGGCAAAACGCATATCGCTTATGTCCCAATTGAACTATATCTGATTGATCCGGATCTCAACACAGATCCAAATGTCATTGAGACGGCAGAGGTTTTGTTGTTTTCCTACGACTACTTCGAAAGCGTCATCACCATGACGGAAGTAGGTCCGGACAGCGATCACTTCCAGGCCTTCATCACACCGGTCTTTGAACCTGGGGAGGATCCTTTTGAGTTCAGGGTATGCGAGCTCTATACCATTGGGGCTTACATAGATTACTATGATCCGGTGAATGCGGAAGGTGAAACCAATTATTTAAGATCCATGGCTTTTGATATTCAGCCATTTGAGTATTAGGTAATGGGGGCGCCAGTCAGAAAGTCGGCAACGGCTTCTGCTGGCGCTTTCTTTATCATTCATAAAGATGAGGAGAAATGGATAACCTAATACGTTTTACTAACATTTCACATCATTTTTCAACATTTTTATGCCTTCGACATTATTCGACCTATAAATATTCTGAAGATATGCTATAGTTGTTTATGGCGATACAAACTTGTAATTTTATAGGTTACTCATATATTTGGTAAACTGTGGGAAACCATGGGGCACAAAGCTAAAGGGGCTTCCTCCAAATGGAAAAGTCAGCCAGTTGCATTCTATTGACGGCGGCTATGGACTGCCGTATTTTTGTGCAAATTATCATTTATGTATTTTAATTGAAAATATGTTAATTCGACATAAGTAGTCAGCATTCGACAATTAAAATCGTGTATAATAAATAACGGCGTATAACATTAGCCATTGATGCCATAAATCACTAAATATACATAAAATAGCCAGGGGGAACGACTATGAAATCGACGCGCAAATTTTCTGTTGTATTACTGGATATAGCATTCCTCTTTGCGTCCATTGTCATAGCCGTCGTTCTGAAGGCGAATTTTGAACGGTTATTTTTTCTTCTTGAGAATGGACTGACATTTATCATCCTTATGCTCGGTTTAAAACTGCTGATGATGAAACTTCTCATGCTTTATGACAGTCTCTGGGAGCATGCAAGCGTGGACGAACTCATAAGAATCACTTCTTTTGGTATTTTGAGTCATTTGTTGGTGGCGCTCATGGATCTGTACTTTGAAAGTCCGTTCAGCTATAAAAGCCTCCTGTTGATTTCTTTTTTCGATGTCGTTCTGATTGGCGGGTTTCGTTTGAGCTACAGAGTCATAAGAAGGCTAAAGAACCGTGCTTATACCATTGGACAGAACTATAAAAACATCCTGATCATAGGGGCAGGGCGTACCGGAGGTATGATGGCGAGACACCTGTTGTCAGAGCCTCAGCGGTTTGGCTACCCAAAAGCTTTTATTGATGACGACCCACGAAAAGAAGGGACTTTAGTCAACGGTATTAAAGTCATGGGCAATCGGTATGACATTTTGAGCGTGGTTAAACGTCAAAGGATAGACGAAATTATTCTGGCCATCCCAACAGTTCCAATGCAGGATCGAAAAGAGATCCTTGAGGAATGCAAGAGAACCGGTGCAAAAGTCAAAACGGTACCATCTTTGGAAGAAATGATGATTGATAATGTCGACATCAAAAAGATAAGAGATGTAGAAATTGAAGACCTTTTGGGAAGAGATGAGATCACGCTCAACATGGAGGGGATTAAAGATTATTTGGAAGGGAAGATTGTTCTCGTCACCGGTGGAGGCGGCTCCATTGGCTCTGAGCTTTGCCGGCAAATAGTCAGATTTGCGCCCAAGAAGCTGATCATCCTGGATATTAATGAAAATTCCGTTTATGATCTGACCAACGAACTGAGGTCAAGAGGACTGGGCGGCGTTGAACTGGACACGGTAATCACTTCTGTAAGAGATCGCAAAGAACTTTTCAGAGTATTTAATGACTTAAGACCACAAGTCGTCTTTCATGCGGCTGCCCATAAGCACGTGCCCTTAATGGAGCGAAGTCCCCGTGAAGCTATAAAAAACAACGTCTTTGGAACGCTGAACCTCGTTGATGCCTCAATAAATTATGGGACTGAACGATTTGTTTTGATCTCAACGGACAAGGCAGTGAATCCAACCAGTGTCATGGGGGTCAGTAAGCGGATTGCAGAGATGATCGTCCAATCGGTGGAATCTCATAAAACCGTCTTTACCGCAGTGCGCTTCGGCAATGTTCTGGGCTCCAATGGCAGCGTGATCCCACTCTTTAAGAAACAAATTCAAGAGGGGGGACCGGTGACAGTGACTCACAAAGACATGGTTCGATACTTTATGACTATTCCGGAGGCATCGAGGCTTATGCTTCAGGCTGGGGGCCTGGCCAAGGGCGGAGACGTTTTCGTATTGGACATGGGAGAACCGGTCAGGATTCTTAACTTGGCTGAGGACTTGATCAGGCTGTCTGGTCTTGAACCTCACAAAGACATTGAAATCAAGTTTACCGGACTCAGACTTGGTGAGAAGCTTTATGAAGAGCTTCTGACCTCAGAAGAGTCCGTGGAGAGTAAGACTCAGCATGAAAAAATCTTTATAGGAAAGCCGAACAAAGTGGAGTATCCATTTCTCCTGAAACGGCTTGAGATGCTCAAAGAGCTGGTTCATGGCGAGGATCAGGAAGCGCTTCTGGATATGTTTGAATCCATGGTAACGTCCTATCAGAGGGATAACCGCCAGATCAACAAGGCTTTTCTGGACAATGGCTGTGTTGTCCCATCACCCGAAATGCAGCAGTGGAATGTGGTTATGACCTAATCTTCTCATAAATTGGAGGCTTTTCATTACATGGAACACGAATTTGATACCCTGGATCTCAGGGAACTGTTTTATATGCTGCTGAAACACATAAAGCTGATCGTGACCTTGACGCTACTGTCTGTCATGATCAGCGCGGGCGTCTCCAATTTTTTAATCACACCGGAATACGAAACCTTTACAACTTTGATGCTGGGAAAACCCGTTGAGGAACTGACTACAAATCAGATCAACAATCAGGGGATTCTGACCAACCAACAGTTGATTGGAACCTATGCAGAAATCGCCAAATCCAAAGTTGTCATCAATAAGGTTGTCAATGATTTAGGGAACACCATGAGTCCTGGCGAACTGCGATCTAAAATCAGCGTGACCCTCCTAAACAATACGGCGGTAATCAAAGTTGCCGTTAGAGATACGGACCCGGAGCGGGCGGCGCTGATAGCCAATGAAATGGCCAAGACCTTTATGGAAGAAGTCTCTGAGATTATGAAAATTGAGAATGTCCAGGTTATTGATCCTGCTGAGGTTCCGAGCGGCCCAATATCGCCAAGGATTTCCATGAACTTGGCCATCAGCCTGGTGCTGGGTTTAATGCTTGGGATCTTTGTATCTTTCATGCTGGAATTTCTGGACCGTTCCATCAAGACGCCTGAGGAAGTCCAGCAGTTGTTGGGCTTGCCAGTGCTGGGCATGATTCCAGAGATGCAGGAGGAGAAGTAATCATGGATACCTTGATTTCGCACATGAGCCCCAAATCACCTATCTCTGAAGCCTATAGGACACTGAAAACCAATGTCCAGTTTTCTGATCTGGATCGTGAGATTCAAACGATTGTTTTTACCAGTGCTCTACCGGGCGAAGGCAAGACCACAACCACCTCCAATTATGGCGTTGTATCAGCTAAGTCAGGAAAGCGTGTCTTGATTATAGATGCTGACATGAGAAAGCCTTCGATTCATAAAGTCTTTCGACAACCCAACGTTAGAGGCTTATCAGATGCATTGTTGTCAGAGAAATCTCCGTTGACTTTTGTTCTGCCTACGGATGAACCGCGTCTTGATGTGATGACTTCAGGACCTATTCCTCCTAACCCGGCTGAAATTTTGGGCTCGAAAAAAATGCGCGCACTTATTGACCAATTCAAAGAGCATTATGACCTGATTCTCGTCGACGCGCCTCCGGTCGGGGTAGTGACGGACGCCCAGATCCTGGCCTCGTTTCTGGATGGGACCATTGTTGTACTCCGCGTTGGCAAAGGGGATCGCAAGCAGTCCCAGTATGCCGTAGAACTTCTCAACAATGTCAAAGCCAAAGTGTTGGGCGTCGTACTCAACCGTCTGCCAATCCATGAAGGCGGCTATTACAAATACAAATATTATCATTACTATGGCAACGTTTATGGCGACCAGCCTGAAACACCTAAGAAAGGCCTTTTTGGCCGCAAGAAGACAAAGAGCCGTTAACGATCCGGCCAATTTGCGATTGAGTCACCCCTTTTTTAAAACCATAGGCTGAACTAAAGTTCATTGTGACAGCTGTTAGTCAATACCCCATTATTTGCAAGGGAGACTTGCCATGTACGATCTTCATTCACACTTATTGCCTAACATACCGGGAGATGACGGCGCGAGAAGCTATGACATGGCCTACCATATGGCCAGACAGTCTTTGACCGCCGGATTTTCCCATGTCATAGCCACGTCTCACTTTGTTGCCGGAGAGCCCTTTGGTCGTCGCGAAGACTTACAGGCTGCGGCCAGAGCTATCTCGAAATTTCTGCTAGGCAAAGGTATGCCCCTGGAGATCATTCCAGCCCATGAGGCTTACCTGACACCGGAACTAATCGATCATGTCAAGAGCCGTGAGGTCATCCTCATAGGCAACCGCTATCTGCTTCTGGAACTTCCTATGACGGGTTGGATGAGAGAGACCTTTTCACTGCTGTCAGATCTGAACGCCATGGGGGTCAAAGTTATCATTGCCCACCCGGAACGCTGCGCAGCTCTACAGGAAAATCCTGACCTTGCGGTGGAGCTCATCGACAGCGGCGCTTATCTGCAGCTCAATCTTGGAAGCTTGAAGTATACCCATACCAGTACCGGAAAAACTGCCCTGAAGCTGCTCAAGTACAACATGTACCATTTTGTTGGTACGGGTGCACACAGTGATCAAAAGCGTTCTCCTCTTGTTCAAGAGGAACTGGCACTGCTAAAAAAGATCACCAGCCATACCTATTTTGCTCAGATCACCAGAGAAAATGCAGCGCTGGCGGTCAAAGGGATCGACTTTGACAACAGTTTTGATGAGTCCTGGACCTCCTTTGACAGGGAGGATCGAGCAGTTCCTTTCAATCTGAGGACTAATATCTGGCAGAGACTGGAGGCGTGGCGTTTTGCGAGGCGTTAAGGGCAGGAGACCATGGTGGGCTGCTTTCGCTGCGGCAATTCTACTTGCTGTCGCAGGCATCCTTTTTCTCAACTATAAGACGGATCAGATGATGGCGCTGGCGTCACCTGAACTTGTTGGGATCTTGGAGACTGAAGAAGAGGTCATAGTGGTATCGGATGTGCCCGAAAATGTGAGCCGGACAAAGGTTGGCATGATGGGACAGGGGACGGAAATATCACCATCGGCCCAAGCACCTGCGAATGGCGGCGGGAGCGTGAGCCAGGAAGCGGCAAAGACTGGCGGAACACAGGCATCAAGCGCCTCCGACCGTTCGGAGTCTGCTGTTCAAACCGGTGAAGGGCAGCCGCAAGGGGAAAATACCCAAGAGGTCACGGTGGACGCAGAGGCGGCGACCCTGGCGGAGAAGGCGAAGGCGTACAAACTGGCGTCCTCCAAGCTGAGCGCCAAGGAGATCAACGCGCTGATTCAGTGGAGCCAGGGCGGCTTCACCCAGGAAGAAAAGGAAAGCGCAAAGTCGCTTTTTTACAGCCGGTTTACGGCAGATGAACAGCAGTGGATTCTGAGGCTGTTCAGAAAATATGGACAATAAACGGGAGGCTGGGACAATGTCAATGAAATGGAAAAAAGTCGCCGCGGCATCACTGGCGCTGATGATCAGCCTTTCAGGCACCGCGAGCTTTGCTGACGGTCTGGATACCGCCTATGTGGACCTCATGCTGACTGCGCTTAAGGCTCAGCCGGCAGAGGAGCGCGAAAGCTTTGGCGATCTCCTGAAGATCACCCTTTACGACGCGGACGCCATTGAAGTCACAAAATCCAATTACCAGACGCAGCTTACGGACACTCAAAAAGATTTCATAGAAACCAACGGGATCACGCCTGCAATTGTCATCAGAAACCTGGAGGCTCTCAAGACTTGGTCCTTCGAGGATCGCATGGCCCTGATCGACGCAGCCACCACTCTAAACAGAAATGGCATGATCAGCCTCAACAACAAATATGAGACTAAGACCAGTACTGGCGGTTCGGTATTTACACCTCCGGAAGAGGTCAAGCAAACCCTGACGGACAGGGGTATTGCCCTTGAGAAGCCGGTGCTTGGGATTAAAACCGAGTTTAAAGACATGACCAAGCACTGGTCGACCAGTTATGTGACACTGCTGACTCGTGCAGGTGTCATAGCAGGCTTCCCTGATCAGACCTACAGACCGGAGCAGCCTTTAACACGGGCGGAAGTCATCACTATGCTAGTGAAGGCGTTATCGAAGGACTATAAGACATTAAAACCAGCCGCTTTGCCGCTGGATGTCAGAGCTGCGGATTGGCATTATGATTTCATGGCTTATGCCTCTTATCTGGGCCTATACGAAGTCCTGGACGGAAGGGCACTTCCGGATGAACCTCTGACCCGGGAAAAGACGGCGAATCTCCTGTCCAATATGGCCATGGTTCTCAAACTCAACCCGGAGGGCGGCACCAGCCTGAACTTTACGGACATCAGTACTTTAAGTGCCACCTCACAGGAAGATCTTCTGTGGCTCACCAAAATGGGCATTTTCTCCGGCTATCCGGATGGCACCTTCAGACCACAAGACATTGTGACGCGGGCGGAAGCCAGTGTCCTTATGATCAAGATGATGCAGCTGTTTTACGGAACTCTGGAATAAAGAACTAATAATAGAAGCAGATTAGAGGAGGCAGACGGATGAAGTTGATCAGAAAGAAATGGTTAGCGATGGTGCTGGCTGTGGTGATGTTGTTGGGGACGTTGGGGAGTGGGTTTGCGCTTCCATCAGAGACTGAACAGTTATTTGAGAATTTAAAAACTAAGTACATTACGCCGTTTTTGTCAGATAAGCTTAATTATGCATCAAAAATGTATGTCGCTCTGGATGCGATTAATGCAAATGAACTTATTATCGAGAATTCAATAAAATCTGCATTTAATACTGCTTATACCGCAGATCCGGTACATTTCGACACTTATGGCTTTGCCACTGCGCAAGAAGCAGTAGACGTCTATTATGCTTTTAAGGATCAATTGCCTGTTTCGTTGAATGCGTTAACGACAACAGCTACCGGCAATATTTTCTTCAAACTCTATAATGATCCAGACAGTATTGTTTACAGTGAATATGTTGAAGATTTCAAAGACTTGACGACGACCATTCTTTCTGAATTCCCTCAAGAATTCCAGGACGAATTTGAGATGCTCGCACCAACCGCAGATGAAAAAGCTAAACTTATTCTCGCTGCGATTGATGGTTTTGGTACCACAAAGATTGGATCTGCTGTAAGAAATACAACGGGCGTATATTCAATCGATTTAAACACAGCGGCAGTAAATGATACAGTTAAAAATGCTATTTTGACAAAAATCAACGCCATTACGACGGATCATGATATGAGCATGAGTTTCCTGGATGCTTATTTTTCGGTGATCAGCTCGGTACTTGAAGGTGTTGAGGATAGTTTGTCAACTGAAGCTTCGATTACAAGCACAATTACTGTGCTTCAAAAAATCAATTTAATTACATATACAGACAATTATGTCGCTCCGAGTGATCCAGGTACTGGGACTGGCGGCGGAGGTGGTGGTGGCACAGCCCCTGCTCCAACACCACCTCCGGTCCCAGTTGACCAACCTATTCCAGAACCAGAGAAGCCGGTTGGCACTCCTAACCCGGACGCAACCTATACTTCGCTTGCTATGCGTCAAGCGCTCCAACTCCTGAACAGTGATTTGCTCACACAGGCGAAGGTGGATCCAGTTCTAGAAGATCTTGAAAAAGAAGTTCTTGCCGCGAGTCAGGATATTGTGGAAACGCTGCAGATCGTCGAGCGGGCAGAAGCGATCGTCGCTAAGCTTCTGGAGAACGATTCAATCACAGACGAGGGTGCAATCAATTACACGAATCAAATTTTGACGCAGTTTATCGCACCAGGCATTACAAAAGATGCCACAGGCGGTACGCGCCACGAACTCGAAGCCCTTGCTGCTTCTATGATTGAGAGTGTCATGGAGCGTATTGGCAGCATGGACGCTGCGGATGTGATCACGGATGCAATGGTAATGGAGCGTGCATGTTGCAAAAAAATCTACAAAAAAGACCATGAGATAACAGGCTCGGCTTCTGTTATATCTATTCTTTTGATTAAACTACGCAATATGACCTGCTTCTCTTCTAGGCTTGCG
>WXFH01000058.1 GCA_009881125.1 Acidaminobacter sp. | reverse complement strand
GGTAACCACTGGTTCTTTTTGTCATGCCATGAATTCTTAAAATCTAACTTCATAACTATAATACCCTCAAAACAACGAAGGAGCAGGGATTCGAAGAATCCCCACCCCAACTATTGACTTAGAGCCGAAAAAAATGAGAGCCAGACAGGTATCATCTGGCTCTCATTTACGACTTGACTCATTAAAAACCGCTTATAACAAATTGCTACATAGCCGGAATGTGAATGATCTGACCTGGCAGGATCACATTAGGATTGCTGAGTTTATTGTACTCAGCTAATTTTTGCCACGTTGTGTTGTATTTTAGCGCAATACGATACAAAGAATCTCCTGAAACGACAGTATAGTGACCTTCTGTTCCTGGTGTTCCAGGTTCAGGTGTCACAGGTGCGGGCGCAGGTGCTGGTGTCACAATTGCCGGACCGTCATAGACTTTAATTCTGCCGTCAACTGAGGCACTTCCGACGCCGACTTCCTTAATATATTTCACAAGTGCTTCGTCCAGAGCTACAAACAGACCTGCCTCTGGGTAATTTTTAAACATCAGATACGCATCACCGCCGGCTGCCATGAAGTCGTTTGTCGCTGTCATATACATGTGTGCAGGCTCCACCGCTTTGCCGTCCACAGTTGCGGTTACGACTCTCTTGCCCACTTCTTTCGTTGGATCAAACTGTACTCTGATCCCTGCGATGTGCGGGAAAGCACCCATCTGATTAGGATAATCCGTTAATCCATGCTCGATGGCTTTCAGAAGATCTTCCCCGGAAATTGATTTTGTCACAATGTAGTTGCCAAACGGCAAGACTGTAGAAATTTCACCCACGGTAATATCTCCGACATCAATTGACGCCCGAATGCCGCCGCCGTTAGTTATGGCAACCTCTGCGCCCGTGGCGTGAATCATGGCCTGAGTAATCAGATTCCCAAGATTGGTTTCACCCGTTCTGACCAATTCACGAGTACCAACGAGTTCTACAGGGGTGTTCCCGACGACGACCGAAGTCACGACATCCTGCTCACCTTTGAGCGTCGTGATCAGATTTTTTACGGTTTCGTCTTCGCCCAGGTCAGCGACTGACGCCGCAGGAATCAAATATGGCTTAACAGAAGCAATTTCACCGCCGCTCCAGGTAATATCAATTCTTCCCAAACTTTCATTGTACCCGCCGGTTTGAACGATGTTGACGCCATTGTTGATAATGCCGGTTGAAAAGCGCGTGTGGCTGTGTCCGCCAATAATGAGATCCACACCCGGTACCTGATAGGCGATCATACGGTCTGTGAATTCTGATGCAGGCTCTAGTCCAAGGTGTGACAAGACTATAATAATATCAGTTTTGTCCTCGAGTTCTGCGACCATTGCTTTGGCGACTTCAATTGGATTTTCGATCTTCAGTCCCTTGGTATTATCCGGATGGGACTTGTAATAAGTTTCAGGGGTTGCAAGACCGAACACACCTACTTTGACACCTTCCATTTCTTTGATGATATAACGTTCCACAAAAGGCGTACCGTCTTCATTGATCACGTTTGCTGCAAGGAACGGATATTCCGCCATGTCTTCAAGCTCGAGCACCCGTGCTTTACCGTAGTTGAAATCGTGGTTGCCCAGCGTCATGGCATCATAGCCAACAGCATTGTAAATATCTACAATGCTTTTGCCTTTTACAAGGGTAGCAATGGTCTGCCCATGGGTCGCGTCACCCGCATCCAAAAGCATTACATTTGGATTTTCGGCTTTCGCCTTATTTACCAGTGTGGCAATTTTAGCATATCCAACAATAGTTGCGCTGGACTCCACCCTGGCATGGGCGTCATTGGTGTGGAAGATTGTAATTTCGACAGATTCACTCTCCGCTGCAAAATTAAATCCCGTCAGTGATAATACGAGAATCAAGATCAGCAGCATACTCAGATTGCGTTTCATTCAGTTCCCTCCTTTTGATCAGACAGACTAAATTACCGGCATCCTATTCATACCACAATTTGGATAGACAAAACATCACGCCTGTTTTTAATTCCCAAATGGTCGACTTTTGGAGCGAAAAACTGCAAATAAAAAAAGCCCTCCAAAAAGGGCTTATGACTTGAAACGACTTATATTGACGCCGTCAGAGCGACACCCTGTTCTGCGGCAAATTCCAACGGTACAATTTCTATGATGACATCTCTGTTCAATTTATTTTCCAGTCTGTTGATCATATTCTGCTGCTTGGTGGTCTCGAGGGATTCGCCCATCACAATGGTATCCACCTGCTCTTCATAAGCGAACTTAGTAAGAGCGCCTTCTATATCCATTTCTTTGATGACCGACAGGGTCGCATCATACGCCTTTGATATGTCAAAAAGATATTCAAGCGCGTCAGCTTCTTTTAACTTCCCGAAATAGCGCCAGTTTTCTTTAACAACATGAACGACCAGCAATTCATCCTGCGGCTTACAGAGTTCCGCCCCTCGCTTGATGAGACGCTCGCATGATTTCTGCTGGGTGACGCAGACCATGATCTTCCTTCTGTTTACCATGTCTAACCCCTTCCAAATGTCGTCTGGTGCTCTATGTGATCTATTGTTGGTCCATTCCCAATCGACTTTAAAGGCAGTTGTTAAAATAAATATGCCGATGGTCACTGCTTTGTACACATTATCATACTTATTATACCAAACTTTGACCTTGATTCTTACCTTTTAATTATTATTTAATCTGTTTTACTTTTCTGAATTTTTTCCAATCACCTCAGTTTTGTCATATAATAGATTTAAGTACGAAAGTCTACAATTTTCAACTAATCAGGAGGGACTCTATGCAAACCTATACAAAAGTGATCGGGCTCACCGGAAGCCATTTCGTAAAAGAATTCGTCAAGATCAGACACCATGACAACAAGGTCAGAGAAATCAGCGAAGAAACCGTCGCAAAAAAATTTAAAGAAGGCAATACCAAGGTCATTGTCCATTTTGAAGAGGATGGCCGCGAAATTGAACTGGATGATTTCAGCGATCCTGATTTAATCCGCAAATTTCTCGGCAAAGCCTTTATTTAGCGTCTTACAAAAACGGGTGGAAGCAGGTCTCTCAGACACCCGCTTCCATCAGTCACCCGCTTCCACAATCAGAAAAAAACGCCCCTGAAAGACCGCACAAAGCGTCTTCAGGGGCGTTTTAACCGTTTTTGACAGTTCAACTTAATGGTCTGACGTTGAACCAAAGGCGGTAACATTCAATTTAAAATTATTCCTTAATGTACTTCTTAAGTTCTTCAGGAATTTCTTCCATTTCACAGGTCACCGTTGCCACAACTTTAACATTGCTGACCTCTGCATAAGCTTCCACGCGTTTAATGTTCTCTGCGATTTCATCCATGCTGCCCTTCATAGTCTTCTTCAGACCATCAATGTACAGATTCTCCAGATCATAATCACTTGCCATCAAACCACAAATGAATCCGAAAAATTCTTGGGCAGATTGTAAAGGCAAATCCATAGTGCTGATGTACCGGACATTGTGGGGCAGATCATACATGTGGCTCTTGTCGGCATCAATAAATATACTGGTGCCGTTGGAAGTTTTTGCTCTCTCGTTGGCCATATCAATTAACATCTTTGTTTTTCCACTGCCACGGTTCCCTACGATTAATGAAAACATGTCAATCTCCTCCTCTTAATTTGGGTGGATGGTTTAACGATAGTATACCCATAATATTCGATTTCCCTCAGAGTATGTCCTTCATGAACGAAAAAAAATTTTCAGACAATTTCATTCGTTTATTCAGCGATAAAAGTTGAATGGACACTACGCTTCCGGTTCGTCCAGATAAGATTTTCTAAGCTGCCCACAGGCGGCATTAATGTCGCTGCCAAGCTCTCTCCGTACTGTCGTCTCTATGCCCGAGCGCTTAAGCAGCTCTGAGAATCGCTTGACGGATAAGTCGCTTGAGGCTTTATAGCCACGTTCCGCCACCGGATTAACCGGGATCAGATTGACATGACAAAGCTTTCCTTTGAGTGCTTTCGCCAGCTTTAAAGCCTCTTCTTCGCGATCGTTTTCACCCTTGATCAACGCGTATTCATAAGTGACTCTCCGGCCGGTTTCATTGGCATACTCATCACAAGCCTTAAAGACTTCGCTGACCGGATATTTTCTGTTCACCGGCATCAGCTCTGATCTTTTGGCGTCCTCTGCGCTGTGCAGCGACACTGCCAATGTGATTTGATAGCGTTTCTTTGCCAGTGCCCTGATGCCGGGAACAATCCCGCAGGTAGACAGTGTCATGTGACGCTGTCCCAACTTTAATCCCTCTTCTGAACTCGCCAGCTCAATGAACTTGGTCACTTCGTCAAAATTGTCCAGCGGCTCACCGCTTCCCATTAAAACGACGCTGGACACCCTGGCGCCGCCCAGGTTTTGAATTTCAAGCAGTTGGCCCAAAATCTCTCCGGCGGACAAATTTCTAACCATACCGTCAATTGTTGAGGCACAGAAGGTACAGCCCATACGGCAGCCCACCTGCGTGGACAAGCAAGCCGAAACCCCATGTCGATATACCATGCGCACAGACTCTATGACATTGCCATCATTCAGCTTGAAAAGATATTTTGTCGTCTGATCATTGCTTGATGTCAACGCATCCACACATTTCATATTGTCCAGAACAGTGTGCTGAGCGAGCTTTTGTCTGAAGCTCTGGGACAAATCCGTCATTTCGTCGAAGTTTTTTACGCCTCTGTGAACCCAGGCGTATACCTGTCTCCCCCTGAATTTCTTTTCTCCAAGGGCTTCAGTCAATTGAATCGTTTCCTGCAGCGTCATACTGCGAAGTTCAGGCTTAGCCTTGGTCATAATTTCGATGCTTGATTTCACTGTCTCCCCCCCAAATAGGTTGCCAACGTTACACAGACCGCTCTGTCAAATCCTTTACCTTGCCCTTTTCTGACAGGTATCCCAGCCATTTCGAGGCCTCGGTGTTCATGATGAGCGTTTCAGGCACGCCAACCTCTTTAAAGAGCTTGGCCGCATAGTCAAACTTTCCTAAATCAAAAGCAATATGGCAGTCGCTGGAGGCGATCATTCTGACATTGTGGCGACAAGCCAGCTCTGCTATTTGATAGCAATTGTCCTTACTTCCCTTTCTCCCCAGGTTGGTAAAGGAGGAGTTGTTAATTTCAATGATCTTACCGGCTGCTGCAGCCGCTTCAATAACAGCTTGCCGGTCAATGGGCCAGCGTGGATTGCCCGTGTGGGCGAGAATGTCCACATAAGGATTCTGCATGACCTTGATAAGGGTCTCTGTATTCTGGGCCTGATTGCCCGGCTCAAGACAGACGTCGTGAAATCCCGCTATACAATAGTCGAGTCGCTTGAGAATTCTTTCCTCAAGGTCAATCCGGCCTTCAAAATCAATAATATTTAGCTCTGCACCCCTAAGAAGCGTCACCCCTTTATAGTGTCTTGGGATGACTTGTTGGTTCCCATGATGAAAAGGATGCGGTCCACCGGGCATGGCAGGCCCGTGATCTGAAAATCCAATCAGCGCCAGCCCTTTTTCAACAGCCGCATCCATATACTCTTTTACCGTAGAATAAGCATGCCCGCTTGCATAAGTATGGACATGACAATCCAGTACCAGTTTCATTGCGTCCCATCCTCTCTCAATAGCCACGTCTGACGTCCACGATGTTGAGCAACTGCTCGCCATCGGCCAAACGCTTTAGATTTTCCAGGATCAATTCAAAGCGTCTGTTGTTGCGCTGCTCCGAAATCCATGAATTGTGAGGTGTGATGTGCACACGGTCAATTTCCCACAGTGGGTGGTCTTTTGGCAGCGGCTCCTGATCAAATACATCCAGATGAACGCTTCTGAAGCGTTCCTTCCCCAGAGCCATCACAAGAGCGGCCTCATCCAGCACCGCACCTCTGGAAATATTGATGAGAACCGCATCCGGTTTCATGTGGTCCAGAAAAGCCTGATTCACGAAGTGTTCTGTTTGCGCAGTCTGGGGCAGGGCGATCACCACTGCATCACAGCACCCTGCAAACTCAAGTTTGTCGTCAGCACTGTAAACCTGATCAAATGCCTCATGAGGCTTTCCATGTGTGTTCAGGCCAATCCGACGCACCTCAAAGCCACTGAGGCGTTTGGCTGCCTCCTGAGCAATAGTACCGGTACCGAGGAAGCCGATGGTCTTTCCGACCAGCTCCAAGACGTCGGTCGTAATTTTCCACTCTTTCTTTCTCTGTTGATCGTAAAACCAGGCGCTGTTTTTAAAAGCGCTCAGCAGATTCCAGACAATCCATTCACCCATTGGCTTTGAATAGCCGCCGCGATTGTTTGTCACCACCAGATTTCGCGCCATCACGCGCTCAGCCGGAAGCTGATCAATCCCAATAGAGGACAACAAGATGTACCGCAGCGCAGGCATGGCCTCCAGGTCCAAATCTTTAAAAGGGTTATAACATACCAGCACCTCAATGTCGCTAAGATCCTGTTTTGATGTTTCAAGCCCGGACTCCCTGATGTACAAAACCTCATGTCCCAAGGCTCGAATCTCAGCCATAGCCTGCGGACCGTAGTCATAAGTCATTAATAGTTTCATAATCGTCCGCCACCTTTAAGCAGATTTTAGTCTATTATATCACGGGTTCGACCTTTGAATTCACCTGATTTTACGAACCGCCTCAAACCCTGCCGTGCAAACGAAGAAAAGCCTGAATCACTTCAGGATCGTATAAGATACCACTCATTTCAGCGAAGTGGTGAAGGACCTGGTCCAGGGGCCAAGGTTTTTTGTAGACGCGGTCAGAGATCAGCGCGTCGTAGACATCTGCCACTGCGACGATTCGACCGTATAAATGGATTTGGGGCCCTTTCAGACCTTCCGGATAACCTGAGCCATTCCAGCGCTCATGATGCTGTTTGGCAATCTCAGCACCGGCCAGGTAAATTGGAGAAATGGATACCATAAGATAGGACCAGCCTCTTGCCGCATGGGTCTCCATAATTTTTCTCTCATCCGGCGTCAGGGGCCCCGGTTTATTCAGCAGTGCATCCGGCACTTCATGTTTTCCGACATCGTGATAGACGGCGGCTTTTTTTATCAATTGAACTTCTCCGTCCGTAAGTCCCATAGCGCCTGCAATTTCTGCGGAACAAGCTGACACTCGGGCTATATGTTCCTGAGTTTCTTTTGAGTAGAGAACGGCATCCAGCCGCTTGCTGACAACACCTTCCATGAGTTCCGCCTCGCAGCCGCTGACTTGGGCTTCCCGGACCATGGCAGACAAGTCTTTAAAGCAGTATGGGTTGACTTCGTTTACAGACAGAGATACCACTCCATTTCAAAAGATGAGACTTCAATACAGATTAAAGAATGACTACCAGGATTGACTACCAGGATTGACTACTATAAGGGTACTCGAACTTACATATTTTGTCAATATAAGGAATCTCATCCTATGTCAGATCCTTTGACACCTTTGACTTAACCACCCCTCCTTAATTATCCCTTGCAGTTATGATAATGTTGGCCGTCATCGCGACTGGCCTCATTTTCCCTGACCTAACGCCTTCTTGCCAGCCAACCGGAATAGCCGCGCCTGGCCGCATGAAAAAACGGGGAATTGGCTGTCACACCAATTCCCCGCTCTCTAAGTTCTAATGTCCGACAAGCTCAATTAAAAGTTCGCCTGATTTAACGCTTTGCGCCAGACTGACATTGATTTTCGCGACCTTGCCATCTACGGGCGACGTCACCGAAGTCTCCATCTTCATAGCCTCGACGACCGCGACGGTTTGACCAACCTTGACCGTTTCCCCTTCCTTCACTAGAAGCTTGGTGACAGTTCCGGGAATAGAGGACCCTATTTCGAAGGGATTGGAGGGATCCGCCATTGCGGAATATGACTCTGTCACAGTCATTTTACTCGTCTTGTCCTTAATTTCGATCTCTCTTCGATTACCATTGATCTCGAAATCTATTGTTCTATTTCCTTTTTCATCCAGCTTTCCAATTTCAATGAGCTTGATGACCATAGTTTTGCCGACTTCGAGCTCAACCTCACAGGTTTCACCTTCAGCGAGACCGTGGAAGAAGACATCGCTGCCCATCCTGCTGAAATCGCCGTTTTTAGCGACCCAATCGAGATAGTCTTCAAAGACTTTTGGATACAGCGCGTAGCTGATGATTTCCGCCTCGGAGAATTCACGCTTGTACTTAGTCTCAAGCATAGCCTTGATGCCGTCTAGATCTTCCGGCTCAAGCAATTCTCCCGGTCTGCAGGTGATAGGCTCAATGTCTTTTAACACCAGCTTTTGAAGCTTTTCAGGGAACCCGCCCTGTGGCTGTCCCATCATGCCCTGGAAGTACGCGACAACTGAATCCGGGAATGCCATATCTTTAGCTTTGTCGTAGATATTTTCTTCCGTAAGCTCATTCTGAATCATGAAGATCGCCATGTCCCCGACCGCTTTAGAAGAAGGGGTAACCTTGACAATGTCTCCAAACATATCATTGACTGTTCGGAACATTTCCTTGACTTCAGTGAAGCGGTGGCCAAGACCAAAGCTTTCCACCTGAGGCTTCAGGTTGGAATACTGGCCGCCCGGAATTTCATAGCGGTAAATCTCAGTACTGGCCGCTTTGAGATCCGACTCAAACTGTGAATAAACCGGTCTGACGGAAGCCCAATAATCGCTGAGCAGCTGGATGGATTTCAAACTGATGCCTGTGTCCCGCTCAGTGTTTTCCAGTGCCGCGACAATGGAGTTCAGCGCCGGCTGACTGGTGACCCCTGACATGCTGTTAAAGGCGGTATCGACTATATCCGCGCCGGCCTCTGCTGCCATGAGCATGGACGCGACGCCGTTGCCCGTCGTATCATGGGTGTGTACGTGAATTGGGATGGAGATTTCATCCTTGAGAGCTTTGACCAGCTTGAAGGACGCGTACGGCTTGAGAAGCGCCGACATGTCCTTGATGGCAAGAATGTGGGCGCCCATGCGCTCCAGCTCTTTAGCCATATCGACGTAATATTTGAGGGAATACTTGTCTCTGGATGTGTCGAGGATATCTCCGGTGTAGCAGATTGTGGCCTCTGCGATTTTCCCGGTTTTTATGACTTCGTCAATGGCGACTTCCATGCCCTTGATCCAGTTCAGGGAATCAAAGATTCTAAAGACGTCAATGCCTTTGGCTGCCGATACTTGGATCAGCTCACGAATCACGTTGTCCGGATAGTTTTTATAGCCAACGCCGTTAGCGCCTCGCAGAAGCATTTGGAACAGGATGTTCGGGATGCGCTCACGCAGTATCTCAAGGCGCTCCCATGGCGATTCTTTCAGGAACCGGTAGGCGACGTCAAAGGTTGCGCCACCCCACATTTCGAGCGAGAAAAGATCTTCCGCAAGGTGTGAGGTCGCCTTGGCAATACGGGTCATATCGCGAGTCCGGACACGCGTCGCCATAAGTGATTGATGGGCATCCCGCATGGTGGTGTCTGTGAGAAGGAGCTTCTTCTGGTCGTGGATCCAGTTCACAAGACCATCGGCCCCACGCTCGTTGAGAATTTGCTTTGTGCCATAAAGGACTCTCTTTTCGAACTTCGGCACCAACGGAACGTCATACTCTCGCTTGAAGCCCTTGGTCTCATTGACGACTTTCTCGCCAATATAATTGAGGACTCTGAGCTCTATATCCTTCTTAGCGTGAATGTCAAAGAGCTCTTTGTTCTTGAGGATGAAGTTGGTGTCACAAGCACCCCGCTTGAAGGTCTCATGGTTAAGCACGTTGATCAGGAAAGCTGCGTTTGTTTTCACACCGCGGATCGTAATCTCCCGGATCGAACGGATCTGCTTGCGAATCGCGTCATCAAAAGTTCTGCCCCAAGTCGTGGACTTGACGAGGAGACTGTCATAATACGGGCTGATGATTGCGCCGGTGAAGCCGCTGCCGCCGTCAAGGCGGACGCCAAAACCGCCGCCGGTTCTGTAGACGTCCATTTTACCTGTGTCAGGCGCAAAGTTGTGGGCTGGGTCTTCTGTCGTGATCCGGCACTGAATGGAATAGCCGCGAATCTGAACGGCATCCTGATTAGGAAGATTGATTTCAACTGAACCAAGCGGGTATCCTTCCGCAATCATGATCTGTGCCTGGACAATATCGACACCGGTAACCATCTCAGTGACCGTGTGCTCAACCTGAATTCTTGGGTTCATTTCAATGAAGTAATGCTTGCCTTCCTGGTCTACCAGGAACTCACAGGTCCCGGCATTTTTGTAAGCGACAGAAGCGGCGATCTTAATAGCGTCCTGACAGATTTCGAGGCGCTTCTCTTGCGGCAGGGAGAACGCCGGCGTATACTCAATCAGTTTTTGATGCCGACGCTGGATGGAGCAGTCGCGTTCAAAGAGGTGCACGATATTGCCGTAGGCATCTCCTAAAATCTGAACTTCAACGTGTTTTGGATCTTCCAGGTACTTCTCGATGAAGACATCCTCAACGCCAAAAGCCTTTCTGGCTTCATTCCGTGCAGAATGCAGCTCTTCAATAAGCTTGGACTCTTCCCTGACTATCCGCATACCTCTGCCGCCGCCGCCGGCTGCCGCTTTGAGCATAATAGGATAGCCCGCTTCATTTGCGAAATGAATGGCCTCTTCATCCGTGCGGATTGGCTTCTCACTTCCTGGAATGACAGGGACTCCGGCTGCTACCGCAACGTGCTTGGAGTTGATTTTATCGCCGACGCGGTGCATCATCTCCGGCGTTGGTCCAATAAAGGCAATGCCGGCTTCTGCACATTTCAGAGCAAACTCAGGATTTTCGGAGAGGAAACCATAGCCAGGGTGAATGGCGTCGACGCCTTTTTTCACTGCCAGCTTTATAATTTCATCAATGTCGAGGTAGGCTTCAATAGGGCCTTTATTTTTTCCAATCAGATAGGACTCATCTGCCTTGAGTCTGAACAAGGCATTTTTATCCTCGCTCGAGTAAATCGCCACTGTCCGGATGCCGAGTTCATTGCATGCTCTAAAGATCCGGATGGCTATTTCTCCACGGTTTGCAACGAGGACCCGCTTGAATTTCGTTATCATTTTGCTCACCTTTCCTATCATAATATTGTATATTAATTTATAAATATGTATATCGCTTTCAGATGTTCCTATCAATATATCAGCATAAAATAAAGTTTTCAACCCCATTTGCTTATTTTTATAAAATTTTTTTAGTTAATTTTTAAATAAAAAAAGGAGTGCGCGAAATCGCAGCGACAATTGTCCGCTAGGCACGCACACCCCTTGATTCATCTTTATACCCGTCTTGCACAGACCGCTTCGGGCTTAGAATTGAAGTCCATTTTGTTTATGGGCCGCTTTAACCGCGTTGTGCATGAGCATCGCGATTGTGGTTGTGCCTACCCCGCCGGGAACCGGCGTGATCATGGACACTTTATCCTTAACATCCTCAAAGTCAACGTCCCCGACGATCTTGCCATCTTCGCTGTGAATTCCAACGTCAATGACAATAGCGCCTTCGCCCACCATATCGCGCTTCACAAACTTCTTCACACCTATGGCCGCGATCAGCACATCCGCTTTGGACGTCACTTCCGCCAGGTTTTTCGTCTTCGAGTGGCAAATTGTCACCGTTGCATTCTTTCTGAGCATCAGCATGGCTGCCGGCTTGCCGACAATGTTGCTGCGTCCCAGAACAACGACATTCTTGCCGGTAAAGTCGAGTTCTTCAATTTCCGTCATCTTATAGATGCCATAGGGCGTGCACGGCACAAAGCCATCCTCACCAATAGACAAATTGCCGACGTTCATAGGATGAAAGCCGTCGACGTCTTTAAGCGGGTCTATGGTTTCAATGACACGTTTTTCATCAATGCCTTTTGGCAGCGGCATTTGGACTATCAGACCGTGAACAGACTTATCCGCGTTGATCTCCCGAATCTTATCCAAAAGCTCGGACTCGGTAATCGTCGCCGGAAGAGCTACCACTTCGGAAGCGACGCCATATTTTTGAGAAGATCTTGCGATCATGCCCACATAGGCCATTGCTGCGTCGTCTTCACCTATGATGATGACGTCCAATTTGGGTTCAATGGCTTTGCTTTTAAGAAACTCGACTTTTTCGAGGATTTGCTTTTTAACCGCTTCAGCAGTTTTTTTACCTTCCAATAAGCGCATTTCCGAATGACCTCCCGTCGTGTGCGCCCGAAGTCAGCCAATAGAGCGCTGAGCTTTAGCACACCCTGTTCTAACTAAAGATAGAAAGAAAGCAAAACAGAGCAGTCTTACAGCACCGTCTCTGTTTTGCTTATAGGTTGCTTTCCGAAGCGCTTGTTAACCCTTGAGTGAATCCTTGTAAGTGAGGATCAGGTCACGGGCTGCTTTCGCTTCATTGATTCTTCTGACCGGTGTACCATGCGGCGCATCCTTGAGAAGCTCAGGTGACTCAATAGCTTCATGAGCAATCTTGATCATAGCGTCGCAGAACTCGTCGAGAGTTTCCTTGCTCTCTGTCTCTGTTGGCTCGACCATGATCGCTTCGTGAACGATCAATGGGAAGTAGATGGTTGGCGGATGGTAGCCATAGTCAAGCAAACGCTTGGCAACGTCCAGCGTACTGACCACCATACCATTTTCCTTGACGCCCGCAAGGACAAACTCATGCTTGCAAAGTCGGTCCATAGGAAGGTCAAAGTCCTTCTTCAGGCGGTGCATCATATAGTTGGCGTTCAGGACAGCTGTTTCACTGACTTCCTTAATACCTTCACGACCCATAGTCTTGATATAAGTATAGGCGCGAAGGAGGATGCCATAGTTGCCGTAGAAGCCTTTAATTTTGCCGATGGAAAGCGGACGGTCATAGTCCATGAAATACTTGCCGTCTTTTAAGCTGACAACTGGTTTTGGAAGGAATGGCTCGAGGAATTTCTTGACGCCTACAGGACCCGCGCCTGGACCACCGCCGCCATGAGGCGTGGAGAATGTCTTATGCAGGTTGTAGTGCATGACGTCAAAGCCCATGTCGCCAGGTCGTGTCTTACCCATGATGGCATTCATATTGGCGCCGTCATAGTAGAGGAGACCGCCGGCTTCATGAACAAGTTCCGCGATTTCCTTGATGCTCTTTTCAAACAAGCCGAGGGTGCTAGGGTTAGTCAGCATGAAGCCGGCAACCTCGTCACTCAAAGCCGCTTTTAAAGCTTCCACGTTGACAGAACCATCTGCTTCGGACTCGATCTCAACGATATCAAAGCCCGCTACTGCAGCAGTCGCAGGGTTTGTGCCGTGAGCGGAGTCAGGAACAATGATCTTGGTTCTCTTAAAGTCATTGTTGTGCTGATGATAAGCCTTGATCAGGAACAGGCCAAGGAGCTCGCCGTGAGCGCCGGCAGCAGGCTGAAGCGTAACGCTGTCCATGCCTGCAATTTCAGCCAGCATGTCAGAAAGCTCATGCATCATGCGCAGAGTGCCCTGAAGCGTAGAATCCGGCTGATATGGGTGAAGTCTTGACATACCAGGCACAGAAGCTGCATCTTCATTGATCTTAGGATTATATTTCATAGTACAGGAGCCAAGCGGATAGAAACCTGTGTCTACGCCATAGTTCTTGTTGGAAAGACCGGTGTAATGTCTTACGACATCCACTTCGCACAGCTCAGGAAGCTGAGCGTCTTCTTTTCTGAGGAGCTCAGGCGCGATTGCAGATGACAGTTCCACAGATGGAACACCAGTTGCCGGGAGCGAGTATGCCTTACGGCCTTCTTTGGAAATTTCGAAAAGCAGTTTTTCATATACTCTCATCATCTACATCACCTCCAGCATTGAGCAAAGTCGATCGATTTCCGCCTTGCTCCGCTTTTCGGTCACGCAGAAGAGATGGCCGCCCTCAATACCATAGTCCTCAGCTAAAGAGAATCCACCAAGGAAGCCATTATCGATCAGATATTGGTCAATTTTCTCAAAAGGAACATCACTGACTAAGGCAAACTCTTTAAAGAAGCTTCTGCCTTCGAAAGCAGGCTTGAATTTGCCGGTCGCGATCAGCTTGTCATAAGCGTACTGCGCTTTGTCAAAACACTGCTTTGCAACTTCCTTCAAGCCCTCTTTGCCCATAGTTGCCATGTAAATGGAACCCATGAGAACGTTGAGTCCTTGGTTGGAGCAGATGTTGGAAGTCGCTTTGAATCTGCGGATATGCTGTTCGCGGGCTTGAAGCGTCAAAACGAAGGCACGCTTGCCGTCCACGTCTTCAGATTGGCCTACGATTCTGCCCGGAATTTTTCGAACGTGCTCTGAGCGCGTTGCGAGGAAACCGAGGTAAGGACCGCCAAAGTTGATAACGTTGCCGAGACCTTGACCCTCACCAATAACGATATCTGCGCCATAGTTGCCCGGCGTTTCAAGGACTGCAAGTGAAATTGGATCTACATAGGCAATGTAGACTGACTTTGTTTCTTTTGCTACTGCACCAAGGGCGTGCATATCTTCTACCACACCCAGGAAGTTAGGGCTCTGGATGATGACGCCTGCGCAGTTTGGACACATAGCTGCTCTAAGTGTCTCAGGGTTGGTTTTGCCATTCTCAAGCTCAACTTCAACCATTTCGAAGTCTCTGAAGTGGAAGTAGGTCTTCATGACACTTCTCGCTTCCGGATTCAAGCCCTTTGAAACGACGATTTTCTTTTTGCGCTTGATAGTTGCTGCCATAATAGCCGCTTCGACTGCTGCCGTAGGGCCGTCATACATGGAAGCATTTGAAGCGTCCATACCTGTGAGTTCACACAGCATGGACTGGTACTCAAAGATAACCTGAAGTGTGCCTTGGCTGATCTCAGGCTGATATGGCGTGTAAGCTGTAAAAAATTCCGAACGGCCAGCTAAATGCTTGATCGTTGTAGGAATGTAATGATCATATGCGCCCGCGCCACGGAAGCAAACGAGCTGATCAATCGATTTGTTCAGGCAGGATAACTGCTGAAGCTTATCCATCATTTCTATTTCAGAATACCCTGGTTCGAGGTTCAGTTCACCAGTGAAGCGCAGGTTTTCCGGAATATCGAAAAACAGCGATTCAATGGACGGCGCACCGATCACCTTGAGCATGTCCTGGCGATCCTGCTCCGTGTTGGCAATGAATTTATGCATGTCCAACCTCCTATAATTAAGTTCACAATTCTAGTGACAGGCCTGATGCTTCTCTAAGAAGCGTGCGTCTTTGGCGTTAGACAAGCGGACACGAATCCCGAAGAATTCGTGTCGCTTTTTACTCGCTCAAACAACGCGGCTTAATACGTTATCAACGATTATTCAGCGATAAACGCTTCGTAAGCCTCAGCTGTCATCAAGCCTTCAAGCTCAGACGCGTCGCTGAGTTCAAGTTCGAAAATCCAGCTCTCATATGGATCAGAGTTGATGGCTTCCGGTCCGTCAGCGAGCTCTTCGTTGACAGCAGTAACAACGCCGGAAACAGGGGAATAAGAATCAGAAGCCGCTTTAACGGATTCGATGACGCCGAAAACATCACCTGCGCTGAGTTCTGCACCTACTTCTGGCAGTTCGAGGTAAACAATGTCGCCCAATTGGTGTGCCGCATGATCAGAAACGCCAACTTTAGCCTTGCCGCCTTCTACTTTTACCCACTCGTGATCTTCAGAATAGTACAGTCCTTTTACAACATTCATCAAAAATCCCTCCGTCTAATTATGTTTTTTATTTTTTATATTGTTTAGTGTAGAAACGCTTGCTTACAACTTTTGCTTTAGCAGCTTTTCCGCGGATGAGGACATCCACTTCAGTGCCCATCTCTGAGTACTTCGCGTCGATCAAAGCATTTGCTATGGTTCTTCCAAGGGTTGGGGAAGTATAGCCTGTTGCGATATGTCCAATGACTTCGCCATTGACAGCGACTTCATAGCCGTGGCGCGGAACGCCTCTGTCAACCATTTCAAGCCCTACAGTTTTGCGCGCTAATCCTTCAGCCTTCTGCTTGACGAGAACATCACTGCCAATGAAAGGCGAGTCCAGCTTGACAAAGAACCCCAAGCCTGCCTCAAGCGGGCTGATGTTGTCGTCAAATTCATTGCCATAGAGCGGAAGTCCAGCTTCAAAGCGGAGTGTGTCGCGGCAGCCGAGACCAGCTGGCTTAACGCCAAGATCCTGACCTTCTTTGAGAAGCGCTTCCCAGACAACCGGAGCAGCTTCATGGCTCAGATAGACTTCGAAACCATCTTCGCCCGTGTAACCGGTACGAGATACAATAGTGTCAAGACCACAGACTTTAACGCCGTCTTTAAAGTAGAAAAATGCAATTTCGTCGAGATTGGTGTCTGTCAAACGCTGAAGAAGCGCCTGAGCATTTGGACCTTGAACAGCAATTTCACTCATGCCGTCTGACAAGTTGACAAGCTCTACGTCAAAACCCGCAGCCTGCTTCTGCATCCAGGCAAAGTCTTTGTCGACGTTGGAAGCGTTGATGACGAGGAAATAATGGTCTTCTGAATATTTGTAGTTCAGAAGATCATCCACAACACCGCCATTTTCGTTGCACATCATGGCATAAGCGATCTGATTAGGGTTGAGCAGCGAGACATCATTGGTGACCAGGTTGTTGACGAACTTCTCAGCGTCCTTTCCTTTGACGGAAACTTCGCCCATGTGAGATACATCAAAAAGACCGACTTTGTTTCTGACCGCTTCGTGCTCCACTACGAGGCCTTCATACTGTATTGGCATCTCCCAGCCGGCAAATTCGACGATCTTCCCGCCCGCTTTAAGATGTGATTCATACAGCGAGGTTCTCTTGAGCTCTGACATTGTTACATCCCTCCCATTAATCGTGGACTGACTAATTTGTACCCAATTTAAGTAAGACTAACACAATAACCTGCCGCATTTTTTTGTGAAGAAAATGACAATAAAAAAGAACGCAACGACAGGGTTTGCCCGTGTTGCGTTCTCTGTTGATTTGCCTGAGAGCTTTACTCCTTCGGCGCCGCTTTTTGCGGCTTTTCAGAGACCTATCCTGAAGCCTTCCTTTTGCCTGAGAGTTTTTGACATCATCTGGCGGACGATCCCATTTCTCCTTCGGCTACCCCGTCAGCAAAACACTGCGGAATGATCTCAGACTTCAATCATCTAGAAAATATTTAACTAATACTGAATTCATAATCTATAAAGACTATACATCATCCTAAGACTTTGGACAACTGTTATTTTACTTATCATTCAATTCTGTCAATTTTCTACAAATTAATGCGATATTTGCGTGATTTCCGACCGACAGATTCACACCCTCCCAGATTCAAACTCGTCATAATTTGCCAAATTGTCTCGTCTTGACGACATGTCAAATAACGGCTATTATGATCTCATTCACGGAAGTGGAAAGGAGACTCAAAGTATGTTAATCTTTATCAACCCCTTCACCGATCCGCATTTTAATCTAGCAGCTGAAGAATACATTATGAACGGATTCCGAGAGGACTGCTTCATGCTATGGCGCAACGGGCCTTCCATCATAGTTGGCAAGAACCAGAATACTATGGCGGAAATCAATGTAGATTATGTACAGGAAAACCAGATCCCTGTCGTGCGACGACTTTCAGGCGGCGGCGCCGTCTTCCATGACTTTGGCAATCTCAATTTTACTTTTATTAAAACTGATTCCGGAAAAAGTTTCAGTGATTTTAGAGGCTTTACCGAACCTATCCTCGAAGTCCTCCAGTCCCTGGGCGTCAATGCCGAGTTTTCAGGACGCAATGATTTGACTATTGAGGGCAAGAAATTCTCAGGCAACGCTCAGTACAAGTACCATGACCGAACCCTCCACCACGGCACACTCTTATTCACCTCCGAAATAGCTGACCTCTCGAAAGCGCTGAAGCCGCGAGCCAGCAAGTTTGAAGGCAAGAGCATCCAGTCCGTTGTCAGCCGCGTCACCAACATCCAGGAACATCTCAAGCACTTGGATCCGCCTATGGATCTGGACAAATTTCAAGACCTGATTCAGTCCCATGTCATGCAGCGCTTTGGCGCCGAGGCAATCCACCCCTGGAGCGCACAGGATATTTCTGCCATTGAGAAATTAGTGGAAGAAAAGTATGGCACATGGCCATGGAATTTTGGCAAATCACCAAATTACAGCTTTCAAAAAGAGAAAAAGTTTGCCGGCGGCTTGGTGGAACTCCATCTTGATGTCCAGCGCGGCATCATTCAGCACGCCCGAATTTTCGGAGATTTTTTCAGTCGTCTTGATATAGTGGATATCGAGAATGCCCTGACCGGACAGCCTCATGATTTAACCGCCCTTAGAAAAATCTATGAGCAGTTCGCCATTGGAGAAGACTACTTCACCAACATCACGGTGGAGGATCTGCTGGAAATCTCACTTTAGAAAAAAACAAATCCGCTTCGCAAGACCGAAATCAGTCTGTCGCGAGGCGGATTTTTTATCCCCTAACAAAAAATTCGTCATCATCCGGGCTTCGACGAGCCACGCGCTTGATTTGAACCATTTCCACCACCTGAGAATGAAACAGCTTGTCGTGCCATCCAGCGGTTTCGTTGTCAATGATGATCCAAATAAATCCAATCATCAGGATCAGAGCAGAAGCAGCTTTGCCGATGGTTTCCCGAAGCAGCATCCTCACAAAAGTAAGATCCCTTCCAGTCCTGCGATCGATAATCTTCATATCCAGAATATACTTGCCCAGTGTCGTCGCTTTCGTCATTAAGTAGAAATTGAGCCCGGTCATCACCAATATACCGAGCCAAAAGCCCGAGATCCACAACGAACGGTCCATGATGCGGTCAAAGGCGTAGACAACGGAGCCCCAGGTCAATAGTTCCAGCAAAAACGCTTCAATTCGTCTTATTGGTCTTGCTGTTCGCGTTGTCATAAGGCTCCCCCCTTTCACCGGATGATAGCTCCATTATACAATAAATCCATGAAGAGAGTCTTTCAAATTGATTAACATTCAGGGCCGTATGCCGGGTTCGACCTCCACTCAAAGGCTTGAAAACCAGTAAATCTCACCGCCTTAGTCGTACCTTCACGGTCGTCCCTTTGCCAGGCGCGCTTTCCAGCGTCATCTTTCCGCCGTGAAGCTCTACGATTTCATCACAGATCGCAAGTCCCAAACCACTGCCTGATTTTTTACTCGCGCCCTTGTAGAATTTATCCTTGGCATGGCGAAGCTCCTCTTTATTCATCCCAATACCCTGATCAGAGATAGTAATGACGATTTCTTCCGAGAGTTCCTCAAGAGAGACTTCAACCCGCTTATCCGGTGGCGTAAATTTGATGGCATTATCCAGCAGATTGATGACTACTTGTCTCAAACGGTTGCTGTCGCCCTCAAGATAAACCTCATCTGACTTCAGTGAGAAGCTCAATTGAACGCCTTCTTTTTCCGCTCTCGGTTTATACATATCAATTATTTCTACGAGTTCCTGATCCAGTCTAAACACCTCAAGATAAAGTGTAAAGCGCCCGCTTTCGATCCTGGAAAAATCAAGCAGCTCCGTCACCATAGCCGACAGGCGGTCCGTCTCTCTCATGATGACGTTTAAACCACGCTCAACCTGTGACATGTCCTCAAACCCGCCTGTCAGAATCGTTTCTCCCCAACCTGTGATAGCAGTCAAAGGCGTTCGGATTTCATGTGAGATCGACGAGATGAATTCATTTTTCATAGCCTCGGATTTTTGAAGCTGATCAGCCATATAGTTTATAGTCTCGCACAGCTCTCCGATTTCATCTTTATAATGATAAGGGATCCGCTCTGACAAATCCCCTTCTGCCATTCTCTTTGAAACTCTGATAATGTTTCGAATAGGTGTCAGAATAGACCTGCTGAAACTCTCAGACGTAATAAGCATTAGAATCAGTATGACGACCACCGCAAAGAGAGAATAGACGCCAGCTCTGTAGATCATGGCATCCGCGTAAGTCAAAGACGAGACATATCGAATCGCTGCAATCGCGCTTCCTTCCTCTTCGCGAATTGTACCCGTAATCGCCATAAGGCGTTCGCCAGTATCGGGATTCCTACCAATCCACTTTGACGGCTCACCGTTCATGGCTTCCGCATAGTCCTCCGTTGTCACAGGACGATCCGGAATATACCCTGCAGATGAATAATGGATCACACCTTCAAGGTCAAGCACCTGAAGCTCCACAAGCTCACCTGATTCAAAATCTCTGACGATCAGCTGAGCGACTTCATCAAAAGAATATTGGTTTTGCTGCAGGTATTTTTCGTAAAATCCAGTCGTGACCGACAAATAGTTTTCGAGACCTCTATAGACATAATTGTAATAGAAACTGCGCACGGTCAGCAAAAATGCCAACAACACCACCAGTGCAACCCCCATGACAATTAAGAGATAGGTTCTGACCCAGCGCTTTTTGATTCCTTGCATGGATCACTCCGCCTTCTTCCATTTATATCCAAGTCCCCATACAGTCATGATAAATTCAGGATTAGAAGGATCCTCTTCCAGCTTCTGTCGCAGCCTTCTGATGTTGACGTCCACAATTTTGTAACTTCCAAAGAAATTTTCACCCCAGACGTGATCCAGGATGTATTCACGACTTAATGGCTTTCCTTCATTTTTCACCAAAGTGGCTACAATAGCAAATTCAAGCTGCGTTAAATCGATTTCGACATCATTCTTGTAAATCTGACGATTTTCGAAGTCTATGACAAACGGCTTTACGTTATAGCGTTCGCTATTGTCCTCTTTCAGCAATTTTACCCGCCTGAAAAGAGAGTCGACCCTTGCCACCAACTCTTTGGGGCTGAATGGCTTGACCATATAATCATCCGCACCGTTAAGCAGTCCCTGGATCTTGTCTGTCTCCATGGATTTTGCCGTCAGCATAATGATCCCCATATATTTATTGGTTTCCCTGATCCGTTTGCAAACTTCGAAACCATCCATGCCTGGCAGCATAACATCGAGAACGGCAATGTCAATTTTGACTTTCGAGACAATTTCAAGAGCTTCTTCACCTGTTCCCGCCTCAAATACCTGATAGCCGTATCTCTTTATATTTATGACAACAAATTCCCTAATATCCGGTTGATCTTCCAATACCAATATATTGCCCATATTGCGCCTCCTGTCTCCTTGTGATTGCACCTATTGAGGTGAATTATTTAATTCAAAACAGCAAAAGCGTCAGCAAGCTGCTGCTCCGTCATACCAAATTCAGTCATTGTCAAAGTATCGTGCGAGAATGTTTTCCCATAATAAAAGTGATCCATAGTTCTGGATAATTCAAAATACCCGAGTGATTTCATCTGGGCATCCACCTGTTCGGCGTCGGAACGCTTGATCACAATCACTTCGAGAATCTTAACGCGCTCAATGCCATCCTCCTGAACTTCAGCAAACGCAATCCCCTGATCATTGCGCGTCAACGTCACTGTATTGTCCCAGCTTTGAGGCAGCATAATCCTGAACCCCAGACTTTGATCATCATATGTCCTGAAAACGGGGACCATGTTGCCTTCACTGTCCCAGTGATTCCACAGGGTGATCCACGGCACGTCTCTCTTCGCAACGCGGTCGTAGCCCACAGGGCTGATTAGTGTTGGTATTTCAACCCATCCATCTCGGTCAACATCTTCAGTCAGCCTGAAATCAAATCGATAAGTCGGTGATTTATTTGACGCTCCGGAAGTGCCAAAACGGCGAATCAATTTTCCTTCTCTTTCGACAAGAACTTCAGAGAAGGAAGCGCCACCACTAAGGGATGCGTCAAGGACAATCCCATATCGTCCGTCTTCAACCAAACCTGAAATCAT
>WXFH01000057.1 GCA_009881125.1 Acidaminobacter sp. | reverse complement strand
TGGTCGTCAGGATAAACCGACCCATAGGTCTTAAAAGCCTCATATTCCGAATCATACATCTGAATCCAGCTGTGGGCCATGGTCCCCATGGCCGGAATGCCAAAGATCTGCTCGACAACAGTACAGGACGTGCCTATACAACCGCCTATAAAGGCCGCTCTTGCGCCAAGCACTGCACCATCATATCCATGGGCGCGTCTGGATCCAAACTCCATGACAGCCCTTCCCTGGGCTGCTCTGACTATACGATTTGCTTTAGTTGCAATAAGGCTCTGGTGATTCAGGGTCAAGAGCACCACCGTTTCAATAAGCTGAGCCTGTATGACCGGTCCTGTCACGACAAAAATGGGCTCATTAGGGAAGATCGGTGTTCCTTCAGGCATAGCCCAAACATCACAGCTAAATTTGAAATTTTCGAGATAGTCGTAAAATTTCTCATCAAAAATTGCTTTTTCCCTGAGAAACGCAATATCCTCTTTTTCGAATTTTAAATCCTTAAGGTATCGAATGATCTGATCGAGCCCTGCCATGATGGCAAAGCCGCCGTCATCCGGTACTTTTCTGAAAAACATATCGAAACAGACGATTTGATCCATCTTCCCCGACAGCAAATAACCATTCCCCATTGTTAATTCATAGAAATCTGTCAGCATAGCCAATTTGTTGACTTTCAAGCTGAAGCCTCCCTCACGGCACGGCCTTCAAAGTGTGCCTCATGATGTTTTACTTGCATTTTACCTATTAAATCCACTTTATTCAAGTTTTGACCTTATATTTCAAAAACATCACAACTCTTGACTATTCGGCCGCTGGATCTTTTGAAGCCACAAGTCCCGTTTCACCAGCATCTTCAGTGACGTTCGTTTTTTCTGCTGACTTGGATGTACCATTTTTCTTCCTTGGCCTGCCCGGTCTGCGTTTCTTCTTGTCGACCGTCTTTTCATGAGGATCTGCCGAGGCTCCGGTCTGAATGGTCTCCGGATGAGGCTCCATTTCCGGCTTTGCCTGTGATTCTGATTGTCCTTCTGCCATGGATTCAACATGGATCACCGGCAGCTGGTCCATATCACGTTCAAAGCGCACCCCTTCACTCTCCGAGTGCTCAGCCTTAGACACAGTTTTAGCAGCCGGCTGTTTCCTTTTACGCCCGCGCGTCTTTTTCTTAGTTTCAACAGCCGGTTTCTCGTGGTGAGTCACCGGCTCACCAGCAACCAATTCTGTCATTTCAGCTGATGAACCGGCCTCCATAGGCACTTCTCCACCGTTGGATGTCTCAATAAGGTGATCCCCATGAAAATTCAAGCTTTGCATCTCATCTTCAGGCCGCAGATCTTCAGTGCGCTCTATGACCGGCACAAACCCTTCATGGATCTCAGACATGGTCTCATCAAGTTCCGGCACAACTGGCGGCAATGTCTTTTGATATTGTTTGTGAAGCGCCTTCAATTTGCCATAGACAGGGTGATTGCCCTTCTTTCCAAAGGCTTTTACCAAACGGTCATGCAAGGTATTTAATGTAAGCGACTCCTTGAAAATAGCATCTGCTTTCTTCAAGTCAGAAGGACTCAATTTTAAACTTACCAAACATTTTCGGATGGACGCTGCGAATTCCCATTCCTCAACCAACTCATCCGGTATAGGCTCATCTCTGACAAAGTCGACGTTCTGATCAATTTTCTCAATGGTTTCACACTGAATAATTTGGAATCCGCGATTTAAAAATGCAGTCACAACATTTTCATATCCCCGGTCTTTACTGATGATTGCGAACTGTGTGGACTGCGCCTCATAGGTATGACGCCCAATCTGATAGCCCACTTCAGCAATCAGCTGAAAATCGAGATTGTTTTTACCAGTGCCAATAGTATGGATGATATTCAGCTCACACTTTTTTCGAAGGAGTGTTTCCAGCACCACAAGGCTGATCTTGTGGGAGGCACTGCTGATAAATATGGTGACCGCATCTCCGTCTGACAGCGCTTCAACGCCTTCAAATCCGGATTCGTGGACATTTTCGTAATCGATAAAGCAATGTGTTTTCCTGTTTTCCCGCTTCATGCTCAGCGCTCCTAATCCTTTGGTTTCTTATCGTCAAAATGGATGTCCATTACCCTTTCTCTTATCCGCCTGCGTCTTCTGCAGACAATCACTACTGCGGCAATAAAGGCTGAAGTCACCACGACAATCGGCAAAAATAAAATCATCATAAAGACCATCCCGTAGGAGGGCTTGACAACATTGAGTGACAGGACCGCTATCCCAACGATCAGGAGACCTGCAGCCACCCGTTTTTTGTGACGGGCAAAAAGTAAGGCTGCAATGAAGCTGAACACAGACGGCGGCCAGGTCCAAGCCAATAAGGCTGCTCTGGAATTGAGTCCGAACATCAGCGCCTTAGTGTCGAGCAAGCTCAAATACAGGTCTTCAGAACCTATGGCGTAATTCTTCAGGGTGTACCGCCCCGGCGCTTCGAGTTCCAGCGGCAGATTAGCCGCAGCGAACCAATTATCCGGAACAATCAGTTCGAGGTCGACGACCGCCTCACCATCGAAAAACCGGGCAGGAGAAAGCGCATAGTACAAGGTCCTGTAGTTGGTAAAGTAGTCAGAATGACTCAGATACCCACTTATAGCCTCATAGGCCACCACGACTTCTGTCCGTTCCCGCGGTGCCAGTTCGAGAAGCCACTCTGTGATTCTGGCCGGTGTCTGAATCTGGCCGTAATAATCCAGAGATGTCTCCGGAAGCTCATTAAAGGGAGTGACAAAGGGAGGATCTTCTTCAGGCGCCCAGTTTTCAATATGGTAAGCTGCCGGCTCAATCTCTTTTGAAGGGACCCATTCGCTTGAACTCCGGATCTCAAAGCTCTGATCCTCGTAATCACCACTCATAAACCATAACGTCAGCGCCTGAGGGCTTTCCTTCGTGTTCTCAAAAATATAGGTGACTGTAATCTCAGCACTATAGAGCTCCGGCTTCCACTCCATCCTGAGATGTTCACGAACCAGCGCAACGCCTGGATTCTCCATGAAAATCACTTTATTTTGATCCGGCAAAATGCGAGGCGGACCGCTGTTGGCGAGGGCGGGCGGGCACTGGATCAAGAGAATGAGAAGCAGGCAAAGGGAAAGGCATCTCCAGCCGCGAGCCCCTTTTCTCGAACCCCGTACAGGCTTCAGTCCTGCCGCCAATTCCTTGTTTTTAGCCGATGGTCCCACGCCCCCGCCCCCTCTTTCCTTCAAACACCCAAAGCTGCTTAACGCTTATTTTGTGTCACTTAATCTCGACGTTATGATAGGCATAACTCGTCATTGACACCGAGCCCATGACACACGCTTCATTGAATACAGTGAGCCTGTCGTCGTCTCTGCTGGCTCCCAGGACATAAAGCAGCGGATCATAATGCTCCGGTGTCGGGAAAGCCAGCTTTGCGCAGTCCCCTGCCTGACTGTGATCCAGAATGGCCTCTACTTCACGCCGGACCATATTGTCCCGAATGTAGCCATCGAATTCATAGGCCCAGTCGAAACCATCGGCACGCTGCATTTGAACACGCCTCAGATTGTGAACCACATTGCCGCTTCCCAAAATCATCACACCTTGATCCCTGAGCTCAGACAGTGAACGTCCAATGTCGAAGTGCGTTTTCGCATCCGCTCGGCCGTTGATGCTCAACTGAAGAACGGGGATGCGCCGGTCGGGGTACATCCTATGGAGGACCGACCAAGTGCCATGATCAATACCCCAGGAATTGTCCGCCACGCACAGATGGGCATGTTGAGAAAGCTGGTTAAGAACAGCCTCTGCGGCTTCAGGCGATCCCGGCGCGTCATAGACAATCTCGTAGAGCTCTTTTGGAAAACCATACATGTCGTAGATCGTTCTGGGGGCAGGATCATTGTTGACCCGCGTGCCGTCTGTATACCAGTGCGCGGAAATTGACAAAATAACCTTTGGCTGCGGCAGTTTCTCTGCCATTTGCACCCAGCCTTTTGTAAAATCATTATCCTCTATAGCATTCATTGGGGATCCATGACCGACAAACAACGCTGGCATCCTCATTTTTTGGCGCCTCCTTTGCTTCTGCCCTTTTCTTCAATGGGATTATACCTTAGGCCTGCAACCTCTTCTTTGCTGAGTGGTCTCCAGTGACCGCTCTTTAAATCTCCCAAGCGCAGATCCATGATTCTGGTGCGCTTCAGCTTGACCACCTCATAACCCAGCGCCTCACACATGCGCCGTATCTGGCGGTTGAGTCCCTGAGACAGAACTATTCTGAAGCCATATTCCGAAACACGCACGACTTTGCAGGGCTTTGTCTTTGTATGTTGTCTTTTGACTGGATTATAGATTCTGACGCCATTGGACATGGCTTTAACAAACTCAGGTGTCACTGGCTTATCCACCTGAACGAGATACTCCTTCTCGTGATCGTTCTCTTCTCTCAGGATTTCATTGACGATTCCGCCATCATTAGTCAAGATAATAAGGCCTTCAGAATCTTTGTCGAGTCTTCCCACCGGAAAGATCCGGTGGGGGTGATTCACAAAATCGATTATATTGCCCTTAATATGACGCTCTGTCGTACAGGTAATGCCCACGGGTTTATTTAAAGCAATATAGACACTTGGCACTTTTTTGCGCAGGACTTTTCCTTCGACCTCGACGACATCTCCCTGCTCGGCCTGAGTTCCAAGCGCCGCGACTTTTCCATTCACCCTGACTTTACCCTCGAGAATGAGTCGATCCGCTTCCCGCCTTGAGCAAAGGCCTGTACTGCTGATATATACGTTAAGTCTCATAATTGAGTCACTCCATGCCTCCGGAGCGCTTTGCAGCACTTCCGCCGAAAAATTGTTGTAAGGTTGCGTTGAAAAGAAATTGCGTCTACAATAAAAACTATAGAAATACGAGGTGATAAGGTTGTTTTCTGTATTTTCTCCGTTTAAACCAATGACTGAAAAGCCACTTGGCCTATGAACAGATTTTTACTGTCTATAAGCATAATCTTTTTTGGGCTTCTGACGGGCCAGATCTTGAATAGAATCCTGTTTCGCAAAGCAGGTCGTTTGGAGGCTGACAAGGCTTCACAATACCTTGGCCGCGCAGAACTCACAGTCCGCAGAATGCAGCTGTTCGCCATGTTTGGGTTAAATCCCGTCGTCACCTTTGGCGCTTTCTGGGTCGTTCGGCTGGATGACCTCCGCTACGTCGCGCTTCCGTTAATTGGCGCTCTTGCTATCCTATCCGGCGGGATCCTGGCTTACGCAACTTCAAAAGGCATGGGACACGAAAGGCATCAGACCGGCGCCTTTATTTGCTCTGGCGCTTTTATGAACCTGGGAAGCTTTGGCAGTCTATTCTGCTATATTTTTTTAGGAGAAGCCAGCTACGCGCTCGCTTCCATGTACCGTTTGCTGGAGGAATTTCTCTATCTTTTGGTTGGATATCCAATCGCTCGACTTCACGGTACAACTGCGGGTGAGGAAGACAAGCAATCCGCGCTCATGAAAATTATAAAAGATCCTGTCTTTCAGATTTACATCACCAGCATTTCAGCCGGTCTGATCCTCAACTTCCTTGGTGTTGAGCGACCGTCGTTTTTCTCGCCCGTCAGTGCGGTCATTATCCCATTTTCGTCTTTCCTGCTGGTGACGTCAATTGGATATCGCATTAGATTCAGCGCGATCCGGCATTATCTGAAAGAGTGCCTGGCAATCTCAGTTATAAAATTCATAGCCGTACCTGCCATTGCCCTATCCGCTGCCTTTGCCCTGGGACTGGACACGCTCCAGGATGGTCTCGTCGTTAAGGTCGTACTGATCATGTCAGCCATGCCGCCGGCTTTCCATTCCCTGATTCCGCCCCAGCTCTATGGTTTGGATGCAGATCTGGCCAACTCCTTGTGGCTGTTTAATACCGGCATGCTGGCCGTCGTACTGCCCATCCTTTATGTCCTTCAAGGGTTGGTTTAGTTCGGCTTTTCTATCGCTCAACCCTTAATAAAGCCAGCTTCTCAAGTCGTCAGAACAAAAATTCATAATATTGATGCGCTTAATGAATGAGACCGCTTTTTAAAGCGGTCTCATGTTTTTGTCACTCATATCAGACAGAAGTCAAAAGACTGCATCTCACTTGAGCCATGCCTCAATCTCTTCCATCAGCCCGGCATGAACAAATTTTAACTGGGCACGGTACTCACAGCCCTGTCTCTCGCGAAAGCTGAGATAGCCGGAGAGATCTTTCGCGCCCTGTTTGGACTCAGCCTGGCTGTCAGAGAGGACGCCCCCCTCTTCAGTGAGCAGAATCTTTGACACCGCCACATCGTGCAGTGCGCCGGACAACGTCTGATAAGCTTCAAGGGCGTTTAGCAAGGCTCTGGATTCGAGTGGGATGATCTTTTCAACCGCCCTGAGGGTGTATCTGATTTTCTTCACGTCAATTCGGCTCGCATGAATTAAAGTGTCATTTTCAAAATCCATTTGGCCATAATGCTTTGTCCATTGCCGTAACCACAGTCTAACTCGTTTTAAGGCAAAAGTGTCAAGAGGCATTTCTGAGACTCTTTTTGAGAGGGCCGCATGTCGCATGCTGCTTTCCCAGGTTTGAAGGACATTTGCCCAGGAAAAATCCCCGGCTTCAGCAATTGCTGCGCCAGCTCGCTCAGCGAACACCGCAGATCTGAGAGCGATCCAGTCCACCTGCGACTCATTGTCAGCGCCTCCGCCAAGGCTCGCTGCGAAGTCTTCCATAGCCCTCAGTTCTACTGCGCTTTCTCTGGCGTCTTCAAAGGTGTGCAATGCTTTTCGAAGCTGCTTCTGTCCGCGTTCATAGCGGCGCGCTTTAAACAGAGGCTTGAAAAAAGACTGGAGTGCCTTGATCTGCCGGATAAACACTCTGAAATCATGCACACTCTTTTCATCCAGGACATGATGTTTGCGGAGCAGCAGCCAGGAGTCAACCTCTGAGAGAAATCTGAGGAAACCTTCCTCAACACTGCGATCCTTGGGAGAAAGAGTCAGCGTATGGTCTCCCGCTTGTACGGCATACCGTCTGAGCTCATCAAGGACCAGCGCGGCGCGCTTTCGCCAGGCAGGCCTGGAAAGGATAGGCTCACCTTCTAAAAGCCGCTGAAACACGTCTGCGTCCTTCAGCAGCTCGTCATAGTCCTCCTGTTGTTTTCCCTTAGCGCTGTGACGTCGGATCGCATTAACTGCAATGAGTTGGAACGATTCCGGCAACAGTTGGTTTTCTTTTAAAAAAACCGATACCTCAGCGGCGCCATGTTCGGCATGATCCTCAGGTACACCCCCGGGTCTGAGCCGGCCGGCATCATGGAGCAGGCCAATAATCTCCGCAAGCTCAGGATCAAGGCCTCTGATCCTTGCCAGGACAGCCATTAAAGCTGCCACCGTACGGACATGGGTGATTTCTTCAGCCAATAGACGCCATGGTTTAGACGCAAGGTCAAACCACCCTTCAAAAACCCAATCCAGAATTAAAGACGCGCGAAGGGTTGAATCCATGTTCAGGGCATTGTCTGCTTCTTTTTGGAAATCCTTTTTTGACATATCCTCAGTCCTTGAAATTTCAGCCTTAGCGATACCTCGATGGCATGAACTGAATTTTTCTGACCAACCAGGTAATCCCTTGCAGTGGCATATCTGGTGCCGCCTGTTTGACGCCCTGGGCTCTGATGAATTCATCAAAGAGCACCTGCTTCTCCGGATGAAGGGCTTTCAGCTCTTCTGCGCGAACCTGGATCAGCGCCTTCTGGGCGTCGTTGAAAGAAAACAAGGCCTGACCTTCTGTCACTATGGTGGCGACCACTTCAAGTCCTTCAGCTCTAAAGAGGGCCAGCCACTCGTCATAGGTCAGATATGGGGCTTCAAGCACTTCAAGCGGAAACTCGGGAATTTCATCCAATGCCATTTTGGGGGAACTGTATTTGGAACCGGTTGTCTTGGCCTCTTCCCTGCTATCTCTTGACTCCTGATCCTCAGGGCGCATTTTGTAAGCGTCATTGATCAGAAGATACCCGCTTTCCTTAATGACGTGACGAATCATTCGAATGGTTTCTGCCGGCGTTCCAAGGACATCCATGATGGCGTCCAGAATCGCGATATCATAATTACGCTCAATCAGAACCGCCTCGTTGATGTCACCGACGACAAATTCGCATAGGTCGCCAACGCCATTCGCCTCTGCATGCTTGACAGCCGCCTCAATAAATTCGGGAATGATGTCGATCCCTTTCACATGACAACCAAACGCCCGGGCAAGGTGAACCGGTGCGGCGCCTTTGGCACAGCCCATGTCAATTATATGCAGTTTGTGCGGAGAAGGTAAATGCTCCTCAATTAATGTCCTCATGTCCTCAGGCGATGAACCGAGGTCCCAAATATCCATCAGCAGATAAGGCAAATACGGGATCAGTTCCGGCGTCTGTGCAGTCAGTGACTTGGCCAGTTTTTCCTCTACCTCGTCTTTATAAGTTTTCTGATTCAAGTGCCATCACCTCCTAAATTATTTTGTAACACATCCACTGCTTTATTCCACAATATTGACCGTACCTTCGCGGCGCTCTGCAGCCTTTGGCAACGGCCCATCCGGATAACCAAGGGTCAGCGCCGAGCATACGACATAGCCCTTTGGAACGCCCAGTGCCCTCAAAGCGGCCTTCACTCCCGGTTCATCTCTAAGCCGCGTCAGAATGTGAATCCAGCAGCTGCCAAGGTCAAGGGCTTGAGCTGCGAGCATCATGTTGCCTGCAGCAAGCGCAGCGTCTGACACCGGAGATAATGAAATTGAATTTGCCGCATTGCTGATGATCACCAGAACAGGGGCGCCATAAAAATAGTGAAACTCTGCAAGCTCACCCATTTTTTTCAGATAAGGGTCTTCTGAGCCTTTTAGCGCCTCATACACAACCGCTTCCAGCGCCTCAATCTTCTCTCGGTTCTGAATCACGCTGAAATGCCAGCTCTGAGCATTCATACCGCTGGGCGCGTATTTAGCCGCCTCAATAATCTGCTGCAGATCCCCTTCCGTTATGGCGTCCAACTTATATTTTCTGATGCTTCTTCGGCTCAAAATGGCCTCTATGACATTGTTCATTCTTCATTTCCTCCTCGACGCCTCAGCCAACAGATAGTTTCGCAATTACTTGTATGCGGGAACATGTCCACGCCTGTGACCTTTACGGGTTGATATCCGGCCAGAGCCATCATTGAAAGATTCTCAGCAAGCGTTTTGGGATTGCATGAAATGTATAGGATTTCCGGTGCTCCAAAAGCGACAATTTTCTCAAGCGCTTTTTGAGCAATGCCCATTCTAGGCGGGTCCACCACTATAACATCAGGTTTGTGGCCTTCATAATGATCCAGAATTTCCAGAACATCCCCAGCCCGGAATTCGCAGTGGGAAAGCTCGTTTTCAGCTGCGTTGGCTATGGCTGCCTCAACCGCGTCCGCCACAATTTCTATGCCCACAACACGCTTTGCCCGTTGAGCCAATAACTGTGCAATCGTTCCGGTTCCGCTGAACAAATCAAAAATATATTTGCCGCGAATATCCTCAAGGCCGTCAAAAGCCGTCTGATACAGCAACTCAGCGCCCGACGTGTTGGTCTGAAAGAACGAGTACAGCGAAATGCGAAACCTAAGACCCAGAATCTCATCATAGTAATGGTCCCTGCCGTACAGAACGACCGGCTCTCCACTGACCGCGTCTGCTTTGCCGGTGTTTTCAACATACAAAACACCGACAATCTCGCCTTGTAGTTTTAATCCAGTCACCAGATCGACGAAACTGCTGAGATCTTCTGCCGATGGTCTCGCAGCCGACAGCGCTACAAGAATCTCGCCTGTTTTTTCCCCTTTGCGAACGACAAGATGCCGCAAGATCCCCTCATGACTGAATTTATTATAGTGCTCAACGCCTCGCTTCTTAAAGAATTCTAAAACAGCGCTTAAAATGACCATAAAATCAGAATCGCAAATCTGGCAGTGATCCGTAGTGATCACTGAGCCAAACTGACCTTTTTTGTGAAGCCCAAGATTTGTCTCTCCGCCTTTGAACGCGTTTCCAAAGGTAAATTCCATTTTATTTCTATAAGCCAATTGTTTGGGACTTGGCAATACCCCTGTGAACTCAATGTCCTTGAAAACCTCTACAGGCAGATGGGATTCAAGGAGCCCGCATATCCAATCCTTTTTCATTTCCAGCTGAGCGCTGTAAGGCAGCGTTTGAAGCGAGCAGCCTCCGCATTCGCCGTAATGATTGCAGAATGAGGACGTCTCGAACTCTGATTTTTCAAGTACACTTAACAACTTGCCTTCTGCATGGTGATCCCTGTTCCTGGAAATCCTGACCTCTACCTTTTGACCCGGTAGAGCGCCTTTGACATGAACAGGTTTTTGATCAACATAACCAACTCCTTCTTGAAGCGTCGCCATTTTTTCTATCCAAAAATTAACTATTTGATTTTTTTTCATGCGTAAGCCCTTTCAATTAGCTCGATTATTCAAAGCTGGATTTTATCTTATTCTATATTATAGCGCAAAACCCGGCATCAGAACAGCACCAGCAGTCGCGACTGCTGTCGTGTCTATGTCCTGCCTTTCAGCGGGCGCATTTGCTGTTAATCCGCATGGGCGATCCTGCTGGCAGCTGCCGCAGCGATTGCGGCTGCCAGATCATCCATAAAGGTATGCACATGAGTACCTTTCATGGCATCGAGTTCTTTGATGATGCCAATTTTTTCTTTGTCCAGATAGCCGTAGTTAGTGAGGCCTATTGTCCCATAAAGATTCGAGATGGATAATGGCAGAATCTCATCTATCCCATACAGCGGTTCGTCTGATTCAATAATTTGCTGAAGGGGTTCCGGCAATGCCTTTCGTTCTGCCAGTTCATCCAGCGCGACACCTGTTATAATAGCGTGAGCCACCTCGCGTTTATTCAGCACTGCCTCTACACTCTCCATGCATTCCTCAAGAGTAAGGTCCTCATTGTATTTCTTTTGAAGATGCATCACCAGAGCTGCGAGATCCTCGAGTCTGACGCCTCTGCGATCCAAAGCATCCTTTGCCGAAGCATTAAGTTCAGCCATTGAAACTCTTGCCATGTCTTCACCCGGTCCTTTCACTATTCTTTAAAAAAAGTAATTTCTATTCTTCCGAATTTAGAATTGCTTCAAGGTCTCCTTTGATTCTCAAGAGTTCTTCTCTATGGGTGTCAGAAACTTCCGGATATTGTAATTCCATATCATCAAACGCCTCGAGTATAACCTGTGAGATTATCAGACGCGCATTTTTCTTATCATCCGCCGGAATAACAAACCATGGCGCGTGTTTTTTGCTGGTGGCCTCAAGACAGTCTTCGTAGGCCTTCCTGTAGTCATTCCAAAACTTTCGTTCTTCTATATCACCCAGGCTCATCTTCCAGTTCTTCTCAGGTTCTTCAATCCGGTCAAGAAACCTTCTCGCTTGTTCATCAGATGAAACGTGCAAAAAGAATTTGATGACCCGTGTGCCATTTCTGATGAGATGCTTTTCGAAATCCGCAATGGACTCATACCGCTTCTCCCAAAAATTCTTCCCGTTTTCGATTTCTTTTGGCAGTCTTTGATTTGCCAATAATTCCGGATGTACTTTAGCCACCAGCACCTCTTCATAATAAGAACGGTTGAAAATTCCTATACGTCCACGTTCAGGAAGACGACAGGTGGTTCGCCACAAAAAGTCATGGTCCAGCTCCTCCGCACTAGGCTGCTTAAAACTATAGACCTGGCAGCCCTGTGGATTCACACCGGACATGACATGTTTGATTGCGCCATCTTTTCCGGCGGCATCCATAGCTTGAAAAATCAAAAGGAGTGAATAGCGATCCTGGGCATAGAACATATTCTGTTCCTCGGTCATTTTTTCCTTGTAGATCCCAAGCTGCTCTTTGTAGATTTTTTTTGAGTCGTAATAAGACTTTACCTTAGTAGGCCAATCCTTGAGGTCTACCTTTTGGCCTTCATCCACACGATATTTACTGGTATCAATCTTCAAAGCCAGCCCTCCTCAAAGCTTTTCTACATCTTTACCCAGTCAAAGGAGGCTTAGTCAGGAACAAGTAAAAAGCCTTCCACCGAGATCAATGGAAGGCTAATAAGTTAATTGGACTGTTTTCAGAAAATGAAGTGGAATCAGACGTTTACACCAATTTGGCTTGAGAGCGCGTCTTCTGTAGCCTTTTCCATGAGTCTTGTTTTATTGACTACAAAACGATCCAGTTTGCCGTGTCCAATTACCCCTTCTTCATCAAATGCTTCTGTCTCAAGCTGGATATAGTTGCTTTCCTGACTGACGACTGAAACCTTAATAGTTACTGTTTCACCTAAAACAGTCGGTTTTTCGTGGGTAACAGATAATGACTTGCCAACAGATACATAACCTTCTGGAAGTCGACTGTCAATCAGTCTGGTGGCGGCTTCAATCATTAAAGCAACGAGACTTGGTGTTGCGAGCAAAGTGTCGAGTGCGCCGGAGCCATAATGGATTGCGGTGTCATCCTCGGTAACGATTTTTTGGATTGTCAGGAATTCTCCCGGCTCAAAAATAGGAACATTGATCATGTTGATTCCTCCTTTCGACTTCTAATATATAGATAACCAAAAGTTGAGGCCTTACGCTAATTTTTCATTTTTGATATGATCTTTCGCATATTAATACTTAGTATTTACATAATCATCAATCAACGATCTTTTGGGACTCTCTAAAAAACAGCCTTGCATTTTGAGTTTGCGTTGAATTCTGACATCCATGGAATGCAGGATCGCCATGGGACGGTCGGTGAAGACTATCTCAAAAAGCTTCCCCGAAAGACGCTCAGACCTCATCTCAAGATAATAAGCCTCTACATTGATATAGTCCACAAGTTCCAGCATTTCCTGTGTAGCACGGTCCTTTTGGAGGTAATGGTCATCCATTTTTTTCTCAAAGGCTTTCAATTCTGCATAAGCTGCCGTATAACTCTCATCTATCATCATCTTGTAGAATTTCGCGTAAGTATTGTGATACTGATAATTCACCAGGCCCTCTTCAAAAGTCGACGCCTGGGGTTTGAAAGGCGTGATCCCACGCTTTTCAAAATAGTCGTGACATTGCTCCAAATAATACCGCTTAGAGATCGTCCCAGATTCCAACTGATTTATAAGACTGGTCCGCTGTTCGAAAAACTCCGACAGGAACAGTTTTGCAGATCCGGAAAGTCTATTGTCTGTTTCGTTCATGAGTTCTCCTCGTTCTTTTCCTCTAATAAACACAGGGGGATAAAAGCTCTGTAATCCGCAGATACCAAGCGGTATTCCACTCCGCCAAAATTCCCGGCGATACCTGCTTTAAATCCGAATTCTGTATGGAGATGGCCGTAAACCACTAATTCAACGCCATAGCGTTCAAAGAGTTCAGTAAACCCGCTCGACTCCATCTTTTCGTTTGTGGGCGCATAGTGAAGCACACCGATTATTCTCTGGAAACCGGCGGCTTTTGCCTGCTTCAGGCTGTTTTCAAGTCGAAGCAGTTCACGCTGATAAATGGCTTCATCCTTTTCCGTAAAGCCATTGCTGCCAGGACATACCCAGCCCCGCGTCCCGCAAATGGAAACGTCGGAATATACCTGAAAATTATTATACAAAAACTTAAAATTAGGCCACCGTGTCTGCATCTTCTTGACTGAGGACCACCAGTAATCGTGGTTGCCTTTTAAGACGATTTTCTGGCCTGGCAGCTGATCAAGAAACTCAAAATCCGCGTCCGCTTCCTCAAGCCGCATCGCCCAGGTTATGTCACCCGCCAGGATGACAACATCCTCGGGCTTAATAAGGGCCACCCAGTTCTCTCTTATTTTTTCTATATAATCTGTCCAAACACCGCCAAAAACATCCATAGGTTTTTCAACCGTGAAGCTCAGATGCGTGTCTGCAATGGCATAAAGCGCCACATAATCACCCCGTGACTGTCATTGGATTTGCAGGGTGAGTTCAAGGCACCCTTATAGATTCGGCGATTCAGCCCCATGGTCGCGATCAGCATTTTCAAACATCCTGAATCGCGGAAGCGTCAATTTGATTTCATGTAAAAGTTCTTCAAGTTCTTTTTCGCTTCCATTTTCCCACAACAGGTCAAATCTCTCTTGAAATTCGAAGGCTTCAGCTTTTCTCCCAAGCGATATTAAGACTTCCAGATTCTCCATGATATCGCTGACCAAATTTGATTTTTGTTCAAACATGAGCTGTGCCCGGATAATTTCATTTCGGATGTCACTCATCTCCAAATCGAGCATTGCCGCTGCATCAGCAGTTTTTTTCAGTCTTGCCTTAATGTCCAGAGGCAGCTTATCCTGATATTTATAGTTCAAGGAATGCTCAATAGTCGCCCAAAAGTTCATGGCCAGCGTACGAATTTGAAGCTCTGCCAAAACCTCTTTGGTTCCAAAAGCAGTCTGTACAGGATAACTTATGATGATGTGGTAGCTCTTATAGCCACTGTCTTTCGGATTGCCAATATAATCTTTTTCATAAACAATCTTGAGATCTTTTCCATCTCTTGCGCGAATTAAGTCCACCACTTTGTAAATGTCATCAATAAACTGGCACATAACCCGGATGCCTGCAATGTCTTCCATTTCGTCTATGTTTTCTTCAGGGATGTTATATCTTTTGCATTTTTCAAGTATGCTTGAAATGCGTTTAACCCGTCCTGTAATAAACTCAATAGGAGAATACTCATTCATGTCCCGGTATTCTTTTCTGATTGCTTTGAACTTGACTTTAAGTTCTTCCACTGCCTGTTCATATGGGATTAAGATCTGCTTCCATTCTCTGACCTTATGCTCCATGATGCCACCTCCCGAATGCACTATTAGACGCTTAGACCTGTCCGGAAAAGAAATTCGTCTGTATCCGTCAAATCATTAAGCAAAAGATCTGGCGCATGTAAAGCTAACTGCTCTTTAGAAAAATTTCCGGTTGCCACTGCTACCGTCATTGCACCAACAGCTTTTCCGCTTTCTATATCTAAAGGCGTGTCCCCTATGACAACCGTATTGTAGCCCTGATGCTGATGACCATAACGAAACTCCGCCTGATCAATGACATGCTGAATCAGTTGTGCTCTGGTATCGTGATGGTCGCCATACCCACCAAGAATAAATCGATCGTGAAGCTGAACTGCTTTGAGTTTCTCATATGCGCCTATTTCACAATTGCCTGTACCCACTGTACACAGAACGTCCGGCCTAACCGCAAGTGCCTCAAGCAGCGTTTCAACGCCTGCGTAAGCCATAACACCAGGATTGTTCTGAAGATTTTTCTTCAAATGATACCCATATAAACTGAAAAAGGAGGCTTCATCTTCCAGCTTTACCTGATGAATCTCAAGAGAGGTCCTAAGAATCGCTCTATCCAGACACCCAGCCATATTGACTTTTTCAAATCCGTTTTTAATACTAAACACTTCCAAAAAAGCGTCATTCATTGACTTCCTGCCGCTTCCGCCACATGACATCAGCGTCCCGTCAATATCAAAGATCAACAGATGACCGAACACGAGACGTCCCCCCTTTGAAATGACACCTCTATTATTATACACCATCAAAGCGCGAACAAACACGAAATTATAACTGCTATTTTTTCACATTAACCAGGGAGGCAGATTTAATTCCCCTCCCTGGCCTGGCATTTATTTTTCAGTCACTAGTAGTACATTCCAAAATAACTGTGCAATATTAAAATGGATTATAAGCCTGAAATGAGCCAACAGGGTGAACATACTTTTACACAGGAATTTCAAAATCACTGTACCGGTTCTACTAAGGCGTCACTGCCGGTTCTGCCGCATCACCTTCGGGAGTGGTCTCTTTCTGACTTTCCATTTGTGTTTCCAACTGCTGAATAATTTTTTGAATTTCACTCAGCGAACGCGTTAACTCGTCATAGACAGATCTGACTTGGTTCAAAACAGCATCTAATTCTTCACCCTCCAGCTGTGGGAAACCACCTTCAGACGGCAGCTGCGGATCTGTTTCTGACACAGCACCGAAAATTCGCTCCAAAGCAAGGTCCAGAGTTTGCTCCATCACGACCTTGTCGCGATAGCCAACTATAACCCGTTTCGTTTCAGGCAGACTGTTGACATTGTCTGCCTGAATAAAGATCGGTTCAATATAGAGCAGTGAATTATTGACCGGAACCACAATGACATTACCCCTGAGAACATTTGAGCCTTCCTGACCCCATAAGGTGAACTGAGGTGAAATGGTAGAATCCTGATCAATTCTGGACTCGATCATCATAGGGCCATCAATGGTCTTGTCCTTTGGAAAACGATATACAAAAAGTTTGCCATAGTTTTCGCCATCATTTCTCGCGACGAGCAGACTGGTCATGTTTGCCTTTTCACGCGGCGTGAACGGTAAAATCAAAGCGAACTCTTCGGTGTCTTCCTCAGGCAACTTAAACATGACGTAGTTTGACTTCGCTTTCTCAATCTGGTCCAGATATTTTTCATTAGCGATATCCCAGGCATCCTCACCATTATAAAAAACAACCGGGTTATTGATGTGATAAAGTCTATATACCTCTGCCTGCAGGTCAAATAAGTCCCGCGGATACTTTATATGCTGCTGCAAGCCTGCGGGAAGCTCAGACGCAGGTTTAAACAAATCCTTGTAAATATTTTTATAGGTCTGGATCATAGGGTCGCTTTCATCAAAGACGTAATAATCAATTGTGCCATTATAAGCGTCTACGACAATTTTGACCGAGTTTCGAACATAATTGACAATATAGCCTTTAAACCCGTATCGCTGAGAATATGGATAATCCGCAGTCGCTGTATAGGCGTCCACAATCCAATACAGTTTGCCATCCTCCTGGTTCATGACCATATAGGGGTCATGCTCGTAAATTAAGAATGGCGCAATTTTAGCAGCGCGGTCAATGACGTCTCTAGTATAATGGATTCGGCTGTCCGCAGTAATATTATCAGAAAAAAGCAATCTCATACTGCGCTGAGTGATTGCATAGAGGAATCTGTTCGCGCCACTCAGACTGATGCCGTCAATGCCTTCATAACGGGTTTCTGTGTTGTCGGAGCCGCTCGGATAGTCGAACTCATCCTCATTCGTCCCTGTGATAATATATTGATCTGTCAGAAGACCAAAATAAATCTCCGGCCTAGTCAGCTTCAAATCCGTCTCTGTGGTCGGCGGAATATTTCTAACCATGAGCTTTGGCTGGCCTTCAGGGGTGACTTCGTTGACCGGCGCCACGACCACGCCATAACCGTGAGTATATTTCAAGTGCAGATTAATCCAAGTCTTTGCTTTCTCTGTCAGTTTATCAGTGTTCAGTTCCCTCGGAGCCAGAAAGACTTGTCTGTATTGGCCATCAATGACATACCTATCCATGCTTATATTGCTGAACTGATAATAGAGCCTCAAACTCTGCAATTGGTTAAACGTCTGAAGCAATGGCGTTTCGTCATTGATGCGAATGTTTCGGATGGTTGCTTCATTTTCTTCAAGATCTTTTGCGGTCAGCTCCTGATTGACAGGAAATTCCCTCGACTCAACCTGGTCGAGATTAAAGCTTTTTTGGGTAAAAGCAATGTTGTATTCAATATAGGGCTGCTCTTTTGAAATTTCATCCGGCTCTACAATTAATCTTTGAACCCCAAAGGCGATCACCGAAGTGATAATGCCAATAAACACGATTGCGACCGGACCCGCTGCGATTAAACGCTTTTTCTCCTTCACCATGCCTACAAAAAAAAGTACAGCTGAGATAAAAGAAACAATGGCCAGCGCAATATACCCTTTCAGTGTAACCGCGACATCCGTGTAACTTGCCCCGAAAGCCGCTCCCCGTGGAGAATAGACGAGATCATAGGTCATCAGCAGGAAGAAACTTCCCAATAATACGAAAAAGAGCGCGCCTAAAGTAGCGAGTCGCTTCACAGCATTTCTCAAAATGTCCCGTTTGAAAAAACTAATTACATTTGGAATGCCAGCAGTTCTGTCCAAATAATAAACCGTACCTTCTGAAGGCGGATATTGCTTAAATACAAGAGAATAAAAGACAAGTGTCGCCACAATGATCACAAGGGTTGTGAAAATGCCGAGGCTCATCAGATTCTCAATCATAGGCTTTGAGAAGATGTAGAAAGATGCGTCATTACCAAATATTGGGTCTTCAACACCAAATGAATTTCTGTTTAAGAAGAATAATATTTTCAACCAAAGCTCACCGGTCGATACCCACGACAAAAATATGCCCAAGCCAACAGAAAGCATTACCAGGAATTTTTTTGACTTAGCAAGTTCCGGCTTGGAAATAAAGATTTGCCCTAATTTTATATACTTGTCGAATAATTTGATGAAATACAGGCTGAGCGCCACTGAGAGGATCAGTGAAAGCGGGACCCAAATCATCAATTTTGTCTTGATTTCAACAAAGAAGGTTTCTGTGTAACCCAACATTTTAAACCATTGATAATCTGCTGCAAAAGCCAAAATCTGATCTCCGAAAACAAATAGCAGCAACACCCCACCTAAAATTGGCGGCAAAATTTTGTTCCATTCTTTTTTCATAAGGGCATCCCCTTTCAAGGTTTCAATCTGTTGATACCCCGAATAAACGGCCACCACACAATTGCCTCACACTTCAAGAAAAAAAGGCTCTATAATAAATGTTGGGGTGGGTAATTCCTCCCCAGCATTATTTTTTTCAAAAAAATAATGCACTTATATCTTTTGCTCCTTAAAATGTTGTTGCTGAGACAATCATTTAGAAAGGGGCTTGG
>WXFH01000056.1 GCA_009881125.1 Acidaminobacter sp. | reverse complement strand
CACCCGAACATCATCCTGGATCCTATTTTCATGTTCGGGTGGCTGGGTTTTCCGGCCATGGGCACCGCGGGCGTGGCCCTCGCCACCATTCTGGTGCAGCTCTACGGCAATGTCTATCTGGCCAGGAAGGTCGTTAAAAGCCCGGCCTTCAGCCTGCATCTTCTGAAGACCGCGCGGCTATCCGTCAGAACCATGCTGGAGATCCTGCACCAGGCCTTGCCGGCCAGCCTCAACATGATGACGAATTCCCTGGGACTGTTCATAGTCAACGCCTACGCCATGCGCTACGGCGGCGACGCGGTAGTCGCGGCCTATGGCGCCTCCCTCCGGATCGAGCAGCTGACAACGCTGCCGGCCCTGGGCCTCAACATGGCTGCCCTCACCATAGCCGGCCAGAACTTTGGCGCCGGGCGCCTGGACCGGGTGCGCGAGGTCTACAGGCAGTGTCTGAAGTACGGCTTTGTCCTCATGACCTCCGGCATGGTGGTCATCTTCCTGCTGGCCAGGGTGCTGATCTCCACCTTCAACAATGACCCCGCTGTGGTCTCCGCGGGTATTACCATCATCCGCATCGTCGTTCTGGTCTTCAATGCCTACATGCTGGTCAACGTCTCCCTCGCCATCATGCAGGCCTCAAAGCGGCCATATGTCGCCATGGGCATTGGCTTCCTGCGGCAGATTGCTCTGCCGTCCTTCATGTTTTATTTCCTGGGTACGACCCTTGCCATGGGCGTCCGGGGCATCTGGACGGGACTTGTCATTAACAACTGGATCGCCGCGGCGGTGGCGGTGCTGTATGCCCACAGGACCCTCCGGCGGATGGAGGAAGCAAGACGCCCTCAGTAGCCAGATTCCAACCTTTTTAGCCGATGGTTGAAACTCGGTGTCAGACACCGAGTTTCTCGTTGGTGGAAGTGACCACCGGCAGAAAGCATCCTTATCTATCGATTTCGCCCAATTATTATAGTCATAACTATAATAGTCTTGACTATAATATTCGTAAGTGATATTTTCATAGTAAGAGGGTGATTGGATGTTTTATGGAAGAAGTCACGAGCTCGACTTTTTGAATCAAAAATATAATACTAAGCAAGCTGAATTCGTTGTGCTGTATGGACGCCGCCGGATAGGAAAAACTTCACTCATCAGAGAATTCATAAAAGATAAGCGGCATTTCTTCTACTCCGCTGTTCAGGTCACAGACAATGTTCAGCTCTCTAAGGTGTCCGAGTTGATTTTCGATACTTTTGGAAAAAGCGCTTATATGAACAGTTTTGAAGATTGGGAGAAAGCGCTCAACTACCTCGGGGATCTATCCGAGGGTGGAGAGAAAATCGTGATCGCCATTGATGAGTTCCCTTACATGGCACAAGGTAATCCAAGTCTGGCATCAGTTCTACAGAAGGTGTGGGATCTGTCATTAAGCCATAAAAATGTAATGATGGTTTTGTGCGGCTCAGCCATGAGTTTCATGGAGCATGAGGTATTAGGCGAAAAGAATCCTTTATATGGAAGAACAACTGGAATCATAAAACTAAATGAGCTGGATTTTGATATAGCACGTCAGTTTTTTGGAGCAGGAAACATTACAGAGCATTTAAAATATTTTGCAGTTTTCAGCGGTGTGCCGTATTATCTGCAAATGATCAATCCGGATCTAACTTTTGAGCAAAATCTGCTTAAAAATATTTTTTCAGTCAATTCTGTCCTGTTTAACGAAACTGAGTTTTTGCTGAAACAGGAGCTTCGTGAAGTTGCTCAATATAATGCGATTGTTGAATCCATCGCTCACGGAGATACCAGGCTGAATGATATATTTATGAAGACCGGCATTGAGAAAACGAAGTTACCCTACTATATTGGTAATCTCATTGACCTTGGAATCGTCCGCCGCGAATTCCCTGCTGACATGAAAGACAAAGAGAAATCGAAGTCAAAATCAGGTTTGTACAAGTTGGATAATGGCTTTTTCAGGTTTTATTATGCGTTTGTATATCCTTATATGTCAGCGATCCTGGAAGGAAATGCCAACATCATCCTCGAAGAAGTTGTAACGCCTAGAGTGGATGAATACATCGCTTATGAGTTCGAAAATGTAGTGAGGCGACACGTACAGCGCTGGGCAGGAGAGAATAAACTACCAATCAGACCAGTAAAAGTTGGCCGATGGTGGGCGAAAGACCAAGAGATCGATGTCATGGGCATAGATCTGCATGGCAACTTGATCCTTGGAGAATGTAAATGGCAACTCAAAAAAATGGGGCTTAATCACTTGAACCAGCTTAAAATAAAAGCTGAGAATTTCGACTTAAACAATAAAAAAGTCTACTTCATGCTGTTTTCAAAATCGGGATTTACGGAAGAACTAACTCAAGTTGCTGAATCAGAGGAAACACTGATTCTATGCGATTATTCAGGTGAAGAGGTTAGAATTATTAAGGCATAGGCATATCGCAACAGATTAGAACGATATTTTCATCACCAACAAAAGCTGTTCTGGGATTGAATCTCCGGGACAGCTTTTCATTTTTGAGAGTAACTCGGGGTCAATAGATTTAAGTTGCGGACACCCTTTTCCACCTCTTCCCAAAAATTCAGCCGATGGTCACCCAGCCAAAAAAGCCAGATTTAGTGACCATCGGCAAAAACAACCTTACTTATTCGGATAAATGAATAGGAAATTATTAAAGCGCCCCTGTTCGTCATAGAGGCTCACGGCAATTTCCGTCTCATCATCCAGACTGAAGCTTTCACTGCTCCAGCCCAGGCTCCCGCTCTGAGGCGGCAGAGACAAGTCATTGCTTGTGTTCATGCGCCACTCGTACTCCATATCCGCGTGATGGGTGACGGCAGCCGCGACCGAGGACTCTTTAACGTCCAGGCTCAGCAGCTCCAGCTCCCGCGCCTCTAAAGCCGGCACGGTGGCTGTGCCCTCAAACACAAGGGATTCTGCGGCTGTCACGTCATAAACCTGGCAGGTCGCCTCTAAATTGGGCGCATACAGCGAATAGAGGTGCCTAAGATCCTCAACCATAATGACGTGTTCGTCGAAGTCCTTGTTATAGGTCTCATCGCTGGTTTCATAGATGCCTTCAATCCGGTCCGCGCCTTCACGGGGTGTAATCACCACTTTGAATTTGCGGTCCGCGTCCCCGGGCGCGCTGATGATCACATCATAGCCAACGGGAATATGCGCGTATTCGCCTGCCACGACATAAAACTCATTCAGATCCGGCGCATAACGCCCCTCATAGCTAAATTGAACTTTTACCTCTCGGTCCGCCGGCGCCTCAGACACTTGCTCTGTTTCGCCCGTCTGAGGCTCAGCGTTTAGATCCGAATCACTGCACCCCGTCACCAGAACTAACAGCACCAGGACTGCGAGTATTACCCAAACCTTACTTTTCACACGTTCTCCACCCTTCTCAAAATATATTATGCCTTTTGACTGTAACTCTCCCAGAGCTTTTAGCCGATGGTCATATATCCCGCTCCAAACCACGCAAAGCTCTGATTTCTGTTTACTTTACAGATATTATATAATTTATTTCACCATTACGAAATAATAACATTGTTCTTTCATGTGGTCACCTATCCACATTTTCCTCTACATGGAAGCTGCAGATCGACGGAGACTTCCGCCCCCTCTTCCCCACATCCCACAGCACACAAAAAAATGACTTCCACGCCCTGATCCAAAAAGCATCAGGGTATGGAAGTCATTTTGCAATTTTAGAGAAGAAACTGGGTGTCTGACACCGAGTTTCTATTTGTACGACGTCGTAATGTTGAACTCCGGCGGCTGATGCATGTGCATCTTGACGGCGCAGAGGTCCATGGAGCGCAAGATTGCCTCTCTGTATTTTTCAGGGAAGCCTTCCGGCAAGGACAAGTTCATGGAGATTTTGGCTATCATGCCGGTCTCGCGGTTCATTTCAAGATCCATGGTGAGATCCATGCCCTCGGTGGAAAGGCCTTTATTCTTGCAGAAGCTGAGGGCGTAGATGCCGGCGCAGGTTGCGAGGGAGCCAAGGAAAAGTTCAAAAGGCGATGGCGCGCTGCCTTCACCGCCCGCTCGGGCAGGCTGATCTGTTTTGATGACGTGGTTTTTAAGTCTGGCATCGACTCTGAGGCCGCCAGGGAATTCAACATTTAAAAATGACATACGATCACTCCGTTTGATTTTTATCTATCGCTGGCTTTATTATACACCCCCTCCCTATGGGGGTAAAGTGTTTTTTGAATTCCTTATTAAACTTTTTATCCAGAATAGGCAACTCTTAATGTGACCTATTGTCTTTAAAGCATGAAAAAATAGAAATATCTTACTGTATATTTTGGAAATTTAATGAATTATTTATTGTACTCAACACCAGTCAGGGCAAGTGATATCAAGGCGGATTCAGGGTATAAATGTAAGCGAAGAAGAGTATGTGCAACAGGCAGCTAATCCTTGGATAATTTGTGATTAGCTAATCTGATCCTGAAAATAAATGCAGCATTTCTTCAAGTTCTCACAGAGATCTCTTTGAACTGAGCTTAGCAAAGCCGATGCCCTTTTTTATCGGCGTTTTTGAAGGAGAGGATCAGCATGAAACCTGGCTACTTAATGAAAAGTCTGTCACTTGCGATTGTTTTGATTTTGATGATGACGACCCTCAACTTGGGCGCTTACGCGGCTAAACCAGGTACAACTACACCAGTAACCATTACAACACTTCCATTCACCAAGACATTAGCTGTCGGTGTGGATCATACGTTTGAAGTTGTGGCAAAGTACGGGACCTCTAAGGAATTGACATGGGTAGCCACCTCTGGCCATTTGACTTTTGAGCCGCCGGTATCTTTAATTTTAAAAAAAGGTGTAGCCGTCTCTGAAAAAGCAATGTATACTTTCACAAATCCCGGACCGGGCACTCATAATGAAGTTGTAACGGTTAAGGATGGATATGGCAATATCGCATCCCTGAAAGTTACTTTCATTGTTGAAGGTGGCTCAACCACAAATAATCCTCCGATTGCTGATAATCTCTCCCTCTCAACTAATGAGGATCAATCAGTTATCGGGACAATAATTGCAACCGATCAGGACCGCGATGCCCTGACAGCAAGTATCACCAGCGCACCTGCAAATGGCAGCGCAAGCATAAATGGCATGTTAGTTACTTATACGCCAGCTTTGAACTTCAACGGTTCTGACACCTTTGTGGTCACTGTGTCAGACGGCAAGGGCGGTACAGATCCAGCTACGGTAAGCGTCACAGTCACTCCGGTGGATGATCCGCCTACGGCCGTCGCCGACAGTGCTTCCACTACTGAGAATACCTCCGTCACCATTGATGTCCTGGCGAATGATACAGATATCGATGGTGGTGAAAAGACAATAACAGAGCTACTGAACCCTCAAAATGGAATTGCCACCCTCAATGCTGACCAGTCAGTGTCTTTTGAACCGACTCAAGACTTTGTTGGAACAGGCAGCTTTGAGTATTCACTAGACGGCGGATCCACTGCCCTTGTCACCGTGGCCATCACCGGGTCTGAACCACAACCGCTGAAATACGTTGCACTGGGTGATTCCATTCCATATGGCCGCTACTATACTAGCGCTTTGAACTATTTATTCGGAGGCACCGACACTGACAGTTACGTGGAGCAGCTTGCGCGCAGTCTCGGTGTCGCTTCTGTCGACTTCTTCGACGCCAGTGTCAGTGGCTACAATACGGTGGAGGTCTTCAACCAAATTAACTCAATTAGTGCTCAAATTTCTGCTGCAGACGTCATTACATTGTGTGTTGGGGCGAACGATATCATGGATGCCGCCGGCAGAGGTACTTCAGGCCTTCTGAAGTACGACATCAACTGGACAGTTGCGGCTGCCGGCAGAGATAGTTTTGAACTGTACTGGCCGCAGTTGATTGATAGGATTGAATTTCTGAATCCAGATGTCACGCTGGTCGTCATGACGATTTACAACCCATACCGCTTGACAGACTCGTTCTACAACCAGGTGGATCCATACTTCTCAGCCAGTACCAGTACAGATTTAGGTCTGAATCATATCATCAGGAATACAATGTCACTGGAAGACACGGCATGGGGCGATCTGTTACCTGAGGACTTCGATTACAGAGTTGCGGACGTCTACACCGCCTTCAACACGCATACCAATAAAGACAGTCTGACTGGTTTTTACAGAAGTTTTTGCGATCCACATCCAAATCAGCTTGGGCAGAATGTTATCTTCAATGAACATTTGAAGTTAATGGGTGACTTTTAACTATGAGAAGCTGGTGTCAGACACCTTCTTCCTAACTTAAGGCTTGTTTGACATCCACCCCCTCATTGAGATAGGATAAAACGACGTCCAACGTGTAAGCGGGTGTCAACAGGCTTCAGGCCGCTGACACCCGCTTATACTTTCCGCTTTTATCAAAGGAGTTTGATCTTATCTTCTGCAAAATATGCAACGCACCGACAAGAGAATTAATCCACCCCACGACAGATCAACGCTTCTACCGCTGCGAACAATGTGATTTTGTCTTTAAGTCCGAGATCCATTACCTTTCCGCCAAAGACGAGCTCAAGGAGTATGACCTCCATACGAATTCCATTGAGGACTCCAACTATGTTGACTATTTCAAGCGGTTTGTTGAGGCGGCGGTGGTGGGTTATGTGACCATCGGCAGAAAAGGTCTTGATTTTGGAAGCGGTCCGTCACCGGTGCTGGCGAAAATCCTGGAGAGGGATTATGGGTATGACATGGACATTTATGACCTGTTCTACGCAACGGAGAAAGTGTATCAAGACCGGCGCTATGACTTGATCACGTCTACGGAGGTCGTGGAGCACCTCGCGGATCCCCTGGTGTTCTTTAAGTTTGCCCGGGATCATCTGAGAGAGGACGGGCTGCTGGCGGTCATGACCCTGTTTCATCCTGAGGAGGACGAGGCGATCTTGAAGTCCCACTATCTCAGGGATATGACGCATATTTCGTTTTTTTCGTTGAAAACTATGGAGACGGTCGCGGCACTGACAGGGCTTGAGGTGGTTTATTCGGACCACAAAAGGTATACGGCCTTTCGCAAGAGTTTATAAGAAAAAGAACAACTTTTTAATAAAGAAATGATGAAGTCGGTGCCAGAGGCTAACAGCCTGTAGACACCGACTTGATTTTTTTATTCCAATACTACCAGCACATCATCATCATACTCTACTCGAACTGCATCGCCGATCTGATCGCGCTTAGTTGACAAGGCGTTGACGCGGTCGACCAGCAGCTCTGTACCCTGACATTCCATCGTATATCTTACAATAGAGCCTAAATGTTCCATCCACTGAATGTTCGCTGGAATTCCGTTCTCAGAGAATTGAATAGCTTCAGGCCGGATCATCAGCTCAATGGCGTCACCATCGACAAAACTTTTTTTGCTTTTAACGAACCTCTCACGGCCTTGCAGCAATACCCTATATCTGCCGGAATCCCGGCTAAGTACTTTGCCCTTAAGGATATTAGCATGGCCAATAAAATCGGCTACAAACGCATTTCGAGGGGTGTCATAAATTTCATAGGGCCGTCCGAGCTGCTGGATCACACCCTGATTCATCACTGCGATGCGGTCTGAGATGGCCATGGCTTCCTGTTGGTCATGGGTGACGTAGAGGGTTGTCATGCCGAGTTCTTGCTGAAGGGCACGAATATTGCGGCGCATGCTCTGCCTCAGCTTTTCATCCAGATTGCTGAGAGGCTCATCCAGGAGAAGGACATTGGGCTCGACCGCAAGGGCTCTTGCCAAAGCAACACGCTGCTTTTGTCCGCCACTCAGTTCGTCCATGCGTCGGTAGCCTAGGGCGCCCAAATCGACCCGTTCAAGGGCACGCCGCACTTTCCGGCTGATTTCCTCCCGGGGTATGCCTGCGGCTTTAAGGCCAAAGGCTACATTTTCTCTTACATTTAGATTTGGAAACAGCGCATAGTGCTGAAAGACCATGGCGGCTTTTCGTTCCTGGGCAGAAGCCAATGTCATTTCTTTTTCTCCAAAAAATAATTGCCCGCCATCTGGCATCAACAAGCCCGCAACCATCCGCAACAGCGTGGTTTTCCCGCAGCCACTGGGTCCGAGGAGCGTGATCAACTCCCCATCCTTAATCTCGAGACTGCACGCGTTGACGGCAGCAAGCTCACCATAACGTTTTGTCATGTTATTCAGAACGACGTTCATAGAACCACCTCTCCATGCGCTCATAATATTGCCTGCTGTAAAACAGGCCATGGAACAGCACCAACAAGGCAATGTTGGTCATGGAAATCAACAAAGCCATGGCGGCAGCGCCTCCAATGGAGCTGCTCACCAGGGTTTGAAACAGAAGTTGGATAGCAACTTTATTCGAAGGCAGGATGAGCAAAATAATCGCGCCCAATGTCGTCATAGTCGTGGACAAATTCTTGAAAAAAGCAGAAAAGAAAGCATCCTTGAGGGCTGGCATCATCACACGGGTGAAGGTGAAAAACCAGGAAGCCCCTAGGGTCAATGCGGCGTTTTCAAGGTCAGGATCCAGATGCTCCAAGGTTGCGTACCCCGCCCTTGTTCCAACATTAATAAAACGGGCAATGCAGATGATATAGATGATCAATTCAGTCCCCAGAAGAATGACCCGTGGCGTGTCTTCGAAGATGAACTTTCCTACGCCAAACAATGGATATCGAAAGACCACCAGATACCCAATGCCAAATAAAATGCCCGGTATAGCCGCAGGAAACAATGCTAAAAAATCCACGACTTTTGGAAATACGGTTTTTTTGGTCCTAACCAAATAAGCAATGAGAATGCCCAGAAGCGATGCAACCACAGCCACTGTGACCGCCAGTCGAATAGTATTGATAAACGGTGAAAAGTCCTTGGCCAGAACGACCTTGAAATGGTCAAGAGAAAAGGCATAATCATGGCCCCAGTGGCGTGTAAACGCCCCAATTAGGATAAATATATTCTTGGTCAAAATCATTACCGAAATCGCACCCGATAAAGCGATCAGCCCCACTCGAACAGCAGGGTGTACTACTCGGAAGTGGATTTGTGCACTATCATTGTATTCACTGACATAACCTGCCTGATCCAGTCTGTAACGGTGAATCAAAAAGGCTGCTACACAGGGCAGCAGAAGAGCGGCACCTGTCAGGGAAGCAACTTTCATGTTGTAGACGCCGGTAATTTGGATGTATATGCTGGAAGCGAGAGTTTGAAAAGCACCGCCAATAATCAGCGGTGTCGTAAAATCCGCCAGGGACATGAGGAAAATGAGAAGCGCCGTATTGGCGATTTCAGGAATCATCATAGGCAGGGTCACCTTAAAAAAGATGCCCAGTTCAGTTAAGCCCAGGTTTCGGGCGGCATCCTCAAGACTTAGATCGATTTTTCGAATAGCGCTTGAAATCAGAAGATAAGCAATAGAAGAAAGACTGAGCACCTGCAAAAGCACAATGCCATGCCACCCATAGGGACTGGAATCCAACCCCAACAAGTATCGGGTGATCAGGCCGTTTCGGCCGAACAACATGATAAAGGCAATACTGCCCACAAAGGGTGGATCAATCAACGGAATCAGGCCAATGAGCCTGAAATAACCAGCAGATCGGCTGGGTAGTCTATAGGCTGTCAATGAAAGGGCAATGCCAAAAACGACAGAAAGTACCGTTGCCGGCACAGAGACTATCATACTGTTTTTCAGAAAACCCATGACCCTGACGAGATCCTGAAGCGTGAGCGCCTTCTGCTCGTCAAAAAAACCATAAACAAAGACCCCTGTAATGGGAAGAAGAATGAAATAAACCAGGCAGAGAATCATGAAACCCTGTGACAGCTTGGATACCCAGGATTGTCGCATGCTTCACCTCCTTTTTATCATTAGATCGAAACAGCAGGTCGGAAGTATTGTCCGACCTGCCTGTTTCGAATGTTTGAAGCATAGCTTAATGATAGGGTTGGGGGAACACTCACACTCATTCTAAGCTTCAACTTAATTTATTATGTAGGAGCTTATTTGCTCTAATTACTTTTATCTCTATTTGACACGCTTTTGCCATTCTTCCAGTATCGCATCGCGCTTCTCTGCATTTGCTTGGAAGTCCGTTTCGAAGAGTTTGATGGTGTTAATATCAATAATGCCTTCCGGCCGCTCAACGTCAAGACGTGCCACTGCGGCGTTGCGAACCTCTGCCATGACTGCCATTCCGCGTTTTGAAAGAATCCAGTCAATAAAGACCTTGGAAGCGTCTATATTCTTGCTGCCTTCAATGACAGCAACCGGCTGCGGCCACCAGCCTGTTCCGTCTGAAGGATAGACCAGTTTAATGTGCGGATTGGCGACTTCAAGGTCTCTGTCGCCATTGCTGGCGTTGATGCCTACAATAGCTTCACCATTGACGACCATATTGGCAGGATCACTGCCTCGCGGCGTAAAGAACGGCACTTGAGGAATCAATTTATCAAGGTAAGCCCAGCCTTCTGTTTCGCCTCTCAGCTCCAGCATAGAACTGACAACGTTAAAGGCAGTTCCTGAGGATGCCGGATCCGGCATGGAAACTTGGCCAGTGAGACCTGGATCAAGAAGATCATCCCAAACTTCTGGCATTTTGAGACCTTTTTCCTCAATGAGCTTCGTATTGACAACCCAGTTGACAATAGTGAGTGAGGTGCCGTGCCAGAAACCATCGGCATCCTTCATATTTGCGCTGAGGACTTCAGCTTCAGGTGACTTATAAGCATGAAGAAGACCCTTCTGCGCGCCGTCAATAAAAGTGTCCGCGCCACCGGTAAACCAGAGGTCAGCGATTGCTACGCCAGCCTCTTTTTCACTGGCAAGGCGCTGGAGGATTTCGCCATTTTTGAGCGTGAGGTTTTCAACGACAATACCTGTATCTTCCGTAAAGACGTCGAGGATGCCACGGACGTTGTCTGTGACGGCGTACATATTTAGCGTAAGGCCTTTCATTGCTTCCGCATCATAGTACTCCGAGCTCCAGCCGAGGTCTTCCGCAGGCGCTTCAGCTGGTGTCTCTGCCGGCGCAGGCGTTGCAGGCACGGTTTCTGCCGGCTTGGAACAACCAACAGCTGAGATGATCATCATCAAAATTAGAAATACTGATAGAAATTTTTTCATCATTTTCACTCCCATTTCTTTTTCCTGATCACTCTTTGTTTGCCACCACTTGGTTTATTCGACTTCGTTTATTGGACCAACGCAAACCGACTGTCAGGATTTATTTTTATAAAATCTGTGCTTTGAAATAATACTACTGTTGTGGCGTTATGTAAAATTCAAAATCGTAATAGAGAATCCTTATCATTAAATATTTTTTATGGATTAAAATGGAATTACAATGGTTTTCTTTTTCGTCCTTACTGTTCAATCAAATTTCTAAGTTTGCTGAGATAGACCTCATAGCTCCCTTCATTCAAAGTCTCTGGCAGATCCAGCTTGGGGACTGCCTCAAAACTCCCGGATTTTAACGCGTTCATAGTAATACGCAGCGCCTTCATAAAAACACCACGACCCTTTTGAATGTCGCAGGAAGGGCTCTCCTCAATCCCGAGGATCCCCATTATTTGATAGTCGTTGTTCAGATAATGCTTCAACTGCAGTGAAAAGGACTTAAGCATGTGAATGCAGTGTACTTTGTACTCAAAGGTGTTGTATTCCTCGAAAGTCATTGGCGGCCGCTCAAGCCCCAGATAAGCCAGCTCCGGGCATGGCAGCTGCAGAATAGAGACCTGATGCTCCGCGAGGAGGCTCAGGAGCTCAGTAAAGGGCCCTGGTGCACGCTCCCATCCCAACAAGGTTGAATTTTGGTTGAGTAAACAGTGCGCGGTAAGGATCAACTTTTTGTTACGCATGCTGTTTGGATTTGACACCTGTCATTGATTCCGGCAGACGTGTCAGTAAAAACGCCACAAGCAAGGCACTGGCGATCTTGTCGACAAAGTTCCCCGTAATTCTTGGAATAAAAGCTGCAGTGAAAACTTTGTGTCCCGCCGCCAGCATCCAAGCGACCAGAAAGTCTGTCCCGCCACCAGTCAAACCACCATATAGCCAAACAGCAATAGGTGTTCCAATCAGCGGTGCCACGACGGACAGAATCAACCCGGCAATGAGGGCGACTTTATAACTGAAGCCAAACTTTTTAGCGATCAGACCCGTAACGACACCAACGACAATATTGACGAGGGCAAACGGGATATCAGCTGGATTCGTGAGCATGCCCTGAATGACATTAGTTAGCCCGCCTGTAATGGCTCCCATGAGCGGACCAAAAAGTGCCGCCACAAAAATGGTGCCGATAGTATCCAAAAATAGCAGTGGGATTTTAAGCATGGCCACCGTAGTGCCAAGGACGAGGTTGAGCGCGATGCCAAAAGCACCAATCAGCATCATGCGGGATGTGATTTTCATAGTGATACCTCCAGAATATAATTATTTTGATTTATGGCATCACTATAATAGTTTTTATTCAACTAATCCAATCGAGAAAACGAATTGAATTTTAAGCGTTATTATTAAATTTTATTAGATTATATTAAATTTAAAAATTGTAATTTTAACTTGGATTTAACTTGGACTATCATAAAACACGCTTTATTTCTTCTAAAAATTCTTCAACTTCTAAATTGAATGCTGAGCAAAACGCATCTAATGTGTCAAACAAATTGCTGCAAAGGACACACTGCCCCTCCACAGGATCATACCTCGAAAAAACAGCTTCCGTTTCCGGATGATCCGACACGAGATCCAGTATAATCGTTTCCTTTGTTATCACAAAAAACACCTCCATATATTTGAAATAACCTTATTGTACATGAAGAACGCATCCATTATCTCAGGCTTCAGCTTCAACCGAATGGCCATTTTTTCGATAACTTCTTTATTTTATCTGTCATCGGCCAAATAAATTTAGGACTAACATTACACTTAACTCATTCAAAAATCACAAGTTGGCGCAGCAATAGTCTTTTTCTGACTTTCACTGCACCAACCTAAAATAACGCTTTGCCTTAGTATAATTATAAAGATTTATGACAAAGCCACCAGTCTTTACAGGTGAATTTTCCGTCTTTCGCATCTTGCAGTCTTTGAGCCTTAAGTTCCTCTGTCCTTGCAGGTGGCACTATTACATCTGAACCCAACCAAGGGTTATTCGGATAATTTTCAGGGGCAGCAACGCCATGTTTGTCAGTGACCTGTAACGCATTTAGGACACGCAGAATTTCGTCCACACTTCGACCAATTTCTTGAGGATAATACATCATTAGTCTGAGAATTCCGTTAGGGTCAATGATGAAAACGGCGCGAACAGTATTGGTTCCTTTCCCCGGATGAAGCATCCCAAGTTTTGTCGCAACGAGGCCGAGCTCATCTGCAATTACTGGAAAAGGAATCGTTGTATCCGTATTTTCGTTGATCCAATCTACCCATTTGATATGTGAGAAAACTTGGTCTACAGATAATCCAATCAGCTCAGCATTCAACTTTTTAAACTTGTCATTCTTCATAGCAAAGCTGACAAATTCAGTTGTGCAAACTGGAGTAAAATCACCTGGATGACTAAACAAAACAAACCACTTTTCGCTATAATCTGCTGGCAGTTTCTTCATACCATGTGTTGTCTTCACCTGCATTTCAGGAAAACGATCTCCTAATAAGGGCAATGCATATTCCATTTCTACTCCTCCTTTTTGATTTGATTACAGTTTTAGTCTAAATTTATTTTCACAAAATTCAACAACTATATGACCAAATCAATGGTTCATCTAAATATTCAATCATTGCGCACGGACTATCAAATTAATTGATAATTATGACATATGTCGTATTTGGTGATAACATTAAAATGAAGTTGTACTTTTTATTATTTTATGCATTTTAAATCAATTCATTTAATTAGCTTATCAAACAAGGAGATGACAAGTTATGACACTAAAGAAGTACACAAGTTTATTGCTGATTTTAATGCTGGTATTTTCCATTGCTGCCTGCGCTAAGGAAGAGCCTCAAACAGAAACACCAACCCCTGCGGAGCAGCCAGAAACGCCGCAGCTCGAGGAAAAGGTCGTCATTTACTCCACCCACGGCGAAGATCTGCTGGAGCTCGTCGCGACTGAATTTACCAAGGAAACCGGTGTCGCAGTCGAGTACATAAACCTGAAAGGCGAGCTCTCTGAGCGTGTCGCCGCTGAGAAAAACAATCCTCAAGCCGATGTTATGTTTGGTGGCGCCTCCAACCTGTTTATGGATCTGAAAGCACAGGATGCCTTCGAACCTTATCAAACGAGTTGGGATGCCTCCATTGATCCGCTCTTTAAAGATGCAGAGCACTACTGGTATGGCACTATTCAAACGCCAGTTATCCTCTTCTACAACACGGAACTCGTTAAAGCTGAGGATCTGCCAAAAGATTGGTCTGATCTCGCAGATTCAAAATATGCAAATCAGTTGGTATTCAGAAACGCGCTTTCCTCATCTGCAAGAGTGATGTATTCTGCTTTGCTCCAGCAATTTGAAAAGAACGCTACACTGGACGAAGGCTGGGCGTTCATGAAGGCCATGGACCAAAACACGAAGCAGTACTTTGACAGTGGCTCCCTGATGATGCAGGCAATTGGCAGAAAAGAAGCCTCTATCAGTTTTTCAGTCTTGAACGATATCATGGACAACAAAATCAACAATAACCTTCCAATCGAAATCGTCGATCTGGAAAGCGGATCCCCGGTTATTACAGATGGCATCGCCGTTATAAAGAACGCGCCTCATCCTGAAGCCGCCAAAGCATTTGTTGAATTTGCCGGCAGCGCTGAGGTCCAAAGCCTCCTTGCAAACGCATTTAATCGCATGCCGACGCATCCTGATGCCCTGGAAGGCGCCCCTGCCTGGATGAGCGAGATTAAATTCAAGGTTATGGATGTGGATTGGGCCGATCTTGCCGCTAAGCAATCCGAATGGATGCAAAAATGGGATACCGAGATTAAAAGTTCAGATAAAGATGTAAAAAAATAAGGTGAGCATTATGAAGCATGGACTTAAAATCAGTTTGATTCTGATTTTAGGCGTTTTCATATTATTCCCTGCTGTTAGAACGCTCATGGTCAGTTTTCAGACTGACCATGGCGTTTCTTTTGCTAACTATGAGTATATACTGAAAACGCCTGGATCCCTTGTTGCTATTAAGAATACCCTGGTGCTGGGTATGCTGACGGTCTTAATCTGCGGAGCGATTGGGACTTTTTTGGCATTTTTTGTCCATTTTTTTGATGTGCCTTTTAACCGGATGCTTGATAAGGTTTTGATGCTGCCCCTTGTGGTACCGGGTCTGATCATTGTCTTCTCCTTTGTACAGCTCTATGGAGAAAGCGGTTTGGTCACCAAGACACTTGAAAGCCTCTTCGGGCTTGACTCGCCGCCCTATAGTTTCGGCGGTCTCAGCGGCATTCTGCTTGTTCACGCTTATACACAGTACATCTATTTTTATATGAATGTGACCGTTGCCATCAAGCAACTGGACCGCTCCGTCATTGAAGCCAGCATGAACCTGGGCGCGTCCCCATGGAAGGTCTTCACCACTATTGTCTTCCCCTTCATCAAGCCAGCCCTGATCAGTTCGAGTATTTTGACCTTCATGACAGGCATTGGTTCCTTTTCGGCACCTAATATCATCGGCGGGGGATATAAGGTTCTTACGACTCAAATTCTTTTAGCCAAGGCTAATATGTATCTTGAATTGGCCGCTTCTCAAGTTGTCGTCCTATCGCTCTTTGCCTTGAGCTATCTCGGTATCGCCCGTCTTTACGAAAGAAAGGCATCCTTTGTCTCTAACGTTCGAGAATCCATACTACAACCAGTCAAAATCAAGAACAAGGCCTTGAGGGCGCTTACCATAGTAATTGCATCCGGATTTGCGGTGATGATTTTTCTTCCAATCCTGACTATTATTGTATTGTCATTTGTTAAGCCTGGAACTTGGATGATTGAGATCTATCCAAGAGAATTCAGCTTTGACAATTATATCAATATATTTACCAAACCCCGAAGCCTGGCACCCTTCGCCAACAGTGTGAAGATGGCTCTGTTCGCTTCGCTTGCAGCTGTAATGGTTTCCATTCCGGCATCTTATATTCTCACAAAGACAACGTCTAAGACCAGACCGCTGATTGAGTTTATGGTTATGCTGCCTTTTGCCATGCCGGCGAGTGCTATTGCCATCAATATGATCAACGGCTTCAGCCAAACCCTTCTTGGAACCTGGATTCTGCTTCCAATAGCCTATTTTGTAAGCCTTTTGCCGATGGCCGCTCGATCCGTCTCCCTCTCCTATCAGCGTCTTAAAAGTGAATACGCTGAGGCTTCGAAAACATTAGGCGCCAGTAATCCCGCGACCTTCCTGAGAATAACCCTACCGTTGATTGCCCCTGGGATTTGGGCAGGTCTCCTGCTCGTCTTCATCAGAAGTCTCGGTGAATATACCATTTCCGCTTTTTTATACACTGCTTCCAACAGGCCCATTTCGATTGCCATGGTCAACAGCATCTTTGAGTTCAACATTGGTCTCGCTATGGCTTACGGCGCCCTGGTACTGGCTTTGACGTTCATTGGCGCGGCCTTGATAAGAAAATTACAGAGTCTGACGGAATAGAGAGGTAAACCTTATGAAAACGACAGCTTATACCCATAGCATCAAATCTTCAAATGAGGATATCTACGGTGTCACCCGCCACAGTGCCTTTGTCATGGACGGCGCCTCCGCTCTGGTCGATTCCAGGTATACACCTGCAGAAAACGACGTCGTCTGGATGGTCCACTGGTGGCATGACTATTTGACGACCCACTTGGATCAGTTGGACAAGTCACTTCACGAGATCCTGGAGGCAGGAGTCCATGCCTTCAACGAGGCCTTTTCGACCTTCAAGCCTGTTGAAAGCCTCTCGAGCCTGGAGCAGGTGTCCTCGGCGCTGGCAGTAGTCAGAACAGTCAACGGGGATCTGGAGTGCTTTGTCCTGGGAGATGCGGAAATTTCCCTGAAAGATAAAAAAGGGCAGGTCCAAGTGATCACTGATGACAGTCTGAAGCATCTGGATGCCAAAGTTATTGCGATGATGAATGGCAATGCCCATCGGCAAAATTTCTGTGTTTTTAAGGATTTTACAGCAGAGGAGCTTGCTTTGCTCAGGGAGCACCGCATGCAGATGAATACTAAAGGTGGCTACTATATCCTGGCGCATGATCCGGTGGCTATTCAGCAAGGAATTTATCATACTGTCGCGCTGGACTCCCTGGAAAGCTGCTTGCTCACCACAGATGGCATCAGCCCCCTTGACCGGTTTTACCAGCGGGATGCGCTCATTGAAGCCTTTCGCACCAGAGGACTTGAGCCGATGGTCGAGGAACTCCGGCAGCACGAGAAGGAGGACGCCGCGAAGGTTAAGCTCCAAAGATTGAAAACCCATGACGATGCGACGATTGTCCTGATAGAGTTCGAGGATCGAGGTGATTCAGATCGACATTCGGCTTAAAGGTATTTCTCATTTTTATGGCACTCACAAGGCGCTTGATGACATTGATCTGGAGGTCTCCCAGGGTGAACTCGTAGCGCTGCTGGGCCCTTCCGGCTGCGGCAAGACGACACTTCTTCGGATTATTGCAGGTCTGATCCCCCTGGATCCGGACCGCGGCCAAATTTACTTTGGCAATGAGGAGGTCAGTGCTTGGGCACCCCAAAAGAGAAACGCCGCCATGGTCTTTCAAAGCTATGCGCTGTTCCCGCATATGACGGTGACAGAAAACATAGAGTATGGTCTCCTTATGCGAAAGAAAGACGCTGCTACCAGGCAGCGTGAAGTGTCACAGATTATGGAGAAGGTTCAGCTAACGAGCCTTGGCTCGCGTAAAATCCAGGAGCTCAGCGGCGGCCAACAGCAGAGAGTCGCCCTAGCCCGCAGTCTGGTGGTCAATCCGGATGTGCTATTATTTGACGAGCCCCTCAGCAATCTTGATGAAAAACTAAGAGTTGCTATGCGCCAGGAAATCAGAAGCATTCAAAAGGAGTACGGCATAACGAGTGTGTATGTCACCCATGATCAGGAAGAAGCCATGGCTATTGCGGATCGGATTGTCATTATGAAAGATGGCCAAATCCTTCAGACCGGAGCGCCTGTAGAAGTTTACGAAGCGCCCGTCAACCGCTTTGTGGCAAGCTTCATGGGCGAGTGCAATTTTTTTGAAGATGAACACGGTGTGACGATGTGCCGGCCTGATACCATTAAACTGACGCCGGATGGCGCAGAGGAAGGTGTTGTCACATGGGTTGAATACCTTGGGAGTATTCAGAAGATAAAGTTGGTTTGGCAGGAGCGCGATCTTGTTGCCGAGGCATTTACAAAGCAAATTAAAGCTTATCCTTTTAAAGTGGGGGACACGATCCGTTTTGACTTTAATATAAATGAACATATAAAAATATTGAGATAAAAAAGCGATGCTAATTTGAGCCGTTCGGCTCAATGGCATCGCTTTTTTGCGTCCTATATCCTGTGTAACAACTTTCAAGATGATCTGATAATTATAATTTAGCTCATGCTCGCTTTCTCTGATTCAGCACCAACGCCAGCACAATTGTCGCATACGCCGCGAAGCTTCGGAAATATTCCCCAATGGCTGCGCTATTGAAAATATTTTGACCCGCCAAAGGCGAGACAATAAATAATGTGTGAAACAGAAACAGCCCAATAAATACATGACGAATGCGGGCATACTTGAGAGAAGCCCCTCCAGCAAGCAGGGCCGCACTGGAGAAAATGTCAATGTTGAGATGTCCGGTATACACATTAACATTTCCCATTTCAATAATAAACATAAGATGTCCGACGCCTGCCAGTATCGTCGACAGAATTATGGCCGCTATTCGCGTTTTATCGACATCAATACCCAGGAGCTGGGCGGTTTGCATCCCTTCACCGAGAATGGCAAAACGCCTTCCAAGTTTTGTCCACTGAAGGTAATAAATGAACCCAGCCGCGGCGCAAACTATGGTGAAAATCAGCAAGGGGCTGTTCATAAACACAGCCCTGTAGCCCTGAATATCAATCATGTTCCTCATGCCAATGCCTCTGGACAACAGGATTTCAGGATTCCTGGGCATGATCAGCGTGCCGTAGCCCACTAGAAAAAGCATCTGATACATATTAGAGCCCAGATAGCCCGTCACAATCCCGACAATCATCTCTTTCCCTTTTGCCGCATTCATGATCCGACCGATCAGATGTCCGAAGATGAAACACAGCATAAGTGTCAGAGCGAAAGCAGCAAAGATTCCACCAAGGCCAGGAATCGAGAAGTCAGAAATGATAATCATGGAAAGCTGCGAAATCATAGCCCCTATAATGATGGCGAAATTAAGCCCCATGCCTGCGAGAATGGGGATAAGCAGCGCCAGAATCGTCACAGCATTTCTGACTGTCCTGACGTACAACTCCCCGCCGACAAAGCCAAGACTGACCCCGGCGGCATTGAAGCCAACCCAGCACAGCACTCCAAAGATCAGCGTCAAGAGATGCTTGCGGAGAAAATTAGCGATAAGCTGATTTTTGCCTTTTTCGTGAAACATCATGCCATCACAGCTGGTATCGGTACCTGAGCCACGGCTTTGGCGATGTGTTGGAAAAACCCTGAATTTAAGCATGCTGCCATCTCCTTTCCATCAGCATAGCAAATAAAATTACGCCATTAGTGATGATCATTCTAAGGAGCTCAGCTAATTCCGGAATCAGGATGGCATTCGCAACCGGAACACTGAGGAGATAGACAAACTGATAGAGATAAGCCCCTGCCACAGCGTTCGTGATCGTCGCCTGTCTGCTTCCGCCGCCGCCGATCAACAAGGCCGAAAGCGCTGGAAAGGTCAACATGGAAGCCCCGTCATAAAGCTGCACAAAGCCGAAGCTTTGACTGTAAACGCACATACCAACGGCCGCTATGGCCGTGGAAAGGATGACCGCCAAAAGCCTGACGCGGTTCTCATCCACACCGGAGAGCCTTGCGAAGCCGCTGTTAAGCCTAAGCGCAGCCATAGCCTTCCCGTTTTGCGTTTTAAAGATCAGTGCAATTACCGCAACGACCAGGGCATAAAATAATAAGAGCCCTAGTGGGATAGAAATTTTTCCGAGTTGGATCACCAGCGTCTCATCCAGGATAAATCTGAAGTACCCATCCAGGCTGATCTTGGGCCTAAGACCTACACCGCCCACAGGATAAAGCATTTGCCGATTGGTGAACGGTGCCACCGTCCAAAATATATTCATGAGTGGAATAAAGGCAAAGCCAGTGAAAACGCCGGCAATTTCTTCCCGACCTTTAAGCCGGTTAAGTAATTTCCCATAGGCAGCGCCAAATACTACGGCTATAGCAATCGCGAAAACCAGCGAGGACAAAAAGCCGACACCCCCCTGTAGTTTGAATTGTATCGCCAGACTCATGCCAACCAGTGCCGCACTTAACCCAACCGGCATTCCAAAATTCAAACCTACTCCAGCGTGAATCATTGGCAGAAGAGATAAGACCATGATCCCATTCATCGCGAATTTGACCATGGATTCGCTCAGAATGGGGAATAGCGGCAACCCGACATAAAAGCCGCCAGCGAGCAGCATGGCCAAATAGATGAGGATCACTATGGTCGGCGGCTTTAATTTAATGCGCATCCCTATGCCCCCTCTCCCCAGACATGACTCGAATCATCTGCTTTGGATCCTCTAATGCCTTAAAAACTTTCACGACCTCGCCGTCCCTGAAAACCGCGATCCTGTCACAAAGCCTGATGAGCTCCTCCAACTCACTTGAGGCAATAATCAAAGTTGTGCCGATAGTCCTGTTCATCTCAATCAGCAGCTTCAGCACCATTTCTTTTGATTGGATGTCCATGCCTCTTGTGGGCTCACCTACAAACAGAAGCTTAGGAGACATGGCAATGGCCCGTGCGATGCATACCTTTTGCTGATTTCCTCCGCTGAGCTCCCTGACATGCTGATGGGGGCCTCTGCACTTGATCCCTAAAGCTCTGATCATCTCAAGCGCGAACGCATCCGCCTGCTGCTGATTTGACAGTCCAAAAGGCAGAGGCCAAAGCCTGCTGATAAAGCGCTTCAAATTATGTCTGGCAGCAAAGGCAATATTCTCACTTATGGAAGCGTGGAGCATAAGACCCAGCTCCTTGCGTTCATCAGGCAACATGAAGGCGCCCTGCCTCAATGCTTCCTGAATGGAGCCCGAGCTTAAACGTTGTCCGTCCAGTTCGATTTCCCCCGTCCACGGCACACCTCCCATCAAGAAATTACCCGGCATAGTAAAGCCATGGCCTGCTAAACCCGTCAGTCCCATAACTTCGCCCTTATTGACCTCAAGACTTATCCCTGCTGAGGCGATGGATTCAGTCCTGGACGCTACCTGCTTCATTTTGAGGAAAACCGTTTCCGTCATGTTTTCTTCCCTGAAATGCTGAGCTTTGAGGACACCCTCACCGATCATGTCGAGTGCAAGTTTCTCAGGGTCAAGCTCTGGCGCGAGGTGCTGACTTACGACACGTCCGTCCCTGAGGACAGTTACTCTGTCACATAAAGAGACGACTTCTTCCAGTCGATGTGAAACAAAGAGAATGACAATCCCCTTTTGTTTAAGTCTTTTTAAGGCCTCCATCATGTCCTTTGCATTTTCCTGACTCATGGAGGCCGTAGGCTCATCCAAAATTAAGAGACGAAGACCGTCTCTACCTACCTCCCTTCCAATTTCTACAAATTGCTTGAGATGGACCGGCAGGTTGCGGACTTTTTCATCCATATTGAGCTCTATCCCAAGAGAAGCCAGGGCCTCAGAAGCCAGCCTTCGGTTTTCAACTTCTAAAATTGGAGAAAATGATGCCCCCACAAGACGGTCGATCAGAGGGTTTGAAACCTCGTATCCTGCCCTCAGGTTGTCCTTGACGCTCATTTCAGGCATTAAGGCAAACTCCTGATGAACCATACCTATACCCTGCTGTATAGCTTCCACAATGCTCCCTGGCGAAGCTGTCTGACCCGCTACCCTTATTTCCCCACTAAAGCCTCCTGTTTCCGCTATGACAGGATGCCCATTCAAGATATTGAGCAAGGTACTTTTACCTGAACCGTTGGAGCCGACAAGCCCATGGATTTCTCCCGCCCAAAGGGACAGATCAACTTGGTCCAGGGCACGAGCTTCGCCAAAGCATTTGCTGATTTGCTTCATTTCAATTATTGGCTGACCCATGTTATTCATCTGCCTTTCATTTTTACTTTGATAATACATCAACATAGTTTTGAGCCCCAGGCAATACATTTGCCTGGGGCTCTTATGACCATCTTTGATGTCATTTTCTAAAAAACATTATTAGTAGAAAATCGAATCCATAATCGTCAAATAATAGTTGTCCATTTCAGGCTTCATTGGGTTCATTTCAACACCCACACCAAACTTATCCTGCGCCAGTGCAATGAGGTATTCTGAGCTTAAGGCTTCCTCAGGCGTTTTGCCGCTGTCTATAAGATCCTTGGCGACCTCCACAGCGAATTCAGGCAGGAAGATGGTAATTGGGACGGGCCAACCGGAAAGTCTGCCTGTCATGTCCGCATCTGCTGCTTTTTCACTGATCATGGCATTGATTTTGTCAAAATTGCCAACATCTTCAGCAGCAATTTCAAGATTCATAACTGTAGGAAATGCTTGTGTCGGCGTTGGGCAGCACTGCTCAGCCATGATGAATTTGAGTTTGAGTGCTTCATCGAGGATGACATCATACATTGGGCAATTTGAGCCAAAGATGTTTGTGTCAACTCCATATTTTTCGATTTGGCGCGGAATGTCTTCTCTCAGAAACTGCTGCATTGCAGGAACGCCGCCATCGCCCGCTTGAGGATCTGGTGTGACGATTTCAACAAAAGTCATGCCAAGCTGTTCACTGGTAGTCTTCATCATCTCTTTGCGCTTTGAGATCGCCTCTTTTGCAAGGTGTGTTGGGAAGCTGTAATGGATAAAGGTTTTGGCACCCATGTTATGCGCTTTCTCAACAATGGTCTGACCGCGTCTTGCCCAGTCCGTATCGAGATTGATATCTATGTATTGGGCCATCATATCCGGATCATCCCAAATTGGTGCAGTTACCGTGATAATTTCCGGTCTGGTTTCTTCAATTTTCTGAAGTGCAGGAAGCAGGCCGGATTGACCTGAGACTACGACAACAGCTTTCATTTCCGGATCGTCCGCAAGGCTGACAATCTGGCTGATTGCGGTTTCCAACTCAACGTTGAAGTTTTCAGGAAGCGTGATATGTTTAACGATGTCAGGATATTTCGCGACCATATTTTCGCCCGCGCGGTATTCATCTTCACTTGTTGACAGTGTTGGTGTAACGATGCCGATTTTGTAGCCTGGCGCCTTTTCTGCTTCCGGTGCTCCTGCTTGAGATTGGGCAGGCGCTGAGCAGCCTGAAAGGCTGATGAGAACCATAGCTAATACAAGGATCAAACTTATTCCCTTTTTCATTGTGTTGTGTCCCCTTTTCTTTTGTTATTTTTCTCTTTTATCAATTCAAGAAATGCTTCTACCCTTAATCTAATCTGACCGTTGTCGCTTTCGCTGTAATCCGTTTCGATCAAGAGATAAGGCATTTGATGACGTTCTTGCACATGCTTTTTGATTTGATGGGACTCGACATTATAGGTGTGGCAGCCCTGCCATACCAGCTCTAAAACGCCTTCTACCTGATAATCCTCTACTAGATTGCTAAGAATTTCAAGCCTTCTTGGATTTGGCGACATACATGGGCAAGCGACTTGAATATAATGCTCTGCAAGCGCCTCCCAAGGGTTACCATTTTCATCCACGAGATCACCTGCCGTTTTGAGCCCCCCACAGCTTTCCATGGCGCATACTACTCCGCCTGCAGCCTCTATGGCTTCAATGACTTTTTTATTAGTTGTCGGACATCCTGTCAGCAGTATTCTAGGTTTTTGGGAAAACGCATGGCGCCATTTTTCAGTTTGAGAGCGAGCCAGAACCATTTGCTTCGCTTCATTCATTTCTTTGATTCTGCTTTCGAGATGGATCTCAAAGCCTGCGGATCCCATTATGGCGTTGATTTCAGACCCCGAAAGCTTGGGCGAGCCGTTCAAGTTGAGCTCAAAGATGTCACGGACCGTTTGACGGTAACGGTTATAAAGCTTGATTTGATTGCTTAAAGATCCATCTGTGATCTTATTGCCTGTCAGGGCCTCCAAAGAATCCCGTATTTGATAAATTTCCTGAAGCCAATACTTTTTTGAGTTCTCGTAGATATAATTCTGTGGAAGCATCATTAAGAACAAGGGTTTAACCTTACTCATCAACTCAAACATCTTCTTCTTTCCGTCACAAGTTGAATCAGCGATCAAAAAATCTGTTGAATTGAAATATGGACATTCTCCGTTGATTGCATAGCCATAGCTGGATTTGACCAACGGACACAAATTTCTTGGCAAATGCTTCTCGGCGAAAGGAATGGGCTTTTCAGACCCAGCACACAGCGATACCGGAATAGCGTCAGCAGCCGCGATCAGTTCATGCGGCGTGAAAGCACAATACACTCCTACAATTTTGGAACCTGATTTCTTAGCCTCAATACCTTCAATATAAACTCTCTCTTCAATTTCATCCTGATAAACGGCATTGAACTCTTGCATCTTTGTCTCCACCTGACGTGCTGATACCCAGCTCTAATTTTATAAAATTCTCACAAACAATATGTAGTATACAAAATAAACAAAATGAATTCAAATACAGAGTTTTGATTGATAATACCTCGCAATCAAATACTTTTATCGATGAATTTACTCTAGCTATCAAGAATTATGCAGAGAGGTAGTGATTACGAAACCATCGGCAAAATTGTCCTTAACGTATTTATCTTGGATTAAACAAAAAATTTGAAAATAAAAACAATGCCTGGACGGTTCAAAGACCTAAATCACAGGCATTGCTTCAATAAGATGCTTTATTATTTCGAGCGAACGCTTAAAGTCGCCCAGCCTTCCTCATAGCATGTCCCCAGCATTCCATGACAATTTTTCTGGCTGCGAACACGGATGTCCAAGACGGATCCAGCCCAGGCGCGACCTCTACCACGTCGAAGCCTATGACCGGAAGTTCAAACAACCCTTCCAAAAGGTCCAGGAGCTCTCTGGCCGTCAGGCCGCCCAGCTGCGGTGTGCCCGTGCCAGGTGCATAAGCCGGGTCCAGCGCGTCTATGTCCACAGTGATGTAGATGGCTTCCAGGTGGGCGAGCGCCGCCTTGGCTTTCTCAATCACCGCCGCGGTACCCATTTTGGAGTAATCCCGGGCACTGACCACCGGCACAGTTGTCTTCTGGATGAACTCGAGCTCCTGAGGCTCCACGGACCGGATGCCAATAAAAAACAGGTTCTCAGGCCCGGTGACGTTTTCGAGCTCCAGCGCCCGTCGCTCTGTGCAGCCGTGGGAAAGCGTGTCCCCGCCCAGCGCCTCGCAGAGGTCAAAATGCGCGTCGATGTGAATGATCCCAAAGGCTTGATCTACAGCTTTGTTGATCCCTTTAAGCACCGGAATGGTCACTGAATGGTCGCCGCCAATCATGGTAAAGAACTTTTTCTCCTTTACCAGCTCAGCAACTGCTTCTTCGACCTGGCCGAAAATCTGTTCCCTGTCGGCACCTTCAAAGTCGCCAAGGTCTTTAATCTTGAAGCCTTCCAGGGATTCGAAGCGCTCAGTTGTGGGGGCGACGGTATAAGTTATGGAACGAAGGGCGCTTGGGGCCTCCTTTGCGCCGGATCTAAAGCTGACAGAACCGTCCCAAGGGATGCCAAAGACAATGGCATCCGCCTCCTTTATGTCAAGCTTCGGCTGGTTCAAGCCGCCCCAGATTTCGGGGCTTTGGATCATGTCGTGGGTTGATTGACTTTCCATTAAATTGACCTCCTGATAGACGCGTTAACCTCGAAAGAACTTGAAGTTGACACGGCGAATTTTGAACTGTTGTATTCTTTCATTCTAACAAGAATTTTCAAGAAAGAGAACCCGGAATTGCCCGACCTTAAATTGCCATGATCTGCTTATAAAAGCCGCATCCCAATGAGATGCGGCTTTGAATGTGTAGAAAGATTTGAGGAGGGGTGCTTCTGGTGACCATCGGCAAAAAAGCTCTGTTATTTAGTGGTGATGTGTACCGTCCAGGCCGTGCCGTCCCAAGCGACGCCGGCTTTGAAGCTCTCCGCCAGGAAACGAGCGGGTACCAGCGTTCGGCCCTTGACCGTGTATGGCGGCGCGTCAAGCTTAAATGGGATGTTGTTGACGTAAGCGGTGCTGCTGCCCAGAACCATGGTGACCACCGTATCCCCTTTGGTCGCCGTAACTGTCTGGGTGAGTGGATCCCAGCCAACTTCGGCACCGAGAGCTTCCAGAATGGCCCGGAGCGGCAGCATAGTCCTGCCATTTTGAATGACAGGCGGAACCTCAACCGTTAATAGCTCGTAATCGATAAAGACTCTGATTTCTTTTTGTGTTGGAACCGGCCCAGGAATCCAGTCATAAACATAATCATAGATGCGATAGGCTTCACTGGTTTTCACCATGACCCGGTAAATGTAGCCGTCATTTCTGCCCACATCCTGATTTCTTGGCATGACTTGAGCGGTCACCTGACCATAAGTTTTGTCCCCTGCAGCCGGTCCGGCATAGAGCTCAAGGTGAGCGTAACCCACTTCGGTGAAATAGCCTGTACTTAAGTCTCCGGGCTTGTAGATTTTTTCGTAGGACCATAAGCTGATGCCCGAGTAGAGGCTGGTAGTGTTAAAGAGCTGCGAGCCGGAAAAGCTCATACCGAATTTCTGACCGGGGATCAGATGCGCTGGCGGTGCTGAGAATTTGAACATGCCTTTGTACAGTGACAGCCCCAAGTCCCCAGTGGCGCCCTCAGCCACCGCGCCTTCAAGCTCAGCCAAACCGAGCATATTGGAAGGCTCACGCTCAAGAACCGTGAAGTAGACGAGGTTGGGCACTTCACCGAGCACGAGAGTTTCAGTCGGTTCAGGATCGATAAACCCGGCCGAGTATACCCCTGATATATACGGGCGCTGACTTATGTATTCGTGCTCCTCAAAGTTTAAGTCGGACAGACGCCAGTAGCCTTCTGCCCACGCGAGGGATGGAGCTGTAAGCGTCATCAACAGGAGGGTCGACAGCAAGAATGAGGTCAATAGGAGGTTAGTAGACTCGTGACACTTTTGCCTGAATTTCCACATAGGGCTTCCTCCTTACACATATGAAATTTTTGTTGGATAGGATATTAATACCCGCAAAAATATTCGCTAAGTCAAGTTTTTATGTACTCCCCATACTGATAAAAGTGCTTTAGCCGATGGTTGCAAAAACACACAATTTCCAGTATAATCATTATAGAACATATGTTCTTTCGTGAGCAAGACTCAAATTTTCAGAATAGTCTCAAGCTCTGGTCCAAAATTTGAGTGAGTGACAGGCACTCAAGTTGAATGAGTGACAGGCACCAACTTCAAGCGAGTGCCTGTCACCCACCTATAACAAAGGAGGTCCACCCATGGAATGGCAAAAAAAGCTCGAAATTCTTGCAGACAGCGCGAAATACGACGTTTCGTGCTCCTCCAGCGGAACCTCCAGAGGAAAAAGCCAAGGGATGCTGGGAACGGCCGCAGCGGCGGGAATCTGCCACAGCTGGTCGGATGACGGACGCTGCATCTCCCTGCTAAAAATCCTGATGACCAACGTTTGCGTCTATGACTGCGCCTACTGCGTCAACCGGATCTCCAGTGATGTGCCTCGAGCCACACTGTCACCCACGGAGATCGTCGATTTGACCCTCAACTTCTACCGAAGGAACTACATCGAGGGGCTATTCCTCAGCAGTGCGGTCCTGGTAAGCCCGGACCACACTATGGAGCGAATGGTGGAGGTCGTCAAGCGGCTCAGAACCGAAGGAAAATTCAACGGTTACATCCATCTGAAAGCCATACCCGGCGCGGATCCCCGCCTGATCGCGGAGGCCGGGCGATACGCAGACAGGATGAGTCTCAATATAGAACTGCCCACCAAGAGAAGCCTGAAGCTGCTGGCTCCGGAAAAGAACCCGGAAACCATCACGGCCCCTATGGCCCAGATCCGCAACACCATCCTGGAGACGCGTTCTGACCAAAACAAATTCAAGAAAGCGCCTTCTTTCGTCCCGGCGGGGCAGACGACGCAAATGATCGTGGGCGCGACGGGGGAAACAGATCACCTTCTGCTGAACCTCACCGAGAAGCTCTATCAACGCTACGCACTGAAGCGCGTCTACTTCTCCGCCTATGTCCCGGTGGTCCAGAACCACCCGGTTCTGCCCGGCCAGGTGGAACACCCCATGCTCAGGGAGCACCGTCTCTACCAGGCAGACTGGCTGCTGAGATTTTACGGCTATACGGCTGGCGAGCTGCTGGATGAGCTCAACCCTCAGTTGGACCTCGAGCTGGACCCAAAATGTCAGTGGGCGCTGCGGCATCCCGAGCAGTTTCCGGTGGAAATCAACAAAGCGGACCTGATGACACTGCTTAGAGTTCCCGGCATAGGCCCGGTTTCAGCCAGACGCATCCTCAAGTCCAGACGCTTCAGCGCCCTCAGGCCTGAGGACCTCAAGGGGCTGGGCGTCGTCATGAAGCGCGCCAAATATTTCATTCAATGCAGCGGCAAAAAAATTGAAACCTTAAACTTCGAGACGCGGATCCTCAGACCCCTGTTGGTGAGCGAGGAGCCCTTAAAGCTGCAGGTCCCCTCTTCCCAGCTGTCCTTCTTCGACCTGAATCCCGGTCTCTGGATTCCACCCTCCAAGGAGTTGATGCTCAGATGATGCAGCTCTTTCTCTATGATGGCAGCTTTGAGGGGTTGATGTGCGCCATCGCCTCCGCCTACAGAATCCAGGGTGATGTGGCAATACAAAAAAATGATGACCCCGCCCCCCTATTGCTCGCGCATGTTCAGGACGTCCAAACGGACAGCGCCCAAGCGAGCAAGGTGATCGAAGCCATTGTTCAAAAACTTGGAATGGAGACTTTTAAGCGGGTCTCCTACGCCTATTTCAGTGAAATCCCTGAGATCGGTACCGACATACTTCATTTTTTACGATACGCCTTCAAAACCGGACCCTCCGCGGTCGAGCATCTGGCCCATCCCGCAGTCAAACCTGTCTTCAAAGCCTCCTGGCGTGTGACGCGGGAAGTCCACCTCATGACGGGGCTTCTCCGCTTCTCCGAAACCAAATCAGGGATCTATTACGGCTGCTTTGAACCCACTTACGACATCACGACGCTGTTGGCACCCCACTTCGCCAGTCGCCTCAGCGATCAGACCTGGGTTCTGCATGACGTCAGACGGCACCTCGCCGCCTTTTACGACCAGAAAAACTGGTGGCTGGCAGAGCTGGAGCCCACGATTCAATCCTACTCAGATGAAGAGGAATTCTACAGGACGCTGTGGCAGTCGTATTTCAAGCACATCGCCATAGAAAGCCGCAGGAGCACAGAGCGTCAGCGACAGCATATGCCAAAGAAGTACTGGAAATATTTGATTGAGATTAAGGGATAGCGCTCGAAGGTGACCATCGGCAAAAGCAAGAGCAACAGCGTTTAGCCGATGGCTGTTAAACGCACCTCTTCCTCCCAGATTCACCGCGGTTGCAGCCTTCACGCTCTTGAAAACGCGATCATGTGACCATCCGGATCCAGACCATAGGCGACTTCCTCGCCCCAGTCCATGGTTTTGAGGGGCTGGATCAGCTTGCCGCCCGCAGCTTCGAACAGAACAAGGCACCCCTCCGGATCCTCATGCTTCAGGCAGATCTCGCAAGCCGGCATACAGCCCTCAGGGCGGTGTCTCACAGCGAGATTGAGCGTACGTACAATCCCCTTCAGCGGCACCAGTCCGAGCTTGAAATTGCGCATCAGTTGAAATTCAACGAGCCCTGGCGCATCGAGAATAGGGCTTTGATCGAGCACCGTCTTATAAAACTGCTTGGAAGTATCGAGATTCTCAACGTAGAAAACCGTTTTTATGGAGATCGGCTCAGAAAGGCAGGAAGGCTGGTTTTCAAGGACCATAAAGTTCTCCTGAACTAGATCCGAATCCATCTTCTCATTCTGATCGTAATGCATGTTCATAAATCGTTCCTCCCTAGGTCTGGTGAATTAAGCTGTCATGGCCGCGAGAAGTTCGGCGACAAATTGGAACTTTTACGTCTCTTTTGTCATTCTTTTGTCACAATTTCATTATACAGCTTACACCTTAAATTAAACTGAAGATTCGGAAATTTGTGCTGATTTATTAACAATTCTATCTTCATGATTAATCTTCCATCTGTTCCATCCAGTGGTTCGGTTCAGATGTTGATATTAACTCGTGCAGATTCCCGCCAATCCACTCAAAATGCTCGCTCTGCCTTGTTGTCAGAGTCGCCCCGTGCTATAATCGCTTCGATAGCAATAAGGAGCTGGTGAGAATGATTCGCGACACATTGAATCGCCTATGGAACAAGTTAACAAACTGGATCCGGCGGGATCTCGTCCTGTCCATTTCACTTGGAGCAGCCGCACTGCTGAGTCTTATAAAACTGCCAACCCCAGTTGATCTGGATTTCAAGGTGCTGATCACGCTGTTTAATTTGATGATTGTTCTTAAAGCTTTCGAACAGCTGAACCTCCTGGATGCCATTGCCATCCGGCTGCTCAGACAGCTTGGTTCAGAGCGGCGAGTCGCACTGGGTGTCGTCGGCCTCAGCTTTTTCAGTGCCATGCTCATTACAAATGACGTGGCGCTCCTTACCCTGGTGCCCATTGCGCTTATCGTTGGCCACCGGGGCCATTACCCTGTGATTCGTACCGTGGTGCTCGCGACTTTGGCGGCGAACATCGGCAGCAGCCTGACGCCTATGGGCAACCCGCAGAACCTCTTCATACTGACGCGTTACGCCCTCTCGGCGGGCAACTTCTTTTCAGTGGTGGCACCTTTTGCCGGCTTCGGAGGCGCGTGGCTCATTTGGCTGTCCACCAGACTGCCGTCGCGACAGCTGTCCATCGACCTCAAGATCCCGGATCATCCGCACCCACTGCAGCTGCTGCCATGGGTCTTATCCTTCGGGGTCATTATCCTTTCCGTCTTCGGACTAATCAGCGATCTGACGACCCTGGGCCTGGTGCTTGCCGTCACCCTGCTCGTCCGCCCAAAACTCCTCATAGCCGTTGACTATGGGCTCTTGGCCACCTTCGTAGGCTTCTTCATCATAGTGGCAAGACTTTCGGAGATCCCCGCTGTTATAGCACTGATGCAGTCTCTCCTCAGTACCCCTGTCACCGTTTATTTCAGCAGTGTGCTGTTCAGCCAGGTCATCTCCAACGTGCCGGCCGCCATCCTCCTGTCTGAATTTACGGAGGACTGGGCGCCGCTGCTTCTGGGTGTCAACGTTGGGGGCATGGGAACTCTAATCGCTTCCCTGGCCAGCGTGATTTCCTACAGGCTGTTTTTGAAGGATCATCCCGGCGAAGCCAAGCCTTATCTAAAGTCCTTTATCCTCTACAATGCCGCCGGATTGCTGGTGTTTGGACTATTAGGCGCCGCTTTGGTCTATTTTGGTTTTGGGGATTAAAACCCATTGAGTTACATGTGAGATGAAACTTGGTGTCTGACACCGAGTTACACGTGAGATGAAACTTGGTGTCTGACACCGAGTTACACGCAGCCATCAGCCAAAACAAATTTCTTAAGGTGTATTACACCAAAAAGAAAAGCCCATGCCGCCTCAGCAGGTTAAGGTCTGCAGCTGCGCCCATGGGCTTTTCTTTGGGTCTATTTGTTTAGAAATTGGTGACAGATTAAGTTTATGCTGCGTCTTTCACGTTGCTGGCTTTGCCTGCAGCGATTCTGCGGGCAGATCTGACGAGCATAATGACAAGCAACAGAATGCCGACATAACCATTGATGACGTAAATAATATTGACGAGTCTGTCAAAAGGAACGTTAAGACCAACGAATACACCAATGACTGCGAGGAGGCCAGTAATGATAATGAATTTCTGCGTCTTTTCTTCTGCTATTCTCGCGACGACTGACCAGAGAAGCGGTACTGAAGTCGTGTAAATGCCTGCAATGACTGTCAGAGAGAAAATGATCGCAAGTGTCGGGTGGATGTTACCGGCCAAAATCAAAGATGGAACCATGGTACCTGCAACCAGCTCGACGTTGGCCATAAGACCAAGGGCCATAATAATGACCGCCAGTGAGAAGCCTATAGCACCAAAGATTGCGCCCAAACTGGCTTCTTTCCTGCTCTTTGCAGCAGAACCCATAGAGGCCATAAACGCGGCCAACCACAGCATGCAGAATCCAACATAGGATAAAGCTGCATAGACCCAGTTGCTGGAAGCTTTCAAGAGATTCATCGTTGGAATGATTTCAGAAGCTTTTGCAAGACCGCCCGGGTTTTGGAAGATGGCTGTTAATCCAAGACCAATCGCCATAACTGTAATTACCGGACCAATTTTACCAATGACATCAACGATGCCTTTCAAACCGAAAACGACAGTCCCGAAAGCTAAGATACCCATTCCTATGCCGCCGACGTAGATTGGAAGACCATACTGTTGATTCAGAGTCGCACCCGCTCCGCCGATCATTACAATGAAAGACATATAAATGAAAGCAATAGAGAAGTAATCATAAAACTTGCCTATGTATGGGCCGCACATGTACTCATAGATCTCACTGCCCTTATGAAACTTTTTATCAAATCCTGTTGTAATAAAGCTGACTCCCACATAGAGAAACAAGAGAAAGACGACGACTGCGCCCAAGATCCCTTTGAACCCATAGGCAGTGAAATACTGCATGATTTCTTGCCCGGTAGCGAAGCCCGATCCAATCAAGAACGCGATAAACGCGCCCGCGTAGATGACAATCGTTTTATAGCTGAGTTTTTCCTCTGACATATAATTCGCCTCCTATACCCCGAAAGTGTGAAGTGCTGCTGAGGAGCCTGCTGATGATCACCATCGGCAAACCCTCAGCTGCACTTCACAATTATATCGGTGGGTTCACTTTTCTAGTCAAAAATCGTTATATCTTCAACAGGCGTACCGAGTGCCTTGACTGCGCGCTCAACAAGGTCTCTTCTGAGCGCTTCTTCGCCAGGACCTGCAATGCTAGGATTGCCGACCGGGTGAGGAATTGCGATTGTAGGGACAATTCTGTTCGCGCCTACCGCTTGTGAAATTGTGGTGATGGTGGACATGTGAACTATAGGAATGCCATAGCGTTCGATTTCTTTAACCATCGTTGCACCGCAACGAGTACAGGTGCCTCACGTCGAGGTGAGGATAACGCCGTCCACGCCGGCCGCTTTGAGTTCTGCGCCGATTTCTTTACCAAAAGTTAAAGAGTTTCCAACCGATGTTCCTGTACCAGTTGTGGTGTAGAAGTAGTCGTAGACCTTGCCTATGACGCCTTCCTTTTCAAGGGTTTTCATGACATCCAGCGGCGCGACGCGGTCCGGAGTCTCATTCGCGTACACAGGGTCATAGCCGCCGTGGATCGTGTAATAGGCGCCTTTGAGGGCTGCCGCTGCTGAGACGTCATATTTACCCCACTTCTGAGCACTTGCGGATTGAATTCTGTCAGGGTTGCCAAACGGTACGATCCCGCCGCTGGTAACGAGGGCGATCGTAGCTTTGGAAAGATCTTTGATAGCAAGGGCAGGATCAACGCGGTCGAATTGCGGCATAGGAAGCTCTGTCTCGAACGCTTCATTGTTGAGGCGGGCGAGGAGCATTTCAACTGCTCTCTTGGAACCGCGCTTGTCTGAGAAGACAGTAAGACGGCGTCCTTGAGGAATGTAGCCTTCTACTTCAGGCGCACCGAGCTCTTCGCCTTTAGCAAGCTTACGGGCAATTTTCGCCATAGTAGGCAGCGCTGTTCTCATACCGGCTGCTGAGTCAGGTGTGCTGACAACGATCACCTTGCTGACGCAAGTATCGAGGCCCGGGTTTTCGATATACATCCCTGAAAGAGTTGGAATACCAAGCTCTTCAGTGACTTTGGCAGCAATTTCGCCGCAAGCCATGCCATAGCGACCAGCGTTGAACGCTGGACCGGTGACGACCAAATCAGGCTTTGCTGCTTTAATGGTATCCATGATGAAAGCAAACGCTTCCTTGTTGTGCTCATTGAAGTAGTTGTCGCCGCAGACCAAGGTGCCTACGACTGTGCCTTCGCCTTCAAGCAAAGCTTCAAAGCCGGCTGCAGGGCCGATTTTCTCTTCTTTATAGAATGGCTCGATGCCGGCTTTTTCTTCGCCGCCAACCTGGCCAAAGAATTGGTTGACATAGTAAAGTACTTTGAATGGATTCGACATTTGACTTCCTCCTCTCGCGTTTTAGTAAAGCTTAACGGTGCAGTTGTGGTATCCAATTTCAGAGGTTGCGCCAATAACGGCGTTGAGCTCGCACTTAATGGAGCCGTCCTCGGAAAGGGATCCATCCCAGCCGCCAGCAAGCGTCGAGATTGCTTTAGCGCTGCCAATAACTTTGTCTGCAGGCTCCAGGGTGACGACGTGGCTGACGTTGCCGGCGGATACGACGGCAACCGCTTCTTTTGTCGTGTCTGCGAGAGGCTGTGACATGCCGTCCCAACCGGAGCACTCGTCTGTGATGAGGACTGTTTTGACGCCGGCTTTTTCAAGGCGCTTACAAATCATAAGGAGGTCGGAGTCCGGGTTGCCGTAACCTTCCTCGGAAACGATGACACCATCCGCACCCATCATTGTGCAAAGCTTAGCGGTGTAGTCGCAGGTTCTGAACTTGCCTTCAAGGGTGGTCAGCTCAGGAGTGAGGATGACGCCGAGGAAGTTGATGGTTTTGCCGTGCTCCGCATAGAGGTCGAGGATCGCGGAGTTGTTTTGGTGCTGGTAAGTCGTGATTTTATCGCAAGCCGCGACGCAATTGCCACTGATGACAGCGCCGTCAAGCTCTTCATTCGGATGGATGAGCGTCGGAAGAATCTTCTGGCTGTTGACGCCGTAGATGTAACCGTCATGGAGCAGACCTTGGGAGATCAGCATTTCGACGTAGAGGACTTTAGGTAAATTAGGGTATTTTGCGGACTCTTCTGCATGGTTGCCCATTTCAAAGACTTCGACGTTGGTTGGCTCAGCATAACGGCCAGCTTCACCTATGACTTCAGCTGCTTTAAGACCAGCGAGTCTGACAGTTTCCTCATGAACGTGAGGCTCAAGCCCCTCGACAGGAATGATGTCCACAACGATGTTAAACGTTTTGGAGAACGGCGTCCATTTAGCGCCCTCGCCCCACATGTCGACAACGCCTTCCTGGAAACCGACGATGTCGCCAATAGTTACTACTGCAGCGCCGTCAAGAACGTTGACTTTGCCGTCGCCAAGGGGAACCATTTTGCCTGTGACACCAGGGAAGCCCTTGCCTTCGCCTTCGATCTTGACACGTGGCTCAATGCAGTCCTTGACAGGAATGATTCTGGTCTTTTCGCCCGGCTTCGCCAGGTCGATTTTGATTTCCTTGACTCTGTGGTCTTCCATGAGTTTTGCGACGACTTGATCCTTGTTGATGGTCAGAACGCCACCGTTGACTTCCATTTTGTCACCGAATACTACATCTTTGATCTGGATTTTTCTAAGCTCGAGTTTCAAGAAATTCACCTCCGGTAAATTTTGAATGAGTTGGGCATTTCATATCTTCATAAGCTTGTATAGAAGCTTCTAGAAGCGCTTTGTCGACTACGGCGTAGTCGTTCGCGTGTTGGGGCTCTGAATTGCGGCGCTGAGTCAGGGTGCGGTAGTTCAGGATGCTCTGTTCAATGAGTAAAATTTGATCTGCATTCATGGCTTGGCGCTCTGTACCGACGAGAATAGAACGGTAGGGCGAGAGCAGCATTCGGATGCTGGCACCGAGCGGACTGTCGATCAGCTCGACGCCGGAATGGACCAAGTCTCTGACTTTGACCAAAACGTCCTCGTAAGTGCCATCAATAAAAATGACGTTTTTATAACTGTCCCTCACCGAGGGATTGTTGGTGACGATGCGATAGGACAAGGTGCTTTCCTCCTCTTTTGATCAGGGGATAATTTGTGCATCTTTAAGATTTCTTGTTTGGATTTTAATTATATTTTATAGAAATACTTTGTGTATTCGTAATGTACCATAAAAATTCTGAATAGTCAAATGATTGTCAATGTTTATGTTTTTGTATCAAAACAATATATTGTTAATTCCTAAATTTCCCTATGCTTGATTCTACTCATGTTCAGCCTGTTTTACTTTAAAAGCAAAAAAAATAAACACCTGTTGCCCTTCTTTATAGGAAGGGAAGCAGATGTATAATCTCAACAGTACTTTGTGAGGTTTTTGACGTTTACAGCATCTCTTTTTTGATTTTTTCTACAAATTGATCAATATGCAGTCTGGCACTGCGCTCTGCTTTTTCAACATCCTGTTCTTTCAAGGCTTCCAGCAGTTCACCCAGGGTGTCTGTGAATATGTTGATGCTGTCGATATACTGCTCGGAATAGTGCCACATTCTCTCAGTCTGCATATGCAGTTTGGAGAGAATCTCTGCCAGTGCGGGGTTGCCGCTGCTTTCCAGGATAGTTTTGTGAAAGATTTCATCATCATCAATGGCCTTTTGGTAGTCATCAGGGATCCTGTAGTTTTGCAGGCGTCCCATGATTTCCTCGAGCTTGGCGATTTGATGTGGCTGAATACGTTCCACTGCCAGTCGTGCCGCGAAGGGATCAAGCTGCCGCGTCACCTCAAAGATTGATTTCATCTTTCTGAAGTCAACCGAAGTCACCTGGGCGCCATAACGCGGGATGATGTTGAGCAGGTTGTCCGCGTTCAGCTGCTGGAATATCTTGCGGATAGGCGTGCGGCTGACGTTGAACTCTTCTGCCAACTCTTCCTCGTTTAGGACAAGACCTGGCTCATACTCGAGATGGACAACTCTATTCTTCAAAATTTCGTAGATCTCTTCGGTTTTATAGGACTTCTCCATAGGCGTTTCCTTTCAAGCGGATTTGAGTGCTTTGAGCGTCTGAAAAACACTGTGTATTTCACTCAAACTTAATTATACGCAATTTAGGAAGCGGACGCAAATAATTTTGTTTGGTTGTTGAGTTGGGTGTTTACTTGGCGACGCGGACGGTAACACACACGCAACAATTCCAATCCAAATTGTTTATTATTGAGCCTGTTCAAATATCTTTCCCAACCATCCCCGCCCTTTTAAAGTTTTAGCCCAGCTTTTTCAAAGCCCAATTGCCATGCTTTCAGTTTGTCCTCAAAGGATACCGCATGCGCAGGGCTTGTAGATGGCAGCTGGATTAAGCTCAGTTCAAACCCAGTCACAGAGTTGAGTACATACTTTTCATAGAGTTGATAAGCTTTTGCGCCATTAAAAATAATTGTGTGTATACAGGGATGCGCAGCAAAAAACGGCTCAAATTCATTCACCACGACCTCCCGAATCGCTGAGTCCGCACTCCCTTCACGTCTGCAGGAATCCACCACATCCCACAGCGCAATCCCGTGTGCCAGCAGAATGCGCCTCCGCGCCAAATAATCTTCCGGACAAGGCTCGTTAAACAGACGGCAAATCAGCATCCAAAACTGGTTTCTTGGGTGGGCATAATACCTCTGCCTTTCCAACGACTCCTGGCTTGGCATCGACCCAAGGATCAGGACTCGGGCGTCAGGTGCCTCAATTGGCGAAAAAGCTCTCAGCCGTTCATTATCAGGACTCATGGGCTCACCTCATACGATTTGATAAAGATCAAAGTCGATCCCGCTTCACAAATTAATTATGGATAATGAATTAATACCCAAACTTTCACCCTTCTGAGAAGGTTTAACACATGTTTACAGCGTATATTGGGTAACTATTACATGAACCAGCAACTCATCAAGTTTTAAACAACCGGCTCAATCAGATTTACAGCCAGTTCAAAGGCTGTTGTTTTGCCGATGGTCAACGCCACCAACACCCATCCCCATCCCGAAACTCAACCGCGTCACCAAATAAAACAATATAAAAGCGAGGCTGCGAAAATGATACAAACGAACAATGACAACCAGCGGGTCGTCCTGATTACCGGCGGCGGTCAAGGTATTGGAAGGGCACTCGTCCTTCACTTCCTCAAACTTGGCTATGCCGTTGCTGCCATGGAAATAGACAGAGAAGCCAACGAAGAGCTCCGCACCATTACCCGAAATCAAGGTGTTTGCCTCGTCCTCGAAAGCGATGTCAGCAGCGAAAGCGATATTTCAAACGCCATCTCACAAACGATCCAAGTCTTCAGGCGTCTGGACGCTGTCATTCATAACGCCGCCGTCACGGCAAATCAACCCGTGGAGACCCTTTCCCTCGAAGCTTGGAATCACGTCCTAGCCGTCAACCTGACAGCGGGATTCCTCCTGGCAAAGCACGCCGCCCCCCACCTGAGGCAGTCAGAAGGCGGCGGCTCAATGGTCCTTCTCGCTTCTACCAGAGCCTTGATGTCTGAGGCCAATACTGAAGCCTATTCCGCGTCAAAGGGCGGCATAGTCGCCCTTACCCACGCTCTTGCCGTCAGTCTAGGGCCTGAAATCCGCGTCAACTGCATCAGCCCTGGATGGATCGAGACGCGGGACTGGCAAAAAGCCTCAAAAGCAACCCCCCCGGTGCACAGCGAGGAAGACAAGTCCCAACATCCTGTTGGGCGGGTCGGTGTTCCTGAAGACATCGCCAGAACCGCGGCGTTTCTGATCGATCCGGGCAGCGGATTCATCACAGGCGAGAATGTCGTCGTGGACGGGGGCATGACCAAAAAGATGATCTATGTGGAGTGACACTTCCAAAAAAGCCCGGCGCGGGCGGTTGAGACGCTTCTCAACCGCCCGCGCCGGGCTTTCCATTTTTGAAGGCGCAAAATCATAAAACCCTCAAAATTTCAAAAGTCACTAAATAACACTCCAACAAAAACATGCATTCACTTACTTTCGCCCATACTTTACATCTCGACGCCTTCTCTGCCGTTTCCGGTCTCAAACGCCTTTTTTCGCCAATCCTTCAGCAGTGTCAACAGATAAAACACTCCACCAACCAATGTCAGCAATCCCGCGGGCACTTGCCCCATCAGGACTCCGGCGCCCAGAAGCGCCACAGGCAGCACCAGTTTCGCAAGACTCATGACTACGCTGAGAACCCGGCCCTTCAGGTGCTCCGGCACGACCAGCTGAAAGTGGTACATCAGCGGCAGATCAATCCACGCAATACCAATACCGAGCAGCAGCATGCCAGGGATTAATCCCATCCAGGTAATGGACATCAGAGGCTCCGCGACTGAGGTGCCAATATTCACAAGCTGCCACTCCATAAATCCCATAAGCCCTCCGAGAACCACAAAGCTCGAGGCCAGAAGAACACCAGCCACTTTCATGGCCCGGTCAACACCCCATTTAAGCCATCCCAGTAAAATCGCCCCAAGGATCACACCCACAGGAGTTGCCCCCTGAACCACCCCAAGGACTTTCTCACCACCCTCCAGCGCGCGGTGCAGTACATACGGCAGTGGCACAGAAACGCAAAAGCCTATGAAAAAATTGATCGCCATTAATCGCCAGGCCAGTGAACGCATAACCGAGTCAGTCCAAACCGCTGACAAGCCCTCTCCAAATTCTCGTCGCAAAGTGCGCCACAGGCTCACTTTTTGCTTAGGCCCTTCTGAAATCAAATTGTGGACCGTCCTCAAACCTGAATCCATGTTGTCCGACACTAAACCTAAATCCCCACCGGGACCCTCATACCGCATCCAGCTCTCCGTCAACGCGGAAAGCAAAAAAGACACGCCGTTGATCCACAAAAATGCCTCCATCCCAATCCAGGCGTAAACTAATCCGCCAAAAACCGGCCCCGCCACCGACACCACGGACTCCACCACACGACTCGAGGCATTGAGCGACATCAGCTTCGCCTCCGTCACCAGCGCCAGCTTAGACGACTCGAGACTCACTGAAAACAGCGTCGTCAGCACCGTGGTCACCACGGCAGTCGCGTAAACCGCACCCAGTGTCAACCCGTGCACTGACGCATACAGTCCCATAGCCAAAAACCACATGCCATTCAGTGCGTCCATGCCCACCACCATCCGCTTTCGGTTGAGACGGTCGGCCAGGATGCCGGCGAGGGGCATGACCAGAACCATCGGCAAAATTCCCAGAGCCAGCGTCAGCCCAAAGGTCGCCGCGCTCCCCGTCACCGCCAGCACATACCACCCGGCCGCAAATGTATACAGCGCCGATCCGCTCTGGCTCACGGCTTTCCCCGCCAAAAATAGTCCAATGTTCCTGCGTTCCACCCAAGCGTTCATGTTGCTCCCTCCTTACCCTTATTGAACACCCGGGGTCTGACCCCATGTCAACGGGACTTTTGAACCAATTTCAGACAAAATGAAGCAAAAAATCAAAGAAGATGGCCCTAACCCCATGATTCCCGGGCAGGCCATCTTCGTTTATCCCCATTATGCCTCAAAACTGAGTTTTAGCCGATGGTCACCGCATCCCCACCCCCGCCAAACTGTTCAACGCGTTCACGATCTACGCCAGGCCTTCACCAACAGAACCTCGCTCGCCAACCACCACGACGGTCTTGACTCTCTCATCTGCTTCAAAATAGTCTTCGTAGACGCCGCCCTGACTGACTGTCTGAGTCCTGTACACCTCGTGCAGCTTATACCCCAGTGCTTTCAACCCCTCAAGCACTCCCGCCTCAGTAAACCAACTGCGCCGCGGGACTGGAATTCGGGTTTTAAGTCCAAAGCGCTCAAAGACTATATAAGAGGCAAAGAGCCTGGCGTCCTCTCGAATCAGCGGATTCACAAGGTTTGGCAAAAAACCGTCGTTATCAAAACTGTAATTGCTGCTTCCGGTAAAGTCCATAAGGACATCAAAACTGTCCGCCTTCAGCGGCAAGGCCTGAAAGTCCGCGCACAAAAGGACGATCTTTCTGGACTCAGCAGCACCTTCCAGGATCGTCTTCAAAAAGCGGTGACGCGCCGGATCGTGATCCACTGCAACATAAATCATGGAATCAAGCAGCTTATCATATACTGTCCGGAGATAGAAGCCATGACCGCTGCCAAGCTCCAGGGCAGCGCGGCATCCCGAAAAGTCCGCTCTTTCCCGCACCCAGCTGAGCCCCTCGTAGATACGGTCGAGATACGCCGGATCTGTGGAGGTGAGATAGGATTCCAGGAAGTCCGCTGGACTGTAACCTGCCTTTGATATCGCTTCCCGTGCATCATTAAACTCGAGCCGGTCATCTATCTCAGAACTCTGGCGAGATAATAGTTCCGGTACATAGACTATGCCCTCTTCGACTATAAGACCGCCGTTCTCCCCACATCCGCAGCTGCAGATGAGTGTGCCCCGGATGACTCTTCCATCACGGACATCCCCCTCGCTCAATGAGAGGCCGGCGCCACAGCAGCTGCATGCCAGCAACGGCAACGCCTCCAGAGGAAGACCTACAGTATGCCTAAGGTCATCACAATTGTCCTCTGATATAGTCATCAGCGTTCGCTCCGCTTTTTCCAGGGCTGCAAGCGCCTTCTGCCGCGCCTCAATATCGAGGCGTAAAGTGTTTATACGCTGTGAAAACAGCCCGCGGTAATAGACGTCTTTCTGATAATCTGTCATGACCCCCAGGCGCTCAAACTGAAAGATCCTTTTGATCTCCGCCAGAGAGAAGCCCATGTCCTTAAGCTGTAAGATCCGCTCCAGGTCACTTTGGACGCGCGCGTCAAACCCGTAGTGTCCACCCCGTTTCTCAACCACGAGGAGGCCAAGATCCATATAGTGCCGCAGGGTATCTACTGTGACACCAGTGCGAGTTGAAAATTCACCAATTCTCAAGTTATATGCCCCCTCAGCGCAGTTAAGTGAAAAACAGACCGCGAGACCTTTATTCCTCAGCCCCGCCACTTCAGCCGGTCAGAACGGCCCAGCTTAAGGGGTGACTTTTTGTGACCATCGGCAAAATCCTCTCCATGGCCTTCTTCCCGTTCCAGACTCGATTTGCCGCTTTGGGATTCGGCCAGATAACGGGTGAGATCCACGCGCTCGAGCTTCGAGGCCAGGTGCCGCCTGAAGCCCGGACCCCACATGTAAAAGTTCAGGAGGAGTGATGCCGCCAGGAGTCCCATTGTCCCATAAGGCACCAGGGTCGCGCCGTAGTGGAGCCCACCTAGGGCGCCCACGCCAAAGGTGAGGGGAAACATCTTGCCGCTCTCCGCGTTGCGTCCGGCAATGAAAGGCTCAGAAAACGGCAGCCGCTTGCTCAGCACCCTGAAGCAGAACATCAGGAACAGCATGGTGCTGAAAAACGCCACCACCAGGTCCAGCGCGATCCGCGTGCCGTAAATCACCAGAAAGACCGCCGACAGCAGCAGGAACACCGGCACCAGCAGCCGCAGCATCATGGCCTTGAGCGTCCCCCTGTAAACGGCTGCCATGTCGCCCACCGGTGTCGCCGCGTAGATCCAGGCGCCCTTGTGGCTAGACGAGTACTTCATCATGAGCAGGATAGTGGGCATCATCATGGCCGTGAAATAGATGAAGAGATAGGACTTGCCGGCGGTGACCTCTGCCCAGGTGCTGCCCTGCATGCTGTTGAGGATGAAAATGAACGGGAAGATCAGCGAAAATCCCAGGGATGGATACACCCGCAGCTTAAAGTCCCGCTCGGTTTTGATCATGTTGAGGGCGAAGCGGAAAAAGAGCGCTTCTTCGTGAGTTCTGCAGACCAGACCCGACAGCCTGTGGCCTAGGCCAAGCTTGGCGCTGCCCTTGGAGCCTCGCTGTTCCAATTTTTCCAGGCTTCGTTCAAACGTTCGCATGCCCCGGGCATACAGAACGACCGCGAGCACCGGTACACCCGCCGCGAGACCAGCCATGGCCACTAAAACGGGCTCCCGGCCGCCGTTCAGGAGCACCTCAAAGATAGCCCCAATCCAAACCGGCGGCAGCAGAAACTGCCACCAGGCCGTCTGGAAAGTGACCTCCAAATCGACGAACTGGAACATCCGCCCCACAAACTGATACCCCACTGCCATAGCAATAGACAGAGCGATCTGGATATAGTTGATGATGTCCCTGAGCTTCTCCCCGTCGAAAAACCTGAGCACCACCAGATACAGCATGGCGGTCAGGACGATCACCAGAAGGTCCATCCATAAGATCATCCACACATAAAGAAATCCAAAGCCCGCGCCGTGGCGGATAAAACCCGCGATCACACTTGGCCCGGTCAGCGCACCGGTGATCATCAGCAGATAGCCCAGGACGTGGATCGTCTTGGCCGCCGTCAGCGTCCGGCCTTCCACCGGCCGCGTCAGGACTATGCTCCGGTCCCTCAGGTCCAGCAGCACTGACGAAAAATCTGAGATCAGAGAAGTCATGACCATGAAAAGCACAATGCCCATGGCTGCGCTGATTTGAAACATGAAATTGCGCCCCATCAGGACGAGCGGGATCAGGATGATCCCCATCAGGCCGTACACCCAGAGGGACTTCAGGAACTGATTGCCGCTTTTCCCCGACGCGCCGCTCTGGCTGCCGGCCACACTTGGTGCCTTGCGTCCGTCCATGAGGAATTTAATTGCCAGAATCCGCCGCATGACCGGGTAGTCGACGCCCGCACTTGTAAAGAGTCCCGCGAAGCGGTCCAGGATGCTGAAGGGGCTGAAGTTTTTTTTACGCTTGTGAGGGGGTAGGGTGTCCGCGTCTGGGGAAACGCTGTGTGATCCATAAGATTCAGAAGCTTCAGGAGATCCAAGAGATTCAGGTGCTTCTGCCGATGGTTGCGGATCCGTCACCATCGGCACCTCACTAATAATTTTTTGCTCTTCAGTCATCCCGGGTCACCCCTTGAATGATCTGCATGATTTGATCCGCGGTCTCACTCTGGGTGTCAAAGCCTGTCAGCTGATTGAAGATGGCCTCCAGGGAACCCTCGTGGTTCAGAGCCTTGAGGTCCTCGAAGGTACCGTTGGCGACGATGCGGCCGCCGTCCAGCAGGACGATCCTGTGGCTGATTTTCTCCACCACATCCATGATGTGGGAGGAATAAAAAATGGTCTTTCCGGCCCTGGCCAGAGCTTCCAGCAGCTCTTTCACGATCATGACGCTGTTGGCGTCCAGGCCGCTGAGGGGCTCGTCAAGAAATAGAATTTCCGGATCGTGGAGGATGCTGGCAATCAGGAGGACCTTCTGTCGCATGCCCTTGGAAAAAGAGGTCATGCGGGAATTATAGACATCCTTCAGGCCGAAGAGTTCAATCAGACCCTGAGCTTTCTGGTCCGCGTCCTCAAAGGTCATGCCGTAGAGCTCGCCAATGAAGGTCAGGTACTCCCTGGCCGTCAGGTTGTCATAGAGGTCCGCAGTCTCCGGTACGTAGCCGATGTGCCGCTTGTAGCCGACACCCGCACTGCGGATATCCTCGCCCAAAATCTCCACGGTTCCGCTGTAGCCCTCGATCAGGCCCAGCATGATCTTGACCGTGGTGCTCTTTCCGGCCCCATTGGGGCCAATATAACCTATGATTTCGCCTTGTCCTGCCTCCAGATCAACCCCTTTGAGGACCTCCTTGGCGCCGAAGCTCATCTTGAGGTTTTTGAGGGTGAGAACGGTTTGAGGCGTTGCTTGCGTTTGGGTTTCCATGATATTCACTCCTTGAATAAGCGGTGGATGGCGGCGTTGGGGCAGCTGCGGAGGGAAGTTGGTGTCAGACACCGACTTTCACCGAAAGGCTAGTGAGAGAAACTGGGTGTCAGACACCAAGTTTCAAATCCGCCTCATGCTAAAAGTTTATCACATTGGATTCTGGAAAGTGTTAAGAAAGTCTGAACAACGATCAGCCTCTGACAGAAAAAAAAGGTGCAAGCAAAGTGGCGTTAACAGGCCTAAGCCGCATTCACCATCTTTCTTGTACCTTTTCCAAATATAATTATGTTCTTTTTATAACAAAATTAACGCTGTACTCTCCCAGAAGCGTCTCCGCCAACGAGCGCTTCAACTTCCTCAACAGTGACGAGGTTGAAATCGCCAAAGATGGTGTGCTTGAGAGCAGATGCTGCTACCCCAAATTCAAGTGCGTCTTTGTAGTCTTTGCCTGAAATCAGACCATAAATCAGACCAGAGGCAAAAGAGTCTCCGCCTCCAACGCGGTCGATAATTCTCACTTCGTATTTTTTCGAATGATAGAACTCCACACCGTCATAAATAAGTGCGGACCAGCCATTGTCAGAGGCCGAATAACTCTCGCGAAGAGATGTCGCCACATATTTGAAATTGAATTTTTCCTGCATTCTGCGGAACATATCCATATATCCCGCAAGTTCAAGTTCACCTTTTTCAACATTGGTATCGCCTGGTTTGAAGCCAAGAACCTTTTCCGCGTCTTCTTCGTTGCCAATACAAACATCAACATACTGCATCAGCGGCGTCATGACCTTTTGAGCTTCAGCTGGTGTCCAAAGTTTCTTTCTATAGTTGAGATCTACGCTGACAGTGACCCCATTTTTCTTGGCCGCTATGAGTGCTGCCTCCGTAAGAGCTGCTGCTTTTTCACCAAGTGCCGGAGTGATGCCTGTGAAGTGAAACCACTCTGCGCCTTGAAAAATTTCATCAAAGTTGAAATCGCTGATTTCCGCTTCAGATATGGCAGAATTTGCCCGGTCGTAAACGACTTTGGAAGGTCGCATAGAAGCGCCCGTCTCCAGGAAATAGATTCCCAGTCTTTCCCCGCCTCGTGAGATGTAATCAGTTTTAACGTTTTGCTTACGGAGTGCTTCAATTGCACACTGACCAATTTCATGTTTAGGCAATTTGCTAACAAAATAAGCATCCAGGCCATAGTTGGCAAGTGATGCAGCGACGTTGGCCTCCCCGCCTCCGTAAATCACATCAAAGCTGTTTGCCTGACTAAACCTTAAATTTCCCGGGGATGACAGGCGAAGCATAATCTCACCCATGGTCACAACTTTATTAGACATTCATGAACCCTCCTGCAATCTTTAACATTATGAATGACACACAGACTGTGTTCAATTCAAATGATCTATTTCTCGCGTGCTTCCCGAACTGCTTCTACAAACTTTCGAGCCGTTTCAGTGACGAGATCATAATCACCGGTTTTTGCACCTTTGGTTAGATCTCCTCCGGTGCCAACAGCTACAGCACCGCTCTTGATCCAGTCTTTTACATTATCAAGGCTTACTCCGCCTGTAGGCATAAAATTGCCTTGCGGAATTGGGCCTTTAAATGCGCTTATTATCGAAGGACCAAAGGCATTACCTGGGAACACTTTGCAAATTTCGACGCCCAGTTCAAGGGCTTCCAGTGTTTCTTTTACCGTCATAACACCTGGCATGACTGGTACACGATAACGGTTGCACAATTTGACTGTCTCAACATTCAGACTTGGGCTGACAATGTACTGTGCGCCAGCGAGTATGCACAGCCGCGCAGTTTCCGGGTCCAAAACGGTTCCGGCGCCAATTATGACATCCTCATCCTTATACAACTCTGCCAGCTCTTTAATTATGTCAACTGCCCCAGGTACTGTCATAGTCACTTCAAGAGCCTTGATGCCGCCTTTTTTGACAGCCTCTGTAATTTTGATTCCTTGTTCTTTAGATTCTGCCCTAATTACGGCAACAACGCCGCTGTCAACGATTTTTCTAATAAGTTCCATTCGCTTCATAAAGATCCTCCTCAAAAATCTTATACACCTGAATAAGCGTTGAACCCGCCATCCACAGGTATAACGACGCCATTGATAAACCCTGATGCCTTTGCATCCGCAAGGAATAGCAATGGTCCGATCAACTCTTCAGGTTCCCCAAAACGCTCACAGGGAGATTTATAAATAACCTTTTGAGCTCGCGGGGTAAAACTGCCATCTTCATTTAACATGAGTTTACGATTTTGCTCCGTTATAAACCAACCTGGCGCAATAGCATTGACTCGGATGCCAACTTTTGAGAAATGAACAGCCAGCCATTCTGTAAAATTGCTGATAGCCGCTTTTGCAGCACTATAAGCTGGCACTTTAGTCAAAGGAGAATAAGCTGCCATGGATGAAATATTGATAATCGTGGCATCTTTTTTTCCAACCATATCACGGCCAAAGATTTGTGATGGAATAAGAGTCCCCATGAAGTTTAAATCAAAAACATAGCTGACGCCCTTTGGATCAAGATCAAAGAAAGTGGTTCTTCCTTCGGAATTGTCGAGATCCTCCATCCTGAAGTATTCCTGGCTTGAAATTCCATTAGGATGATTGCCTCCAGCAGCATTAATCAGTATATCGCAAGTCCCAAATATTTTGTGAAGTTCATCTCTGACATTTTCCATGCTAGCGGTATCCAACACATCACCGGGAATCGCGATAGCGTCGCCCCCAGCCTCAACAATGCGGTCTGCCACCACCTGAGCTTTCTCTTTTGTACGATTTACGACAGCAACCTTAGCGCCGGAAAGTGCCAGCGCTTCGCAAAAATATCCGCCAAGTACACCGCCGCCGCCTGTGACGACAGCAACCTTTCCCTGCAGATCAACATTTAAAGGTAATTTCATGTTGGAAACCTCCATTTCTTTTGAACCTATTTATTGCCTAACTCCTTCTGAATAGCTTCCATTAACCCATATAAGTAGGTTGCACCTAATGCTCTATCAAAGAGTCCATAGCCAGGTTTTCCGGTTTCTCCCCAAATCATTCTGCCGTGATCCGGCCGGAATGGACCAGCATATCCGTTTGAAATAGCAGCCTTCATAATAGCGTACATATCAAGAGAACCATATTCAGAAGGATGCGCAACTTCATCAAAATTTCGATTCCCATAAGTTAAAACATTTCGCATATGAAGAAAATTGAGGCGATTAACGGATGAGAAATGACCAATAATTTCAACCATATCATTGTTGGGATCAGCACCTAAAGAACCTGTACAGATCGCCAATCCATTACTTGGACTGTTGATAATCTTTATAACCCTATCAAGGTCCTCTTTGTTTTTTACTATACGAGGCAACCCAAATATTGACCAAGGAGGATCATCCGGGTGGATAGCCATTTTTATGCCGAGCGACTCTGCCACCGGAATGATCCCTTCCAAGAAGTAGATTAGGTTTTTCCACAATCCATCTTCATTAAGTTCAGCATAGGCTTTTAAAAGCGCCTTTAGTTTCTCAGGTGTATAGTCCGTCGCCCAACCCGGCAGATCAAGTTCTCCTGAGGTCGGGTCCATTTTCAAAATATCGTCATGACTATAGGATAAGGTTAGCGAGCCATCTTTCAGATGTTTTGACAAAGTTGATCTGGTCCAGTCAAAAACAGGCATGAAATTATAGCACACTGTTTTTATACCAGCTTTTTCCAGATTTTTCAGGGTATCCTGATAATTTTTAATGTATTGATCCCGACTAGGAAGACCCAGTTTGATTTCTTCATGGACCGGCACACTTTCTATCACTTCCAAAGCAAGGCCGTGACGATTCACTTCACTCTTTAGTAATTCAATTTTATCCAGCGGCCAGACGTCACCGAGCGGAACATCATAAATAGCACTGACAATCCCGTACATCCCCGGAATTTGACGAATCTTATCTAAAGTAACCGGATCGTCAGCGCCATACCATCTAAAAGATAATTGCAATGGATTACCTCCTTCAACACAACTGCCATTCAAGTATGGCAACGAATTTACAGTTTATACTTCAGTCTCGTTCATCAAAAGTACTTTGGATAGCGAGCTTTCAAATCCGCCTGCTCATGAATGAGTTTACGAATGTGATTGCCTATCACAAGCTGTGCCTTTTCATCATTTTTCAGCCTGATCGCTTCAACCAGCTGCGCATGTTGTTCAATCAAACTGTTAATCATGTTGTCAAATGTATAACTTAGAATTCTGACGCGTTTATATTGTGTATTCACCTGATCAATGACAATCCAGGTTCTAAGCTTGTTGACACTTTCAAAAATAATCCTGTGAAAAGCTTCGTCAAGTTCAAAATATTTGGAAAGATCCCTGGTCACCAAACATTTTTGCTGCTCTTCGAGATTGGCATCCAATCGATCCAGAAACTCATCTGAGATTCCTTGTGTGACGATTTTCAGCACTGCGCTCTCAAGGACTTCTCTGATAAATCTAGCTTCCTCAACTTGATCAAGATCAATTTTAGCAATATATGTCCCTCTTTGAGGCAAGATGTATAATAAACCTTCTCTTGAAAGCTTAATAAAAGCTTCCCTGACCGGTGTTCTGCTTACCCCAAGCAGTTCTGAAATTTCATTTTCACTTATTCGGTTGCCGGGCTCAAGTTTCATTCTGACAATGTTCATTTTTAATAAGTCGTAAACGTATTCCCCTACGGTTGTCTTTTCGGTTTGGGGAAAAATATCAATTTTCATTGAATCACTTCCTAAAGGTTATTATCACATCGTCAAGTTGTACATGATTTAAATCTAGTATACCAGCAACCACAAACTATTTGGCCCCCAATCGAGCCAAATAGTTTGTTTTAATTAAGTTGACTAAAATAAGCGAGGACTTATTAGTTTAGGAATCCCAATGACGACTTGTGGCACAAATGCAACAAATAAGAGAACCAGTACTGCAACTAAGAAATACGGTCGTACACCTCTGAATGATCTTTCAATTCCAATTTTTCCAATAGAGCCTGCAATCAGAAGACACAAACCATATGGCGGGGTTACCAGGCCCAGTGACAGTGTTATAGTTACAATCAGTCCGAGATGGACAGGGTGAATGCCGAGCGCAATCGCTGCCGGTAAAATAACCGGTACAAATAAGATCATAGCCGGAACGCCATCCATGAAGGTTCCTATAAACAGGAAGAAAGCAATGACAATAGTGATAAACAGATACATTCCGCCAGGCGCATTCAAGAAAAACTCAGAAACAACCGCAGTGACACCATAGTATCCCATCAACTCTCCAAGCGCATTTGCTGTAGCGAGGGCAAAGAGAGAAAGTGAGCTCAATCTGAGGGTTTCAATGATAATTTCAGGAATTTGACGGGCTTTGATAGTCTTATAAATAAACATACCCACCAGCAGCGCATAAACTGCTGAAACACCCGCCGCTTCAGTAGGCGTAAAGAAGCCTGAGACGATCCCGCCAATAATAATAATTGGTGTAACCAGCGCGGGAAAGCTTTTTAAGAATAACTTTCCAATTTCATTAAGTTTTACACGTTCATTTTTTGGAAAATTGTATTTCTTGCCTCGGATCGCAACGACAACCATCATTGCTAATCCAACCATAATCCCTGGAATGACACCAGCTAAAAATAATGCTGCGACAGACGCATTTGTGATTCCCGCGTACACAACCATGACTATACTCGGAGGAATAATGCTGCCGATGGTCGATGAAGCTGCAGTGACACCTACTGCTGTCTCAGCATCATATCCCTGCTCAATCATACTGGGAATTAGAACCTTTCCAACACCTGCAGTATCTGCCTGCGAAGAGCCTGAAACGCCTGCAAAGATCATGGATACCAAAATATTTGAATGCGCAAGTCCACCACGTATATGACCCACCAAGGCCACCGAAAAATCTATCAGCATCTTAGAGATATTGCCGTGATTCATAAGGTTAGCGGCCAGTATGAACAGTGGAACTGCAAGCAAAATAAACGAATTCAGTCCATAAAACATCTTGTTGAAAATAACTATGCTTGGGATTCCGGGAACTGTAGCAATGCCAAAGAACGCAACAAGACCGAGGGAAAATGAGATTGGCACCCCGATCGCAATAAAGGTTATAAAAGCTAAAATCAGCAGGACCTCAGTCACGATATTTCGCCCCCTTTAATAAAGGCATAAATGCCCTCAAACAAATGCGTGATCAAATAAAAAGTCATTGTGATTCCGGTTATTGGGAGCGACATCCATACGTAACCCATTTTCAAGTTTGGCATATTTACCCACTGGTAATTCCAAAACTTCTTAGTGACGTCAATGCCGTATTTAGACATAGCAATTGTAAAAATCAACATTAAAACGATTATTAGGATTGCGTGGGCAGTCTTCCAGCGACCTTTCAAATGATCCCTTAATGAATCAAAGGCAAAATGCTGGTGACTGTTGACAGCAATAGCCGCACCTAAAAACACAGCCCACACAAACGAATACACTGAAACGTCCTGCGCCCACATTACAGGCACTTGGAGAAATCTTGCCGCTATTTGGATAATGACTGTAATGAGAAAAATTGAAATAGCAATTGCACCCGCCATAGTTTGAATTTTTTCAAGCGCGTTAGCAAGGCTTCTCATGTTAAGCCTCCTCTTATTGAAAATCGTTATTTTGATTTATAGTTAATTAGTGCGGTGCAATAAGGATAATGAATTGACCCTTATTGCACCGCTGCCTGTCATTTATTTAATTGCGCGTACCATCTCGAGGAACTCTTCCATGCCATTCTCTTGAGCATATTTGTCCTGAATAGGAACAGCTAATTCACGGAAAGCGTCAAGGTCAACTTCATTGACAACGCCGCCATCTGCGATAACTTTTGCTTTTGACTCGTCAAGCATACGATAAGTGACTGCTCTTTCTTCAGCTGTTGCTGCGTCAATAGCCTCAAGAATCCAAGCTTGCTGCTGCTCAGGAAGCGCGTCAAAGCGATCGCCATTCATGAGAAGAAGTCGCGTTGTGTAGTCATGCATTGTTTCGGAAACATACATGCCATTTTTGGTCTTGTGGTGATCCTGTAGCATAAAGTTAGTGTAGTCATTCTCAGCAGCGTCTACAACGCCTTGTTGGAGTGCTTGATAAAGCTCACCCCATGCAACTGAAGTCGGGATCGCACCAGCATTTGCCCAGAATTCCTGTTGAACAGGGGAAGACTGCGTTCTGATTTTAAAACCGGCTGCGTCTTGTGGCACATTGATTGGCGCTTTGCCATAATAGTTGCGGACACTTGAACTCCAGTAGTCCATGATCAAGAACTCGTTGTTTGTTTTCTCAGTAATAACTTCTTTCATTTTCATGCCAAACTCACCGTCAAGTGCTTTTTCCCAGTGATCAAAGCTATTAAACAGGTAAAGGAGTGACAGCATATCCACTTCATTGACGCCAATGGCTGTCATAAAGCCAGGAGAAGCGACGACCATATCTGCAGCGCCAAGGGACAATTTTTCAATTAATTCAGATTCGTTTGTGCCAATTGAACCATTATGGACCGTTACTGTGATGTTGCCTGCGGAAAGTTCTTCAACCACTTCTTTAAATTTTAAAAGACCATATTGGTAAGGGTTTTCGGTTGAAGTCTGGTTGTGCGCGACTACGAGGTTAACGGGTTCGAGTGTTGCTTCTGCAGGTGTTTCAGCTGGTGTTTCAGCTGGTGCCTCGGCCTTAGGCGCACAACCGGCAAACACACTGACTGCCAGAAGTAACACCATGATCAATGACAAATACTTTTTCATCTGATTCTCCCCTTTTGTTTTGTTTGATATTATGCGGCTTTCGCCGTTGTTGCCACAAAACTGCTTTCTTAGAGTGCTTTGATGGTTTCCCAAATTTCAGGCAATACCGGAATGCCATCTTTCAGGTTTTCAAGTCTCGTCTGATAGTCCCGTTCTCCGGGATAACGGATATTGGAACCTTCAGTGACCGGAATTGAACCTTTCACATCTTCGATGACCCGGTTAATAACATCATCCGTAAATTCCTCTGTATTGAAATGTCTAGGGTCAATAGCAATCAATACCTGAGACAGTCCATATTCATCTTCGCATTTCTTCCCTATATCAGTCGTGGACATCCCTGCTGACAGAATCGCTGCGACGAGATCCAGTGCAATCGACATGCCGGAACCTTTCCAGAAACCTATTGGAAGTACTCGCCATGTTGCTTCAATTTCTTCTGGTTCTGTAGTCAATTCACCATTTTGGTCATACCCGCCTGCAACCGGCAGCTGTGCGCCTTTGAATTTGGTTTCCTCGATTTTTCCGTAGGAGAACTGAGCCATAGCCATATCGACAACTAAATGTTGGCCATTGGATTTAGGTACCGCAATGACAAAAGGATTATTTCCTATTCGACGGTCTTTCCCGCCCCATGCAGGCATGTTAGGAAGAGTGTTCGTCCAGCAAATTCCGACACAGCCGGCATTTGCTGCCTGCCATCCGTAAGCGCCGCCCCGCATCCAGTGATTTGTATTTCCGATGGCGACAAGCCCAATTCCAAACTCCTTTGAAAGCTCAATGGCACGTTCCATAGCAAGTTTAGCATTGAGATTACCCATTCCGAGTTTACCGTCCCATCGCTCAAATGCCCCAATGGAAGATACTTTTTCTGGTTTAGCTTTGACGTCAATATAACCTTTGTCAATGTAGCTTACAACGCGTGGAAAACGATTGACACCATGCGAATAAACCCCGTCAAGACTATTCTCTGTAAAAAGTTTCGCTGATTCATACGCATCGTTCTCATTAAAGCCTTTGCTGACAAGGACCCGTTTAAATTCTTGGATCATATCTTCCTGTGAAATTCTCATGGACTATTCTCCTTTATAACGCACTGACTTTCTGTTACTTGTGTGAGTAGCGCTTTCTGTATTCATCCAATATTTGATCTGTGACTTTTATGACGTTTGCAGCACTGTTTAGGTTAGCTGGACTCTTGTCATATCCTGCAATTTCATTAACAATGGATTGAATATATGGCATCCCCACGTGCTCTGGAGGTGTAAATGAGAACTGTTTTTCGCCATCACTACTCACAACGGTTACCGGTCCATAGCCTAATCCTTCAAATGTCATAGTACCTGCATCCCCTATGATCCGAACAACCTCTTCGGCATGATCCGCAACATAACACCATAATCCATTGCCAACAACGCCGTTTTCGAATTTAAAACTCGCGGAAACGGTGTCTTCAACCTCGTAGAGTCCACCTAAATTCTCAGCAACACCATTAGCTTCAATAATACTACCAAAGAAAAAGTCGAGAATATCAAGTACATGGACACCCATATCCAGGAACTTGCCGCCGCCTGAAATATCCGGCATTAAGCGCCATGGAAGATTCCCCCTGTCAAAATCCGATGCTTCAGGCGGCATCAGATGCCTGACCTCCACGCAGCGAACCCTGCCAATAAGCTGATCCTCCAACATTTCCTTAATCTTGATATACTTTTCCATACCCCTGCGATAAAACGCGACGTAAACGGGTAGTCCTATTTCCTCTGCCTTTTCCATGATTTCAAGACAATCTTGATAGGTTTGAGCCATTGGCTTTTCAATGTAGGGAATCTTACCAGCTTCCAAACATCTTATAGCATACTCTTTATGAAATTTCGGCGGTACAGGCAAATAAACTGCGTCTACCTCCGGATCCCCAAGCATTTCATCCACTGAGTCATAGACATGCTCAATGCCATGCCGCACCGCATAGTCATGTGCTTTTTCAGAATTTCGGCCATAGACTCCTTTTAAAGTGGAATGTTCTGATTTATAAAGACCTGGACCACTTTTTACTTCCGTGACTGATCCATGCCCAATCATACCCCAACGCACATTTTTCATGGTGTGCCTCCTATTTTCAGATCGCACTGATTCGTCCTGCTTTTTCTTCAGAAGACAAATATTCAGAATTTTTCTTGTTCACAACTATACTACCATACAAGAATGGTTGGGTCAATCCATAAACAACTCCTGAATAGGTCTGTCAGGTCAATTTTGATCATTGAGATTTACTCAAATAATGACATATGAAGTTTCATGACAATTTTTCTGATGGAGATCGGTTCACCCATGGCACAAGCTGGCCTATGAACATCCCAAGGGAAAAATACAGCAAAACTGCCAGCGGTCATATTTAGGAAAACTTCATTTTCAACATGATCGTAGAACATAATATCTCTGTCATCCTGATAACCCTCTGAAGAAGAAAATTTACCCAAGTCAGGGACAAAGCCAATCAACTCATTCCCCGCCGGCGAGTATTGAAGATCTACATAATTTCTGTGAACTTCCGGACGCTTATTCTCGATTAGATTTGTGGTTGTATCAATAACCTGAACGTACATCTTCTTACCATCCAGTTCATATACACCGGCCTCCATGGCCAACATGTCATTCGCTTTCAGATAATTAAGCGCTCTTTTAACTGGTTCTGGATAAGTTGCTTCATTGCCCTGATTGTACAGATTTCCGAAAATCATGGTTACGCCTCCATTTTAAATAGTTGATAATATTTGCATTGAAGTCTGCAAGTTCTTTAAAATACAGATATGATTTTAAGGTATTTCTCCGGTGTCGATGATTGGTCGACAACAGCCTGAGCCAAGTCTTCAAATGCGACGCGCTTTGAAATGGTCGCGCCAACATCGACTTTAGAATTTAAGATCAGGTCAAGGGCTTCTTGAAATTCACCGGCACTTGTCCGGGAACCCCTCAAATCCAGTTCTTTCTTGGTAATCAAAGCAGTGGGCAACTCGGTGTCTGCTTTTGGCCATCCTGTAAACACAACTCTTCCTGCATAGGATACATAATCCAAAGTCGCTCGGATTGCTTGATTTGAGCCCGATGCCTCAACCACGGCCTGTGACATGACACCCAATGTCAACTCCTTAATAGCTTGAAGTGCATCCGTTTTTGAGCTGTTGATCGTGTTAGAGATGCCGAGTGTTTTAGCATAGTCAAGTCGTTCATCCAACACATCGATAAGAATTGGGACTGCCCCATACTCTAATGCTGCAAGTGCTGCAACCAGTCCAATAGGCCCGGCGCCAATGATTGTAATATGCTCTCCTGCCTTTAATCCTGCTCTGTGGATCGAGTGAAGCGATATGGTCAGTGGCTCTGCCAGCGGTACCAGGTCCCAGTCGATTTCCTCCGGAACTTTGTGCAGCAAATGGTCCGGATGAGAAAAGTACTCCGCCATGCCACCGTCCCGGTGTACACCTAAAACTTCAAGATTCTCACAGCAATTAGTCCTCCCAATTGAACAAGGATAACATTTTCCGCAGTAGACATAGGGATCCAGGATGACACGATCTCCGGGTTTTAGACCCTTATCGTTTGGTCCAATTTCAACAATTTCACCAGCAACTTCATGACCCAGAATTCTCGGGTAAGTGACCAACACATTGTTTCCTCGAAATGCGCCGACATCAGAGCCACATATACTTGCGGCCTTCACTTTGATAAGCGCGTAGCCTGGCTTTGATTCTGGCATCTCAATTTCTTTCATATAAATCACACCGGGTGCTTCAAGATATACCGCTTTCATCCTAATTCCTCCATGGTCGTTCAATCGATAAGTTCAATCTTCAACTTGTATACTAGTATTGTACTAAAATTCATCAAAAAAGAAAAGAGCTGATTTGTTTATTAATCGGCTCTTTTTGTCCTTAAAGAAACTGGATGTATGACAACATTTTTCATTTCATTTCATTCATTTCTACAACCCCAAAATCTTCTCCCACACCTCCGGCACCACTTCAATGCCGTTTTCAAGCTGCTCCAGGCGCACCTTGTAGTCGCGCTCGCCGGGATAGCGGAGGATGGTGTCGGCGGCCACGGGCTCCGAGCCCTTGAGGTCCTGAATCACGGATTCAATCAGACCGTCTGAAAATTCCGCTGAGTTAAACTGATTTTGGCCGATGGCGACGAAAACCTGCGACAAGCCATACTCTTCCGTATAGCGGCGGCCCACTTCCGAGGTGGTGAGTCCCGCGGACAGCAGCGCGGCGATGAGATCCAGTGCAACCGACATGCTGGAGCCCTTCCAAAAACCTGTGGGAAGAACGCGCATGGTCTTTTCTATTTCGACGGGGTCATCCGTCATATTGCCGTTTGTATCATAGCCGCCTGCGACAGGGAGCTTTTTTCCCTGGAGTCGCGCTTCCTCTATCTTGCCATAGGAGAACTGCGACATAGCCATGTCGACGACGACATGGCGGCCATCGCTTCGAGGAACGGCCAGGACAAAGGGATTATTGCCTATTTTTTTATCCATGCCGCCCCAGGCGGGCATGTTGGGTCGGGTGTTGGTCCAGCAGATCCCCACGCAGCCTGCGTCCGCGGCCTGCCAGCCATAGGCACCGCCCCGCATCCAGTGGTTGGTATTGCCCAGTGCAACGATGCCGACGCTGTGTTCGGAGGCCAGCTCAACAGCCCGGTCCATGGCAGCTCTGGCGTTCAGGACGCCCATGCCGAGGTGCCCGTCCCACCGCTCGAAGGCACCGGCGCTGAGGAGGCATTCCGGCTTAGCGTTGACATCGATGTAGCCTTCGTCAATATATTGGATCAATCTTGGGAAGCGGTTAGCGCCATGGGTGTAAACGCCGTCCAGGCTGTTGTCTGCCATAATTTTGGCGGTAAGGACCGCGACATCCGGGTTGGCGCCTCGCCGCGTGAGGATGTCGGTATAAGTTTGGATCATGGTTGAGTAGGCAATGCGCATTTTCGGCTCCTTTCGGGGTTGTGTTCTTTAAGCCTTTCCCATCTTGTCTTTATTGAATCTGAGACTTTTGGAGGTTTGAGCGTGGTCAACGGCGAGGATACCGTCCAGGTGGTCGTACTCGTGCTGGAGGAGCTCGGCGAGGTCACCATCGGCTAAAAGCTCTTGTTCTTGCCAGTTCAGGTCAAGGTATTTGATGCGCACGTGTTTGTAACGCTTCAGCCAGACTTCGAGGCCCGGAAAGCTGAAGCAGTCGTCCCAGACATAGAAGGTCTCCTTGTCGACGGGCTCCAGAACCGGATTGACGAATACGGTTTCTTCGCCGCTTATGTTCATGTAAAGAATTCTTACTAAGGCGTCAATTTGAGGCGCGGCAATGGCACGACCGAAGCCAAAATTTTTTCTGAAGTTGAGGAGGGTATCCCTCAGGTCTTCTGCTACTTTTGCTGCCAGCTCTTTTTGGGTGTCTTCCAGGGGCGCGCACTCGGCTCTCAAGTGGTCGTGTCCCAGAAGCAGGATTTCTCGAATAGCCATTTTACTGCTCCCTTCTGAAATGATAGTGACCTACATGGTCCACTGGGACGAAGCCCAGTCGCTTGTAAATTCTGCCTGCGCTTGGATTGTCATATTGGAGGGCGAAGGATCTTTCAGGCGTTGCCAGGCTGTTGATCAGCCCTGCGACACAGGCTGAAGCGATGCCTCTGCCTCTGGCTTCCGGCTCCGTGGCCACGCCCACAATCAAGGCTTGATGAGGGGATTCAAATTCACTTTGGGCACAGCCTATGATCCGACCGTTTTCCCTGACAACGACACCATGGCCGCGTGCGGCGAGGAGCTTTTCTTCCATGATGGGCCGGGGCGTGAAGGAGTGAAAGCAGCGTTGGTAAAGGTCAATGATTTCGTCCAGATCTTCAACTTTTAGGGGGTTGAGGTCGTAATGGATCTCCTTATTAAGAGCTTCAGATGCTGCGATACCAGGGGACATGACGGAGATTTCCGCGCCAATGAAATGGCTCACGAAGAGGTTAAAGGGCTCAAGCTGCTTGCAGTAGGACGCTGCAGCGATGAGCTGGTTGAAGCCAATTCGCCGAATGGCTTCTGCAAAGGGCCGCAGGCTCTCCGGCTGAATGGCAGGTTTAAGCAGATCGGGGGACATCATCAGCTGCGCGTTGCCTGAAGACCGTTGGAAATAGGCTGCTTTCAGTTTGTCGTCTCTGGCGCGCAGGGTAATGACACTTTGAAACGTCTTTTCCGGGTTTAGAAGCCCCAACAATATAAAGTAATGCCTTGCTGGGTCCTCCATGGCAAAGCTCTGGAGCTCGCTCCATAACCCGCGCCGGGTGATTTCGTCTGCTTCAAGGAATGCAGCGCTGTATTCTGTTGGATCTGTCATGGATCACCTCGAAGGTTTGGCTTGAATATTATGCTTACATTATTCTATGTTACCCTTTTTCTTTGGGGACAGGTACAAAAATTATTTCGGTGTCTGACACCAAGTTTGTTTCGGTGTCTGACACTCAGTTTGTTTCGGTGTCTGACACCAAGTTTGTTTCGGTGTCTGACACTCAGTTGGTTTCGGTGTCTGACACTCAGTTCATTAGTGTACCAGAGCTTCAAATGAAAAAAAGCCGCTAAGGCTTTTAACCGAGCGGCTTTGAGGTGTGTGAATCCATTCACTAGTTTGGCAATCTTCTTACGGCTGCGTCCTGTCGATCAAGGTTCACCTCAAACTAACAGACGTGCACCTCGCTACGCCCCAAACCACGCTGCGCGTGATTTGGGGCTGCGCTTCGGTACCGGGCTGCGCCCTATATAAACTGAAAAAGAATCACCTCTGTGTGAGCAAGCTCACACTTAGGCAATTCTTCTCCAGTTTATGCACGTCTGTTAGCCTTCGCTAAAGTCTTCCGACAGCAAACGCTTCTGCCCCTCAATAGCCTTGATTGGGGCAATGTTCTGCGTGACTTCCAGTGTCCCCAGGTACGCGCCTTGATCATCCCGCACCGCAAAATAGCGGATGTAAATCATGGCGTCGCCCATCTGAATCCAGAAGTGCTCGTGGTCCTTGCGGCCAGCCTTAAAGGCTTCCAAAATGGTTTCCACCACATGAACGCTTGAAGGCGGATGGCAGTTCTGGACGGAGCGGCCAATGACGGACTTCGTGCGCGGGAAGATCCGCTCAGCGGATTGGGAGAAGTATTTCACTGTGTCGTCTTTATCAATAAACGTCATGTCGATTGGCAATGTATTCAACAACCTGGTCAGCTCATCCACGCTGAGAATGCCCGTTTCCATTCGAACCATACCATCGGCAGCCGCTGAGGCCTCCGCGGCCGCCTCTTCTCCAGGCGCGCCAAAAGGCACCATTCTGGATGGCTTCCACTTAGCCTCCGGACTGACGATACAGTAGCCAATCTCGTCGCTGTCCAGGGCGATCTCAACCCACTCGTCCTCAGTCAGGGTTTCCAGCAGCATAGGGATCAGAATGGAATCTTCTTTAAAGATCATATCGAGAATCTTCGCGTTCATGGCTTCAGCGGCTTCCTGAAGCTCTACCGCCGTCGCATCCGGACCAGACAGCAAAGCCTTTAACCCTTTGATCATAGCCCGAATCTCATCATCCACGCCCCACATGACCTTTGGCGGCGCTGATATGCCGTACTTTTCCATGTAAGGGAAGAAAATATTCTCTTTGCGGCTGTAGTGCTTGTCAATATCCAGGAGCAGATTGACATCCTCAAGCATCTCATAACGTTTCTCCGCCACAGTCGCATCCGTCAGCGCCGCGACCTTTGGCATCAGCGTATTCTTCAGCAGACTCTCAATGGCGAAGTTCTCCTCACGAAGCACTCGAACCGGATGCCCGGGCTTTTCCTCTTCCTTGGAGGTCGTATGAATCTGGGTGACCGCGCCTCGGAAAATTTCTGCGTGGACGTCGCACAGCTTCTGGATTTCCTCAATGGCCATGCCCTCTGCGACGAGACCAGACTCCATCTCAGAGATCTCGCTGGCCGACACGCCGTCGATCAACTTGGCGAATTCATTCTTGACGTCTGCCGGATCCTTGCCCTCGTGAAGCTGCAGGATGATGTCCTTCAGGACCTTCTGCCGCTCCGCGCGGTTGCTTTTGGCGCTGTCACTATTGGCACTGCTTCGGTTGTCAATGTACTCACTCAAAGTCATTCTCCTCCTTCAACGACAAACCCCGCTTCCTGCAAGGCGGTGATGATGGTGACCATCGGCAGGCCCTTCATTTGAGCGGCCTTGGGGATGGTCATGACACGCGCTGCGGTTTTCATCATGATGGGATTGCCTATGCTCTCAAAGCCGAGGCCCTGCAGGATGCCCACCAGCTGCGGATATTCCTCGCACAAACTATAAACCGTTTTATTCAAATCTAATATACCCATTTGTACCCTCCGTAACGATTTTCTGACTCCATCTTAGCGAATTCCCGCAGAAAATGTTGTGATCCAAATCAAATATTGAGGGTAAAAATGATAAGAACAGCTTTAGCCGATGGTCACAGTCCACAAAAAAAGCGGATGGGGCAATAGGCGTAAGCCGCTGAGATGGAAGCCGGTGTCAGAGACCTTCTTACTCGTCATTGAACCCACGGCACCAGCAGATCGTGCACCGCTTTGATCACCGCCTGATTTTCCTCAAAGCTGTAGCCGTCGACGGTGGCTTCCTGGCGTTTGGTGGCGCCATCGACAGCACCCATATCGACCATGGTGTGGAGGAGGTCGGAGGCGGTTTCAGCGGAAATCAGCAGGTCGCGGCCGCAGAGGAGGGACAGGGTCCCCGCTAAAACGTAGGCCCCCCAGTTGGAGACGGCCGCCGGCATCAGGATGTCTGCCGCTGTGACCGCGGCAATCGTTTCACCTCTCGGCACTTGCTTCACGACGGCCTCGTAGAGCCGGCCCATGCCAATCTCGTTGCCGCCGTCGCCTATGGCCAGGGTTGACTTGTGGTCCCGGACCGCCAGCTCAAAGAACAGGTCGAGGGATGGGGTCAGGTCGGAGATCACTTCGCCGCGCATGGAGTGGCAGAGACCATCGGCAGCTTTCCCTGGGCGCTCGATGGCAAAGACCAAATCCGGATCAAAGTCGGTGTACAGGCGCTCAAGGGTCGTCTCGTCAACTTCTGGCAGGAACGGATAAATGGCGGCGCGCAGGCTGAGTTTGGGGCCGCCGAGTGCCAGGAGGGGCGCAGAGGTGTCGTCAGTGGCGTAGGCCACTTGGATGCCGAGACGCTCAAGGGCATTGCCCAGGGCCAGTGCACCTGGAGGTCCGTCCGTCTCGCCGAGTGCCGCGCCCCGGATGGGAAACCCGGTCAGAATCAGGATGCTTTTTGCGTCCAGGAGCCGCCGGGCAGCCTCCAGGTAAGCCCCTGGAAGATCCAGGCCACCGAGTCCGCGACTCGCCAGCCGTTCATAGGCAAGGGCTTCGAGCTCAGAGAGGGTTTGCGCCTGATCAGCGCTCAGGTGGTACGGTTCCTTTGGCATGGGTCAGTGGCCTCCTTGAACGTTGGGGGTGAGCAGCGCGGACTCGCGCAGCGCTGCGGGCATTGAAAGCTCGTTCGAATTTTACGGCCGAATTGGGCCTTGGATTTTCACTTGTGTAGCTCGTCGAATTTCTAAGGATAACTATAGTTCCATTTTACCCCGCAAAAATTGTGAAAACAAGAACAATCCGCCGATAGTCGTTGATCCGACTGAATCCTACACTTCGAAAGGGGTTTTATGAAATGTCAGTCACCACCGCCAGCACTGCCAGCACCGCGACAGAGGCGCCAAGGAAAGTGGACTACAAAAAGGATTTCAAATGGCTCTACCTGCCAAAGGAAAAACCGGAGCTGGTTGAGGTGCCGGAGCTGCTGTTCCTGACCATAGAAGGCTCCGGCAGCCCGGACGCCCCGGCGTTTTCCGAGGCGGTTGAGGCGCTTTATGCTCTCAGCTATGCGGTCAAGATGTCTTACAAGAGCGCTGCGGTTCCGGACGGTTACTATGAGTACACCGTCTACCCCCTGGAGGGCGTCTGGGACCTGATCGATTATACTAAAGCGACGCTGGATAAAGATAATTTCAAATACACCTTGATGATCCGGCAGCCGGACTTTCTGACGCCGTCTTTGTTTGAGCGTTTTCTGGCTGAAGCAGGAAAGAAGAAGCCGGGGCTGCCGCTGTCGCGCGTGACGCTGACGACTCTGACGGAAGGCGCCTGCTGCCAGATGATGCACCTCGGAAGTTATGCCGATGAACCCGCGAGTTTCGCCGCCATGGAGGCCTACTGCGCTGAGCAGGGCTGGGTTCGGGCCTCCAAGACGCACCGTGAAATCTATCTGTCCGACCCGCGAAAGACCGAGACTGCAAAGTTGAAGACTGTTTTGAGGTTTAGAGTGGCGAAGAAATGACGGGGTTTGAGGTCGCTTTTCGGGGTGACAGTCACTGTTTTAAGTTGAGTGTCTGGCACCATTTCAACTTGAGTGACTGACACTCAAGTTGATCCAGTGCCAGAGCTTAGTGTAAATTTACACCATTGAGGACACTTCATCACGTCCTTTCAAAATTTTCATCCGGTGAAACTTTTTCAGACTTCTGACGTCTAAGTTTATATTCCAGCTATTATAAACCGAAACAACTGCGGCCAGAAGCATTCTAACAGCCACAAACCAGGCTCGCACCAGATCTGAAAGGAGACCTCACTGATGAAAAAACTATCAATTCTCAGCATTATGCTGATCCTTGTATTCGCCCTCGTCGCCTGCGCAACCCCGCCCGCACAACCGGAGCCAGCGCCCGAGCAGCCGCCGGTGACGACGCCTCCGGTCGAGGACCAATCCTACACAACGCCGCCTTTTGCCTTTCCAATTATAGGTGACTATCACGAAGGTCTTGCCGAGGCCCAGAGCGCACTCCGCGAAAAAGGAGAAGGCCAGTTGTTTGGGCTTCTCATCGACAACACTGCCGCGTGGGAGAAAGCCATTGAAACCTACGGCTTTAAAAACGCCCGTGAAGGCCAGACCCTGAACTATGGAGATGCGTACTTCGAAAGTTACGCGCTCCTGCTCGTCTTTGCGGATCAAGGCTCCAGCAGCGTTCAATATCAGTTTGGAAAAGCTGAAGCCACAGACTATCTGATCGACGTCACTTTGGAACAGTACATGCCGGAAATTGGGACCACGGATATTGTCATGAAGGGCTTCGTCGCTGGCCTTGAAAAGGAATCGCTCTACCTTCAGGACGGCAGCCCAAAACCTCTCAACATCACCCAGCGCACCATCCCGGTTGTCACGGATACGCCAGTGGACGATCTGACCATAGAAGACCTCCGGCTTGGCAATCTCTCCGTGAGACTAGCCGCCCTGGAGCTCGACTTCCGCATGGCACAACAACCTGAGCGCGTCGAAGTGAACCACGACGGTTACGAAGAGACACGCTACTATGAGAATGGCATTGAAATCATGATCATCGAGAACGAGGTCTTTATGATCTCCACAGACAATCCCGATTACTCTACGCCGCGTGGCCTCAAAGTCGGAGACAGCCTCGAAACCCTCACCACGCTCTACGGCGAGGCTTCCGTGATCGAGACCCTCGAAAACGGCAACACCCTCCACAGCTTTGACCTCTCCGGCGAATACCACCTCTTCCACGCAGAACTTGAGGATGACACCATAGTGAGACTGCAAGTGAATTTGACGATGTAGCGAAAAACGTAAAAAGGGGGCTCCGGGGCAAGTTCTTACTTGCCCCAGAGTCCCCTTTTCATGAAACTCGGTGTCTGACACCGAGTTTCCACCGAGTTTTTCCTACCGAATCACATTCCGCAAAATCCCAATGCCCTCAATCTCGCAAATGACCTCATCCCCAGCCGTCAGGTATTTAGGCGGGCTGAAGCCCATGCCAACCCCCTTCGGCGTCCCGGTGGCAATGATGTCCCCCGGCTCCAGCGTCATGCCCATCGACAGGTCCGCAATGACCGTTGGAATATTGAAAATGAAATCAGACGTATTGCCGTCCTGTCGCAGCTCGCCGTTGACGTAGCTCTTCAAATCGAGGCTCAGCGGCAGCGGCAGCTCCGACTTGTGCACAAGGCATGGGCCGATGGGCGTAAAACCATCAAGGCTTTTGCCCTTAAACCATTGCAAATGTCTGGCCTGCATGTCCCTGGCGGAAAGGTCATTCAGGATTGTATAGCCAAAGATGTAGTCCTCAGCCTGATCCGCAGGAATGTCACGTCCAGCCTTGCCAATGACGACCGCCAGCTCCACTTCATAATCCAGCTGGGTCGATCCGGAGGTGGAATAAGAAATCTCATCATCAGGCCCCATCATTTCAAGGACGCGCTTCGAGAAGTAGACCGGGTGCTCCGGCATTGTCGGTGCGTGGTTCAAATTCTTGGCGGTTTCCTTGACGTGCTCCCTGTAATTGAGTCCGAGACACAGCACGTCGTGCTTGGTCTTCTGAAGGGGCGCCAAAAGTGACACGGCTTCAGCCGCATAGGAAGGAAATTCCTGCAGCGCGGCGCAGCAGCTGATTTCCTTGAGGATCGCAAGCTCGTCCTCAGTAACGCTTTCAATAAACGCGTTCAAGGTTTCAAACTGCTTTCCGGGAATCAAATGGTTCAGTTCATAGATGTGCGTCATTGACTTATTGAAGAGTCCCAGCAGAATCTGGTCTCCCGTTTTGAATCTGACGAATTTCACTGTGTGGCCTCCTTTTTGTTTTCTTAGGTTTATTATAAACAACTTTTGCATCTTTTTTCGCAATTCTTGCTGAAAGGTTGTTTTTTTTGCCAATTCCTGCATTATAATTAGGTGAGGTCAAATTTAAATGGCTTAATTTTTACTGTGATTCGGTGGCGGTATGGGCGACAGAGTTGCTTACTGACCATCGGATAAAACAATCACTGTCTTTACAGGAGGTTACTATGAACGACGTTATAAAAGCTCTATACGAACGAAAAAGCGTCCGGCGCTTTCTTCCGGACCAGCTGAAGGACGAGGACATCCTCGCAGTCATTGAGGCGGGCAACCAGGCGCCCAGCGGCCACAACACCCAGCCGGTGCGCTTCACGATCCTGCAGGATCAGGCGCTGATCGATCACATCAACGACGCCACCAAGAACGTCATGCGGGACTCTGAGGTCGACTGGATCCGCAAATTCGGCGCGAGCGAGCGCTACCACCTGCTGCACAAAGCGCCTACGGTCGTCATTGTCTCCGTCCGAAGCGACGTCTATTCACCTGTGGCGGACGCCTCAGCGGCGGTGGAAAACATGCTGGTGGCGGCGCACAGCCTGGGCATAGGCTCCGTGTGGGTCGGTCTGATCAGTTCTTACTTTCAACTCCCTGAGGCCTATGGGAAGTTGAAAATCCGCGACGGTTACAAACCGCTCTATGCCGTGTGCCTCGGATACGAGGACCCGAAAAAGGTCCTTCCCAAGCCGTCCAGACAGAAGGACGTCTTTGACTGGATCCGGTAGCGGCAGGACTCGCAGGTCGGTTTAAAAAAGGCGCAGCCGATGGTTGGTAGGCTTGACAATAGGACGGCACCTGCTACAGGATATGCAGATCATTTTATTGTGAAGGAGAGATTCCATGCAATTTCTAGTTATTGGACGCGACGACTCAGACGAAGGCGCCATGTCGCGACGCCTGGCTGTCAGAGACAACCACCTTGCCCTGGCCCAGCAAATGAAAGATACGGGCGAATTGCTTTATGCGGTCGCATTAATGGACGACAATGAGCGCATGGTTGGCTCAGCCTTGATTATGGAATTCGAAGACCGTGCAGCGCTGGACGCATGGCTGGAGGTCGAGCCCTATGTCGTTGGCGACGTCTGGAGAACCGTCGAGGTCAGCCTTTGCAAGGTTCCGGGGTTTATTAAGCCATAGGTTTTAGTTGGAGGCCAATAGGCTACAAGCCGCGCGGACGGGTTTCAACTTGGGGACGCGGACAGGTTTCATTCTGGGGACGCGGACAGGTTTTAATTTGGGGCCAGAGCTCGGTGTCATAATACTCAATTCTACGACAAAAGTCCTTCACTCCAGTGGTTTGTTCGCCACTAAATGGAGTGAAGGACTTTCAATTTTTCAGATCGATGGTGCGCGTTGGTGGTTTGGGGACCATCGGCAGACCAAGCACTGAAATTCTCTGACCGCGATGCCCTCGATGACCAATCATCCTGAACCGATACCTGAACCGATACCTGAACCGATACCTGAACCGGTTCCCCAACCCAAGCCCCCTACACCTTACACTGCTTCAGCGTATAGACATCATGCCTGCGGTGCGCGAGGAGCGGCAGCTCCCGCCGGACCTTCTCGACGTAATCCATGTCAAGCTCCGCCAAAATCATGCCCGGGGCCGCCTCCAGCATCTCGATGACATCCCCCCACGGGGACACCGCCAGCGAATGGCCATAGGACACATACGGACCGTTCACATCCCTGGCAGGCGCTGCCCCGAGCACATAGGCCTGATTGTCCAGCGCCCGGTTCCTGAACAGAATTTCCCAATGCGCCGGCCCCGTCGTCATGTTGAACGCCGCCGGCACCACCAGAATCTTCGCGCCTTGGTCCACCATCATCCTGGCCAGCTCGGGGAACCGCAGGTCGTAGCAGATTGCCAGGCCGACGCGCCCGAACTCCGTCTCAAACACCGTGACCTGGGACCCGGCCGACAGAGTGTCAGATTCCTTAAACCGCTGCCCGCCCTCTATATCAATGTCAAACAGGTGCATTTTGCTGTGCTTCGCCACCTGACGGCCCCTGCGGTCGAACACAAAGGACGTGTTGTAGAGCTTCCCGTCCCGCGCCCGCTCCGGAATGGACCCGGCCACCAGCCAGATTCCCAGGCGCCCGGCCAGCTTCGAGAGAAACTGGTGGGTCTCGCCGCCCTCAGGCTCCGCATAAATGGGAAAGCTGTCGTTGGAATATGGGCAGTTGAACATCTCCGGCAGCACCACCAGGTCCGCCCCGGCCTCCGCCGCCTGAGCCGCATACCCCTCGGCCGTCTCCAGATTGGCGCGCTTGTCCGCGGTCACCGCCATTTGAACCAAAGCTGCTTTAAGTTTCACCATTAGCCCTCCAGTACTTGGATAAACGCCTTCATGTACGCCGGCAGGTCCATAGGCGCCCGGCTCGAAATCAGGTTGCCGTCCACGACCACTTCCTCGTTGACCCACTTGCAGCCCGCATTTTCCATGTCGTCCCGGATCGCTGGCGTCGACGTCGCCGTGCGCCCTTTCATAATCCCGGCGGATATGGTGACCCACCCCGCATGACAGATTATGCCGATGGGCTTCCCATCCTCATTCATCTCCCGCACAATCGCCTTCACCTTGTCATTGCGCCTCAGCTTGTCCGGCGCCCAGCCGCCCGGAATGAGCAGCCCCACGAACTCCGAACCGCTGATGTCGTCCCAGGAGACGTCACTTTTATACGGTACGCCATTCTTCCCTTTGAGACCGCGACCGCCTGCGTCCGAGGCCATCACCACATTATAACCCGCCTCGATCATCCGGTAGTATGGATACAGCAGCTCAAGATCCTCCGCGTAGTCATCCGTGAGAATCAGAATTTTGTCTCTTCCCATGTTCAAGCTCCTTTCGGTTGTCGCGTTCGGTTAGCCGACTCAACTGTGAGAGTAATTGCCTGTCTCAATTTTTACCCGATTTTTCTATTCTGAAAACAAACTGTTTCCCCCGAATCCGAATGCCGCTGTTTGCTGCGGTCCCATTCTGGGTAACGTTGTACTTATATTAATTAAGGACACTCTTGAATGACGTGAATGTTTTGCAAAGATAGCAGAGCAAAGAGAAGAGAAGAAAAGCAAAGAAAACAAAGACAAAGAAAAGGAGGGCCGATGGCCATGTCCGACCCCCAGCACCCCGCCTATATCCCAGGTCTGCGCAACCTCAAAACCGCCCTGGCAGTCCTGATCATCCTGATCCTCGCGAAGCTGATGGACTACCCTGCCCCCATGTACGCCGGCATTGCGGCAATCACCACCATGCAGGACAGCATTGCCCATTCCATTTCCTATGGCAAAATGCGGATTATGGCCACTTTGGTTGGCGGCCTCATGTCCGTCATCATTCTGTACGCCACGCGGCACATCCCGGTCGAAAGCATTTCCATCCTGCTGATCCCTCTGGGCATTGTGTTGACCATTTTGCTGTGCAACATCATCCGCTTCAAGGAAGCGTCAGGCCTCGCGACGGTGGTCTTCGTCATCATCATGATGCAGTATACCGGAGACCCCTATACCTATGCCATCATTCGAACGATTGAGACCATTGTTGGGATCGTCATAGCCGTGGTGATCAACCGCTGTGTCAAGCAGCCGGAAAGTCCGGAGCCTGCAGAACCCGCTTGATGGACACAAATGGTGTAATCTTACACTTAGCTCTGGCACCGGATTTAACTTGGTGACAGGCACTCAGTTCAACTTTGTACCAGAGCCTATCGTCCTCCCCTATGACGTCAAAGTCACCCTTTCCGCTAACAGCTTAAACCTAAAAGGACGGAGAAATGGATTCACTTTCCATTTCTCCGTCCTTTTTAAGCTTCTACTTCGCCATCAGCCAAACACCCACAGCCGCCGCGATCACCGCAAAGACATAAAAGAAGATCACAGTGCCCTGCTCGCCCAGCAGCTTCCGGAACAGTCTAATTTTGGCCATATTCCAGATCTTTTCGGGTTTTTTCGCGGCAATCCAAACCACCGCGACGCTATAAAGGATGAGAAATATACCTAAAAGTGCGAGTCCGTCCATTTAATAGACCTCCTTAAAAAGTTCAGTTCAGCCCACGCGCGATCCGCCTGCTGAGCAGTGCGAAGACCACCGCCGTGATCGCCAGCACAATCCCTGTGTTCCGCAGGACCACGCCCCAGGTCGCCTCCAGCAGCACAATTCGGTTCATGCTGTCAAACGCCCAGTAAAACGGCGACCAGTAAAGCAACGGATGCCACTTGTCAGCCAGGAAAATCGCGCCCATAATCGACGCTAAAATAGGCACAAACAGCACCTTCATGCTGGACGCCGCGCTGATCACGTTGTCGTTCATAACCCCAATCACAAAGCCAATCAGCACGCTGATCAACGCAATAGAAAATATCGCCACTGTGACCATGCCGTAGTTCAGCCCCTCAAACCCCAGGATCAGCAGCACCCCAAAAGCGTGAATCACCGGAATCACGACGCCCAAAAGCCCTTTTCCAATAACAAAAGCTTTCCGGCTCACCGGCGCCACGTTCATGGCCGACAGCGTATTGTCCTGCTTCTCCTCCACCAGGTTGATCAGGATCACCATGCCCCCGAAGACCGACATGAAGACCACCAGCACCGACGCCCCGAACTGCTTGAGCGGCGGCAGCTTCCAGCCGATGTCGGAGACGAGCGCGTCCATCGGCAGCTCAAGGTCCTGGTTGACATAAGCATCCAGCACCAGCTCAAAAATCTCGTCCATGCCCTCCTGCTCGTTGCCTTCCTTCACAATCTCAAAGCTCCCCTCGCCCGCCTGACGCAGGCCAAACACGTCGTCTGTGGCTCGGACCCTGCGTTCCAGGGCCTCCCCGTTCGCCTCCAGAACCTCCACTTTGCCGATGGTCTCAAGATATTCCACCACCGCCGGCTCTACACTCGGATCCACCGCCATCTGAAGCACATTGGCCCCCACGGACGGAATCAGCCCCCGCAGGATGAGCGCGCTGAGGAACGGCGCCAAAATGACATAAACAATGATATTATCCCTAAGACCACTCCGGACATCCCGTCCGGCGATCCTCAAAATTTTCCGAAGCATTACCCGTCACCTCCCCTTTGACCGAGTTCAGGACCAAGACCAAACCCAAATTCCAGTCCAAATCCAAGCTTATCCTCAAACCCGATCCCAAACTCAAACCGTCAGCGTCTTCTTGAACCGGTAGAGCGCCAGCATGAAAATCAAGGCCGCACCAGCCAAGAGCCCGCCCGCAGTCGCGTAGACGTAAGTCAGGTTCGGCTGCTGATACAGCAGCTCCCGGATCGACACTAGCATAGGATACGTCGGGATCATCCGGATGATGAGTGGGCTGAAGGACGGCATAAAATACGAAATCGTCGAAAACGCCAGCACAAAGACGACGACAAAAATGCTGCTCATGGCCTTCATCAGATCATCGTAAAAGCTGGTGAGCAGGAGCCCAATCGCCGTGCCAAACAGGTTGGCCGCCGCCATAAAAATCATGAGCGGCCCATAGTGGGCGGACCCGCGAGCTATAGCCAGCGTCACCAGAAGCGACGTCAGCATGCCCATGACCAGCATCATTCCCAGCTTGGCCAGCAGATAATCCGAAATCTTCGCGGGCGTCACCGTCAGCGCCTTGATTGTCCCCTCATCCTTGTCCATAAAAATGTAGGCCGCCACAATAAACAGCCCGGTAAAGGCGGAGTTCAGCACGAGAAATACCGGCAGCACCGTCAGCCGGTCAGACAGCTTCTCCCGCGCCCCACCGAGGGTCGTGATCGACACCTGATCCTCATAGTCAGGCATATAGGTCGTCAGGTCCCCAATAAAAGTCTGCTTCAGCAGTTCCACCAGCTTCGGGCTCTCGTAGCCCTGCAGCACGAAGTCATAGGTGATCCGCCCTTCCGCACTCCGGAACACATGGATCCCCGCGGCCTCCCGGTCCTCAAGCAGGGCGTTTTCAATTGCCTCACGGCTGTCCAGATAAATTAGGCGGTCGGCCTCAGCGCCCTCGTCAAAGAGTGTCCGCACCGAACTATACGCCGGCTCCTCCAGCTCAATCAGCGTGTAGATGTCGTGCTCCGTCGTGAAATTCTCCGGCAGCACAAACAGCATCACCAGAATGAAAATCACCGCCAGCGCGATTTCAATATAAATGTAGAAGGTCCGAAAGGACAGCTTCAAATCCTTCAAAAAAGTCGTCAGAAATTTCATAGCTTACACCAGCTTTCTTCCGGTGACCTTGATGAAAATCTCCTCCAGCGTCGCTTCCTTGGTGTGCATTGTCTCAATCTTTCTGGTAGCCAGCACCTCCTGAAGCGCCGCGACCTCCACCGGATCCACCAGGGAGAAGTGCCGCCTGACCAGATGGGCACCAGTACCGGTACCCCCGCCGATGGTCGCCCGACCCACAGTGCCGGTGCCGCTGCCATCGGCAGAATCACTGACAATGGGCTGTGCAGCCGCAATGGCCTGATTGGCCTTAACGGCCTCTTCCACATACTCCACCTCGACCAGCTTCTCGCCGTACTTGAGTTTGAGATTTCGCGGCGAATCGATCAGCCTGAGCTCCCCGTCCACAATGAACCCGACCCGGTCGCAAAGCTCATCCGCCAGAAACATGTTGTGGGTCGTCAGAAAAATCGTGGTGCCTCGCTCCTTCTTCTCCTTCACAATATCCTTGATCACGCTGGCGATGGCTGGGTCCAGCCCCGTCGTCGGCTCATCCAGGAACCACAGGATCGGCTGGTTGAGCATGCTGCGCACGAAGGTCAGCCGGTGCTTCATCCCCTTCGAAAACGTCGCCGCCTTCTTGGTCGCCACCTGCTCAAGCCCTACGAGGGTCAGCAGTTCCATAGGGTCCAGGGTTGGCACGTCGAACAGCTTCCTGTAGAACTCCAGGTTCTCCAGGGCCGTCAGCTTGCCGTAGACGTTGGACTGCTCAAAGGAAACCCCCAGCTTGTTGAACATCTCCCGCTTCGGATGGTGCATATCGTAGCCCGCCACCTGGACCTCCCCGGTCTTCAGAGGCAGCAGCCCCGTCAAAATGTTCTGCGTCGTGGATTTCCCGGCCCCGGACGGCCCCAGCAGCCCGAAGGATTCCCCCTCCGCGATCTCAAAGCTGATGTCCTTCACCGCGTACTTGTCGTCGTTGGTGTAAGAGTAGTAAAGCCCTTCCACTTTAACCATGTGTTTCACCTCCTGAAATTGCTGAACCCCTTAAGCCTTCCCAATCCCAAATCTCAAAAGATCCAAAAATTTGCCGATGGTCACCAAAACCCCATCATCATAAAAATAGTCGTCCTTCTTCGCAATGTGCTTCTGATAATACTCGCTGATCTCCACGTTGAGGGCGCTGATCAGGTGGGCGGTGAGCCCCAGATCGATGTCCGGCCGAATCTCCCCCCGCTCGATCCCCAAGATCAGCAGCTGCTCGAACACCTGGTTTGACTTGTCTATGTTGTCCTCGATGATCTCCTTGAACAGCGCGTGCGAAGGATCCGACCTCAAACGATTCCCTATGACCACAAAATCCGGATTATCCCTGGCAAAATTGAGTCCCGTCTCATACATTTCTCTGACGATGACAAAAAAATCATGGTCAAACGGATTTTTCATCACCGGCGTCAGGTACTCCATTTTTTTTGCGATGATCAGGGACATGATGTGTTTGTAGAGGTCCTTCTTGTCCTCGAAGTATTGGTAGAAGCTGCCCTTGGGTATCCCGCTCCCCTTGACGATCCGGTTCACGCTGGCGTTGTCGAAGCTGTATTCCACGAACTCCCGAATGGCAGCTTCTTCGATTTTAGCGCGTTTTTCCGGTGGCAGATTGAAAAAGGTCTCTTTTGGCATAGCTGCACCTCCTGCTAGCGAAATTTACTATCGATATGACCACTTAGTCATGTGACTTCTTGGTCATATTATACCTCTAATTCGGCGCGATAATCATTAAATAAGGATTAAGTTGCATTGGGGTCAGGTACGAAGTTGAACCTGGTACCTGGTTTAGATATGCATACTAGGTGCAGAAATATTTTAGAAACACATAGACATTATTTTGTTCATTATTGATTCGAGACAGTCCGCCCTCATCAGATTGAAGCTTGGGCCGGAAGGCTTCAAAGCAAAGCGGGTCAGATCCCGGCTGTCCACTATAAACAGCCGGGGTCTGACCCGCTACCTTTATTCCGACGTGCTCCAGAGCGACCGGCGCCTATTGCCTAGCTGCGCTTCCCTCTGGTCTTGGTCTGTTTGCTTTAGCGACCATCGGCAGACGCCTTGGTCTTGGTCTTGGTCTTGAACTTTATCCTCTTAGTTCCTGAGGCTGTGAATAGGCGCCGGAATACGGCCGCCGCGCTCCACGAAGAGCTTGGAGGAGGCTTTGTTCACCGGCATGATTGGCGCCCGGCCCAGCAGACCGCCGAACTCCACGTAGTCGCCCACGCCCTTGCCGTGCACCGGAATGACGCGCACTGCCGTAGTCTTGTTGTTGATCATGCCAATCGCCGCCTCGTCCGCGATGATGGCCGAAATCGTCTCCGCGGTCGTATCCCCCGGGATCGCGATCATATCGAGGCCCACCGAGCACACGCAGGTCATAGCTTCGAGTTTGTCCAAGGTCAAAATGCCTTTCTCAACTGCTTCAATCATGCCCTCGTCCTCGCTGACCGGGATGAACGCGCCGCTGAGTCCGCCCACGTGGGAAGACGCCATGGCGCCGCCTTTCTTGACCGCGTCGTTGAGCATCGCCAGTGCCGCCGTGGAACCGTGGGTCCCGCAAGTCTCCAGGCCCATCTCCTCGAGGATTCGGGCCACGCTGTCCCCAACCTCCGGCGTCGGCGCCAAAGACAGATCCACAATGCCATAGGAAACCCCAAGCCGCCGCGACGCCTCCCGGGCCACCAGCTCGCCCATGCGCGTCACCTTGAAGGCCGCCTTCTTGATGGTCTCAGCCACCTCGTCGAAGCTCTTGCCGCGCACCTCTTCCAGCGCGACCTTCACAACCCCCGGTCCACTGACGCCCACGTTGATGGTGCAGTCCGCCTCGCCCGGCCCGTGGAAGGCCCCCGCCATAAACGGATTGTCCTCCACCGCGTTGGAGAAGATGACCAGCTTCGCGCAAGCGATGCCATCTCGGTCCTTCGTCAGGCGCGCGCACTCCTTGACCACCTGACCCATCTCCCGAATGGCGTCCATGTTCATGCCTGCCCGGGTCGTCGCCACGTTCACCGAGCCACAGACGATCTCCGTCTCCGCCAGCGCCCTTGGCAGCGCCTGAATCAGGCGGATGTCGCCCTTTGTCATGCCCTTGTGGACCAGTGCCGAAAAGCCCCCTATGAAGTTGACCCCGACCGCCTTGCCCGCCCGGTCCAGCGCGTGGGCCAGCTCCAGCGTGACGTCCTCCTCGGAAGCCCCCGCCAGCATAGCGATTGGCGTCACCGAAATCCTCTTATGTATGATGGGAATCCCGAATTCCTTTTCGATCTCCTTCGCTACTGGAACCAGCCGCGCGGCGACCCTTGTGATCTTGTCGTAGATTTTCTGCGCCATGACGCTTCCGTTGCCATCGGCACAATCCAGGAGCGAAATGCCCATGGTCACGGTCCGGATGTCGAGTTTCTGTTCGTGGAACATTTCCTGGGTGTCCAGGATTTGCCGCATAGTTAACATAACATCCTCCTAAATCTGGTGCATAGCGGTGAAAACCTCTTCCCGCTTCACTCTGATCTGCATGCCCAGTTCGTTTTCGACTTCCTGCATCTTCGCCTGCAGCTCCTCAATGTTCGTGTTGAGTTTGCCAAGGTCCACGATCATGACCATGGTGAACAGCCCCTGCATGATGGTCTGGCTGATGTCGTCGATGTTGACTTCACGCTCGTACAGCGCCGTGGCGATCTTCGCGATGATCCCCGGCCGGTCTTTCCCAAGAACTGTAATCACTGCTTTCAATTGAATTGCCCCCATTTCCCTCAAACAGGTCAGGTGTGACGGTGACGGCGTTAGCGCCGGCGCTGGAATCCGTCCGGGTCCGAGAACCAGTACCAGTACCAGACCAAAACCAATACCTCTGCCGATGGTCACCCACCCACACCTTTTCTCCCACTCAAGTTTTCAGAATTTTTCACATTATAGCACAGAACAGAAGGGCATGAACAGCATTTTATTAACAATATTTAATTTATATTAACGATCGTTCGTAATAGTGTATGTTTTTGTATACAATAATACGGTAATTCGATATTATTCTGCGTATGCACGGCAGAAAATACAAACAATTAACGAGTGCCTGTCACCGGCTTCAACTGAGTGTCTGACACCAACTTCAACTGAGTGCCTGTCACCTACTTCAACTGAGTGTCTGACACCAACTTCAACTGAGTGTCTGACACCAACTTCATTTCGGTGCCAGAGCATGCGAAAACGACTTTCATTCTCGCGCTCCCCGTCCGACCACAATCCTCAGATCCTTATTCCCTAATCGCATTCTTCAGCGCCTTCACAAACGCGCCCACAGGCGCAGCCGCTCCGGTGCCGTGCTTCGCCACCAAATCCACCACGGCGCTGCCGACTATGACCCCTTCAGCATACTTCGCCAAAGCCTTCGCCTGCTCCGGTGTGGAAATACCAAAGCCCACCGCCGTTGGAACCGTCGCGTGCCTCTGAATCTCCCCAAAAAACGCGTCAAAATCCGTCGCGAACCCAGCCCGCGTCCCCGTCACCCCCAGGGAGGACACGCAGTACAGGAAGCCCTCGCTGTTCTGGGCAATGGCATGGATCCGGTCCCGGGACGTCGGCGCCACCAGACTGATCAGGTGAACCCTATGAGCCCTGGCCTCCCCGGAAATCTCCACCTGCTCCCCGTAAGGCAGATCCGGCACAATCACCCCGTCAATCCCCGCACGGGCGCAGGCCTCAAAAAACCGGTCCTTCCCATAATGCAGAATACAATTCAAATACATCATCAGAAGCAGCGGCGTCTCCGTCACTCCCCCAGACCTGAGCCGCGTCACCAGGTCAAAAATCCCCGGCAGAGTCGCCCCCGCCTCCAAAGCCCTGGCACTGGCAGCCTGAATGATCGGCCCCTCCGCCATGGGATCTGAAAACGGCACGCCCAGCTCCACCAAATCTGCGCCTTGAGCAATCATTTCCAGCACCAGCGCCTCCGTCGTCGCCATGTCCGGGTCGCCCGCCGTCACAAACGTGATCAGTGCCTTCTCCCTGCGATGTCTGAGCCCCTCAAAAGTCGCATCAATCCTATTCATGGATGTTTTCCCCCCTGTACTTCGCCACAGACTGCACGTCCTTGTCCCCGCGCCCGGACAGACAGATCACCAGAATCTCCTCCGGCCCCATCTCCGGCGCGATCTTCCTCGCCAGCGCCACCGCGTGGGCCGACTCAATGGCCGGAATGATCCCCTCCACCTTCGCCAGGTACTCAAAGGAATCCACCGCCTCCGCGTCCGTCACCGGCAAGTACTCCGCTCTGCCGATGGACGCCAAATAAGCATGCTCAGGCCCAATGCCCGGATAATCCAAACCGGCGGAGATGGAGTACACCGGCATGATTTGCCCGCCGTCATCCTGCAGAAACAGCGACTTCATCCCATGAAAAACCCCCGTCTCCCCCATGGTCACCGTAGCCGCGTTCATCCGCGTGTCGACGCCATGCCCCGCTGCCTCCGCGCCAACCAGCCGAACGCCCGGGGAATCGATAAAATCATAAAACGCCCCCATGGCATTGGACCCGCCGCCTACACAGGCTATGACGCAATCCGGCAGCCGCCCGGCTTCCACGGCAAGCTGCGCCCGGACCTCTTCACCAATAACTTTCTGGAAGTCCCGGACAATCATAGGAAACGGATGGGGCCCCATGACAGAGCCAATCATATAAAACGTAGTATCCGCCTCCCCGGCCCAGCAGCGGAACGCCTCGTTGACCGCGTCCTTCAGCGTCCCCGTACCGCTTGACACCCCAGTAACCTTGGTCCCCAGGAGCTTCATCCGGTAAACGTTGAGCTGCTGGCGCTCCATGTCCTCCACGCCCATGAACACCTCGCACTCCATGCCCAGGAGCGCCGCTGCCGTCGCCGCGGCAACCCCGTGCTGGCCTGCCCCTGTCTCAGCGATCAGCCTCTTCTTGCCCATCTTCTTAGCAAGGAGCGCCTGCCCCAGAACGTTGTTGATCTTGTGGGACCCCGTGTGGTTCAAGTCCTCCCGCTTCAGATAAATCTGCGCGCCCCCCAAGTCCTGGGTCATCTTGCGCGCCGGATACAGCATGGACGGCCGTCCCGCGTACCCTTCCAGCAGTGCCTTCAGCTCCGCCCTGAACTCCGGCTCCTGCGAAAACTTCGTGTACGCCGCCTCTAACTCAATCAACGCGTTCATCAGCGTCTCGGGGACATATTGCCCCCCAAACTCACCGTATCTTCCTGGCTTTGTCATGCTCTTTTCCCCCCGACTCGTTCTATAATTTCGATGATGTCTTCCATCTTTGAAAGATCCTTAAACCCATCCGTTTCAATGCCGCTGGACAAGTCGATCCCATAAGGCTCGACGGCATAAACCGCCTCTTCCAGGTTCCCGGCGTTCAACCCGCCTGCCAGAAAAAATGGCTTCGTGAGCTGTTCCTTGACACCGCGAATCATGTTCCAGTCCGCGACTACACCCGTACCCCCGGCCATGCCCGGTGTAAAGGCGTCCAGCAGCAGCCGGTCCACCTCCAGCCCGTCCGCTGCCAGCAGCACCGCCGCGTCTGTCGTCCTCACAGCCTTCCAAATCTCTGGAACTCTGCCGATGGTCCCAGTACCCACCCCCACCAGCGCGTCCTTCACAGCCCGAATTTCCTCTGGTCCTTCATCCCCATGCAGCTGCACAACATCCAGTTTCGCCAGCCGCACTGCCTCGAGGATTTCCTCCAAAGGCGCGTTCACAAACACGCCGACCCTCTTCATGCCTTCCGCCAGCCCCAATCCCAGCTGCCCCGCCAGTTCAGGACTCACCTGCCGCTTGCTCTTCGCGAAGACAAAGCCAATATAGTCCGGACGGGTCTGATTCGCGTATTCAATATCCTCAGGACGTCTAAGTCCGCAGAATTTTATTTTCATTGGATGTCAACTCACTTTCTAATGAGGGAAACTGGGGGTCGTTAGGCGTAAGCCGCTGACACCGAGTTTCAGAAACTGGGTGTCTGACACCGAGTTTCATCGACCCCCAGTTTCCTTCCTTTTTTTCCACGTTTTCTACTGCAGCCCCTTCAGTCCCTTAAGTGTCCCTTCGACGTCCTTGCTTCGCATCAAGGTCTCGCCGATCAGCACCGCGTCGGCGCCCCAGGACCGTACCGCCTCCATGTCTTTTGCATCCCGGATGCCGCTTTCTGAGATGCAGAGGCGGTCTTTAGGGACCATCGGCAGCAGTCTTTGGGTGGTGGAGAGCTCCACATTGAAGGTTTTGAGGTCCCGGTTGTTAATGCCAATCAGTTCGGCCCCGCAGTCAATGGCCCGCGTCATCTCCGCTTCGTCGTGGACCTCCACCAGGGCGTCCAGTCCAAGGGAGGCCGCCAGGGCCATAAAGGACCGGATCTCTTCGTCGCTGAGAATCGCGACAATCAGCAGAATCGCGTCAGCGCCAATCACACGGGCCTCGTAAATCTGGTAGTCGTCAAAGATGAAGTCCTTCCGGATGATGGGGAGGGACACCGCTTGGCGCACCTGCTTCAAATAGTCGGAGCCGCCCTGGAAATAGGCTTCCTCCGTCAGCACGGAAATGGCGCTGGCGCCGCTGCGCTCATAGGCTGCCGCGACCTCCGCCGGGTGGAAATCCGGCTGGATCAGGCCCTTGGATGGGGAGGCCTTTTTGACCTCCGCAATAATGGACAGGCCTTCCGCAGCCAAAGCCTTTGCGAAACCCTTGGTCGCCCGCTCAGGGGATGCGCTATCAGCGATCTCCAGAGCCATGCGCTTCATTTCCTCACGCCCGACCGCCGAGATCTCCTTGGCCAGCTGAATTTTGCGTTTTTCAACAATCTCATCCAATATCATGGTTGTCCTCCCTAAGTCCCTATAAACCTATTAAAGTTAGTACTATTAAGCTTTCCTGCCTACCGCGTTTCGCCGGACATCTATCTCCCATACTGCTGGGTCGTCTCCGCCAGTGCCTTCAGCTTCGCCAGAGCCCGCCCGCTGTCAATGGATTCTCGGGCTGCCGCTACGCCTGCCACAAAGCTGTCCACTTTACCGGAGGCCACCAGGGCCGCCGCCGCGTTCAGAAGCACAACATCCCGCTTTGGTCCCTGCATGCCGTTTAAAATATCCAGCGTGATCTTGGCATTCTCCTCAGGCGTTCCCCCTACCAGGTTCACGAGCTCTGTCGAAGTCAGCCCGACCTCTTCCGGGGTAATTTTGTAGGTGCGGGTCTGACCCCGCTTGATCTCACAAATCGTCGTCGCGCCTGTCAAAGTGACCTCATCGAGGCCGTCGGAGCCGTGTACCACGAGGGCACCCTGGACGCCCAGCTGAACTAAAACATTCGCCAGAACTTCTACCAGCTTTTCATCATAAACCCCAAGAAGCATGTAAGGGGCTCCCGCCGGATTGGACAGTGGTCCCAAAATATTGAAAACACTCCGCAGTCCCAGCTCCCGCCGCGGTGTCGCCGCATGGCGCATGGAGCCGTGGAAGGCCGGCGCAAACATAAAGGTCACACCGGTCTTCTCCAAACAGTCCAGGGCCTGTTCCGGCGTCAGATTGAGCCGGACCCCCAGCTGTTCCAGGACATCCGCGCTGCCGGAGCGACTGGAGACACTGCGGTTTCCGTGCTTGGCCACCGGCTGCCCGGCGCCCGCCACCACAAGAGCGGTCGTCGTCGAAATATTGAAGGTGTTGCTGAGGTCACCGCCGGTGCCCACAATATCCACTGCCGGCAAAGTAGTTTTAACTGTGGCCGCTTTGCTGATCATGGCTCTGGCAAAGCCCGTAATCTCATCCACGGATTCGCCCTTCATCCGCAGCGCCGTCATAAATGCCGCGATCTGGGCATCCGTTGCACCGCCATCCATGATGCAGCCCATGGCATTTTCTGCCTCAGAGGCACTCAGGGACTCGCCCTCCGCCACCGTCAGAAGATAGCGCTTCAGCGCCGACTTCTCTTCGCTGGACACCGGCATCTGGAGGACCTGGCTGGTGGCCTGCACCCCCGCCACTTTAGTGACAAACTTGTACAGCATGGACTTGCCATGTGGAGTCAGCACGGACTCCGGATGGAACTGCACTCCATAAACCGCCAGCGCTTCATTTTCCACTGCCATGATTTCACCCTTGGCGGTCTTAGCGGTCACTTTCAAGGTCTCGGGCAAAGACAAAGGATCCAGCACCAGCGAGTGATACCGTGCCACCTCCAGCTTTACCGGCAGCCCTTCAAAGAGCTTAGAGGACGGATCCACCTCAATCATGCTGGACTTCCCGTGGACCTGCTCTGAGGCGTGAACCACCCGGCCCCCAAAAGCCTCACCTATGGCCTGCAGTCCCAGGCAAACCCCCAGCATAGGAATCTTGCCGGCGAAATGTCGGATCGCTTCAATGGTGATCCCCGCGCTGGCCGGAAAGCCAGGCCCCGGCGACAGGATCAGGGCCTCAGGCCCTAAAGCTTCAATCTCCGCCAAAGTAATCTGGTCATTGCGTACCACTTTCAAGTCCGGATAAAACGACCCGATCTCCTGATACAGGTTATAAGTAAACGAATCGTAGTTGTCTATGATCAAGATCATTAGAGATCCCCCGCTTCCACAATAGCTTGAACGACTGCCTTCGCCTTGTTGACCGTCTCCTCATATTCTTTCTCCGGCACTGAGTCCGCCACAATCCCGGCCCCCGCCTGGACATAGGCCTTCCCGCCTGTAAACAGCGCCGTCCGAATGGCAATGCACGTATCCATGTCCCCATTCAGCGCCAGGTAGCCCGCCGTGCCGCCATAAATCCCCCGTCGGCTGCTTTCCAGGGAGTCTATGATTTCCATAGCCCTGACCTTGGGCGCCCCGGACAGCGTCCCCGCCGGCAGCACCGACTTCAGAACGTCCAGGCCGCTCAGGCCCGGCTTCAAATTGCCTTCCACGTCGCTCACCAGGTGCATGACCTTGGAGTACCGCTCCACCTTCATCAGCGTCGTTACTTCTACTGATCCAAAGGCGGCGACCCTGCCTACATCGTTTCGTCCCAGGTCCACCAGCATCATGTGCTCCGCCCGCTCCTTGGGATCGTTCAGCAGCTGCGCCTCCAGCTGAAGGTCCTCCGCCGCGTCGAGCCCCCGGCGGATCGTCCCGGCGATAGGCCGCGTCATGATCCGCTCGTCAGTCACACTGGCCAGTCGCTCGGGGGACGCCCCGGCAATCTCATAGGACGGAAACTTGAAGTAATACATGTAAGGCGACGGATTCTGCACCCGCAGCACCCGGTACACATCGAAGGCCGGCGGCGGGTTATCCACCTCAAACCGCTGAGACAGAACGATCTGGAACGCGTCCCCATCATAGATGTGATGTTGGGCCTTCCGAACCTTCTCCATAAACGCCTCCCGCGTCGTGTCGCTGGTGGCCTCGGCCTCGCGCTGACGGGGCTTCCTGCCATTACTGAACCTCTGACCTCCTGCTCTGCCGATGGCAGTCGAAAGTCCCTCCGACAAGTCCCGCAGCCTCTGAACCGCCGCTGCGTATTCTGCCTCGAAACCAGCGTCGCTCTTAGTTCTGGCATGAGTCATCAAAATGACCTTGTGCTTCAGGTGGTCGAAGGCGATGATCTCTTCAAAATACATCAGATGGATCTCAGGAAGTCCTATTGTGTCTTCAGGACCGGGGCCCAGGGTCGTTTCCACGTATCTTGCCGCGTCATATCCGAAGACGCCCACCAGGCCGCCCGTCAGCGGCGGGAGATGGAGGAGCTTGGGGCTGCGTCGCGTCGAAAGAAAGTCGCCTATGACGGTAAAAGGGTCGGTGATGCGACCATCGGCCACCCTCTGTCCGTTAATGGTCATGATCCCATCCCTGAGCAAAATCTCCGCCTCCGGGCAGCGGCCTATAAAGGAGTAGCGGCCCCACTGGGCCCCGTTTTCAACGCTTTCCAGCAGGAAGCAGTGGGTCGCGTCGTCCTTAATGGCATGGAACAGCTGGATGGGGGTCATCATGTCCGCCATCAGCTCAACGGCAACCGGTACAAGGTCATAGCCCTCTGAGATGCGCTTAGCCTTTTCGAGTTCTGGATAAATCATGGTTGTCACTCCTTGGGTATAGTCATTATGGTGGAAGCGAAGGGGTGGAAGATGGGTCGATAGGCCAAAGGCCGCTGAGTTATTGGAAGCGGGTGTCAGCGGCCAATGGCTTATTGACCCCGCCTTCCACAAGAAAACTCGGTGTCTGACACCAAGTTTCTTCTTGAGGTGTAACTCGGTGTCTGACACCAAGTTTCACCCAGATTTTCATACAAAAAAAGAGCCTATCCTCCCGGTTTGGGACGATAGACTCGTGGTGCCACCCAATTTTGAGAAATAGTGCTCTCCTTGTTTGAGATACAGCACATGGCGCTGCCGAGTCTTTTGCTGCGACGTCCGGCATCTGTGTTCAACCTGTGCGATATCCTGTCCCTATAACGCGAGACACGCGGCTATGGATACTTCAGCAGTCCGCCCCAGCTGGCCGATCCGGCCAAACCAGGCAAACGCGGTTCACCATGCTCCTCACAAACCCATTCGTACGCGGCGTCTGTGCCGGCATCCCACCACCGCCGGCTCTCTGTGACATTCGCTGATGCCTACTACTTACTTTTGCTTCAGGATCAAATATGGATAATCAATTTTTAGAATTATACTGCCGAGGCCGCCGCTTTGTCAAGGCCATCTTTTTTAGTCTTTTCAAATTTTTCATAATTTTTGTGAAAACGCGCCGCCAGTGCTTGGGCAGCCACGTCATACTCACCGGGATCCGCCCAAGTGAATCGCGGATTCAGAAGCTCAGACGGCACCCCCGGGCAAGCCTTGGGAATGCTGAGCCCAAAGAACGGCTCCGTCTCAAACGCCACCGAGTCCAGCTCGCCGTTCATGGCCGCGTTGACCATAGCCCTGGTATAGGCCAGCTTAATGCGGTCCCCGGTGCCATAGGCGCCGCCCACCCAACCGGTGTTGACCAGATACGCTTTGGTGCCATAGGTCTCCATGCGCTTTTTCAGCAGACCTGCATAAACCATGGGATCCCTCGGAAGGAACGGTTCCCCAAACCCTGTCGAAAAAGTCGCTTCCGGCTCCGTGATGCCCCGTTCTGTCCCCGCCAGCTTGCTCGTGTAGCCCGAGAGGAAGTGGTAGAGGGCCTGTTCCGTGGTCAGCCTTGAAATAGGCGGCATAACGCCAAAGGCGTCCGCCGTCAGGAACAAAATAGTTTTGGGATGTCCGCCCCTGCCGCTAGGCACAGCGCCTGGTATGAACTCCAGCGGATATGCCGCCCGGGTGTTCTCTGTCACCTGGTCTGTTGAAAAGTCGCTGATCCGCGTCAGCGGGTCCATGATGACGTTTTCCAGAACTGACCCAAAGCGCACGGCGTCGAAAATCTCCGGCTCCTTGTCTCGGGTCAGCCCTATACATTTCGCATAGCAGCCGCCTTCGAAGTTGAACACGCCGTCATCGCTCCAGCCGTGCTCGTCGTCTCCGATCAGCTGGCAGTGGGGATCCGCGGACAACGTCGTCTTACCTGTCCCCGACAGTCCAAAGAACAGCGTCGTGTCCCCCGCGTCATTGATGTTGGCAGAGCAGTGCATAGGAAAGACGCCGGCTTCCGGCAGCAGGTAGTTCATCACCGTAAAGACCGCCTTCTTCATTTCCCCCGCGTACCGCGTCCCGCCTATGATGACCGTCTTCTCCTTGAGATTCAGAATGACGAACGCTTCCGAGCGGGTCCTGTCCACGTTGGTGAACGCGTTGAAGCCAGGCACGCACAGCAGCGTGTACTCCGGCACATGGCTCTCCAGTTCCTCTGCCGATGGTCTCACAAACAGCTGCCGGGCAAACAGGTTCTGCCACGCATACTGGTTGATGACCGAAATGGGAATCCGGTGCTTCGGATCCGTTCCGCAGTAGCCCTGGAATATGTATAAGTCCCGGTCCTCAAGGTAGGCAGTCAGACGGTAATAAATCCGCCAGTACACATCCTCCGTCATGGGCTGGTTGATTTTGCCCCAGGAAATCTTGTCGTGCACATCGGGCGAATCCACAATAAACCGGTCCAGTGGCGAACGCCCCGTATATTTCCCCGTACGAATGGCCAGCGCCCCCGTGCTTGAGAGGACACCCTCCCTATTGATCAGCGCCTGCTCTACCAGCCTCGCTGGCGGCAGATTGTCAAATACATCCCCCACGTTGTAAATGGATAGGTTCTTTAAATATGCTGTATAATCCATATGTACCTTCCTTCTTGTGATGCCCTTCCAGAAGGGCCCAGTTCTCTCAACATGACTATATCAGGATTATTCCCTTTTAGACAATGCAAGAAACAAGGCATTTAACTGAAAACTCTAAAACAAAAAAGGAAATACCTGCCGATGGACGTGAAACCTTCAAAGTTCGAGAAAAACGGACGAATCCAAATCTTCCGGTTTCGTCCGCCCAATAGGCCTTTATTCGCCCGCCACCTCTAAGCCTGACATCCAGTTGCCATAGCGCTGAATTACTTCCTGGTCCAAGCCATATTTCGCGTCCAAACCTGATAGGAGCGCGTCGGCCTCCTGTCTGGCCGCTTCATTCAGTATGCCATCATGTTCCTCAAGGATCGACATAAAACTTTGAACAAGCTCTACCGTATAGGAGTTCTCAATCTGGCTGACGGACTTGAAGAAATCAACCGTGGCCTCTTCAATCCGATTGGTCTCATAGTTGAAGTTTGGAGTATTGTTCACCCCAAAGAACATCATGACCATGTGATCTCTGTAGCGCACAGCCAGATATTGCTCATACAGCGTACCTTGATAGTCTTCCAAAAGTTTCTCCATATGCCATGTTCTCGCACCCAGTACCTCCCGGTCCACAATTAGAGCAGCGTCTGACAGCATAGGCTCGAGGGCGTCAATGGCGAGCGTCTCAATCAGCTGCGACATTTCCGGTGTATTGCAGCCCCTGTATTTGGCAATTTCCGTGAAGTCCACGAGATAGAAAAGCATGCCCTCGGCACTGGCCACATAATAGCCCTGTGACTTTGCGTCCTCAACCATTGCTTTGATTTCCGGATCAGAGATTTCTTCAACGTGGCGATTCAACAGAACATAGTGATATTGATGAGCCTCGGCGGCCTTGAAAAAGCGCTCCAGCGCCCCTTCTGTGGCCATAAAGGGCTCGAGGGCCTTGTAATCCTCAAAGCTGTTTCGCCTCAATCCCGCGATGGCATAAGCGGTAAAACGGTCTGCCGCCTCTGGGGATAGTATTGTGATGCCCTTCACATAAGCACTGTAGATCTTCCGGCTGTCCGCGCCATTCTGAACTAACCTCTCCATGTCTTCAAGAATGGCCTTTTGATCCTCCTCTGGCGCTTCTTGACTTGTCACTTCCGTAGGAATCGCTTCAAGGTACCCGTTCAAGATGGCCAGATAACGCTTTTCTGTTTCAGAACCGGCCTCTGCCGATGGTTCCGGTTCCACCACCGTCACCCCACCGCCTGGTTCTGTTGGCATCTCCGTTTCAGGTTCTGCAGGACTGCAGCCTGCCAGCAACGCAATGGCAAATAGTATCAAGGTTCCCAACACCATGCAGCGATATCTCCATTGTATATTCATTTCCATCCTCTTCCTTTCCATCCTCTTCATTTCTTCCTTAATTCAGAACAATCATATGACTGACTGGTTTTCCCTGGTCCTGAGGCCCGCCATATTCAAAATCCACCAATAATCGGCTGCCATCCGGAGAGAGTTGAAGCTTGCCAATCCACATGTCCCTATAAGACGTGATATAACTGTCCGTTCCTGTCTCCAAATTCAACATGCCCAGGTCAGTCTTGACACCGTCTTGCCTGGCGGCGTACAGCAGTGTGTTCTTCTGAAGGTCAATAAAATCAAGAAGATAGGGGTTTGAAATCACTTTGATTTCCTCACCGGCTTCTGAAACTATGACCAGCTGAGAAGCCTGCTGATTGGAGGGTCTCTTTACGACGAGCAGCGCTGGAACATCAGGCAGCGCCCAAACCAGTTCAGGATCTTCTACAGGAAGTATTTCAAGAGACTGAGTCAATAAATCGCCCTTTATGAGTTGTTTTTCCTCACCAACATGCACAAAGCCATAGGTCTTGTCGCCCATCCGGGTGAAAGACGCGGCGTAAAAATATGGAAATCCTTGTGTAAGCTCAGCAGCGTTCAGTGTCAGATATTTAATCTGTGCGTTATCAATTTCCGCGAAGGCAAGTTGCTGCGACATGCTGTTCAGCGTGATCCAAGCCTGATTAGGTCCCGTCCACCTGAAATGCTGTTTAAACAAATAGGGATCCCAACTCAGGTCATTCGGCAGACTCAGACGTTCGTAGGTTTTCGTCTCACCACTGTCCAGGTCCAGCAGATTCAGCTTTGCGCTGTCGCGGCCTGTGCTGCTGGACACGTATACCAGTAAACTTCGGTCTGGGGAAAGGCTTCCGTCAAAATAAGTGCCCACGGTCTTGAAATATTTGCTGACTTCCAGTGTAGAAGAATCCAGAAAGACCAAGCCACGGTCCTCGCCAAACACGCTTTCAGAATACTTGTAAGCCAATATGGTTTGGTCATTCGCCCATCCTATGGCCTTATAACCCTTCAGGGAGATAATAGCAGACGCGATTCCCGAATCCGGCTTTACGGCTTCTGGATTTTCCGCGGCGATCCAGCCGGAATCCAGCCCCTCAACCGAACTTCGAGAATTTGGGGCCAGTTCGCAGGCGTTGAACTGCAGCGCCAAGACCATGATCGACGTTAATAGGACAATTGTTTTTCTTCGCATCAACGGCACCCCCCTCCTTCCGCTGTTCTTTAAATGAATTGTCTCATACTCCTGTTTCAAAACTTCAGCGAAAAGTTATCCAAGTTGTATCGAAATCCTTAAAATTCTATCACAATGCGACAGCCTTTAAGGTTGTTCTTCTGATGCTCCGGCAATCCGTCCTGAAGGACAATGTTTCCTCGCTGAAGTTCTACCAGGCGCTTGACCAGCGCAAGACCCAAGCCGGTTCCAGTTTCTTCGGTTTGTCCAACCCCATCATCCATGGCATAGGGCTCAAACAGACGGTCTCTAATCATTTCGGATATTCCTTCCCCGGTGTTTTCAATAACCAGCTGAATCTGTTCTCCAAAGGTCAGTGAAATCCAGATCTCACCCATTGTGACATTATACTTTATGGCATTGTCCAGAAGATTCACTAGCACCTGGCCCATCATTTCACGATCTGCATTTAAGAATCCAGGTTCCAGTGACAAGCGCCATTTCAAGCCAAACTTATCCGCTTTGATCCTGAGGCGCCCCACAATTTCTTCAATCAACTCTTTCAACTCAAAGGAATCAACCTTCAGTTCAAATTCATAATGTTCATACCTGCTAAATTCAAGGGCTCTTTCCACCATTTGGTTCAGTTTTTGAACCTCCAATCTGATCTGTCTCCGGACTCTTGCCTGGAGTGCCTCATCCTCCGGATACATTTCGATCAAATCGTTATTTGCATTGATCACAGACAGCGGTGTTTTGAATTCATGGGTTATGCTGCCATAAAAAGTCCGCTGAGAGGATTCCAGCGCCTTAAGCTTAACTACGGCTTTCGTTAATTGACCCTGCTCATCTTGAAGGCTTTTCAGCGCTGCGTCAATCGTTTGGGCCATTTGAACAATGCCTTGGCTGAGCTCGCCAAGTTCATCTTCCCTGAATAGTGGGGCTACCTCCGTATAATCCCCACCTTCAACCCTCTTAACAGCCGTTTTCAACATAGCAATGGCAGACGTCATCCGTCCAAAATACCATAGAGCCGCAAACAAACTGAATACAAACACACCGGTGCCAGTGATCAGGATCATGCGGGCCATCGTCTTATAAAATTCCAAATATTCGCTGTAGTAATACCGAAGTCTCAGCACACCTATAATTTCTTCCTGATGATAAAGTGGAGCCAGATAGTCCACATAAGCAAGTTCTGGGATACTGTCCTGATCTTGGATCCTGTAAAGAACCTGGCCGGCCCCCAGTGATTCAAGAAGTTCCGGCTCCAACCGATCTACGCCGTTGGTCGCTCTGCCATCCAGGGTATATAGGGTTGTCGAAAGCGAACGCGCCTGAGTCACCTGACGAATTAACTCCGGCGCAAGTCTGATCAGCGCTGCCTCATAGGTTTCTGAACTCTGTGACATCAACAGCGCCTGGTTCAACGAAAGGTTGACTTGCCTTGCCTTTCCCGCCATATCAGACTCCAGTTGAGCCATTTGAAAAGTATTGACAGCCCGCAGCGTCATTATGCCCAATACCGCCAAAGCCCCTGAAAGAAGCACCACAAGAAAAAGACTCGATTTGAACTTCAGCGAATGTCTGATGCCATATCGTTCTTCAAAGCTTTTCACGCCGCTCACCTGCCCATTTATAGCCAACCCGGTAAACTGTCTGAAGCGCTGCCTCACCAATTTGTCCAAGTTTTTTTCTTAATCGCTGCACATGCAGATCCACGGTCCTTTCTCCACCCTCATAATCCATGCCCCAAATCTGATCCAAAAGTGCTTCCCGACTGAACACCTGATTTTCATGACGCATCAGAAGAAAAAGCAGTTCAAATTCTTTGGGTGTCAGCTCAAGAACTTCTCCCTTAAGGATTGTCGTTCTATTCCGCTCATTGATCTCAACGCCCCAAGACAACAAGGTTTCTTGTTGTCCCTTATTCAGACGCCTGACCAGCGCTGCGGCCCTCGCAAGGACCTCCCTCATGTCAAAAGGCTTCGTGATATAATCGTCCGCGCCCAGCTCAAGTCCTATGACTTTATCGACAATATCATTTCTCGCAGTCAAAAGCATCACACCAAGATCATAAACACCTTGAATTTCTTTCAGGATCTCATATCCAGTCATTCTGGGCATAGAAATATCTAAAATCACAAGATCCGGCTTTTTTTCCATTATTATCTCTAAAGCTGCCTTGCCCTCATAAGCTGTCAGTACCAAATAACCTTCCCTCCTGAAAGCATAACTGAGAGAGTCTGCCAATTGCTTCTCGTCATCCGCGATCAAAACTTTTACAGCCATGTTCTGTCCCTCGTTTCTCAACCGTCTGAGTTTCTGATTTCACTATACCTCAAAATGTGGATTGATCTACATCTTATTTTGAAACATTCTTAAACGCGAAAAACACTGATTTCATCGTAATTTCTACTAAGAATCAGTGTTTTTTGTTAAGTTGCAAATAATAAATGTCATTGTATGCGCTTTTATTTATGGTAGGGCTCATTTCTCAAAATCCGCATCGCCCTATACACCTGCTCCAGCAGGATCACCCGCATCAACTGATGGGGAAAGGTCATTTTCGAAAAGGACAGCTTGAAGTCTGCCCGGTCCAGGATACTGTCCGCAAGCCCAAGTGAGCCGCCTATAATAAACGCCACATGGCTGTCCCCCTGAAGTCCAAGCCCGGCCAACTTTTCTGCCAGCCCTTCACTGCTCAGCATCGTTCCCTCAATGGCGAGGGGGATGACATAGGTGCCGGAAGGCAGTTTTGCCAGAATTCGCTGGGCTTCCTTATCTAGAATTTGCGCCTTCTCCCGCTCGGAAGTTTGGTCGGGGGTCTTTTCATCGGCTACCTCTATCACTTCAAGCTTTACATATTTCGAAAGGCGCTTCGAATATTCCGAAAGCGCCTCTGTATAAAACTTTTCTTTTATTTTGCCAACGGCAATCAATGTGATTCTCAAGACTCTACCTCCATGCTGCTAAAGTGACGCACCAGCAGTCCCGCATCTGCGGACTGCTTTCGCTCCTCAGCGCTATCTCCCTATGCTGTAAACGCGGCCGACACGGTCCCTGTAGCTCAGATCGAGACACACGTCCGTTCCCACATGAATGTGGTTTTCCCTCAACACACCGCTGACAGTTTCAAAGGCGAGCTCCGGAAAATTGTTTTCTTTGCTGAGGTGGCCCAGCAGGATATTTTGAACCCGTCCGCCCTGAACGGCCAAAGTGGCAATCTCACCGGCGTTGTCGTTGGAGAGGTGGCCAATTTCAGACAGGATTCTGCGCTTCAGATAATAAGGGTAGGAGCCCATCTTGAGCATCTCAATGTCGTGGTTGGATTCCAGCATCAAAAAATCGACCTGAAGCAGCTCCTGAAGGATCTCCTCCGTCACGGTACCCAGGTCTGTTGCCACAGCCAGTCGGGAAATGCCGTCAGAAAAGCGGTAGGCAACGGGATCCGCAGCGTCATGGGAAACCGCTATGGATTTGACTTCAAGGTCGCCAATTGAGAATGGCACCCCATTCTGGATGATCTTGACCCGCTCCGGGTCCACTTTGCCTATTTTGGGCATCATGGCGTCCCAGGTGCTTTGGTTGGCATAGACGTCGAGATTATAGCGCCGCATCAGCACGCCGACGCCTTGTATATGGTCACTGTGCTCGTGGGTCACAAGAATGCCGCTCAGTGTCGAAATATCTTCTGAAATGCTGTCTATGGCGTTTTTTATATATTTACCGCTGAGACCCGCGTCCAAGAGCACCCGGCTTGTGTTCGCCGCTATGAACTGACAGTTGCCGCTGCTGCCGCTGGCCAGGGAGCAAAATTTTAAACTCATTGGGACAACCCCTTAATGACATGATATCCATTATACCTCAAAATGACCTCGTGGGGAAAGAATATGTCGTTATGTTAACTTATTCCACCGCTTCCACGAAGATGACGCGCCCGTCGGACAGCCGCATCCGCCAGTAAGGCGACGCCTCGCCGGAGGTGATGTCGCTGGTCAAGGATCCGGTCTCAAGCTGATATCCCAATTCGATGGAATCGATTTTTACAGAAGGATCCGGTCCCGTACTGGTCGCAGCGATTTCCTCTGCGGCCATAAACAAGGCTTTTGACGGCTGTATGACTTTGTGAACGTTCTCCTGGGGTTGTGGCTCATTAAACCATCGGCGCTCAAAGGAAACCACTTTGTTGCCGGTCAGGCGAATGCGCATAAAGGCCTCCTCCAGAAAGTAGCTGCCATATTTCTGGCGCCATTCCAGGATGACGTGATCAGGTTCAACACTGAGATCCCAGCGCTGACGGTCAGCCTGGTCAAAGCCGTGAGCGGCAAGAAACGCTTCGCCAGCCTGCCACGCCTCTTCGTCTTCAAGGGGATCAGAGACCAGCCACTGATCTATGGGAAGCTCGAAACGGATTTCACGCTCCAGAGCGACGACCAGGAGTGCGCCGTCACGTCCGACAAACAAGCCGTTGATCTCCTCGTAACCTCCTGTGAGAAGCTTGTCAGCGAGCTGAGCCGCTTCAATTTCATTGTACTCGAGGTCAATTGCCCTGATGTTCAGCGGAATCGAGGGAATAATTGCATTGATGCCTATCCCACGTCCATTTAGAAGTGCTATGACTGATGGCAGCAGCGGATCCTGAGTACTGTCTCTTTGGATCAGCTTATCCAGCCCGCCAGTCATTGCAAATAAAGCAATGTTAGTCAGGATCAGCGCAAATATTAGAATGTTTTTCGATTTTTTCCAGTCCATAATTACTTCACCGCCTGTGTCGGAACGCGCTGAAGCAGCTCGCCGGTGTATAGGTCAAAATAATAGTGGTTGCCGCCAATCCCCAAGTGCCATGCAGGTAAATACGTGAGCACATTATTGTCACGGGAGAGGAAATAAATGAGCTCGTATTCTGTGATGTCATGCAAAATCTGATAGACAAAGCCAAAGTCATCTTTTGATGCTGCCGCTTCAGGATTCAGCGTCAGATAGTCTTCCAAAATAAGGTCAAACTGGCTTTCGATCAGTCTATCCAAACTGAGGATCTGATTTGAAGGCGCTGCTGCTGGCAAAAGACGCTGGATGTCCTTGTAGCTCTTCATCAGGTAGGTCACCTGGTCGTTTGTAATTTCAACGGTCGCCGTATATGGCATCTCACGATTCGACAAGTCTGTTGGGAGGCCCTGATGACGATGGCTGAAATGAAAAGTCTTGACTCTGACTCCCGGCGCGTCCTCTGTTTCAGTAAAATATTTGAGATAGAAGCCTTCAGGAAACTCACCATATTTTCTGAGCTCAGCAACCGCTTTTGTCAGACTATCTTTGAAACTCAGGATTTCATCAGAGGTACTTCCACCCCGGAAGCGCTCTTGATATTCCAGACGCCCTTGAGCGCCAAATCTGAGCGCCCGATCTCCGTAGCCGTAAAGATAAACCACTGATCCGTCTACTTCCCGAACGCGCTTGACGAAGTCAAATCGCGCCCCAAAGGCAATGTCAGCATAATAGCGCTCTTGCTCCTCACTGAGGGTTTCCAGGCTGAATTCGTTCTGGACACGCACCTTTTCAAAGGTTGGCATGGCGACAATGGGTTCAATAATGTGATTTTCTCTGTACACTTGATCAGGCTTTTCCAAAATGGTCCTGAGTGAAAAAGTGTCTTCGATCCGCTTATATTCAACCGTCATTTCGTCCTGTTCAATTTCTGTCAGAAGCGCGGCTAACACCTCACTCTGTGGACTTTCAGCACCACTGGCGCTGCCGGTGCTGTAGCTGAAACTGACAAATCTCGCTTCTGATCGATTCCCCAAAAAGACGCTGCCTGGCTCAGCAGTAGGAATAATGATCACATCGAACGCTGCAGTGCCAAGAAGATCACGAGACACATCAGAGCCAGCGGCGACAAGAATCTGGTCCATTGTCATGGCAAAAGGCAGCTTTAATGTCACGCTGCGCTGAGTCACAGCTTCGTCCCAGAGGGCCTGATCTGCCTCGGTGTAATCAGAAGTTTCAAGGGCACCGCGAATAAGCCCCTTGGCGCTTGACCAGAGGCTGTTTTTCAGACCGGTATCGAAGTGCCCTGAATACAAGCCACCCCCAAAGCTGACCTGATAGCCTTGGGGGTTTAAAAGGTCTTCGATATTCACACTCACCTGAACGTTTCCGCCAGCGGAACCGGCCCGAGCACTTATGGAACTGGTGTCCAGCAGGAATTGTCCCGCCAGATAGGCGCAGATGGCGAACAGCACCATCAGTATTGCGGATTTCGCTTTTTCCAGAAGCATCCGAGACCCTCCATAGTTTCTCAGCTGACTTGATGCACTAAACATTTCCATGTAAAATCGACAACCCCACGTCTGCTCTGAGCGTGGGGTCATAGGCTTATTGCGACAAACTGCTCTTGATGACATTATAGGCATTGTTCGGAAGATCCTGAGCGGAATCCATGGCGCGAACAGTGATGCGCTCCACTTTGATGGTCCGGTTCACATCATTGCGTCTGAAGTTAATCAGATAGGTTCCAATGGCCGGCTTCTCGAGGGTCACTCTAAAGGTCGGAATGGCGCCTACTTTGACATCCTGCCAGCTATAGACCGTCACTTGGGCAATCCTTCTGAACTGATACGCCGCTGCATCATATTCAATCATGATGGCGCTCAAATCACGGGATGCCTTGTTGCGGCGCTCCACAAGGAGGTCCATTTCGTATTGGCTGATGAATCCGGTCTTCATTTTAATCTCTTCCTGAACCCGGTTAAGATCAAACTCAGCGCGTATTCGCTTTTCGTAAGCATTTACAAAAGCATCGATCACCTGACCGCGATAGACCGTAGTTCTGTATTCATTCGCGAAACTGTCAGCCAGCTTGACAGGCCTCAACTTTTCAAGGTTTCTAACGATGTCATAGCCATCCCAGCGCACTATACTCATAGACACATCAATATCTTTGAGCAGGCGCACTGAAAGAAACAGATTGTCCCGAATGAAGACCTCGTTGCTGATGCCATATTTAGGTTCCAGAATTTCGATCGATCCCGCCATTTCACGATCTGTTACAGCAGTGGCATATCCAGGGACGCCGGCAAACGCAGCCAGCAGAACAAATACCGCTGCCGCCCTGACCAATGCCATACCCCGTGACCTGATCGCTGTAAGGATCAGCGGAAGAACACGCATGCTCATAATTTTCACCTCAATGCGAAGCATTTCTCCAGAAAGAAGTCCACCTTTAGGATTTTCATGCACTTAAAAAATCACCGGCGCACTTCGACACTTTCAACTTGGATAAATTCATTATAACGCACGCATGTTACAGTTCCATTACATCAGTTTTAAGAACTCTTTACACAATTTAGACGTTACCAGCAAACTGTCCTCGTTTTCACCATGTTTAGCGCTAATCAGCTTATTTATAAAACAGTTTATGCCGATGGTGCCACAACCGGCAACCGAATCGTCACAGTCGTCCCAATATCGACCGTCGATTCAATGGCAATACTGCCTCCGTGTGCTTCCACAAACTGCTGGGCGATTGAAAGTCCGAGTCCCGTGCCGCCGAGCGCTCTCGATCTGGCTTTATCCACTCTGTAAAATCTCTCAAATATTCTCGACAAGTCTTTCTCCGGGATCCCCATGCCGTTGTCGCAAACTCGCAAAACAAGTTCCTTAGGCAGTTTTGAGGCAAAAATGGTGATCTTGCCCTCCTCCGGTGTATATTTGACCGCATTGCCAATGACATTGATCAACACCTGCTCCATGCGGTCATAATCAAAGGTTGAAACCATGGACTCTTCCTGGGCATTGATTTTGATCCACTGCCTTTTCGGCTTATATGCCGTTTCGAGTTTTTTGATACTTTGACGAATCAAATGCAGCATGTCGTGCTCTTCCAAATGAAGGTTGGCTGTCCTGGCGTCAAAATTAGACAGCTGAAGCAAGTCCCTGACCAGACGCGCCATGCGGTCCGCTTCACCATCAATAACACCGAGAAATTGCTGTACCGTTTCCGGGTCGTCAATGCCTCCGTCCAGGAGTGTTTCGGTATAAGACTTGATGCTCGTGAGGGGCGTCTTCAGCTCGTGGGACACATTTGCCACAAAGTCCCGCCTCATGCGGTCGAGTTTCTCCTGCTCCGTGACGTCCTGAAGCACGAAGACAAACCCGGATTTTATGCCCCTGACATTTTCAAACGGCGCGTAGTTAACCCTTAAGGTGGATCCTTTGTAATCTATGATCCTGCTGCCGGACCAGCGTGTTCCATCTTCCACAATCTGGTTCATAGTCAGATTCGGGTCTATTTCCTTTAAAATCTGATCGATCCGCTCAGCTCGAAACGGTAATTCCAACATCTCCAGGGCTTTCGGATTTAAATGGATGATATCTCCGTCCCGATCCACTGCAACCAGGCCATCATCCATATAATGAAGAATGGCTTCGAGTTTGCTCTTTTCCCGGGAGATTTCGTCCATGCTGGTTTTTAATTCACTGGTCAAAACGTTGAACATCTCGGCGAGTTTCCCTATTTCGTCATTAGATTTTACATCCACCTTCTGGTCAAAATCACCTGCAGCCATTTTGGCTGCCTTTTCAGTCACATCGTTGATAGGCTCCGTAATCGTACGCGCGATCATAAAGCCCAGGAGAATAGTGATCCCGAGGGCCGCCAGTGTCGCGCGGACTATAGTCGCCTTGGATTCCGAAAGGCTCTTGTAGACATCTGTCAGGTCATACCTGATATAGAGGAGCCCGACGACCGTCTGTCCCCCATCCAGAATGGGTTCTACACGGTCCATGGTCCTGATCAGGTAACCTTCATCTTCTATAGTGATGCTTTTCTCAGAGGTCTTTCCGTTAAGACCTTCCACCAGCAACTCAAAATCCAAAAATTCCTCGGCACTTCTGCCAACATTCTGCGTACTGGTTGCCGCAATTTTATAGTCTGAGCCATTGATTATGAAAATCTCTTCCCTAAAGCCCAATTCACTCTGGTTTTGAATAATCGTTCTGATTTCGGCACTGTCAAAACCCTGATCCACATAGCGCTCAATTTGAGGCTTGATCAGTTCCGTCAGATTCAACAGGCGCCTTGAAACATCATCCATGTGATAGCGCTCAAAGGATTCAACAATAATGACACCCGCTATGATCATACCAATAAAAACCAACATAAAATAAATGGTGGTAAACTTCCAACGTATGCTTTTGAACATAAGCTCTAAAACCTTTTAAAATAGTAACCGACACCGCGCTTGGTCAAAATATATTTTGGATTGCTGGAATCATCTTCAACTTTTTCTCTCAAACGGCGCACAGTAACGTCCACTGTACGGATGTCGCCAAAGTATTCATAACCCCAAACATCCTTCAGCAGCTGCTCACGGGTGAAAATCTGATTATCTTGAGTTGCCAGAAATTTCAGGAGCTCAAACTCACGCAGCGTCAGCTCAATAACCGTGGATCTCTTGGTCACTTCATAGCGTTCGAAGTCAATTTTCAATTCGCCGGCTTCAAGCATTTGATTCTGAACAGATGCCCCCGGAAAGTCCGCCCCTGCAGGCTCTGTTCGTCTCAGATTGGCTTTGACTCGCGCGATCAACTCTCTCATGCCAAACGGCTTGGTGATGTAATCATCCGCGCCAAGCTCAAGCCCAAGTACCTTGTCGACCTCTTCCTCTTTTGCGGTCAGCATGATCACGGGGACTTGGCTGCCCTCTCTGATTTTCTTCAAGACCTGAAAACCATCCAGCCGCGGGAGCATAACATCCAGAAGCACTAAATCCGGCTGCTCTGCTTTCATTTGCTGCAGCGCTTCTTCACCATCAAAGGCGGTAATAATGTGATAACCCTCCTTGGTCAGGTTAAAACGTATGATATCCGAAATCGGTTTTTCGTCGTCTACAACTAGCACTTTGCGTGGATTCATTGGTGCCACCCCGTTTCTCTAGGATTAATATCATTCTAACGTACAAATGTTCAATTGTCCACAAGGCCAAAAAAATGGATCTAGGTAGGGATGTTGTCGAAGAATATAGTTTCTCCAGCCCCTATCCTCGCAGTTGATCACCTGCTTTCCTAAATCCCTGTACTAGTACAACGTTCTTGAAATATCTATGCAAAAGAACGTAAAACCTGCTGGCAAAATTCAGGCTTATAATTCATTTTTTATTGCACAGTTATTTCCGGAATGTACTACTAGTCACATTCAGTGACCTAAAAAACAAAGCTTCAGGAAATGTGGCTTCCTGAAGCTTTATATACTCTAATTCATTTTAATGTAATTCAACGGATTCTTAGGCACGCCATTAATTCTGACTTCAAAATGAAGGTGCGGACCTGTACTGCTTCCGGAATTGCCGCTAAGCGCGATTTGCTGGCCTTTGTATACCTTGTCGCCCTTTTTTACCTGGAGCTTGGAGTTATGCGCATACACGGTGACTACGCCGTCTCCGTGACTTATGCGAATCGTATAGCCGTAGCCGCCGTCATAACCGGAAAAGGTGACCGTTCCACCATCCGCAGCCTTAATAGCTGTACCAGTAGACAACCCTATATCAATCCCGTTATGTCTTCTGCCCCAACGGGTACCAAATGGTGAGGTGACAGTGCCGCGGGATACAGGTTTAGCCAATACGCCGGATCCCACGGTTGCTGGTCTGGCTTTGGTGCCCTTGACAACGACTTTTGTCGTAGGTTCTGCTATAACTTTTTCGCTGAGAATTTCTCTGTTCACTTCAATGCCATTTTCTCTGACGACATTGGCAACCACTTCCCGTTCACCGTTTGAACCGGAAGTAGTCACTTTGTTGGTCCCCTTATATGTAGAGGCGTCTTCTTTAACCACTGTCTCAAATGGAATCTGCTCTTTATAGACAGCTTTCTCCACCGTACAAACTGTAACGAGTGAAGCCGGTACCATCAAACTGACTTTTTCGCCAATCTGAAGTTTCTCAGGTGTAATACCTGGATTAGCCTTTTCAAGATCCTCAACTGAGATCTGATACTTTTGTGAAATTGTCCAGAAGTTCTCGCCCGATTCGACGACGTGGATCTTTTCCTGGTCAGTGCCCTTCATAATGTACTCAACGGATCTTTCAGGAACGCTGAATGCCTTAAACAAACCCGCTTCTTTTCTTGTTGCAGCAACTTCGACTGTCTCTTTGAAGTAGGCTTCAATAATGTCTTTATCCGCAGTGAAGTTCGACATTAAGGTATCGATTACGTTTTGAGCTTCACTTTCTGAATTAAAAAAACCATACTCAACGCCGTCAATTTTAACCGCATAGCCCTCAAGAGCAGGCGCATCAAAAGAAGCAGCGTCCTCTACGAGTTCTGCAATATCCGAAGTCGCTTTTTTCGCGCCCTCTGGAATCAGAGGCATTTTTTCTGCAATACCGGCTTCGGAAAAAGTCGATGCCAGCATGATTTGATTTGGTGATTGAACTTCAACGGATTGAAGGTCACTTGACTGAACTGATGAAAATGAACCGGCTTCCAGCGTAAATACGCTCGAAACAGCGACAGCAAGCATAGCCGCGACCACAGACGTGGCATATCGGTTGCGCTTGAAGAAATCGACATGTTTATGAGTATCGAAATCTGCAGGGGTAATAACAGAGCTGTCAAGTTTTTTCAAGGTTTTGCCCGATGCTCGGCGCAGCATAGCTTCGCCTGATTCAAGACCCTTTGCAATCCTTTTCTGGATCTGTTTAAGCTGCATAATTCTCTCCTGTGTTCTTTAGATTTTGTTACAACAGAAATCAGAATTTAATGATTTCTTAATAAATCCTCAATCAGTATACCATAAAAATCGTTTCCAAACTAATTACAAAATCAAATTTCTTTTGTGATATAATAAAAATGCTCGAATTCAAAAAAGAACGTTGTATTTTCAATAGAAAGCAGGGAATGCCATGGGGTTCCATCTACAAGAAGAAAAGGTTGATTTTGGTACAACTTCCATAGAAAATATATTTATTAACGACTTTATGCCAATGGCTAATGGAACTTTTGTTAAAGTTTACCTTTTGGGATACAAATTGGCACGAGATGCAAATTTAAGTATAAAAAGCGATCACCGTTCCATTTCCCGCCATTTAAACATACCATTGGAAGATGTATTGTCGGCTTGGGATTTTTGGGAAAAGAAGAAAATCATTGTAAAGCATTCAAAAGATGAAGCCCAAGGGAGCTCCAATGATTATGATGTTGAATTTTTATCTCTGAGACAACTCTACCTAGACAATAATTTCTCTCCAAAAAATTTGGACCCGGATCATTCCAAGCCTTCTTCAGGTGATTTGATCGACTCTATGAAAAATGCCGAGATTAGAGATATGTTTTATAGCATTGACCAGATCATGAGGCGGCAGCTCACGCCAAATGAACGCTCCGAGGTCTTGAGCTGGGTGTTTGAATTCAACCTGTCACCTGAGCTGATTATCAAAGCTTTCCTATACTCTGTAGAGCAAAAAAACGTAAAGAACGTCAATTATGTCGGTGCCGTCCTGCGCAGTTGGTATGACCAGGGTGTTCTGAGCCCGGAGGAAGCTGAGGAACTCATGAAATCAAGCGGTAAGGCATACACCGCTTACAGAAAGATTTACAGGCTGCTGGGATACAGCAACAGGACAGTATCCGGCGGAGACCGCGAAATTATTGACCGTTGGATTGACAGAGATCAGCTGGATCTTGATTTTTTGTGTGAAGTCATCAAGGAAGCCAGCAAAAGAACCTCGAACGCCAATATGAATTATATGGATACAGTCGTGAAAAACCTTATCGAAAATAAGATTGATACCGTTGAGAAATATAAAAACTACATGGCGGAACGCGCCTCTGCAAAGGCCTCCAATGCTGAGTCGCAGAGCACTTCAAAGTCAAGGGAGCCCGTGAAAACCGGTTCCAAAAACCGTTTCCACGAGTTTGAGCCAAAGAGAGATGACTATTCTCCGGAGGATCTCGAAAAGCTATTGCGGTCTAAAAAGTAGCACAATAATCATAATTAAAAGGGGGATCGGATCTGGAGCAGCGCCTCAGCAAGCCTGTTTGCCGGACACATCATATGAAAAATCGCATCCGCGACATCCAAAGCGCTTACCAAATGCGCCGTGATCGTGCCAGATACGATCAGGAACGGCGAAAAAATGAAATTTATGATAGAGTTCCACAAATTCGTGCCATTGATGAGGAGATTTCCAGAACCGGCTTAAAACTCTCAAAGCTAGTCCTTTACGGCCAAGTTGATCCTGAGAAAGCTGTTAAAGACCTGGAAGAAGCCATGAAGAAACTAAAGAACGAGCGGGCCTTTCTCATGACTGAGCACAATTTTCCTCTCGATTATGCGGAACTGCATTATACCTGTCCTCTTTGCTCAGATACCGGGCATCTCCCGGATGGGCGTCTTTGCAAATGCTACCGCCAACAGCTCATAGAGTACGCATATGATATGTCCAATTTGAAAGGCGTTCTGAGCCGCGAGAATTTTTCAACTTTTGATATGTCATTGTTCAGTGATGAGCCTTTTAAAAGCGAAGCCCTAACACCACGGTCGAATATGAACGAGATCCTCTCCATAAGCGAGGGTTTTGTCCACGAGTTTGGGAACAGATACGACAATCTTCTGTTCTACGGCGCTACTGGCCTGGGAAAAACCTTTCTGTGCCATGCAATCGCTAAATCGCTTCTGGACAAGGGACACACTGTGATTTACCAGACGGCGTTTGGTTTAATCAAACTGCTTGAAAAGTATACCTTCAGCGAAACCGGCCGTTCTGAAGCAGCGGAAGCCTATCAGATGCTCTTTGAGTCTGATCTTCTGATTATTGATGATCTGGGCACGGAAATGGTGAATACCTTTACAAATACCGAGATTTTCAACCTCATCAATACGCGCCTGCTCAGACAGAAGCCTATGATTCTCTCCACCAACCTAACGCCGGTTCAACTACGAGAAACCTATAGTGAGCGCGTCGCTTCCAGGCTGTTCGGTGAATTTCGCTTTCTCTACTTCTACGGAAAAGATCTCCGCTGGGAAGTCTGATAGAATAGTGCCATATAAACGCTAAAAGGGAAGTTGGTATAATCACCAACTTCCCTTTTCCATTTTATTTCATTCAATTTATGCCCTGTAAATAGTCCCACGCACAATAGTCTGATCGCGCTTTGGACCCACTGACACGATCTTTACCGGAATACCCATGAGTGCTTCTATGCGCTCAATGTAGCGCTTTGCGTTAACCGGCAGCGCGTCATAAGACGTAACGGTGCTCAGATCCTCCTGCCAGCCCTCAAAGACCTCATAGACAGGCTCACAGACTTCAAGCACGGAAAGCTTCGCCGGATACTCCGTGAGAATCTCATCCTTGTAACGGTATCCCGTACAGATCTTGATTTCCTCAAATCCACCGAGGACGTCGAGCAGCATCAGCGCTACAGAGGTCATACCATTAATGCGCGCAGAATACCGAAGCACTACCGCGTCCAGCCAGCCGCAGCGTCTTGCCCGGCCGGTGGTCGTACCAAACTCATTGCCTTTGATACGGATCGCGTTACCTACTTCGTCATCCAGTTCAGTGACGAATGGCCCCATTCCGACTCGGGTCGTGTAGGCTTTGGCAATACCCAATACTTCCTCAATCTGGTTTGGTCCTATGCCGCAGCCTACAGCAAAACCACCTGAAACCGGATGGGAACTTGTAACATACGGATACGTACCGTAATCCACGTCCAGCATGGTCCCTTGAGCACCTTCCAACAGCACCTTTTTGCCTTCCGTAACAGCATTGTGAACGAGAATCCCCGTATCTGCAACAAAAGGAAGCACCTGCGCCGCAAAGACTTTGTAATCTGCCACAATAGCGTCCTCAGAAAGCGGTGAACCGCCGTAAAGTTTGACAATGATGTCATTCTTTCTGCGAATGTTGCTTCGGAGGTGGGCTTCAAAGCGGTCCCAGTCTTCCATGTCACCGACTCGAAGTCCAATTCTTTCAACTTTGTCCATATAGCATGGACCAATGCCTTTTTTAGTCGTGCCAATTTTCATGTCGCCCAGCGCGTCTTCCGAAAGGCGGTCGAGTTCTTTATGGTATGGGAATATGAGATGCGCGCGCTCACTGACCTTGATCTTGTCCGTGGCAACGCCGTCTTTTTTAAGTCCCTCAATTTCCTTCAAAAATCCCTCTGGATCAAAAACGACGCCGTTGCCTATCAGATTCAGGGCATCCGGATTGAGAACGCCTGAAGGGATCAGGTGGAGAGCGTACTTTTTATCACCTACAACTACAGTATGGCCGGCATTATTGCCGCCCTGTGCGCGAACGACGACATCTGCTTCACGCGCAAGATAGTCGATCACTTTTCCTTTGCCTTCGTCGCCCCACTGAGCGCCTACTATGACGACTGTTGCCATTCTGGTCACCTCATTAGATTGGATATTCTTGGTTTAACTGATCACAGGCATTATCGTAACAGAGTTGCGTTCTAAAGTCAAACGTTTTTCGTATATTTGTTCAACAAGAGCACTTAATGTTCGTCTTATAACGAACATTATTTTTCATTATCCCGTTTCTCGATCTCCATATAGATATAATCCATCCAAGCCAGTTCATCGTGATACTCGAACCACTCCGGCCACTGATTGACCAGCGTAATCGGCATAGCTTGATCTTCATAGGGCTCCCGCTGCAGATCATAAGTCACGAATCCGGCTTTCTCATAACATCGGATCGCCCTGGCGTTGAAGGATGCTGTCTTGAGCCAAACCCGCTCGAGATCAAACCGCTCAAAAACAAGTTCAAGATATCGTTTCACCGCCTCCGTACCGAAGCCTTTGGATGTCCAGTCGGGATTGAAGCTGATGCCCATTTCTGCTGACTTCTGTTCTCTGTTATACTGCTTCACGGTGATATAGCCTATCAGGAGCTGATCCGCAAAAACGCCGTAAACCCATTTTCTGAAGGGCTGACGCTTCATGAGGTACCAAGACAAAAAATCGGAAACATTGCGCCCTATAAAATTGTAAGCTTGAAACCGGAGATCCTCATGCTTTCCCCATTGTGCCATTTGTGCCACATCTCTCAGCCTCAGCGGGCGCACCTCAACATCAGGCAATCGACATACCTCCTAGAAAACCGGTTCGTCCACATAGTGGGCTTTGTCGGCGAATTTTGCGTATTGTCCCAGCCAAACCAGTTCGACATCTCCCACCTCGCCGTTACGCTGCTTGGCGATAATCAGGTCAGCGATATTCTTGCGCTCTGACTCTTTGTCATAATACTCGTCCCTGTATAGGAACATGACGACGTCCGCGTCCTGCTCGATCGCTCCGGATTCCCTAAGGTCAGAGAGCATTGGCCGATGGTCGGCTCGAAGTTCCGGTGCTCGTGAAAGCTGGCTCAGTGCCACCACCGGGCAATCCATTTCACGGGCGATGGCCTTCAGCGACCTTGAAATGGTCGAGATCTCTTGTTGTCGCGACTCGGCGCGTCCGGATACATTCATGAGCTGCAGGTAGTCAATCATGATCATGTCCAGACCCTTTTCCATTTTAAGGCGCCGGCATTTGGCCCTAAGCTCCAATGGCGTTATGGCCGGGGTATCGTCAATATGAATCTTCGCGGCAGAGAGTTTGGACATCGCCTTAGTCAGTGCCACCCAGTCATCCTCAGCCAGCTTGCCATTTCTCATATTCTGCATGGGAATCTGGGCTTCTGAGCTCAGCATCCGCTGTACCAGCTGCTCTTTGCTCATCTCGAGACTGAAGACCGCGACAGAAGCGTCGTTGCGCAGCGCGGCATTCTGACAAAGATTCAAGGCAAATGCGGTTTTACCCATGGAAGGTCGCGCAGCAACCAAGACCAAATCCGACTTTTGCAGACCGCTCAATTTATAGTCCAAATCCTTGAAGCCCGTTGACAAACCGGTAATTGAAGCTTTTGAGGCATAAAGCGCCTCAATGCGCTCGTAGGCCTTAATAAGGACTTCTCTTATTGGTTCGAGTCCCATCCTGTTTTTCTTTTGTGAAATATCGAAGATGGTCTGCTCTGCAAACTCCAGCAGCGTGTCTGCACCTTCGTTGTCATAACCTCTCTCCAAAACTTCTGATGACGTTCGGATTAAGGTTCTGAGCATGGATTTCTCTTCTATTATAGTTGCGTAGTGACGTGCGTTGGTCGACAAGACGCCAAAACTCGTCAGATCCGACAAATACTCAATGCCGCCCACGGCTTCCAGCATGCCGGCTCTGGTAAGGTCGTCCGACAGTGTCACAATATCCACCGGCTCATTTCTTCCGTATAGCCTCAGAATGGCGCTGAAGATCTCGCTATGGGCCTCTTTGTAAAAATCTCCGCTCTCAATGATCTCAACCACATCACTGATGGCGCCTTTATCCAGGATCATGGCGCCAAGCGCCGACTGCTCCGCCTCGATATTGTGCGGAGGCAGTTTCGGATTCAACTCCATGTTGATCTTTCCCCTTTCAAGTAAATCCAGTACAAATACCTGCATTTTTTTACCCAGTTGCGCTCGCCCTTGACAAAGTCGTCTCTAAATTGTTTTAGCGACGCTGCTGTCAATTCGTCTCTGTAATTGCCATAGTAGGCATTTTCAACCCAGCCAGTCAGTTTTGACGGATCAATGCCCGCAGAGTGATTTTCACTTTGATTGGGCATCTGTGAGGCACATTGGTAAATGACTTCCTTTGGTGTCATTCCTGTCCAGGCGTCAAGGCCGCATTTCAGAATCAGGAGCGTCATGACATCATCCGCAAGTTTGATTGTCAGATGAAGTTCATTTTGGGCGTTCAGCCACCATCGGCGGACAAAAAAAGCCAAAATCAACAGAATGAACAGCAGCGCTGATCCACCCAGCCAAATACCGTAAGCGGGAAAACGCTGTGACGGTTGACCATCCACTTCAAACGGGTCTTCTTCTATGTCATCTTGAGGCCGTACAGGGAGGTCGTCTGTTACATTTGGCTCCAAAACAGGCCCGGGATTACTGGATGTTTCAGTTTCCGCTACATAAGAAGGCGTGGTTTCCATTACGGTCCACCGGCCGTCAAGATAGAGTTCGGCCCAGGCGTGTGCCCTGTCTGCGGTGACAACGTAATCGCCGTCAGCATTTGACTCATAAGGTGTGAGAAAGCCCTCTACGTATCGGGCAGGGATGCCGGCTGCCCTGGACATGATGACCATGGCACTGGCAAAGTAGGTGCAGTATCCCTGCTGCTCTTCAAACAGAAAATGTTCTACAAAATCCACTTCATCACCCGGTATGGAAGGGCTTAAATTGTACGTCAAGGTGAGAAGGTATTCCCGAATGGCTTCGGCCTTGCCGCGTGTATCCGCTGTCTGGGCTGTCAGAGATGCCGTCAATGTCTTAACCGCTTCAGAGTAATTTTCAGGAAGTTGAAAATACTCCGTCCCGGATTCCAGACGGCTGGGCTGCGGCTCTATAGTCGCTATACGGTAACCATTTTCGAGTGACTCAATAGGCCGGTCCAAATAGATGATCCCATAACGGTCTCGCCGGAGGATCCCGGGTGGGACGTCAATGCCTGCGACGCCAAGGGGTGCGAACAGGGTTTTTGTATTTATGTCGATTCCAAAGATCTCGAGATCATACCGAACATCTCCGGAACCTCTGAGCGGTGCCGGCTGATCGAGATAGAAGTTTTCAAATTCGCCTGTCTCTACCTGCCAGGACTTTCCGTCATAAACCGTCAGGACGCGCCCTCTGAGATACAGATGGCCACCGTGATCGCTTCGCACTGAAAAAATTCGGTCACGCCTGAGAGTAACCGGACCTCCCAGACGATTTTCACCAAGTGGCTCGTAAATCGTATCTGAGAAACTGAAGTTTCCACCTGAGAAGGGTGAGTATTCTGACCTCAGCCAGGCGACTTGACCAAAACGTTCGTCCAGCAGCTGGATGGTCTTTTCCACCGGAAAAACAGTGTAAATGCCTATTCCAATAAGTATGGCCATTCCAGACAGGATAAGGCCGCTGTAGCCGCGTTCCCCGGAATTGGTGAATAAATACCCCGTATAGCCGGCAAAGTAAAGCATGAAACCGGTGTCGATCCCGTAACCTTGGAACCAGGCGGACAGTACCAAAACCATCGGCAAAAAAAGTTTTACTCGCCTGCTTTTCGGACTTCTGAAGATCAGCCAAGCCGCTGATGTCAACCCCCAGGCCATTAGTGAGAAAAACAGCTGTGGTGATTGAAAAGGATATTTTTCGTAATCCAGGGCGTAATAAAAGAGACTGTTGAACAGGTTTGAAAAACCGCGAACTCCCATCAATCCCTGCTCAAAAGTTTGGGCAGCTTTCATAGCCTGATAGGCCGGCATGAGGGGATGAAGGCTCAGCGGACTCACCAGCATCATTAAAACCAGGATCAGACTCCCAATGAGCGCCATCACTCTGACGGCTGCGAAGCGCTCAGCACTGTAAAGCGCCAATGCCGAACTGACTGTCAGCACAGCAATAAAAAGGGACGACGTCTCAATCCCCGTCACGGCGCGGATGTGTGCGAGCATACCCGCCAGCATCAAACCTGCTAGGACCAGTGGGATCCTATCTTTTTGCGGCATATAAGCTCACCTCCTGCGGCTGTGGCGCGTCAACGCAAGGCAAGACATTGCCCCCTGCGCATGGATACCCTGTTTTAAAGCTTAGAGAGCGCTGACGCCTCAGACAATCTGAAAATCTGAAGATTTTTGACTGTTTGAAGGGATAGGGTCAACCCGTTGGTTTGATGCGGATCTATAGCGTCCCACTCAGGGTCCAGGCTATAGCAGATCACTCTGAAATGTCGTTTCACCAACCCTCTCAATGTCTCCTGCATCACGGGATCCAGCGGTCCGCAAATCACGATCAACTCTGCGCCTTCCTGAAAGCGTCTGGATTCACGGCTCAGAAATTCCGGAAAGGCCAGGGGGCCATCCGGCAAAAAGGCGGTGAGTTTATCCATAAACAGGCCTAGATGGCGATACTGGCGGCCGTGGGCTTCCGTTCTGCGGCGATCGTTGATCAGCATCACAGTTTCGGTGCCCTCTCTCAGCAGTACCGTCAGGATGGAAGCTGCCACTTCTGCGATGCCATCGAAGCGCAGCGCTGAAGCTTTCGCTTCGGAAGGACTTTCGGCGATTTGTGGGGATTCGTAACCATCGGCAAAAACATAGGTCTTTTTGCTGCTGGCATTTGAGTACTCTTTGACCTGAAGCTCCGCCATTTTCGCGGTGAGCGCCCAATGGATGCTGCGGGCGCTGTCGCCTTCATGATACTTCCTGACGGACTTTACCGAGGTCTGGTCTTCCTTTCGCTGATCTGAGGAACGACGTGCGCCAAAGAGCTCCACTGCCTCGAGCTTAGGCTTTCGATATGGGTAGACTCTGGGATAAACGGCAACCTCAATAGGCTTCAGTCTGGTCATGGTCCATGTCATGAGCTTCAGAGGATCGCTGAGTTTCATGACAATTTCTCCGGCCGTGTAAAAACCTCTTCGATCACACCTCAGATGGCGTTCGATTTCCTGAATTTCATAAGGCCTGAAGACGTAGTGTCGGAAGTCAAACTCAACCTCACCAAGCTCCTTTGAAATTACGGGCTTCACTGACAGATGAAAAATTGGAAGAATCGAATTATTCAACAGCCGGTACTGGATTGTCAGGGTTTCCCCGGCTGTCAAGACAGAGGCGCTGATGTGAAAAGTCGAAACGAGGAGGAGGATATTTGTCCAGAGAATTAATCCGTTCACCAGGAGGACGCCCAACAGGAGCGCCGTTGTCAGATAGAAGAACCTGGCGCCGGTAATCAGCACCAATAGGACCGAGACTGAAACCACCAACAGAATTCTTATAAGGACGCCGCGGTCAACTTCAAACACTCTGGTCATTGTTTTTTCGCCACCGGAACCATCTCGATCAATTGACGAACGACCTCCCGCTCAGTTATGCCGCGATACATTGCGTCCGGTTTAATGACGAGACGGTGGGCCATGACGGGAAAAACCACCAGGCGGATGTCGTCCGGCGTCACATAGGGTCGGTCCGCCATAAGTGCCATGAATTTCGACATCCTGACCAGCGCGATCCCCGCTCTTGGACTTAAACCATAGTGCAGATCATGATGGTGCCTGGAAGCGTCCAGGAGCCTTTGAACGTAACTGTAGATGGCGTCGCTGACCTCTATTTCGGCAACTGTCTCCCGAATCATCAGGAGATCTGTCTTGGATATGGGATGGCTCATCGTATAATCTTGACGCAAAGTCTCTTTTTTTAAGATATCGATCTCTGTCTGGGCATCCGGATAACCAATATCAATTCTTACCATAAAACGATCCAGCTGTGCTTCCGGGAGGGGAAATGTCCCTTCGAATTCGACAGGATTTTGCGTCGCGATTACCATAAATGGTCTTTCGAGGGGATATACCTGACCATCCATGGTGACCTGTCTCTCTTCCATGGCTTCCAGCAAACTGGACTGCGTTTTGGGCGAAGATCTGTTGATTTCGTCCGCCATTAAAATATTCGTAAACACAGGTCCGCGTTTGAAGTTGAAGGTGCCGGACTTGAGGTCGAACAAGCTTACGCCTATAACATCCGAAGGCATGAGATCCGGAGTAAATTGAATTCTTCTGAATGCCACTTCCATGCACTGAGCGAGTGTTTTCGCCAGTGTGGTTTTACCAACGCCAGGCACATCCTCAACCAGGACATGACCATCGCTGAAAAAAGCCCCCAGCACCATTTTCAGGGTCTCTTCGCGTCCCATGAAAAACCGGCGCATTGCTTGCTCTATTTCTATCAGCCTGGCTCTGCAGTAAGCCTTTGGATTCTGTTCAGAAGTTTCGGCATTTCCGGGTTCAGGTACTGTGACCACAGTGGATTCACTCTCCTTCTGAAAAAACCCTGCATGAAGAAGTTCGTTCATCAGCAGGGTCGGTTGGCAGCAGCTATGAGGGACTGGCGTCAAGCAATCACTTAAACTTGACTTATTACAGGCTTCAATTTGAATGGCACTGGGACTTGATCAGCCTTCGACGACTTCAATTTTGATATTGGCATGGACGCCGTGAGCCAGCTTGGCTTCAGCGTGTGTCGTTCCGGTGGACTTGATTGGAACGAGCTCAAGTTTCTTCTTGTCTATCTTGATGCCGTGTTGTTTTTCGAGGGCTTCAGCAACGTCTTTCGTTGTAATGGAGCCAAACAGTTTTCCGCCTTCGCCAATCTTAACCGCAAATTTTAAACTGATTGCCTCCAGTTGCTGTGCCAGTGCTTTGGATACATCCACTTCCTTTTCCTTGCGTTTATCCGCAGATGCCTTCTGATGTTCAAGTTCACGTACGCTGGAATCTGTGGCGGGCTTGGCAAGTCCCCTTGGGAACAAATAATTGCGGGCATGGCCATCACTTGCTTCAATAACTTGTCCTTTTTTACCTGTTCCTTTAATATCCTTCAATAGTATGACTTTCATGACTTATCACCTTCCTCAAAATAGTCCTTTATGGCTTTCAGCAACTGATTCGTAGCTTCCTCAAGCGAACAGCCGGAAAGCTGGGCGCCCGCGACCGTCATATGGCCACCGCCGCCTATTTTTTCCAGAATGATCTGAACGTTGACGTCACCAAGAGATCTGCCGCTGATGAAAATCAATTGGTCTTTGTTGACTGAAATGACAAACGAGGTTGAAATACCCCGGATATCGAGAAGCTCATCTGCTGCCTGTGCTGCGATCAGCTGGGCGTTAGGAATGTCTTCCAGGCAGTAAGAAATGGCAATGCCATGGTCATACAGCTTAGCGCTGCCCACAATAGTCGACTTGGCGATAAAGGTCTCAAGATCATCCTGAAACAGTTGCCGGACGACTGTGGTATCTGCACCAAATCGCCTGAGAAGCGAGGCTGCCTCAAAAGTACGGACGCCCGTCTTAAATGTAAAGTTTTTAGTGTCGACAGCGATCCCGGCCATTAAAGCTTCGGCTTCGATTTTTTCAACAGTCACTTTGTTGTCCATGTACTGCAAAATTTCAGTGACCAATTCACAAGTTGAGGACGCATAGGGTTCGTGGTACTTTAACGCGGTATTTTCAACGAACTCAGTGCCTCTTCTATGATGGTCGATCAATACGACTCTTGAAATTTTATCGAGCAGTTCCGGGCATTCTGTATAGCTTGGCCGATGGGTATCAACAATGACTAGAAGTGTATCTTTCTGTACCATATTTAAAGCTTGTTCCCCTGTCACAAAATGATAAACCGGATTGTCCGAAAACATTTTGTGGACGCTCTTGATCGCTTCATTGACACCTGTCAAAACGATATGCGCATCCTTGCCGCGGTTGATGACTGCCCTGTAGATCCCAATAGCGGAGCCATAGCAGTCCATATCAGGATACTTATGCCCCATAATGATGACGTTGGATGCTTCATCAATTAGAGGTCTGAGGCCGTGGGCGATAATTCTCGCTTTAACTCTGTTTCTTTTTTCTACCGCTTTAGCCTTGCCGCCATAGAATTCGAAATTGCCCCTCTTCCTGACAACCGCCTGGTCTCCGCCTCTTCCAAGCGCCAGCTCCAGAGCACTGAAGGCATACTCTTCCGCCTGGTTGAGGTTTCGCCCGTTAACGCCTACCCCAATACTCAGGGTCATTGGAAATTTGTTGCCCACTTCAATTTCACGGATATCATCCAAGATCGAAAACCGCTTGGCTTCCAGATTTTCCAGATACCGCTCCTCAAAGAGCACAAGATATTTGTCCGTTTGATATTTTTTGATCAACGCGTTCATGCGGGAAGCCCAGAGATTGACCTTCTGGTCGATTTCCGAGGTGAGAAACGGCCGTTTGTCCTCCTTGGTTTCACTCATGACATCATCATAATTGTCCACTTGGATCAAGGCGACCACCGGACGCTCGTCTTCATACTGGTCCTTCAGCACTCTGAATGGCGTCGCGTCAATCCAGTAAAGCATTACTATGACCCTGGAAGCATCCTTTTCGTCTGTTTTGACGACGTTGGCATAAACTTTGTAATAGCGCTCGCCAACCTTGACATCCGGCGTCTCGTTCTTATTTAAGATCTCATCGAGGTCCAGGCTGGGGACCACGCCTTCCAGCTCTGAACCGATCAGCTCACGTTCGTCGATTATCTCGCTGAATTTAGAGTTGTACCAAGTGATTCTGCCGTCAAAATCCACAAGCGTCAGCGGTATGGGCAAGTTGAGGATCGCGTACCTCGCGGCGGAATCGATGTCGCTCGACAATTCTTCAATGTACTTTTGCCAGCGTTTGTTTCTCTGTCTGCTCGACCGCCAGGCGTAGACGTTGAGGTAAATCAATACCAATACGCCTATAGCGCCTATATAAGGGTTATAGAACATCAGGATCAGAACGAGAACGCCTATGATGCCGAGATAGATTTTCGCATCCGGCTTAAATAATTTGAGGAATTTGGCATTTCCCATTTCATCACCTCATCATTAAACGGTTTTCATACCGCTTTCGAAAATTCAACATGACATCTGACATTCCAAGCAACGCCAAATAAACGGTTCCGCCGGTAAAGACCAGCATGAAGACCAGCAGCCATTTAAGTAATTTTTGTCCCGGGATGCGCTTGAAGAAATAGACAATCACAGCTGCGCCCTGGAGAACAAAAGCCATGGAAAACACCATGTAGACGTTGGCCAGGAGTGCTTCAGACTGAATGAGTTTAAAGTAACCAGCCAGATAGCTCAGAACAATCATAATCAGCATTCCAAAAAAGACACTGCCCGGAAGCCTGAATTCCCGAAATGGCAGCATTTCTGTCAATGCGACGCCCATGCGTTTCAGAATAGCCCTGAACAGCATATAGTTGGCGGCCGCGCTCACAAGGGCGCTCATGACAATGGCTGAGGGAATGAGGAGCTTCATATTCCGTGTATAACTCTCGAGAAGTCTGGCACTTTCCTCAGCAGCCTGAGCATCCGCATTCATGCTGTTTTGCATAACTTCCATGGTGACTTTCATTTCCGCAATCATCTGGTCCATCTGAACATTCAGATCAACGCCCGTCAGCGGCAATACGACATAGTAGGATAAATAGAGCGAAAAGAGAGTAGCCAAGGTAGTCACAACAATAGCCGGCCAAGCTTTAAATTGCTTTTTAACGACGATCCCTAAAAAGATGCCGTTAAAGCCGCTTGAAAAAAGTGTTATCAAGGCCGAAATTGGATTCGTGGCCATGGCGACTATGACAGAGGCAATGACAGCCCCGGAGATTCCATAGGAAATCCCGTTTCGAAGTGTAATTATGGCAAAAGGTATGGCGGTGAATATCAAAAATATATTGAGAAATGGAATGTAATATCCCATTATGGTGGCAACTGCCCCAATGGCGGCGACGATACCTGTTTCTGTCATGGATCTGGTTCTGGATCTTGGATTCAACAGCTCAGCTCCTCTAGTGGTTCAATGAAATGCTACCTTATATTATACAATATCCGACAGTGATTGCAAATCGAACCGCATTCAGTTTGAACTGACAAAATCCGTTTATTGTAATAGGCATAAAAAAAGAAGTCATCCCGATCAGTACACTGACTGACCGCAACAACTTCTTTATACTCTGATTCTATTCGTTGACGAACGGAAGCAGTGCAATGATTCTTGAGCGCTTAACCGCAACAGTCAAAGCACGTTGGTGCTTAGCGCAGTTGCCGGTAACACGTCTAGGAAGAATCTTTCCGCGATCCGTCAGATAGCGTTGAAGTTTTCTGGTATCTTTATAGTCGATTCCAGTAGCTTTTTCCTGGCAAAAGCTGCAGCCTTTGCGCTTCTTTCTTCTTTTAATAACAGCCATCTTTATTTCCCTCCTTTAACCCTAATCTAGAATGGCACCTCGTCGTCGTCCAAATCCGCAGATGCGTTTGAGAAATCGCCCGGATCATAGTCCATGGATGGATCACTGTAGGATCCGCTTCGTCCGGTTGAATCAGCTTTTTCGAGGAACTCCACATTGTTTGCAGTAACCTCGGTCGTATAGCGGGTTTCACCGGTGTTCGTCTTGTACGAGCCCGTTGTGATTGAACCTTCTACAGCGACCATTCGACCTTTTGTAAGGTACTGAGCTGCCGTTTCTGCCTGACGACCCCATACATTGACACGGATGAAGTCTGCAGTTGGGAGGCCCTTTTGCTGATATTCCGCTTTCTTTTCGCGGCTCAGGCTTCGGTCTATTGCAAGTGTGAAGTTGGTGACCGCTCTTCCGGTGCTGGCGATGTGGCGCAGCTCAGGATCTCTTACGAGGCGGCCGATCAAAACGACATGATTCATGATTTCACTCCTCTGCCTTGGTGACTACTTGTCGTCAAGATTGACGATCATGTAACGGATAACGTCGTCAGCGATACGGTAGTTTCGCTCAAGCTCCATTGGCAGCGAAGGAGCCGCATTGAAGTTGACCAGAACGTAGTAACCGTCGCGGAATTTCTCGATTTCGTAAGCAAGCTTGCGATTGCCCCACTCTTCGATTTTCACGACTTCGCCATTCGCGGAGATGATAGAAGTGAACTTGTTGATCAGTTCTTTTCTCACTTCCTCTTCCAGAGTCGGCTTAAGGATGAAGATTGTTTCGTAATTTCTCATTGATTTTGCACCTCCCTATGGTCTGTTTGGCCCGGTCTCTTTGGACCGGACAGAGAGTACAGGGAGCCACTGGGCTCCCGTCATACCTAGGCATTATATCACGTTAGAAATAGCGATGCAAGAAAAATATAAAACCAAGGCCAGAACCCACTGCCTTCAAAATTGCTTGCCTGGGGGCGGTCTGACCTTGGTTAAATTCATTTATGTATTGAAAGAACGTCCTTACTGCTATTTCTTTTCTTTTATGGCTCTTACTGCCTCATGCAGGACTTCACCCAGCCGTTTGATCCCCTCGACGATAAGGTCTTCCGGCATGTTTGAATAATTGAGGCGCATAGTATTTTCCTGCCCGCCATTAGGGAAGAATGAGCCTCCAGGTACAAAAGCAACGTTTTTTTCGATTGCTTTGAGCATCAAGTCCCTCGCGTTCAGCTCCGGCGGCATCACTGCCCAAGTAAATAGCCCCCCGTTTGGATAGGTATAGGTAACCTCTTCAGGAAAATATTGCTTCATAGTATCCAGCATCAGCGTTCTGCGCTTACGGTAGACCTCTTTGATCTTTTCAACATGGTCGTCCAGGCTATAGAGCTCCATAAACATGTCCAGTTCGCGCTGGGTCATTGAGTTGCTTTGGAGATCCGCGCCCTGCTTGACCGTTATAAATTTATTCAGGATACTGTCCTCAGCACATACCCAACCCACGCGAAGCCCTGGGCAAAAAGTCTTTGAAAAGGTGCCAAGGAAAATTACCCGGCCATCTGTATCCATGGATTTGACGGATGGCAGCATGTCTCCTTCAAATCGAAGTTCTCCGTAAGGATTGTCTTCAACGATTGGCAAATCAAATTTTCTCGCAACATCCAAAAGACCTCGTCTTCTTTCGAGACTCCATGTTCTGCCCGTTGGATTTTGGAAATCAGGGATGACATATATCATTTTAACATTATCATGAGCGGCAATTTTTTTCTCAAGGTCTTCGATCAGCATACCATCATCATCTGTTTCAACTTCAATGAATTGACATTGATAAGCTTTGAACGCATTGATAGCGCCGAGGTAGCTCGGGCTTTCACAAACGACATAATCTCCCGGGTTAAGGAAGACTTTCCCTGAAAAATCCAAGCCTTGCTGTGATCCGGTCGTAATTAAAATTTCGTCTGCTTTGGCTGCGACGCCGACTTTCATCATTCTGGCAGCAATCTTTTCCCTAAGCGGCGCAAAGCCTTCAGTCGGACTATATTGAAGCGCTTGTCGGCCCGCCTCCTCCAGTACTTTTACAGAAACAATCTTCATTTCTTCAATTGGGAACAACTCGGGTGCAGGCAATCCACCAGCAAATGATATGATCTCAGGTCTTACAGTCAATTTTAACAGTTCTCTGATTTCAGAAGCTTTAATTCCTTCCATTCTATCCGCGAACTTAATTGCCACAACATCGACCTCCGTTTTGTTCAAAAAGTAAAATCCCTAGTGCCTTGTAAACACTAGTCCTATTATACCATGAAGCAAAGGATTGGGATTAAAAATTTACAATTTTTTAAGTTCTTATCAAATTTTTTAGCATTTTATTTTTTAACATCCTCGGGCTTAAGCAGACTTCCCTGTCTTTCAATTTTTCTAATTCTTTTTTCGAGATTGGTCCGGGAAATCCAGATTTGCTTATCGCATTTCATGCAGCGTATCCTGAAGTCCATCCCAATTCTTAAGACCTCAAAACGATTGTTGCCACAGGGATGTGGCTTCTTTGTGTCTATAATATCCCCAATCTGGATTTCGAGCGGCATCTCAATCCCTCCATTCTAACTTGACTGATTTATTCTCAGTTGAAGTCCGATCTATCCTGAACAAATTCATGCCTTCTTTTGACACACCATTCAGCGCTTCAAGCACCCGCTCGAGATTCTCATCCAGGATCCTGATAGAAAGTCCGCAACTTGTGGATATTTCACGGGGTGTCGGCACCATGGTGATAGGTGCTCCAACTGCTGCGAGCTTTTTTTCAGTGCTGATGGCATAATGGGTTGAATCGAATGCAATGACATAAAACTTCTTTTCCAACATAAATACTCCTAAATTCGAATTGTATTTTTAGCTTTGTGCATGGTCTCAACGATAGCGTACATATTTCCAATTCCGCCCGCTGCCAGCTTCTCTTTGACTTGGTAATAGTCAAGGCAGGTACCGCACGACAGGATCTCAACACCGTTGGATTCCAGTGCTCTCAAATACTCAAGAACCGGCGATCCTTCTATTGTCAGATGTACCCCGCTGTTAACAAACATGATGGATTTCGGGTATGGCTCCATCTCAGTAAGCGTGTAGAAATACCCCTTGATGAGAACTTCCCCAAGGGTTTCGTCGCCCTCACCAAAAGTGTTTTTTCCCACCAGAATGACGATCTCAGAGAGTTTAGGCTTTGTCTGAGGCAAGATCTCAGAATCAAACATGACTTCCGTTTTGTAGATGTCGATATAGTAAAAACCATCGGCCTGCTTCACTTCATAACGATAATTCTGACTCTTGGCGTACTTAATGACATTTTCACGCGCGGTATCATTGTCAACAATAGTCGTCACTACGCCCGATTCGAGCTGATCCACTGCTTTCTTGGTTTGTATGACAGGCTTAGGGCACAGGAGGCCCCTTGCGTCCACTTCCATTTTATGATTCAACTTACAGTCCTCCTTATTCAAAGGTAAATCGCATGGAACTTTCAGGTTAAAAAACTATGTCCTAACAAAATAATATAACAGATACAGCAGTAAATTGTGATTGTAAAAATTTATGGCGAAAGTTGATCCATTCAAGGAATTAATAAGCCATTCGCTCGCTGTCAGAGGAATCAAAAAGGTTATCACCATCATTAAGATCCATACATTGACCAGTCCCAGGACCCCTCCCAGAGCCAGTCCGGCCAGTTTGTTCGCCTGCTTGAGCAGCGGCAGCTCGGAAATAGCGGAGGTTACGATCCCAAGGACCAGCAGGACCAGCATAACTGCCAGGAACACGAGGATAAAAGCAAACCCCTGGGTCACCGCATTCGCGAGATTCTTTGATAGTTCTCCAAACAAGGCACGGTTCACAACGTCTGAGGCCGATTGTCCCGCTGTCATCAACTCAGGCATTGTCAACGCCTCAGCTATTGAGTCCGATGGCACCCAGGAGGCTGATGCCTGAGCAGCGAAATGTTCCGTCAATTTGTCATAAATGCGTTGTTCAAGGGATGCAAAAAATTCTGTTTTCAACAACAGCCAATTGGCAACACCACTTCTAAAGTAAAGCGCTACAAGAAACGCTGCCAGAACGCCGGTTAAATTAAGCAGCATCCTGAAAAATCCCTTTCTAAACCCATTTATGGCTGTAGCCAAAATCACGATCAGCACAATCAGATCAAGCAAATTAAAGCCCATCCAAGCGCCTCCTTTTCATGCCTTTTCATGCCTTTTCACGTTTTTTCACGCTTATTATTTCCTGTCTCTCAACCTTCAGACAAGCTGTTCAGCCTTAAATCCCGGCTATTTAATCAATATTTGCAGGAATAAATTTCATAGCGATTTTCATACTCGACACCTAAGTGGGTCTCATCCAGCCATTCCAAAGCGAGAAGACTGTCGTCCACAACCTTGGCTCCCAGCAGTTTTCCTGAAAAATTCAAAATATGGAGTTTGCCATCCCCCAGGAAAGCGATTCGCTCCGGCCCCATGGCCATCAGATCCACCACGACCTCCATTTTCCGCTCGAAGACCTTTTCCCCGGCAATATTATACATGGAGAGCACATTGTCGTCCCGGGTGTCATCAATAGCCTTATTTTGAATCGTCAGATTCAGAAGCGTATTCCCAAGAGGATCAAAAGCAAGTCGTGTTACGTCTCGATCAATAATTTTCTTCCAAAGCTCATCGTTTTGATCATCAAAGGCAATAATCATATCATCCGAATATCCAATGAATCCCTCTCCGGCATCAGATAGCCTGTAGAGCACGGCGTTGTTGAAATTTCTTGCCCCTCTCATCTTGCCGTCAGTTCCGAACATCAGAACATTGGTATGAAAGTAATCATTCTCTACTACGAGTACGGACATGGCAATGAGCTTCATGGCTTCGGAATACCTGAGATCCAGAAGGTCCTCATAAGGCACAGGGATCGTCGCAGACATCACACCCTGTGGATTGATCAAGGCAATTTTCTTATCATTTTTTAAATATAGCGCAGTATAGCCATCTGATCCCACCAAAAATCGTTCGACTTTTCCTAGTCCCTCTAGCTTGGATAGGATCTGCCCCTTTTTATCCAAGACATAATAGTCACCTGTAACCTTGTCGCAAATATAAAACTTGTCATTTCTTTCGTGGGCGAGGATATCACTGCCAAAAAACTCTTTTTCCCAAACAACTTCACCTCTGACTGTCAAATAGGTGAGCCGCTCATTTCCAGTCATTATAATGCCGGAGACTACCGGATAAAAAAAACTTTGCTTTTTATAAGTCGGTTCAGCCGTCGTATTAATCGTATTGATTTTTTCGATCGAAATTGGACCCAGCCCGCTGGCTTCCCGAATCAGGGATATGACATAACCGGCGCCAAAAACAATTGTAAACGACAACAGCAGCATGACCAATGATAGTCTTCTCCGCTGTCTTCTTCTTTTTTTTATCTGATCCAGCTTCTCATGGATGCTTTCTGTCATGATGCTCACCCTTATCTTCTATCTGAATCGGAATTAAGGATCTTAGATAAATGCGCCAGATCTTCAGCACGGTCGATATCCATCAATTCCTCTGCATTTGCTATTTCGTACCATACCACCGCCTCGGGATACTGCCGGATGATTAGTTTGCCTCCGGTGTCTCCCTTGAGCTGCATCAGCGAAGCTTTGTACTTTCTGTCAAAGATAACCGGATTTCCCGTATTGCCCCTGTGAGCTGCCAACATGATCTTTCCCTGCCCTGCAGGAAACGACTTCAGCATCCCGGATATGGTTTGTCCCCTCAAGAGCGGCTGATCAGCCGTCAGAAACATATAGGCATCAGCCTCTTTTGAAGCCGCCAGCCCTAGACGGATCGAAGCCGCCTGGCCCTCCTCGGGACCGGGATTATAGCAGGTATTAAATCCATAAAACTCCGCCAAAACCGCAATGTCCGGATCATGCCAGACCACGGTTACACTGCAAGGTGGGCAGCCTGCTGACTTAAGTGCTTCAAAAACCCACCCGGCGAGTGGTCTGCCCTGAAAGTCAGCCGTCAGCTTGTTGCTGCCAAATCGTCTGGCCAGACCGGACGCCATGACGATCAGCTTAATCCCGTACTCGCGCTCATCCTTGCCTTCATTCGAATTGGCGGCTGCTTCCCAATGTTCGACTACCCGCTTCATGCCCATCTGCCCCGCTCCACAACTATGACCGGCAGAACCGTATGCGACTTTAGCTGATTTATAAAGGCTTCATGACGCGGCTCTGCCTTGTTCACCAATATGATTTTCAACGCATCCGCGGGACAGGACTTAAAAAGTCCGTTTTCTGAGTGGATCAAATCCGCCAGCGCCTCCGCAGTTACCAAGTCTCCTTCTTTCATTCCGGTGAGCTCCAAAAAGAGTGCCAGCCGATGGATTCTTGCCTCAACTGCAGGCAGATCAAAGGCATCAGCCCCAAGCACACCCAGGACAACCTGAGTTTTCCCGGGAAATCTGGGTTCACCGTCCCTGGGTGCTTTAAGCGGCTTTTTATTGGCCCCATCTGCTTCGATGAGTACAAAGCTGTTGTTCTGTTCAAAAGCCGGACCCTCTATCCAAAGATCGATGTCTCGGGGTTCAAAGCCATAGATTTTCCCCTGTTCATCCATACCTCTTGCCACCATGGTAATGCCAGGGCTTAACTTGCCTATCTGCGTCAGAGCGTCCACAGAAATAAAATGGTCAATTCTGGGTGACTTCTCAACCATCATTCGGGTCGTTGTCAGAACTACGATCCTGCTATGCTGATCCCGCTGTTTCAGAGTCGCGGCCAGGTCAAAAAGCGCACTGGTCTTTCCGCCTGCGCCGCAAAGTGAAATCACCGCAGGGAATGGCCCCTTCACAAGACCTTCAATTTCTTCCAGCAGCATACTGACGCACCCCAGTTCTAATCGTTTTCAATCTCTTCCTTTGGTCTCCTCGGTGGCCTTGGCCCAAAGTACTGATAGAAATAGCATTTGATTCTTCCGTTGTAAAGTTTTCTGTTCTTAGTGGCTTTTTTTCCAAAGGACGCTTCAAAGCCTTCGTGGGCTGTGATGACATACCATGACCAGGTATCCAGCCTGCCAAAACGGTCTCCCATGACCCCATAGAGCTTTTCTGCTTCTCTTAAGTCAGAAAGCCGCTCTCCATAAGGCGGATTGGTGAGAATGTACCCGTATTTGTCCCTTGAACTCAGATCTGCAACATCTCTGACCTGAAAGTGAATGAAGTCTGCTACGCCGGCTTTTTCAGCATTTTCCCGGGCAATACGGATACTCCTTGGATCGAGGTCATAACCTTCCAGTTTGAAACTCGCATCTTCAACGATTGCGTTTCTGGCTGAATTCCGTTCAAAATCCCAAACGGAAGCCGGCATCCAGTTCCAGTGCTCTGAGTCGAATTGTCGGTTCAGTCCTGGCGCCTGATTTCGTCCGATCATAGCCGCTTCGATCAGCAATGTTCCGCTGCCGCAAAGTGGATCGATCATGGGAATAAACGATTTCCACCTGCTGATTTGAACTAATGCCGCTGCCAAGGTTTCTTTGAGAGGTGCTTCATTTCCCTTCTCGCGATAGCCTCGTTTGTGCAGACCATCTCCCGATGTATCCAGCAGCACCAAAACCTGATCCTTAAGAATGGAGATCAGGATACTGTATCTCGGGCCCGTTTCCTTGAACCATTCCGTAGCGTAAGTTTCCTTTAGTTTCTCAACGATTGCTTTTTTAGAAATGGATTGTATATCCGACAAGCTGAATAAGGTCGACTTGACGGATTTTGCATTAACTGGAAAAGTCCCTTCCTGCGGAATGTATGCCGCCCAGTCGATTCGTCGGACCCCCTGAAAAAGCGCTTCAAAGGTATCTGCTTTAAATTCAGCGAGTTTGATATAAACGCGATCAGCGCTGCGCAGCCACAAGTTGGATCGCACAATGCCTGACAGATCCGCATCATATTCTACTCTTCCGTTTTCCACCGTGACTTGATCAAAGCCAAGGGCTTTGACTTCATCCGCTACGACAGATTCTATTCCAAACGCTGCTGTTGCCTGAACTCTAAATCTTTTTATCATCATAAAAACTCCCATGTTATCATGTCTTATTCAAACATTATAACACAGGAGTCCAGTCAGTATCCCGGTAATCTTAAAACATGAGCGGCGAAACATGCTGCCGCTTGTTAAACGGTGTGATCATTTGAAAAACTTGTCCAGTGCCTTTCTGAGTGCGGACTCTTCTATAGGTTTTGACAAATGCTCGTCAAATCCGTAACTTGTCAGATAATCCCGCTCAGAGTCAATAACCTTTGCAGATATGGCCACGATGGGACATCTGAATCGGTCTGCTTTTTCAATTTCATCAAAGGCTTCAAACCCATTCATGTGAGGCATCATGATGTCCATGAGCACCAGGTCCGGCTTGTGTCGTATGTAGCGTTCCACCGTTTCTTTTCCAGTTCTTGCAAAATCCAGCTCATAATCCTCCTGAAGCAGCAGCTTCAGCGATACCCTGCCCATGACATCATCTTCAGCGATTAGAATCCGGTTTTTTTGTTGAGGTTTATGGGGCTCATCCACGATAGAACGATCCTGGACTATGTCCGTTTGCTCTTCATTGTCAGCACCATTAAATTGAACATAGATGTAGACGTTAACCTCAGAGCCTCTTCCGTAAGCGCTTTCAATTTCGAGCCGCCCCCCCATTTTGGACAGCAGCGTCAGTGCTGTGACATAACCCAAGCCCGTCGAGTCCCCCAGAGAGGCAAGAATATCTTCCGGCTGTGGATTTTCCGTCATTTTTTTCAGCCAGTCCAGCTTCTCTTCTGAGAATCCAATGCCTGTATCCTTCACGCTTATTCTCATTTTCAGCTTATCGTCGATAATACTGACCTTGGCAAAATGGACCAGCACATTGCCGTGTTCCGTATGCTCAAATGCATTTTCCAGCAGATTTCTAACAATATTTCCCAGTCGTACCGGATCGCCAATCAGCTCGCCAGGTAAATTCTCATCCACTTGAATTGTAAAGTCCACATTTCTCTTTTTCGACAAAAATCTGAACCGATGATAGAGGTCATCCACAAAATCCGCAAGTGAGAACGCCTCAATATTAAAGACCAGTTGACCTTCCTCGATGGCATAAATCTCATGCAGATTGCTTATTTTTCTAAAAGCCCTGTCGGATTGATTCATCAGCCGTTCAATAGTATCCCGCTCGTCCCTGTAAAGCTCAATGACTCTAAGGCGGTCAATATCGTTATTGATCGTCTCGAAAATGTCTTTAAGCGATTCGACCATGTCATAAAACAGTGATCTATTCTTATCTTCTCTGAGTCTCACCTTTATTATGTCCAGGTCGGCCTCCGGAACAAACTTCTCCAGCGGCTCAAGCGTGCCCTTCCAATCTTTCGCAATGACAACGGCTCCGGTGATAATCCCTTCTGAATTTCGGATAGGCTCGGCATGCTTGGTCCAAATCTCTCCCAAAGCACCCGGATTTTCTTTTGGAACCACGCCTTCCGCTGCGGCTCCGTCTCTGACTGCCTTAACACACGGGCAATTCAGACACCCCAATTCAGAAGACTGAAAGACCTCAAAGCATTTTTTGCCGATGGCTTCTGTGTCCATTCTGAGCACCGCTTTATTAGCCCATTCAATAGTGTAATCAAGATCCAGCCGTACTACCAAATCCGGTATGCTGTCAAGAATCTCCATCAAATATGGCGTCTTGTCCATTCTCCAGTCTGTGTCACCTTTTGCAAGCATACCTTCCAACTTCGTCAACCCTCTTTCTGTCCCGGCGGCTTCTTTTTAATGATCTGAAATGTATGTGTGGATTTAATTCGACATAGTTCCAGAATCTCCTTCTTTTCGCCACGTAGAATCAGAAAGACAGGCTGCGTCATTGTCATGTCTGAAGGTTTTAAATCCTGGCCAAGAATGCCGCTGATCCTCATAGTATTGAAATGAATCACGCTTTCTTCTCCCCGAATGCCTAACAAGTCGATTTCTTCCCCAATAAAAAGATGATATGCCACCGCATCCTGAGGCTCCATTTTCAGAGCAACCTCCGCATAATCCTGAACAGGCTCAAGGCTGATTCCTTCCCGCGTCAATAGTTCCCCCTGCCTGATCAGCCGAGAGGACCAAGCGGGCAGCACTAATTCCGATGCCTTGATCATCCATGGCTCCATAGATGATTCCGCTATTTTGACTAATGAAAATGAGTCTGCAGTCAAAACTTCGTTGGGATACACTTCTGCTTTGGCGATCAGAACCTCGTGAAATTTCTCAGAAGCCGTGGCTGCTCTCATCAAACTTATTTGAAGTGCCATAGTCACAATCATGAGCCCAAAAGTCCATATAATCAGCCTTTTTTTCAAATCCTCGCCCTCCTTCACCGATCTATTTCTATTTCGCGGTCCAGATGAATCTTGATATCCGTTGCTGAAAACCCCATTTCTTTCGCCAACTGTTCCATCAAAAACGAGGGTTGATGAGGAAACGCGACGACCAAATGGAGGATGGGGTCGTCGCGCATTGTTCCAGAAGGACACAGACCGGAAGGGTGCCATGAAAGAGCCTGAATTTCCACCGCACTGTCAAACTGGGCAGCAACTTCTTCTGCCATAACGCTCTCCAAGTCTGCGCCAAAGGCCGCTACAGCCCCGGACGCATAGTTATTGTCGAGCTCTGTTTGAACCCTCTCAGAAGCACTTTTCAGCGCACTTTCAGACTGACTGAAGCGTATGTAAAACAAGTAAAATTCAAAAGCAGCAACAAAAACGAGAATCAGGATGAGAACTATCAGCATGGACAACGACAAAACCTCCAGCCCTATGAAGCCCCCACGGTTCAGTTTAAAATTTTTCTGCATACGACAAATCTCTCGAAACGGTACGCATAGCGCCGGTCACTAAATGCCATCCAGGTGCTCAGCAACCTCCCCTTGATTTCACCGGTGACCAGAAAACGCGCCCGATCCCCTCGTTTTAATGTTGCCATAGGTTCCGCATTGACTTCTGCCATAATTAATCCCGCATCGTTCAACAGCTGCACCAAATCCGCCTCATCTGACGCTTCAAAGGTTTGGCTGAGCGCCATCTGTTCGCTGAAAGACGCGCAGATCGTGTCCAGCTTGGCTTTTGTCACCACAGGCATCAGCATTTCAAACAGTGCCATGCCTGTTCCAAGCACAAACACCAGGCAAAACCCAACCAAAATTAGACCACCCTCACGCATTTAGGTTACTGGCATCGACGTTTTGAATACGGTTGACTCAATGGTATTCCACCATCCAGATAAAGCACCCACCATATCCTCCACCAGAGTTTCCATGCTCGGCATAACTATGACTGCAGCCAGCACAATTGAAACTACAATCCCAATTACCATATCCACTGCGAACTGACCCTTGTCGTTGTTGAGATTCTCGCCTATAAACGCTTTTAGACCTAATAATGCTTTGATGATTTCTACGTTCAAATGAATGCCTCCTTTTAATGGTTGTCACACTTGTTGTCTTTTTCTCCTGTCTAAATAAATAATGACTCCAGCGCTTCCATCATCTGAAGCACCAACGGGATTGCAATCACTGCAAAAGCAACACTTCCTGATGCAGCAATCAACAGGATCAGATTGAATTGGATCCGTTCCTGTTCTAATGCCACTGATTCCAAATATCTTTGGATCATCACCTCCTCCTGTCTTTGAATGAGCTCCACCGATTCTCCGGATTCAATACCCTGTCTGAGAATGGTGAGCAGCGTCTCTGAAGCTTTTACAGGATAACGCAGGGTCAATTCCTTTGAAGCGCGTTCAAAATCCAAGGTTCTGAAATACACGCCTGTGAAAGCATTCAGCGCGTTCCTCATCTCCTTATCCGGCGCAGCCAGATGCACATGTCTCAGAATTTCTACGGCTGAATGGCCCGCAAGCAGCTGAGTGCACAGAAAACGGTAAATTTTGTACAGGTTCATATTGAACCTGGCTTCAAAGTCTCTTTTATACTGCTTAAGCCGACCCCTTCTGATCAGTTCAACCAAGATCCATACCGGCAAAGCTCTTGCTGGATTAATGACTGCTGCAGAGGCCGGCAGCACTACGTTGATTATTCCATAACCATAAACCAGTTTTTTTGCCTCTTCCGCAGAATAGCCCGCTTGTTGATAGAGGCTCATATTTTTTATCATCCAGCGCCTGAGCGGATTTTCCGAGCTTCTGACATGGCCCTGTTTCTCTGAAACAGAGCCAAATATTGCCACCTTCTTGTACCATTGTTTTTTTAAGCCCCATTCAGCCAGCGCATAGGCCGTTATTAGATCCCAGCATGTCAAGGCAATGGTCGTCGTCATGAGGAACACTTTGATCATCTCCTTGTCCCCCTTTTAGATCCCGAAAAAATTGCGAGGCACGTGGTTAATAAGATCATACAGGATAGACCCGCTGTGATATTAAGCCCTGCTGAGCTTTCCAAATAAAACCTTCTGACGTGAGGTTGATCAGAGATCATCATCAGAAAAAGTGCAATACCTGTAACATCGAGTAAAAATATTGTCATTTTAAACTTTCTGTTCTCAAGTCGATTTTTATTTCGTTCTAAAAAGAGTCTGTAGGATTCCTTTTCGAAGCTGTCAAAGAGTTTTACCAGATCACCGCGGTTTCTCGCCGAGAACTTAAGGTGGATCATGAAATCCCTGAAAATTGGGATGTCCAGAGCCAACGAGAAGTCATCAAAGGCTTTTTCCAGCTCCATCCCATGTTGAACAGATTGAAGAAGACGTTTTAATGCTAACTTCAAAGCTGGGGTCAACGGCTCCTCAGAAACTCTCGACAAGCACTGGATCAAATCCGGATGTATGGACGCCCATCGCTTCAACATCCCGAACATCAAGGATAAGGAGGCTTCCTGGTCTGCAATTATTTTCTGAATGACAAGTTCAATAGAAAGTATGGGCAGTGCCACACCGGTCAAAAAACCTACACTCCCTATTAAGTGGCTGTTTGTCATCCCTCGCAGACTGACATAGCCAATAATTCCGGCCAGAAGTGTCACCGCTGCGAGATTGTGTGCATTTGCCCAGGGTGTATCATAGACAATTCTAATGGGCATCCCGTAATGTCTATCGATTTTCTGCATCCAATCAATATTTGATATGCCGCCCATTCCAATAATCATCATTCCACAGCTGAGAGCCAGCATGAGAACCGGCAAATAGTAGACAGACAGTATTTACGACCTTCTTTCATAGAGGATTTTAAAGTTTGGAACCGCATCTGTACCAGCTTCAGGCCGCAAAACCTCTGCTATACGCTCCACCTTGAAATTTCTCATATAGATGACTCGGTCCAGACTGGAGGTAATAACCTTCATGGCAGTTTTTTCCGAGATCCCTCTTTGTGACAAATCAGAGAGCATCATAATTCTGATGGGGGTTTCTTCTATCCCGCCACAGTGAAGGGTCCCCATAATTCTATGGTCGGTATATCCCGCTTTGATGAACTCCCATGCCTCAGGACCTGTCAACTCCCCTACAACATAGCCGTCCAGACTCATGGTCAAGCCATCACGGACAAGGTGCTCCAGCGTCACTCGAAAGCCAGGCTGTCTATGCCTGACAATTCTCTGTACGACAAATGTGGGACTGTCCGGAAAAAGTTCAGTTTCAGATTCACAGATCAGCAGGCGCTGAGTTTCACCTATGTTGTTTAATAGAGCTCTCAACAAAGTTGTCTTCCCCGACCCGCCCTTTCCAACTATGACAAACCTTAGATCTGACTGTGCCAGCCGAGTCATTATTTCATATGAATCTTGATCGAGCATCCCCATGTTCATCAGCGTCTGTAAGTCATAGCTGGAGAATCTGTGCTTACGAATGCTTAAAGACGGCCCGCCCTGACTTCTTGGCGCAATAGTCGCATTAATTCTCAACCTCAATCCGTCATCCGAAACCCTGGCATGACTGTCTGTTTCGTTTAAAAGGCCACCATTCCGTATGACTATCAGCTTGCAATAGTTTTCAAATTCGCGGGCAGACTCAAATTTTAAGGGCAATCTGAATGCTTCGCCCGACCGCTTCACATAGAGATGATCGTATCTCGTCACGATCAGATCTGAAACAGATTCATCCTCCAGAGAACTTTGTAGAATGCCATAACCAAACATATGATCCATAATCTGCTTAATCATTTTGTCTCGTCTGGCCAGATTTCCAAGGCGATCTACAATCCTGACCACTTCCGTTTCCAGGACACGCCTTTCAACACGCTTTCCTTCCACATCAGCCAGTAAATCCGAGTGATGCTCGACCAATTCCTCAATGACACTGATGATCTCACGATCAAATCTACGTCCGGGTTCAGAAGCTATCGGCTCAATTAATGGTTCATGAAAGCTTTTTAAAACTCCCATTACCTCTATCCCCTCATTTCATGCAATAGTTTGAGAATAACCTTTTCATGTGCCTCTGCCACAGAACGGTCCATCATTGGGCCATACATCCTGCCTTCCATCCGCGCCTTGTCCCGCTTCAAACTGGAAGGGATCCTGCCCAAATAGCGCGACCCTGTCAAAGCGTCATAATCTTCAGCGGACAAACTGCGATTCTCATTTGAGTCAAACGCTACGAATTGATGCTTCAAACGATCAATTCTTTGTCGTTCAGTAACATACGCCGCAGAAGAAGCTGCAGATCTTAAAGCAAGAACACCTCCCGAGACCGGAACCAGATTTTTATCCGACATTAATAAGCTGACCGCGGTAAAGGCATCATAGATAAAGGCATTGACCAGCAAAATCACCACTTCAAAACAAGAGTCAATCCGCTCCAAGAGCTTCATGAAATCGTCTTTGTCATAGTACTCATAGTCATTGAGGTTGTAACTGCCGGTCAAAGCGTATAAGTCTTGGTTGCCCTTGATTCTGGCACATGTCCCAAGGATCTTCTCCGACGTCAGGCAATTTTTTCTGATTGCATCCAGCAGTACATTGAGTCCCGTCGATTGATAGGAATCATAACCCTCAAGTGAATCTGACAGGGTTTTTCGCACCTCAAGAAGTAAGTCCAAGGAGGGAGACAGCCTGTCCGCATCAATGATGAGCGTTCTTCTTTTAAACCTTTTCGAAAAAATCCAACCAAGCTCACTGCCGTATTCGCTATTTCCAAAAACACACAGTTTTAACCTCTGGTTCAAAAATTCAGGTCGTTTTTCAGCGACCTTAAAGATGCCGTCAAATCGCTGAAGCAATTTTTTCTTTTCCGTGATATGTATGCCTCGCATTAAGGATTCTGCCTCATAACGCCTAAGGTCCGGTGCCTCAGCTATTATTCGGCTTATCTCGTCAATACGCTCAAAATCAACAATGCCCTCAAGCCCTAAAGCATCAGATCGCTCATAAACACTTCTGATGCGGTATAGCCTTTCAACGAAGCTCCCCGCTTCGAGGGCACTTAATTCAACAAACTCATCAAAGCCTGACAATATCAGCTGTCCATCAAATTCAGAATTCGGCAGAAGTGCAATCCACTTCACTTCAGACCACTTCTGACGCAGGGTTTGAATTGATGGCCACAGACCTGCCAATCGTTCCTTGGTCACTTCAAATAGCACTGTACGTACCGGCGCACACTCCAGAAGTGTCGTGACCGAATCCAACTCAGTCCGGATGGCTAACTCTAAACCTGAACCTATGCGATCTTGTACCTCGGACATCATAGCTTTTACAAGTCCTACTGTTGAATGAGATTCATACCAAAACAATGTTATCATTCGATCGCCACTTTCCAATTTTTAACATTACTATACTTAAATAACCATATATTGTCAATAGTAATATTTTTACATTTCGCTGCACTTTCCTCCACAGCTCTGTTTTTACACAAAAAAGACGAGGAAAATGGCACCTATCACCATTTTCCTCGTCAACTCTTAAGTTTAAATTTTGAACTATTCCTTTGAACCGATCAACTCAGGCTCAGCCGGTTCGTCTTCTGCGCCTTCTTTCACTTCCTCTTCCTTACTAGGTGCGCTGACAGCGAGCACAGTCAGGTCGAGATCCGTCAGCAGCGTGACTTTTTCCATGTTTTCGAAGACGAGATCCGAAACCCGAACGACATCACCAAACGCCATTCCTTCGACATCTACATAAACATGCTCAATCAAATCAGATGGCAAAGCTTCTATTTCAATTTCAGTCAGATGATCCTCCAAAATCGCGCCAATTCTTTCGATGTATTCACGATTCTTAACCAGAATAGGTACTGGGATCTTGACGGTTTCGTTCGCTGAAAGTTCTTGGAAATCGACATGAATCAGCTGATCCTTTAAACCTCTGCGCTGAAAATCCTTGAGGACTACCATAGCTGATTTCCCATTGATTTCAACATCAAGAGTCGATCCCTTCGTATGGTACATCAGGAAACGATCCATTTGTTTGCGGTCCAGCTTAATACTTCTGGTCTCCTTGTTATGACCATAAATGACTGCGGGTACATAGCCTTGGGTTCGGATATATTTGATTTTATTCTTTCCGACCTCTGTCCTAAGATTTGCTTGTATCAATTCTCTCATGATGCTACCTCCTTATATCATTATGTTCAGAAGTATACATACCCCAAAAACCCTCATTTAACTCGGTTTTACTCGATCCATTGAAGGATTTCTTTAACATCCGCGACACGTCCGCTAACCTTGAGTTTTTCATCAATCACCAGACCAGGCGTTTTCATGACGCCATATTTCAAAATGTCCCTGAACTCAGTCACCTTGACAACCTCAGCCTCAAGGCCTTTCTCAGCTAAAGCTTTCCTGACATTTTCTTCAAGTTTATAACAGCTGGCACACCCTGAACCTAAAACTTTTATAATCATGATTTTCCCTCCTGTTTTTAAATAAATAGCGCATCCATGGCATTAAATGTATAGCCCATGATAATTATGCCGATGGTGACAATAGACACAAACACTACAAGAAGCTTTCTTTGGACCACTTGGCTCAGCATGATCATTGAAGGAAGTGACAACGCCGTCACAGCCATCATGAAGGCAAGAACTGTACCTATTCCAACGCCCTTTAAAAATAATGCCTCGGCGATTGGAAGCGTCCCAAAAATATCCGCGTACATTGGGATCCCAATGCCTGCAGCAAGAATGACTGCAAATGGGTTTTTCTCGCCAATTACTTGCTCGACTACAGAGACAGGAATCCAGTTGTGAATCAAAGCACCTATGCCAACACCAATCAAAACATACTTCCATACCCTGTGAATGATTTCAGACACCTGCTGCTTCGCATACCGCCATCTGTCGGAATTCGTCATTTCCATTTCTTCAGAATTGACGTCCGGAAGTTCTCGTACATAAGCCTCAATGTATTGCTCCATCCCCAGCTTGTCAATCAGAGTACCACCGACAATCGCAATGATCAAACCAACTATGACATAAGCCACCGCAACCTTGACACCAAAAAAACTAACCAGAATCAGAACAGAAGCCAAATCTACCAGAGGTGAGGAGATCAGAAAGGAGAAGGTAACTCCTATGGGGAGCCTGGCTGCAGTGAATCCCATAAAAATTGGTATGCTGGAACAGCTGCAAAATGGCGTCAAAGTACCCAGCAATGCCCCGAGAATATTGCCGCGTATACCTTTGATCCCGCCCAACAGGCGTTTTGTTCGTTCTGGAGGGAAATAACTTTGAATATAGGATATGGTGAATATCAAAAAAGATAACAAAATAAAGATCTTAATGGTGTCGTAAAGAAAAAATTGCACACTGCCACCAATTCTATCAGCAGTTTCAAGTCCCAGAACATTTTCAACAAAGCTTTGAACCAGGTTGTTCAGCCAGACCATTTTTAAAATCTGATCGTTAAACCACGCACCTAGAGCCGACATATAATCCACCTTCTATCCTATAATTTAGTAAGAACTGAGCATTGATTCAGATATTTTTCCGCCATTCCAAGTCTTTCTTGATCCTGAATCAGAATATTGTCATCAGCAGCCTCATGAGACAGAAGTCTCAGAGACTCAATCATGACATGATCATCCCGGTTCAAGGAATAATAGATAAATTGATCTTTTCTGTCATCTCTGACAACGCCTAGATCCTTAAGCTTTCTCAAGTGCTTTGATATTTTGGGCTGAGTTTCTCCCAAGATCCCCTGAAGTTGGCAGACACACAACTCTCGCTGTAATAAAACCATTAATATTCTTAGCCTTGTTTCATCTGACAGCGCTTTATAGCGATTGATCATTTGATCCATGACAGCCTCCTGAAGTAAGTCATATGTCCGTTTTCGTATATCCCTTTTTTAGTATATGCAATAATCGGCATATTGTCAACTTTATTTCCCGGGAAATATCCGAAAAGTGTCGTCTCCTCAAAATTTTGAATAAAAAAAACTGCACTTACCGTGCAGTTCAGGTTTTCATATATGATATTTTAGTCCAATCTTCTTCTGCCTTCAATAGCCTTCATTAATGTCACTTCGTCTGCAAATTCAAGATCTCCGCCAACTGGTATACCATGGGCCAAGCGCGTTATAATGATCCCCGTCCCCTTTAGGAGTTTGGAAATATACATTGCAGTCGCTTCACCTTCTATGGTTGGATTTGTGGCGATTATAATCTCGTCTACATCATGTTTTTGCAGCCTTAGAATTAATTCTTTGAGCTTGATGTCTTCTGGTCCAATGCCGTCCATTGGTGAAATCGCACCGTGCAGGACATGATATAAGCCATGATATTCTCTTGTCTTTTCAATGGCAATAACGTCCTTGGGTGATTCAACAACACAAAGGGTTTTTTGATCCCTCTTTGCTGATGTACAAATAGGGCACGGATCAACATCCGTCATATTAAAGCAGACTGAGCAAAAGATTATCCTCTGTTTGGCATACATGATGGCTTCAGCAAGGGAAGCGGCTCGATTCTCTTTTTCATTGACCAGATAAAACGCCAGGCGCTGGGCAGTTTTTCTTCCGACACCAGGAAGCTTTGCCAGCTCGTCAATCAGTAAATTCAGTGGCTGGGGCAAATAGACCATGTCGTTTGCCTAAAAAAGACCGGGGATATTCATACCACCCGTTACTTTGCCCATTTCTTTGGAAACCGCTTCTTCAGCCGTTCTCAACGCCTCGTTGACACAGACCAATATCAAGTCTTGAAGCATTTCAACATCCTCCGGATCGACCACTGAAGGATCAAGTGTTATCGAAAGGATCTCTTTCTTTCCGCTTACTTTGACAACTACTGCACCGCCACCGGCACTTGCTTCATAATTTGCTTTCTCAGCTTCTTCCTGTAGTCTCTGCATGTCTGCCTGCATTTTTTGTACCTGTTTCATCATTTGATTCATATTCATGCCACCTGGCATCATTGGACCTTTTCCTTTAGCCATTTTAGTTCCTCCTTTAAAATGTTAATCCATTCTACTTTTAGTTTAACTTATAAAACAATTGTCCCTTACTTATCCTGAATTTCAAGTAAATCTGCCATATCTCCGAGAAGAGATTTAATTCTGTCTTCAGTTGATGGCCCTGAAATCGACCCTTTGTCTGGAATAACTTCGATCATAAACCCTACTGGATGACCGACAACACTCCTGAACGCCTCCTCAATGACTATCCGATTCGGCTCTTCACTCAACTTTTTGATATGCAGATCATGGACAGCCTTAAAACCAACGACTAAACGGCCCTTATCCATTTTTAAAGGTGTTCCGTCCACAAGAAACGCATAAACACGACCATTATTCTTTTGTAAGTATAACAGAATCTCCGGCCACAATCGAAGTACTTTCTCAGGATCAAGCGCTGAACTCGTACTTGATATTTCATCCGTTTTTTTCTGTTCTGCCTTTTCTGCCTGTATCACCGAATCAGAAGCAGACTTAGATTCACTCAGAATCGGCTCAAGTCTTGAATTAGGATTAAGGATCTCCGGCTTTGACGCCTGATAGGCTGGATGTTCGTCAGCAATAGTGTTATTTGATCCGCTTATTGATAAACCTTCTCCTGACGCCATCAGCCGCTTTAGAGCAAACAATTCTGCCTCTAATTTTTCAAGCCGCTCTATGGCGTCCGCAGCTGCGATAGATGCAGGGGTCATTGCTTTCAATAAACCTGTCTCTAAAAAAATCAGCGGGTTTTGCGCGTATTTAATCTGATTTTCAATCATTGACAACGCTTCAAGCAACTTTACAGCGCCGTTCAATCCAAACATCTTCGCCTGTGCTTTGACGCGGTCTGGCATTAATCCAGAAAATTTTAACATTTCCGGATGATCCGGCGCTGCTGCCGTCACCATGACATCGCGAAAAGCCAGTGTCATATCCCTGCAAAATGATTGCAAATTCGCCCCGCTTACTGAAAGTTGGTTAAGGCTGTCTAGCACCAAGTTTCTTTCGCGCCTTCCAATTTGATCAATCAAATCCATCATGAAATCAACGCCAATCAAGCCGAGGATTCGATCCACATCCTCTGCCCGAAGCAAATCAGCCGTTGACGTGAGGCAACGGTCGAGGAGACTGAGGGCATCCCTGACTGCACCATCCGCCCTATTGATTATTTTGTCTAAAGCTTGTGTTTCATACACCATACCCTGAGACTCACAGATCAACTGCATTCTCTCCATCAAATCTTCTTTGCCCACTCTTTTGAATTCAAATTGCTGGCATCTGGATTGAATCGTTGCCGGAATCTTATGGGGTTCAGTCGTTGCAAGTATAAAAACGGCATACTCAGGAGGCTCTTCGAGTGTTTTAAGCAAAGCGTTGAAAGCACTTGTCGAAAGCATATGAACTTCATCAATTATATAGACTTTATACTTGCTCCTTGATGGCGGATACTTAACATTTTCCCTAAGCTCTCGAATATCATCCACACCATTATTTGATGCAGCATCCATCTCAATGACATCCATCAACGTCTCATCTAAAATTGACAAGCAAATCTCGCATTTGTTGCAAGGATTATAATCTTTTCTTTCCGGGCAATTGATAGCTCGTGCCAGTATTTTGGCAGTGGAGGTCTTCCCTGTGCCTCGAGTTCCGGAAAAAATATAAGCATGGCCGAATTTGCCACGTTCAATCTGACTGCGTAGAGTATCTACTATGGCCTTCTGTCCAATCAGATCTTCAAAGACTTTTGGTCTCCACTTCCTGTATAGCGCAGTATAGCTCATGGCAATTCGCCCTTTCTAAAACGATTAAAAATCTGATAATGCTTTCTCTATTATAACAGAAGACTTCGTGAAGTAAAAAAAAAGAGAGCTTCCGCTCTCATTTTTGCTTTTACCTATTAACGCGCACCCGGCTGTGAAATCAAAATCATATGAATTCCCGCAGCCGCAAATACTATCAGGCACCCTTGCGGCACATAGAACGATCTGCTTACCGCTGCTTTCTTCCGAACCTGACGGGGTTCACAGGGTGCTATTGCGCAAGACCCGACAGTACCAGCGAACTGCGGGAAAAGCATAGTCTTAATTTCTCATCCGGGTTCGGACCCTGCTTGCAGCGGATTGCAGGTTATAGGGTTCCGCCAGGCTCCCAATCCATGCGCGGTTAACGACTTAAATAAAATGGCGGAGAGGGCGGGACTCGAACCCGCGGGGCGGTTAAGCCTTACACGCTTTCCAGGCGTGCCCCTTAGCCAACTCGGACACCTCTCCACTTTATCTGTATTTTGTGCGCAGCTTTTCGAAAAATCCACTCATTATCTGAGCACATTCTTGTTCCAGAACGCCCTTTCGCAGCTGAACCCTGTGATTGATTCTCGGATCCTCAGACAAGTCATACAGCGAGCCAAAAGCTCCAGCTTTCCAGTCCTGAGCGCCGTAAACCACTCTCAAAATTCTAGCTTGATAAATTGCGCCTGCACACATCAGACAGGGTTCTATTGTAACATACAACGTACTGCCTGTCAACCTCCATGAATTAAGATATTCTGAGGCATTTGTCAAAGCTATCATTTCGGCATGTAATTGAGCATTTTTTCCCAATTCTTTTAAATTGTGCCCTCTCGAAATGATCACACCACGTCTCACGATCACCGCGCCAATGGGAACCTCACCTTTTGCAGCTGCTAATCGCGCCTCGTAAAGCGCTTCATGCATGTACATTTCATCATGCAGCATACTTACCTCCAGTGTCAGGTTTGTGCCGTACCATGTTTGAATATCAACATGGTACGGCACAGCTTTGGCGCACTCGAAAGGAGTCGAACCTTCGACCTACCGCTTAGGAGGCGGTTGCTCTATCCTACTGAGCTACGAGTGCATAGTGAGACAGCATCGTAAAAGTGGCTGAGCCGACAGCTACTTTACTATGTTAAAGAATTCCACACGATTTGTCAACGCCGAATCCATGAATCCTTGGTAAGTTTACGCCTGTTAGGCATTCGGCATACAAAGTTCCCGCCAAATAACCGAAATATCGGTCTCTGGCTTTGATCACCTCCAGGAAACCACTATTTAAATAAGTTCTATTCTCGTTGCCATCACATCCAAATTGCGATGCATGGCATCGAAGAGCGTCCATTTTTAAATCATAGACAGTTGAAATGTCGTAGGTCACAGAGACATCAGCGACATCATTGATATAGTACATGTAAACCACTTCAGGACGGTAGGCTTTCAGCCCTTCACATTCAAATTTTACAAGCCCTGCTGACCAGCAAGCTTCCCGAAGTAGCGAAGCGCCATTTCCATGATCTGGATGGCGGTCATGCAGGTAAGGATAAAAAAGCCGCTTAGGTCTTAGACGTCTGATGAGTGATACAATTTGAGACACACTTTCGTTGTCAGTCTTTATGCCGCGGTCACTCATTTCAAGATTTAATCGCTCATCCGCTCCAATCAAATGAGCTGCTGACATGCTTTCATTTCTTCTGCCTTCAGGTGTACCATTACTGGCCATTTCGCCAAGAGTTAAATCCACCATGACAATGTGCGCACCCCTTTGTGCTTCAGAAATCAGGAGCCCACCAATTCCTATTTCAATGTCATCTGGATGAACCCCAAATGCAAGAATATCGCACTCCATATGATTCCTCCAAGTTATTTAGATCTTCTAATCACAAAACATACAAATTTTTTCGTTTGCCAATGTAACCTTAACTGGCGTCGTTCCGACAATATTTCCATCAACATTGAGAAGCAAACTTTTCTCCAAACTTTTAACTGAGACTTCCGAACAATTGTAATACTCAACTTCCTTTATATTGAGATGCTCTCCTTTAAAAATTGACGGAAACATGGCCATCAGCTTGAGTTTGGGAACATGATTGACAATACAAACATCCATTAATCCATCATCGATTTCAGCTTTTGGCGTGATTTTCATTCCGCCGCCAAAATATCTGCCATTTCCTATTGCAACAATTAAGGTTCTCCTTTGTATCTTTGTCTGATCCATTTGAATCTCTACTTTTCTGGCTTTGTAGGTCATCAGTGATTTTAAAGTGCTTAGAAGATATGAAACAGGCCCTGGAAATACTTTCTTTATTTTTTCAGTATCAATAACAATTTGGCCGTCTATGCCCATTGCGCAGATATTTATGCATTTAATACCATTGCAGTCGAATAGATCAGCATTTTTAGTATTTCCCAGAATAATTGACTCTAAAATTATTAAAGGATCTTGTGAATTGTAAAGCACTTTTGAGAAGTCATTGCCAGTACCACATGGCAAAATCCCCGCTTTAATATTTTGGGCGCCAGACTGACAAATCCCCTGAATCATCTCTGTTAAAGTGCCGTCACCCCCAATGGCTACAATCTCATTAAAACCATCGCGAATTGCCTGCATTGTCAGTGCAGTAATTTGTCCTTTTGACTGAGAGATTATCATTTTATACTCGATCTCAGTATTTTCGAATCGTTTATGAATGGGCTCCAAAAGTGTTTTCGCAGAACCCTTCCCAGCTGCAGGATTAACTATAAACATCAGCTTTCTCATTCTTCACCCCGCAATGTTTCACGTGAAACACTAATTTCTTTGTAATAGACTATACAGTCTGTCAAGATCCTCATCATTGTAGAATTCAATTTCAATCTTACCCTTTAGCCTACCTCGCTTAATTTCTACCTTAGTCCCAAAATGTTCTCTTAGCTGTGTCTCCATCATTTTGACCTCAAGATCAGGCTTTGATTTCTTTTTCTTAGGCTTTACCTTTTTTTCTGGTTTTGATAAAGCATCTTCGATTTCTCGGACACTCAAAGCGCCGTCAATAATTTTTACAGCCCAGGCATGCTGGTGTTCAGGATCTTCAATGCGCAAAAGTGCTCTGCCGTGTCCACCGGTGATCTGTCCTACTGCAATCATATCTTTGACACGATCATCCAGCTTTGTCAACCGCATCGTATTTGCTATATGTGACCGACTTTTGCCTACAGCTTTTGATAAATCCTCCTGAGTTAACCCATAATGTGCCATTAAATGCTCATAAGCAATCGCTTCTTCAATATCGTTCAAATCTTCTCTTTGAATATTTTCAATTAACGAAAGCTGGGCTACACTGATTTCATCCACTTCACGAATAATAACAGGCACGCGCTTTAATCCGGCCATACGAGCAGCACGCCAACGACGTTCACCCGCAATTATTATATAACCTGTACCATCATGCCTAACCAAAATTGGTTGAACAATACCATGAGCTTCAATCGAATCTTTAAGGGACAATAGTGCATCCTCATCGAAATGTCGGCGTGGCTGTCCCGGATTTGGAATAACTCTGTCTATTTCAACTTCTATGACCTCAGCGGATCTATATTCACCCATGGATGCTAATTCTGCTTCAGGAATTAAAGCACCCAAACCTTTACCCAGTCCACGTTTAAACTTACCTGTACTCAAATTAATTTCCCCCTCACCGTTTAGCGAATTCTTTTGCTAGCTTTAAATAGGCCTTTGCACCTTTCGAATGCTTATCATATGCAACGACAGGCATTCCAAAACTCGGCGCTTCAGCTACGCGCACATTTTTCGGTATCACTGTCTTATAGACTTTATCTTTAAAATATTTATTTACTTCTTCAACGACTTGAGAGGAAAGATTTGTTCTGCTGTCAAACATCGTTAAGAGCACACCTTCAATCTCAAGACTTGAGTTCAGATTTTTTTTAATTCGGTGATAGGTATCAACAAGTTGACTGACACCTTCCAAAGCATAGTATTCACATTGAATAGGAATCAAGATGCTGTCAGCTGCCACCAATGCGTTAATCGTTAGCAATCCTAATGATGGCGGACAATCGATTAAAACATAATCATAGTCATCCTTAACTGCGTGGATTACCTTCCTTAGTCTATGCTCGCGTTCTGTCAAATCGATCATCTCGATTTCAGCACCTGCTAAAGCAACATCTGATGGCATAATAAAAAGATTCTTGTAACTTGTCTCGTGAATGCAAGCTTTGGGTTCCATATCACCTAGCAAAGCATTATAAACATTGCTGTCTACTTGATGTTTATCGATTCCAAGTCCACTGGTAGAGTTACCCTGAGGATCGTTGTCGATCACCAGGATTTTCTTTTTCATTGCAGCAAGAGCTGCACTTAAATTCACGTTGGTAGTCGTTTTCCCGACGCCACCTTTTTGATTGAACACAGCGATTGCTTTACCCAAGAAAACCACTCCTCGAACGAATATTACTCTCATTATACTAGAAATAAACGCAAAAAAAGTGAAAGAGCACAATTAAACTGTGCTCTTTCTTAAAAATTACATTGTTTCACGTGAAACATTCACTTTTTAATGTTAATTCTCACTTCAACGCCATCATTTGATATGATTTCCTCATAAGTTACATTACCGCCAGCTGCACGTATAGTCTCAACGCTCTGCTTTAATGTATTTAAATATATTTTAAAACTAGCGATTCCTCGAATCCTTTTCTTTGGTGTCAACTTTTCATCAGATGCTTCCGGCTGCTGCACCAATTCCGAGATCAGTCTCTCCGTATCCTTTACATTCAATTGCTCTTTTACAATTCGACTGGCTACTTTTCGCAAATCAGCCGTTCTGCCTAATTTCAACAAAGCACGCGCATGACGTTCAGTCAGCTGATGATGGATCAGAACATCTCTGACAGGCTGGGGGATAGCAAGCAGTCTTATTTTATTCGAAATAGTGGATTGCTTTTTACCTAACATTTCAGCAATTTCCTTCTGTGTCCATTGCTGATCCTTCATCAACCTTTCAAAAGCACTGGCTTCTTCAAAGTAATTCAAATCATCTCTTTGAATATTCTCAATCAAAGCCACAGTGGCAGATTCCTGATCATTCATGTTCACAAGCATTACGGGAATTTCTTTCAATCCGGCCATGGAAGCGGCTCGCAGTCTTCTTTCTCCTACAACCAATTCATAGCCGTCCTTTATGACTCTGACTGTGATTGGCTGAATTAACCCTACGCTCTTTATTGAATCAGAGAGTTCCTTTAAGTCATCCTCCGAAAAATGTCGCCTGGGCTGATACGGATTGGGCCGAATATATTCTATAGGAAGATGAATCAAGTGCTCACTTCGATTCACAACTTAACCCTCCCTAAACAATTGGTTTCTTTGCCGGCGTACCAGCTTTTCTCGGATATAAAGCTGGCGTAGACTTCACTTTTCGAATCACGACCAAATTATGTTCAAAGTCTGTACCCGGAACACTTGTAGGTATTATCTCAGGACTGGCGCCACCAAGAATTTTGATAGCTCTTTCTGCAGCTTTAATCTCTTCAAAAGCCTCATTAGTCTTTTGCGCTATAAAGTAACCGCCTGTCTTCACGAAGGGGAGACAGTACTCAGATAAAGTACTCATATTGGCAACGGCTCTGGAAACGACAATATCATATTTCTCGCGATGATCAGTTTGTCTTGCTGCTTCTTCAGCTCTGGCATGCAAACACGTGACATGCTTAAAATCCAACACTCTGCAAACCTCTGTCAAATACTGAATCCTCTTGTTCAGAGAGTCCATAAGCGTCACATCCAGTTCAGGCATCGCAATTTTTAAAGGTACACCTGGAAACCCTGCGCCTGTTCCAAGATCCAACACTTTCTTGCCATTAAAATCTACTGGCGCTTGAAGACAGGTCAGAGAATCCAGAAAATGTTTGTATACAATCCCATGATCATCTGTAATGGTCGTCAGATTAATCTTCTCATTCCATTCCAACAACAGAGCTTTATAGGTCATAAATTGCTCAAGCATCTCATTGGGATTTTCGTAACCCAGAGCCAGCAATCCCTCTTTCAATGCGTTTCTAACGTCCATTGTCGACACCCCGTCTTCTGTTTCGCTGTTCCAGATAAATCAATAATACAGAAACGTCCGCCGGAGAAACCCCGGAAATTCTGGAGGCCTGTCCCACTGATTCTGGTCGTATTTTAGACAGTTTCTGACGAGCTTCAAGTCTTAAACCCTCAATGTCAAGATAATCGAGGTCTTCCGGAAGTCGTTTTTTTTCCAGCTGTTTAAAACGTTCCACCTGCTGAAGCTGCTTTTGAATATACCCTTGATATTTTAGCTGAATCTCACATTGAACAAAGACGTCCTCTCTTAACCAAGGTCGGTCAATATCAACTTCCGCCAGTGATATATAGTCAACTTCAGGCCGTCTTAGAAGCTCCATCAACGACATACCTTGTTTTATAGGTGAGCTGCCTAGTCTTTCAAGCAAACCATTAACCATTTCAGGGCGGACAGTTACGCTTTCCAGACGCTTTAATTCTAAATCGATATTCATCAGCTTGTCCATCAGCTTCTCATAACGTTCATGGGTCGCCAATCCAATGCTGTAACTTCTTTCAGTCAAACGCATATCCGCGTTGTCCTGTCTCAATAGCAGGCGATACTCCGCCCTCGAAGTCATCATGCGGTATGGTTCGTTCGTTCCTTTTGTCACCAAATCGTCAATCAATACCCCAATGTAAGCCTCAGAACGATCCAAAGTAAAAGGCGGCTCTCCCTTGAGCTTAAGTGCGGCATTTATGCCAGCAATAATGCCCTGAGCAGCTGCTTCCTCGTAGCCTGAAGAACCATTAAATTGGCCTGCAGAAAACAGATTCTCAATGGATTTTAATTCCAATGTGTTCTTAAGTTGAGATGGGTCCAAACAATCATACTCTATTGCATAAGCCGGCCGCATAACCTCGACATTTTCAAGTCCAGGAATTGTCCTCATGAAAGCCGTTTGAACATCCTCAGGAAGGCTTGTCGACATCCCTTGTACATACATTTCATTCGTCTCATAGCCCTCAGGCTCGACAAATAACTGATGACGTTCTTTGTCTGCAAATCTCGTAATTTTGTCCTCGATAGACGGACAATATCGTGTTCCGGTACCTTCAATTTGTCCGCCATACATTGCTGATCTCAAAATATTCTTCTGAATGACAGCGTGCGTCTCAGCATTGGTATAAGTCAACCAGCAAGGTAGTTCTTCAAAGGAGATGCTGTCATTCAAGAATGAAAAGGGAACAGGTTTAGGATCGCCATACTGAGCTTCCATCTTTGAATAGTCCAACGAACGCTTATTCACGCGCGCCGGTGTGCCGGTTTTGAATCGCCAGATCTCCAACCCGTGAGATTTCAGATTCTCAGCCAGCTTTAAAGAGGGTGCCAAACCGTTTGGACCACTTTGAAAGACTGAACTTCCAATGAAAATTTTACCACCCAAGTAGGTTCCAGTCGCCAATATGATCGCCCTGGTTTCGTAGCGTGCGCCTGTACTGGTTAAGAGGCTTTTCACGCGACCATCGGCAACCTCAATCTCTATGATTTCACCTTGTTTTAAATCCAAGTTAGAGGTATTTTCTATGACCTTTTTCATTTCTACATGATATCTCGTCTTATCTGCCTGAGCTCGAAGAGAATGAACAGCAGGCCCTTTTCTGGTGTTGAGCATTTTACTCTGCACCATGGCTTGGTCCGTTATCAGGCCCATCTGTCCGCCCAGCGCGTCCACTTCCCGGACTAAGTGGCCTTTTCCGGTTCCGCCGATGGACGGATTACATGGCAACATAGCCAATGAATCCAAATTTATCGAGAACATGACGGTTTTCATGCCCATTCTGGCACTGGCCAGAGCAGCTTCACAGCCGGCATGACCGGCACCGATTACGGCAACATCATATGTGCCGCTGTAAAATTCTTCTGGCAAGATGAACACCTCTCTATTTGCCTAAGCAAAACTGACTGAAAATCTTCGTGATCAAGTCGTTTTCAACCGTTTCACCTGTTATTTCGCCGAGCGCATCATACGCGTTCCTGACATCTACCTGTAAAAAATCATACGGCATTCCCTCTTTGCATGAGCCGAGCGCATCACCAAGGGATTTCGCAGCTCTTCTCAACGCATCCTGATGTCTGAGATTTGTCACCACAGAGCGCTCTGCAAGCGACATTTGGCCTCCGTAAACCATTTTGGCAATTTCATCTTCAAGCTCCTGGATGCCTTCTTCTTGAATGAGAGACGTCCGGATGACCGGAATCTCATTTCCAAGGCGATCACGCAGTGTCATTTCATCTAGAACCGGGTCAAGATCGCTCTTGTTTAAAAGTACAATAGCACGCCGATCCTTTAGATATTTCATAATATCCTCATCTTCAGGGGAAAGCGCTTCAGCTGCATTTAAAACGAAAACGACTAGATCCGCACGATTAAAGAATGCCTTGCTTCTTTCAACGCCCAGTTTTTCAACAAGATCCTCCGTCTCACGGATTCCTGCTGTATCAACGAGTTTCACCGGTACCCCACGCACGTTGAGGGTTTCCTCAATGACATCGCGCGTCGTACCTGGTATATCCGTGACAATAGCCCTGGATTCGCGCAGCAGCGCGTTTAAGAGCGAAGATTTGCCTACATTTGGCTTACCGACGATAACAGTGCTGAGACCATCCCTCAAAATGCGTCCTGTCTCGCTGTTTTCAAGCAGTGCAGACACGGATTTCTCAGCTGCTTTGAACCGGTCAGTCATCTCCGAATAAGTCATTTCTTCGATATCCTCTTCCGGATAATCTATACAGACTTCAAGCTGTGCCATTGCAGAAAGGAGCTCTGCTCTCACAGCGTCTACTTTTCCCGACAAATGACCTTCCAACTGATTATAAGCTACCTCAAACCCCTGTGGTGTCTTAGCCTGAATCAAGTCCATCACTGATTCAGCCTGAGCCAGGTCAAGACGTCCGTTCAAAAACGCACGTTTGGTAAATTCACCTGGTTCTGCCATGCTCGCTCCATTTTCCAAAATCAGCTTCACAATCTCCGTTAACGGTACCATGCCACCGTGACAATGGATTTCGACGAGATCTTCACGCGTATAAGTTGCCGGAGAAAACATAGGTACTAGAAGCACCTCATCAACAACGGATTCATTCTTGTAAATATGTCCGTAAAGCATCTTCCGATGATCATTTATTGTAATATCTCTATCCTTTTTCTGTCTGAAAATCTTATTGGCTATTTGCATGCTGAGCTCGCCGCTCATTCTAACTATACCTATGGCACCTTCACCTGGAGGTGTTGAAATTGCAACAATTGTATCCTCTCTGAACAATGTCTGTCCTCCTTTCGGATACAAAAAACCCAGTAGCTTGACTGGGTTTTTCAAGGTTACTTATTCAAGAAAATTACGACTTTGCGATTTGGCTCCTCGCCTTCACTTTTTGTGCTGACGTAAGGATGTCCCTGCAACGTCGCGTGTATGATTCTTCTCTCGTATGGATTCATAGGTTCAAGCACAATATCTTTGCGCATTTTTTTAGCTTTAGCAGCAAGTCTATGCGCCAATTTCTCGAGTGTTTCCTTGCGCTTTGCGCGATAACTTTCTGTATCCAGAGTCACTCGGAGATAGTCCGCTCTTTCTTTATTGACTACCAGACTCACCAGATATTGAAGTGCGTCCAGTGTTTGGCCTCTGCGTCCTATCAGGATCGCCATATCATTGCCAAGAATGTCAAGATTCAAAGCATCTCCATCCAGTTTAGCTACAACTGTACCGTCAATGCCCATCTTATCAAGAATTTTTTCTAGAAACTCCACTGCGATTCTATCGCTTTTTTCCTTAAGCTCTACACGAACTTTTGCCTCTTTTGCGCCAAAGAGTCCAAACAAACCCTTCGAAGACTCTTCTATGACGTCTACTTTAACCTGATCTTCAGTTGCTGACAATTCAATCAGCGCTAGTTTAAGCGCTTCTTCTACAGTTCTCGCGGTTTTTTCGACAACATACATGAACGTGTTAAGCCTCCTTCTTTTTCAGGTGACCAGTAAGCTTTTGCTGAACGAGCTGGAACAAGCTGCTGATGATCCAATAAATCAGCACGCCGGCAGAGAGTGTGCGGCCGGTAAAGAGAATTACGAACGGCAAAATTTTATTCATAGTCTTCATTTGCTCATTGACCTGTTGGCCATCATACATTGAATTCATCTGCCAATAAGTGATTGCTGCTGCGAGAATAGGCATGATGCCCGGAAGTGCTCCAATAAATCCAGTTGCCGATGGTATCAATAAGCTAAGTGTATCAGGCGCAGCAAGGTCTTTTATCCATAGAAAGCCTTTACTGAGCGCCTCATTTGCCAATGCGGCATCATTGTTGAACACATATTGAATGGGATCTCTAAGCGTACCAAACAACGCAAAGATAATTGGCAGCTGAATCAAAAGGGGAAGACATCCCGCCATAGGATTGATGTGATGCTGTTTGTAAAGATCCATTTGCTTCGCAGCAAGTGTCTCTTTATCATTCTTGTATTTTTCCTGCAGCTCTTTAAGCTTTGGCTGAATTTCATTAATGGCCTTAGAAGAACGAATTTGCTGCAAATTCAGCGGATACAGCAATAATTTGACCAATATTGTAAAAACGATGATGGATAATGCGTAATCATTGACAAGGTTATAGATCAAACCTAATGTTTTACCAAAAATTGCATACAAAAAACTCAATTTTTTTTCCTCCCGACAAGCATTAACACAATTTTATTTTAGTGGATCATATCCCCCCGGATGTAAGGGATGGCATTTTAAAATACGTTTGATGCTAAGCCAAGAACCTTTTAAAGCACCATACTTGGACACGGCGTCAAATGCATAATGACTGCAAGTGGGATGAAACCTGCATCTCGGTCCGAGAAGCGGTGATATGTACCCTTGATAAAAGCGGATCAGTGCAAGAAGCAATTTTTTCATTTCTGACGAAGCTCCTTCAACAACCGGCGCACACTTTTTTCAATATCCTGATAAGTTGCTTCAACTATTCTGACACGCGCAATAAATACCAGATCATAGCCCACTGGGACCCGGTCCGAATTTAATCTGTATGCTTCTCTGATCAAGCGTTTTGCCCGGTTTCTCACAACACTCTTCCCAACTTTTTTGCTGACTGAAAAACCAACCCGGTTCACTGTCAGTCCATTAGGTTTATGATACATCACGACAAATCGTGTTGCTGACGACTTGGAATGTTTGTATACCTCAGCAAATTGACCGCTCTTTTTAAGCCCTTCAATCTTCACAATGAACCTCCAAGGCCTATAATTGCAAAAAAAGACCACTAGTCGCGGTCTTAAGCAGTCAAACTCTTTCTTCCTTTTCTTCTACGAGCTCTCAATACGTTTCTTCCGGATTTAGTTTTCATTCTTTTTCTAAAGCCGTGTTCGACTGATCTTTGTCTCTTTTTAGGTTGATAAGTTCTTTTCACTTGAAACACCTCCTTGAAATTAGATATCTATTAAACCAATGGGTTCACAAAACAAAAAGTCTGCTATGTCATTATAATTTCTCAGACAGACCTTGTCAATACCGATTTGCACCTTTGAAAGCTTCACTCACACCCTCGCTCATGCCATTTCCAAAAGTTGTCGGACAAAGAGACGAATTTGATAAAAGGATCATCCACAATGTTACCCACATAGGACCAAACTCACAGGCTGTGGATATTTTCTTTATTTGAATTGAAATGGACGTCATAATTTGATATTATTATCTCACTGTTGATAAGTGAATTTTTTAATCCAAAACATTCACATTTATCCACGATTTGTGGATAACACTGTGAATATTTTTCATTTAACTGCGCAAAATCGCGTTTGAATGTGCGTTGGGCCATATGGATATGTGGATAAACCCCGCGCAGTCACATGTGGATAAACGACCAATGCGCATTTTTTTATGCACCTTTATCCACATAACGCACACAAAACTGTTGATAGCTTAAACGCAGGTGAACTCAGGAAGTTATCCTATCTTACCTGTTGATGATTTGTGAATAAAGTTTTTGGAGGTAAAAAAATGAGTTTGAATGTCCGGGAGTTATGGGAAGCGACTATGGCATTAATCAAAAAAGAATTGACAGAAGTGAGCTACAATACATGGTTAAAGTCGATCTCTCCCATTGCGGTCCGAGGCAATCGATTAATTTTGGCTGTGCCAAATGATTTTAACAAGGAAATCCTAGAAAATCGTTATTTGTCCCTTATCACTAATGCTGTGCATGAAGCTGCAAACAGAGAATTTTTAATTGAATTCGTCCTAATCAGCGAATCGGCAAAATTTGAAAAGGAAAATCAATCTTCTTCAAGAGAATATGATGCATTTAATGATGACATCAATCAGATCAGACTCAATCCAAAATACGTTTTTGACGAGTTTGTCATAGGAAACAGCAATCGATTTGCTCATGCTGCGTCGCTTGCAGTCGCTGAATCGCCTGCGAAAGCCTATAACCCGTTGTTTATTTATGGCGGTGTAGGTCTTGGAAAAACTCACCTTATGCACGCCATCGGCCACTATATTCTTGATCAGAATAAGAAAGCTAAAGTTGCCTATGTCACTTCAGAGAAATTTACCAATGAATTAATCAATTCCATAAAAGATGATAAAAACGCCGAATTCAGAAACAGATACAGAAATGTAGATGTTCTGTTAGTGGATGATATTCAGTTCATCGCAGGAAAAGAAAGAACCCAGGAAGAATTTTTTCATACCTTTAATGCTTTGTATGAAGCGAATAAGCAAATTATTGTCTCGAGTGACCGTCCGCCAAAGGAAATTCCTACTTTGGAAGATCGTCTTCGGTCACGTTTTGAATGGGGCTTAATCACGGATATCCAGGCGCCGGATTTTGAAACAAGAATAGCTATTTTAAGGAAAAAGGCAGAACTGGACAGCATAATAATCCCAAATGAAGTCTTTGAATTTATCGCCCGCAAAATTAAATCGAACATCAGAGAACTTGAGGGTGCTCTGACTAGAATCATCGCTTATGCTTCACTCGCAAATGTCGAAATTTCAGTGGATATCGCTGCGGAAGCCCTAAAAGATATAATTGCTTCCTCAAAACCAAAACAAATCAATGTTGAACTGATAAAATCGATTGTTGCTCAACATTTCAATGTCAAAGCTGAAGATTTTGATACTAAACGGCGTACACGCTCAATTTCATATCCACGTCAAATTGCCATGTATCTATGCCGTGAACTGACAGACATGTCTTTGCCCAAAATAGGTGAAGAGTTCGGAGGCAGAGATCATACCACCGTCATTCACGCCTATGATAAAATCTCAAAAGAAATCCAGGAGAGTGCTTCCTTTAAATCGAGACTCGATAAAATAACAAAGGAAATCCAGGGCGAATAGACTCAGATTAAAATTACTCACAAAATCCTGTGAAAAACTTTAGGTGCGCCTGTGGATAAAAACGGGCGCCTGTTTTTATCTTTTTCTGTGGATAAAACATCAACTTTCAAGTGGTTTATCCACAGTGTACAAATTTGTTTAACGACCTGATATCAACACTTCCGTGAGTTTTCAACATACTAACAGCCCCTACTACTATGACTAATAATATTACTTAGTTAATTTTAAACTCAAAATTGATCGCAAATGAGGAGGTTTTCCACATTGAAATTCACTTGCCCGCAATCCGTACTCTCTGAAGCCATCCTAACCGTCTCAAAAGCTGTCTCTTCAAAATCAACTCATCCTGTATTGAATGGAATATTAGTTGAAGCCAGTGGAAGTGAAGTTACTCTTACTGGAAATGACCTTAGCCTGGGTATAGAGACAAAATTCATCGCTGAAGTTGACCAGGAAGGAAGTGTCGTTCTTCCAGCCAGACTTTTTGGAGAAATTATACGCAAATTAGCTCCACTTAACGTCGTGATTGAGTCCAGTGACAATTATGAAACCAGAATAACCTGTGACCGATCAGATTTCAAAATAATGGGCATGTCAGATGCTGAATTTTCCGAGATCCCTGAAGTGGATGCAGCTTCAGGCGTTCAAATAGAATGCGGCCTTTTGAAGGGCATGATCCGCCAAACTCTATTTGCTACTTCTTTGGATGAGTCACGACCTATTTTGACAGGTGCGCTCTTTGAATTTGAGCCAGACCGCTTGTCAGTAGTTGCAATAGATGGTTACAGACTGGCTCTCAGACAGGCTATGCTTCATTCGGAATTGACAGGAAAGGTTGTCGTTCCAGCAAAAACACTCAATGAAGTGGCTAAGATTCTGTCAGGAGTTCCTGATGCCGAAACTTTACATGTTTTATTCACTGATCGTCATATCCTTTTTGAGTTCAATCAGATTAGGATAGTAAGCAGGTTGCTGGAGGGTGAATTTATTAAATACGCGCAAATTCTTCCAAAAGATAACAAAACAACTGCAAAGGTAAAAACAGATGAGTTGTTGAGTGGTCTAGAGCGTGCTTCTCTGATGGCAAAAGAAAGTAAGAACAGCTCCATAAAATTATCTTTAAAACCACAAAGAATGAATATCCTTTCCAATGTCGAGATAGGCAGTGTCAACGAAGAAGTTTCAATCGACTTAAGTGGACCTGAACTTGATATTGGTTTTAATCCTAAATATTTGATTGATGCATTGAAAGTGATGGAAAGTGAATGGGTTGTCCTTGAATTTTCAACGAACGTAAGCCCATGCATCATGAAACCTGTCGATCACGGATTCTATACTTATCTTGTTCTGCCAGTCAGAATGGCATAAAGGAGACGCTTATGCAAGTCATGATAAACACAGAATACATTAAACTGGATCAATTGATAAAATTGTCGGGTATGGTTCAAACCGGGGGCTTTGCAAAGCAGATTATTGCCGATGGTATGGTTAAGCTAAATGGTAACTATGAGCTGCAGCGAGGTAAAAAAATTAGGCCTGGAGATCTTATTGAAATTGAAATAAGAGATGAATCGGACAAGATCGTTGAAAAGCATACCATTGAGGTCGTATTTGGCCAGGAGGAATAAGCTGTGTTTGTTCGAAAGCTAAAGCTCGAAAATTTCAGAAATTATGATGAGCTTGAGCTCGAATTTGATCGATATTTGAATTTAATAATCGGTGATAATGGGCAGGGAAAGACAAATCTGATTGAAGCACTTTTTGTGGGTGGATTTGGAAGATCTTTCAGAACATCCAGAGAAAGAGATATGGTTCGATTCAATCTCAACACAGCGTATCTCGGCATTCATTTCCAACAACATGGGATTGAAAGCCAACTTGAGATGCGCTTTTTAGAGGACAAGAAAAAGTCTTTACGCTATAACGGATCCCCTATTCATAGATTAAGCGAATGGGTCGGTCGACTTAATATTGTCGCATTTACGCCCGAAGACCTTAAATTGGTCAAAGAGTCTCCCGTAGAAAGAAGGCGCTTTATCGACCGGGAAATCTCTCAAATGAGTACCAGATATCTTATGGCCTTCGTCCATTACAATAGAGCTTTGGATCAAAGAAATGCCCTGTTGAGAACAAAATCAACCCAGTGGCCTCTTTATGAAATATGGGAAGAAAAAATGGCTCAGTACGGCGCTCAAGTGATCCTGAAACGGCTTGAATTTATAAGTAAACTGGACAGGATCAGTCAGCGTATCCATTTTCAAATGACGAACGGTAAAGAAAAATTTAGTGTAGAATATTTGTCTTTTATCACAAATGAAATTGGCCAGGATTATGATACAATAGTCTCAGCGATTATTAACAAGCTGGAAGAATATAGGGAAAAGGATATCGAAAGAGGCTTTACATGGTATGGTCCTCATCGTGATGACCTGAAACTGACTATAAATGGGCATGATGCCAGAGTATTTGGTTCACAAGGGCAACAGAGAACCGCAGCATTATCTCTTAAGTTGTCAGAAATTGAAATTATTTTCGAGGAAACAGGTGAATATCCAGTTTTGATTCTGGATGATGTCATGTCAGAACTGGACCAGCACCGTCAAAATCTACTGATAAAGACTTTTGAAAATGTACAGACTTTTATAACGACGACAGAGCTTAGTACTATCAAAAATGATCACCTTTCAAGAGGCAAGATCTTGAAAGTAATTGATGGTACTGTTATTGAATTTGAAACATCAGGAGGTAACTGAGTTGATAACGCCAGTCCAGAATGAATACAATGCGGAACAGATCCAGGTCCTGGAGGGGTTGGAGCCAGTTCGGAAACGGCCTGGCATGTACATTGGAACTACAAGTCTTCGAGGTCTTCACCATTTAGTCTACGAAATTGTTGACAACAGCATAGATGAAGCACTAGCGGGTTATTGCACTCAAATTGACATCGTTATTGGCGAGAACAATACAATCATGGTATCAGACAACGGCCGCGGCATGCCTGTTGACATGCACAGCAAGTCAAATAAACCGGCTGTTGAGGTCATCCATACAGTATTGCACGCCGGTGGTAAGTTCGGCGGCGGGGGATATAAAGTATCAGGCGGTCTTCATGGTGTTGGTGCCTCGGTTGTCAATGCGCTTTCAGAATGGATGATCGTTGAGGTAAAAAGAAATGGCAAGATCTATAAAATTGAATTTTCAAGAGGTAAAACTACTTCTGAATTATGCGTTATAGGCGAAACTGATGAAAATGGTTCAAAAACAACATTTATGCCGGACGCTGAAATTTTTGACGAGTTGGTTTTTGATTTTCAGACACTAGAATATAGACTAAGAGAAATGGCTTTCTTAAACAAGGGTATAAAAATTTCTCTGACTGACGAACGTGTTGAAACCGCAAAGAAATCGATTTTTTTCTATGAAGGCGGAATCAAGGAATTTGTTGCTTATCTAAATAAAAACAGAACTTCTGTTCATGACAATGTCATCTACAGAGAATCTCAAGTGGAAGGCAATACAGTTGAGATCGCTGTCCAATACACAGATGGCTATACTGAAAACATTTATACTTTTGCGAACAATATCAATACCCATGAAGGCGGCACTCACTTAAGCGGCTTTAAAAGTGCGCTCACAAAATCTATTAATGATTACGCCAGAAAGAAAGGCTTTTTGAAAGAAAAAGAAGAGAATTTGACAGGCGAAGATATCCGCGAAGGTATTACTGCGATTATTTCTGTTAAATTGCCCGAGCCACAATTTGAAGGACAGACAAAGACTAAACTCGGAAATAATGATATTCGCGGTGTAGTCGAATCTGTTGCCTCTGATATGTTCAGTGAATTTCTCGAGGAAAATCCAAACGAAGGTAAGATTATCAGCGAGAAGTGTATCCGCGCTTCGAAAGCGAGAGAAGCTGCGCGTAAAGCACGGGAACTTACCAGAAGAAAAGGTCTTCTTGATGGCATGACATTGCCCGGGAAATTAGCCGATTGTTCCGAACGCGATCCTTCCAAAACAGAAGTTTATATTGTAGAAGGAGATTCCGCGGGTGGCAGTGCAAAACAGGGTAGAGACAGAGCAACTCAAGCGATTTTGCCGCTGCGTGGAAAGATACTTAATGTTGAAAAGGCAAACTTTTCTAGAATTTTCAATTCAGCTGAAATCAGAGCTATGATTACAGCTTTTGGATGTGGTATTGGTGATGAATTTGATGTCGAGAAACTCAGATATCATAAAATTATGATCATGACTGACGCGGATGTTGACGGCGCTCATATCAGGACACTACTGCTCACCTTCTTCTTCAGGTACATGCGGCCGCTGATTGAAGAGGGATATGTTTATATCGCCCAGCCGCCACTCTATAAAATAAGTAAAGGCAAATCCATTCAATATGCATATTCAGATCAAGAACTTCAAAAGATCCTTGAAGATAGCGGAAGAAATGTCGATATCCAGAGATACAAGGGTTTGGGTGAGATGAATCCAGAGCAGCTTTGGGAAACAACCATGGATCCTGAAAATAGAATTATTCTCAGAGTAGGCATTGATGATGCAGTTGAGGCGGATTTGATTTTTTCAACCCTAATGGGAGAAAAAGTCGATCCAAGAAGAGAATTCATAGAGGAAAATGCCAGGTATGTCACAAATCTGGATGTTTAAATTAATCTGTTGAATTTTATTTAATAATGCAGAAGTAATTTCGGGAGTAATCCCGAAGAGAGGTGTGCTCAAGTGGAGAATGAGATTCAAAGAGTAGTTAATATGGACATCAGCAAAGAAATGAAAAAGTCGTACATTGACTATGCCATGAGTGTTATAGTCAGTCGAGCTTTGCCTGATGTCAGAGACGGATTGAAACCGGTTCACAGACGAATATTATTTGACATGCATGAGTTGAGTTTTGGTCCGGATAAACCATATAGAAAATCAGCAAGAATCGTCGGTGACGTTTTGGGTAAATTTCACCCCCATGGCGACTCCTCTGTTTATAATGCAATGGTACGGATGGCACAAGAGTTTTCAATCCGTTATCAGCTGATTGATGGACATGGTAACTTTGGATCAATTGACGGAGATTCCGCGGCGGCTATGCGTTACACGGAAGCACGCATGTCTAAAATTGCCACTGAATTATTGAAGGATATAGATAAGGAAACAATCGATTACAGGCCAAACTTTGATGAAACTCTTCAAGAGCCTGTAGTTCTGCCATCGAGATTTCCAAATCTGTTGGTTAATGGTTCAAACGGTATCGCGGTCGGTATGGCAACTGCAATACCTCCTCATAATTTAACTGAGATTATTGATGCAACCCTTGCAATGATTGATGATCCGGACATAGATATCGAGGATTTGATTGACTTGGTACATGGTCCTGACTTTCCTACCGGCGCTCAAATCATGGGATCTGAGGGTATAAAAAGAGGGTACAGAACAGGCAGAGGAAAAGTCATTGTCCGTGCAAAGGCTAGTATTGAGGAAATTAGGAAAGATAAAACAGCGATTTTGATCTCGGAAATTCCTTATCAAGTCAATAAGTCGAAAATGCTTGAAGATATAGCCGGACTCGTTAGAGATAAGAAAATTGACGGCATCACAGATTTGAGGGATGAGAGTAATAGAGAAGGGATCAGAGTTGTTGTTGAACTTCGCCGCGACGCGAATGCCAATGTTGTTCTGAACCAGCTTTATAAGCATACTCAATTGCAATCGACCTTTGGCATCAATATGATTGCGCTGGTTGAAGGTGAACCAAAACTTTTAAATCTGAAGCAAGTCCTTTATTATTACATCCTTCACCAGAAAGACGTTGAAACGAGACGTGTTCAATTTGATTTGAGAAAAGCCGAAGAGCGGGCCCATGTGCTCGAAGGTCTCATGATAGCGTTGAATAATATTGACGATATGATTGATTTAATAAAAGCAGCACCAAATCCACCACAAGCTAAAGTGAGTTTAATAGAAAAATATGCACTGAGTGAAATACAAGCACAAGCCATTTTGGATATGCGCCTTCAAAGATTGACTGGACTCGAGCGCGACAAAATTGAAAACGAATACAAAGAAATTTTAGGTTTAATAAAATCGCTCAAAGAGATTTTATCGGATGAAGTGTTGCTATTCGACATTATTCGAACGGATCTTGTCAGAATCAAAGAAAAATATGGTGATCCAAGAAGAACTGAAATCACCATTAATTATGATGAAATTGACATTGAGGATATGATCGAAGATGAAGATGTAGTCATTACGTTGACACATAGCAATTACATCAAAAGAACTCCGGTTGATACCTATGCGGCTCAAAAACGTGGCGGTAGAGGAAAAACAGGTGTTACGACAAAAGAAGAAGATTTTGTAGAGAATATTTATACAACTAGAACGCATGATTATCTTTTGTTCTTTACAAACTTCGGAAAAGTTTACCGCCTAAAAGCCTATCAGATTCCTGAGAGTGGCCGTGTGGCAAGAGGTACTGCTGTAGTCAATTTAATACAGTTGGAACCAGAGGAGACTGTAACAGCTGTTATTCCAATTAAATCATTTGAGTCGGGCTTCTTAATGCTCATGACAAAGAAGGGTATAGTCAAAAGAACAGCCTTGAATAAATTTGACAGCTCAAGAAAGAATGGTTTAATTGCAATTAATCTCAATTCAGATGATGAGTTGATCAGCGTTCGTGAAACATCTGGCTCAGATGAAGCTATAGTCATAACCAGTCATGGTATGTCAGTGCGGTTTAATGAGAATGACGTTCGTGAAATGGGACGTGTCGCTACAGGTGTCAGAGGCATACGTCTCAGTGACAATGATGAAGTGGTGTGCATGGAGATCCTTAGATCGGACAGCAAGCTCTTGATTGTCAGCGAGAACGGCTATGGCAAGAGAACTGAGCTTGATGAATACAGAATTCAAACCAGAGGCGGAAAAGGTATTAAGACTTACAATATGAATTCCAAAACAGGAAAAGTTGTAAGCGCCAGAGTGGTCAAAGATGATGAAGAAATTATGTTGATCAATAGTCAGGGCATTTTGATCAGATTGCGCGTCGATGAAATTTCTGTACTTGGAAGGTCAACAAGTGGTGTCCGCCTCATGCGGACAGACGAAACTTGCTGTGTTGTATCAACTGCAAGGATCATGGATAAACCTACAGATGAAGAAGAGTAAATAGAAAAATTGAAAAAATGTTTTATTTTCAAATAATGGGATATTAATTGAGTAACAGCCCCCATATATTGATTCATTTATGGAGCCGCCTTGGTGTGGCTCTTTTTTTTGGGCTCTAAGTCAATAGTTGGGGTGGGGATTCTTTGAATCCCTGCTCCTTAGTTGTTTTGAGGGTATTATAGTTATGAAGTTAGATTTTAAGAATTCATGGCATGACAAAAAGAACCAGTGGTTACCG